>NZ_CANKWH010000002.1 GCF_947487305.1 uncultured Paracoccus sp. | reverse complement strand
CTTGCGCCAGCGATAATAGGTCTGTTCGACAATCCCGATCCGCCGGATCGCGTCCAGACGGGATAAACCTTGTCCCATCAGAACCTCAACTTGCCGTAACTTCGACACAATCTCTTCCGGCTTCGGTCTCTTGTTTGCCATCTCTGATCCTCCGTTTCCTCATAATAACGGCGGACCACTTCACAGGGGGAGGATCAGTCGCCTGCAGAGTTCGAGCGGCGGATGATGATAAGACGCGAATGCGTCTAAGAAACTCGGGGCTATTCACAATAGCGATTCCGCCGATGTTATCGCGCAGCCCCTCACGTCCCGATGTAGCAAATCTTGTAGCGGAATATGTAGCAAAACGCTATCGCTTCATGACCCATGCGCGACCAAGCCATTGAAGAATAGAAATTTTCTAAAAAATCGTCTGATTTATCTGGTGGAGCCAAGGGGAGTCGAACCCCTGACCTCTTGAATGCCATTCAAGCGCTCTACCAACTGAGCTATGGCCCCACCGGAGGTCTCGCGCCGGCGTGTCGTCCTGCGCGTGGAGGGTCGTATATGAGGGGTGGCGGCGGGGCGCAAGTGCTAAATTCGGGTTTTTGTGCAGATTGTTTGGCAGGTCGTTTCAGCTGCGCCCGCCTGCGTCCCGGGCCCGTAAAAGCGCCATGAAAAAGGGCGGGGACCGATGACCGGACCCCGCCCCCTGTCACGCCCCGAGGGGCGCGTGTGCCGCAGACGCCCGCGGCTTACTCGTCGTTCTCGTCCGAGACATCGGCGATGTCGTCCAGCGAGACATCATCGTCGTCATCGTCCTCGTCCAGCAGGTCGTCGTCCAGATCGCCGCTGTCATCATCATCCAGATCATCATCGGAATCGATGACATCGTCATTGTCATTGGTGATCTTCGACGACTTCTCGGTCGCAATGACACGGCCGCGACCGTCGGTCAGGCTCTCGACCGTGAAGGTCGCGCCGCAGGCCGGGCAGGTCATCGGATCGTTCTGCAGATCATAGAAGCGCGTCGCGCAATGCGGACACAGGCGTTTCGTGCCCCATTCCTCTTTGGGCATGGTAATCTCCTTCAGCCGCGATTAGGGAATTCGGATAAATCGGCGTTCCCCTGCCACAGTGCAAGGGGGGTGTCAAAGGCTTTTCTGACGGGATTTTTCCGGCATGACCGGCAGCTTCACCACTGCGGACGGCACCCAGGTCATTCTGCGCCGCTCGGCCAGGGCGCGGCGGATGACGCTGCGCGTGGCGCGCCATGGCGGCGACGTGGTGCTGACCCTGCCGCCGCGCGTCAGCGAGGCCGAGGGCCGGGCCTTTGCCGAGTCGAAATCCGACTGGCTGAAACGCACGGTGGCGCGGCTGCCGTCGGCGCGGCTGGTGGGGCCGGGGGTGCTGGTCCCGGTGGCGGGGCAGGGCGTGGTGGTCACGCCCTCGCCGGTCCGCGCGGCGCGGGTCGAGGATGGGGCGCTCTTGGTGCCCGAGGGACGGCCGGCGGGACCGGTGGTGCAGGCCTTCCTGAAACATCGCGCTCAAGCGGCGCTGCTCGAGGCCTGCAACCGCCATGCCGCCGCGCTTGGCCGGCCCTTCCAGGCGCTCTCGCTCAGGGATACCCGCTCGCGCTGGGGCAGCTGCACCTCGGACGGGCGGCTGATGTTCTCGTGGCGGCTGTCGATGGCACCCCATGAGGTGCTGGATTACGTGGCGGCACATGAGGTCGCGCATCTGGCCCATATGGACCATTCACCGCGCTTCTGGGCGGCGGTCGAGCGGCTGATGCCCGGCTATGCGCCGCGCCGACACTGGCTGCGACAGAATGGCGACGGGCTGCTCGCATGGCGCTTCCGCGATTGACCTTGTCGAGATTTGTGATCACAAGCGGGTCATGGATGCGGTAATCGACATTTCGCAACGCACCGGCGGCGGCGCCGAGCCCGCCGCGCATGAGCGGCTGTATCGCAGCCTGCGCAGCCAGATCATGCTGGGCGAGCTGCCGCCGGGCCATGCGCTGACCCTGCGCGGGCTGGCCTCGGATCATCACCTGTCGATGACCCCTGCACGCGAGGCGGTGCGGCGGCTGGTGGCCGAGGGGGCGTTGACGCTGTCGAGTTCCGGCCGGATCGCCACGCCCGAGCTGACCGATGACCGGATCGAGGAATTGGCCGCCCTGCGCGCCCTGATCGAACCGGAACTGGCCGCGCGCGCGCTGCCCAGGGCGCATTTCGCCCTGATCGACCGGCTGGCGCGGATGAACGGCCAGATTGCAGATGCGGTCGAGCGGCATGACGCCGTGGGCTACATCCGCAACAATCTGGATTTCCACCGCACGCTTTACCTGCGGGCGCAGGCCCCGGCGATGCTGGCGATGCTGGAAACCATCTGGCTGCAGCTTGGCCCGACCATGCGGGCGCTCTACGGGCGGGTGAAGCGCAACGAGCCGCCGCGCCATCACCGGATGATCCTCGCCGCCCTGCGCGCGGGGGATGAGCCGGCGCTGCGGTTGGCGGTCCGGGCCGATGTCACCCACGGGCTCAGGCATCTGACCAGCGGGTAACTGCGCGTAATCGAGCATTTTTCCGTGGCATCGGCGGATTTCAGCCGGCGTCGTGAAAAGTTCTGGATCGAATCGCCAAAAGGTTGCGCAGTTAACAAATGTGCCTTTGTGGGGGAGGCGTATGACCAATCGACGCGAGCTGCTGCGTCTTCTGGCTGCTTCGGCACCTGCGGTTGCCGGGATCGGCCTCTGGCCGTCGACACTTCTGGCGCAGGCCGAAGGCGCCGGGCTGATTGCGGCCAATGTCTGTCACCTGACGCCGGAACTGACCGAGGGGCCGTTCTACATGGACCCGCATCTCGTGCGCAGCGACATCCGCGAGGATCGCGGCGGCGTGCCGATGACCATGCGGATGCAGGTGGTGACGGCCGATTGCCGCCCGATCAAGGGCGCCCGTGTCGATCTCTGGCATTGCGATGCGCAGGGCAATTATTCCGGCTTCGCCAATCAGGGCAGCCGCAGCACAAGGGGCGAGACCTTCCTGCGCGGCACCCAGATCAGCGGCGATGGCGGCGAGGTGGCGTTCCAGACCATCTTCCCCGGCTGGTATCGCGGGCGCACCACCCATATCCATTTCAAGGTGATCCTCGGCCGCGACGAGGCGCTGACCGGGCAGATCTTCTTCCCGGATTCGCTCAGCCAATATGTGTTCGAGAATGCGGCGCAATACGGTCGCAGCGTCGAGCAGGACACCACCAATGCCGATGACTGGATCGCCATCGAGGCGGGCGAGGGGGCCTATGCCAGCGTCAGCGACCGCAGCGACGGCTATGACGCGTCGCTGGTGGTGGCGGTCGACTATGCCAGCGACCATGCCGCCTATGAAACCCCGCACCCGCAGCGCGAGCTGGTCCGCGCCTGAGCGGCAGCGGCTGTTTTACTTCGGTTTGATGACTATGGCCTGTCAGGCCGGCGAGGTCGCCCCCGCCAGCCTTGTTCCCTGTAATCCCGGCCGAGGTTCAGGCCGGCGGCTGGCCGCCTAGGCGCGGCATCTGCAGCTGCGGCATCTGCAAGCCGGGCGTCATCGGGCGCATACCGACATCCATGGTCGAGGGGATGATACGGGTGTATTTCGTGCCCTCGATTGTGGCGCCCGCCATCAGCCCGCTCTGGCCAAAGATCAGCGCCACGACGGGATGTTGCGCTGTCACCGTATCGGCACCCATGGCCAGTCCGCCCGAGGGCATTGCGTAATAGGCATCGGCCCCGGCCACCCAGCCCGGCGCGCTACGGAAGGCCGCCAGCGCCTGCGGCGTCTGGAACACCAGCACATGCGCATATTGCTGCGCGCCCGCCTGGAAACCGATGCTGGCCTGCGTGGCGGAATAGTAATCGACCGTCGCCCCGCCGATGCGCAGCGCGCCCTGACCATAGGCGCCGCCGATGCCCAGCCCCGCCTCGGTCATCAGCGGCATGTAAAGGACACCTGCCGCGCTTTGCACCATCGCCGCGGTCGAGGGATAGGTGCTGACCATATATTGATGCGTGGCATCGACCCTTGCATCCAGCCGCGCCGATGCGTTCTCGCCGACCGCATTGTTGCAACCCGCCAATGCCAGCGTCGTCAACGCCCCTGCACCCAGCAGCAATCCACGGCGGCTTACCCGATTGATATTGCTCATTGTCGCCTCGTTCATTGGTTGATCGGGCGCTTTACGGCCCGTTACCGGCAAACATATGGCAATTTCGCAGATCAGGCCAGCAATTCAGCCATCTGCGGCGCGAAATAGCTCAGAACCCCATCGCAACCGGCGCGGCGGAAGGCCAGAAGGCTCTCGGCCATGGCATCGCGCGACAGCCAGCCATTGCGGATCGCGCCTTCGAGCATCGCGTATTCGCCGCTGACCTGGTAGGCAAAGGTCGGCACGCCGAACTGGTCCTTCACCTCGCGGCAGATATCCAGATAGGGCATGCCGGGCTTGACCATGACCATGTCCGCACCCTCGGCCAGATCGCGGGCGACGCAGCGCAGCGCCTCCTCACGGTTGGCCGGGTTCACCTGATAGGTCTTCTTGTCGCCGATCAGCCGGCCCGAGGCGCCCACCGCATCGCGGAACGGACCATAGAAGGCGCTGGCGAATTTCGCCGCATAGCTGAGGATCGCCACATCCTTGTGGCCCGCCGCCTCCAGCGCCTCACGGATCGCGCCGATGCGGCCGTCCATCATGTCGCTGGGGCCGAGGATATCCGCCCCGGCCTCGGCCTGCGCCAGCGCCATCTTGACCAGCGCCTCGACCGTCTCGTCATTCAGGATCACGCCATCGACGACGAAGCCGTCATGGCCGTTGATGTTATAGGGGTCGAGCGCGATATCGGTCATCACCGCCAGATCCGGCGCGACCTCCTTGATCGCCCGGATCGCCTGATTGCCGATGTTCATCGGGTCCCAGGCCCGCTCGCAGGTCTCGTTCTTCAGGTCGGGATCGGAATGCGGGAAGATGCAGATCGCCGGGATGCCCAGTTTCGCGGCCCGTTCCGCCGCGCGCCGTGCTCCGTCCAGCGTCAGCCGCTCGACCCCCGGCATCGACGGGATCTCGCCCTCGGCACCGGCCACCTCGGTCACGAAGATCGGCCAGATCAGGTTGCCGGCGGTAAAGTTCACCTCGGTCACCATGTCCCGCAGGGCGGGCGTCCGGCGCAGCCGGCGCAGGCGCGTGCCGGGGAAGGGGGCGATGATCGGCGTTGCCATGAGGGGGCCTTTCCTTGGGATGGGTCACGTTCTAAGGTCGCGCGCACCTGATCACAAGGATGGCTGAACGTGCCGCAGATCGACGGATTCCTGGACCTGATGGACGCGCGCAGCTTTGGCAGCGTCTGGTTCTGGTTCGTGCTGATCCTGATCTGGGCCGGCAGCGGCCGGGCGGTGCTGGGCGTGCCCTCGGATGTCATCAACCGCGCCCGCCGCGATCCCATGGGCCTGCCCAGCCTCGCGCTGCTGGACTGGCTGACGCTGGCCCTGCCGCGATGGCGGCTCGACCCGCGCGAGGGCGTGGCCTTTCTGGCGGTGGGCTCGTTCCTCGTCACCTCGCTCGGGGTGCTGGGCTTCGGCTATGGGCTGGAGCTGGCGCAGGCGGTGACGCTTCTGGCGGTGCCGCTGCTTCTGCTGTTCCTGATGCGCCTCAGGCTGGCGCGGCGGCTGAACCCGGTGCTTGCCGGCGCGCAGGATGGATCGGTCGCCCCGGACGAGGCGGCAGCGCGCGTGCTGAAGATCATCGGCTGGCACCGGCGTTGGGCCTTTCTTCTGTCGATGACGGCCGTGGCGATGACTGCGCTCTGGGGGACCTTGTGGCAATTGATGCACCCGAACGGGCTGTAAGAGGCGCGATGACAAGGGCCGCGCAACTTGACTTTGCCGGCCCGTGGTCTACCTGACCGCTCATGCCCGACCAGATCACCCTTTCCGGCGCCCCCGAGGGCCATGACGCCGCCCTGATCGCCCGCGAACTGTCGCGCGGCGCCCCGGTCATCCACATCGCCCGCGACGACCGCCGCATGGCCGCGATGCGCGACGCGCTGGCCTTTCACGCGCCCGATGCCGTGGTGCTGGATTTCCCGGCCTGGGACACCACGCCCTATGACCGGGTCTCGCCGCAGGGCTCGGTTCAGGCCGCGCGCATGGCTACGCTCGCGGCGCTGGCACAGGGGCGGATCAAGGGGCCCTTCGTCCTTCTGACCACGCTGAACGCCGTGTTGCAGCGTCTGCCGGCGCGGGATCTTCTGTCCCATGCCAGCTTCGCGGCGCGGGTGGGCGACCGGGTGGACGAGGGCGCCTTGCGCAATTTCCTCGTCCGCATGGGCTTCGTCCAAGCCCCTACCGTGACCGAACCCGGCGATTACGCGATCCGGGGCGGGATCATCGATATCTTCCCGCCGGGCGACAGCGGGCCGGTGCGGCTGGACCTGTTTGGCGATGTGCTGGATGGCGCGCGCCGCTTTGATCCGGTCAGCCAGCGCACCACCGAGACGCTGAAGCGCGTCGAGCTTGCGCCCATGTCCGAGGTCATTCTGGACGAGGATGCGATCACTCGTTTCCGCCAGAATTACCGGCAGGCCTGGGGCGGCGGCACCAATGATCCGCTGTATGAATCGGTCAGCGCCGGGCGCAAGCAGGCGGGGATGGAGCATTGGCTACCCTGGTTCCACGAGCGGATGGAGAGCCTGTTCGACTATCTGCCCGGCGCATCGGTGATGCTGGACGACCAGATCGCGCAGGTCGAGGATGCCCGTCGCGCCATGATCGCCGAGCAGTACCAGGCCCGCCGTGACGCGCTGGCGGCCAAGAACCGCAGCGATACGGTCTATCGCCCGGTGCCGCCCGACCTGATGTTCCCGACCCGCGACGAATGGCAAAGCTGGCTGAAGGACCATCGCACCATCCAGCTGCGCGTCCTGCCCGCCCCGCCTGGGCCGGGCGTTCTGGATGGCGGTGGTCGCATCGGGCGCAATTTTGCACCTGAACGCCAGTCGGAAGACACGAACCTTTTCAAGGCTCTGGCCGACCATGTGAAGGCTATGCAGAAACAGGGCCGCGTCATCATCGCCAGCTTCTCCGAGGGCGCGCGCGAGCGTCTGTCGGGGCTGATCGCGGATGAGGGCGTCACCGGCGCGAAAGCGATCGCCGACCTGCGCGAACTGCCCGACAGTCCCGGCGCGCTGGGGCTGGCGGTCTGGCCGCTGGAACAAGGCTATACCGCGCCGGGACTGGCCGTGATTTCCGAACAGGACGTGTTGGGCGACCGGCTGATCCGGGGCGCGAAGAAACGCCGCCGGGCCGAGGATTTCCTGAAGGACACGACCAGCCTCACGCCGGGCGATCTGGTCGTCCATGTCGAACATGGCATCGGCCGCTATACCGGGCTCGAGACGATCAAGGCCGCCGGTGTGCCGCATGACTGCGTGGCGCTGGAATATGCGGGCGGGGATCGGCTGTTCCTGCCGGTCGAGAATATCGAACTGCTCAGCCGCTATGGCCACGAGGAAGGCCTGCTGGACAAGCTGGGCGGCGGTGCCTGGCAGGCGCGCAAGGCCCGGCTGAAGGAACGCATCAAGCTGATCGCCGACAAGCTGATGCGCATTGCTGCCGAGCGCCTGCTGCGGCCCGCGCCGGTGCTGGAACCCGATCACCATGACTGGGAGGCCTTTTCGGCCCGCTTCCCCTATAGCGAGACCGACGATCAGGCCTCGGCCATCGAGGATGTGGCGAATGACCTCTCGGCCGGCCGGCCGATGGACAGGCTGGTGGTGGGCGATGTCGGCTTCGGCAAGACCGAGGTTGCCATGCGCGCGGCCTTCATCGCCGCATCTCAGGGCGAACAGGTCGCGGTCATCGCGCCCACCACGTTGCTCGCCCGCCAGCATTTCAAGACCTTCGCCGAGCGGTTCCGTGGTACCCCAATCACCGTCCGCCCGCTGTCGCGCTTCGTCTCGGCCCGCGATGCCGCCGAGACCCGCAAGGGCCTTGCCGATGGCAGCGTCGATATCGTCGTGGGCACCCATGCGGTGCTGGCCAAGGCGGTCCGGTTCAAGCGCCTCGGCCTTCTGATCGTCGACGAGGAACAGCATTTCGGCGTCGGCCACAAGGAACGGCTGAAAGAGCTGCGCAGCGATATCCACGTGCTGACCCTGACCGCCACGCCGATCCCGCGCACGCTGCAGATGTCGCTGACCGGGGTGCGGGATCTCTCGATCATCGGCACCCCGCCGGTCGACCGTCTGGCGATCCGCACCTATGTCAGCGAGTTCGACAGCGTCACCATCCGCGAGGCGCTGCTGCGCGAGAAATACCGGGGCGGGCAGAGCTTCTTCGTGGTGCCGCGCATCTCGGACCTGCCGGATGTGGAGCATTGGCTGACCGAGAACGTGCCGGAGGTGCGCTATCTCGTTGCCCATGGTCAGATGGCAGCGGGCGATCTGGATGCGCGGATGAACGATTTCTACGATGGCGGCCATGACGTGCTGGTGGCGACCTCGATCGTGGAATCGGGCCTCGACATTCCGACCGCGAATACCATGGTCGTCTGGCGCGCCGACATGTTCGGTCTGGCGCAGCTCTACCAGATCCGCGGCCGGGTCGGGCGCTCGAAGACGCGCGCCTATTGCTATCTGACCACCAAGCCCCGCGCGCCGCTGACGCCGCAGGCGATGCGGCGGCTGAAATTCCTTGGCGCCATCGACAGCCTTGGCGCGGGCTTCAACCTTGCCTCGCAGGATCTGGACCTGCGAGGCGCCGGCAACCTTCTGGGCGAGGAGCAGTCGGGCCATATCAAGGAAGTGGGTTTCGAACTCTATCAGGCGATGCTCGAGGAAACGATCGCCAAGCTGAAATCCGGCGAGATCGAGGGCACGCCCGAGGATGAATGGGCGCCGCAGCTGAACCTTGGCGTGCCGGTGACGATCCCCGAAAGCTATATCCCCGATCTGGACGTGCGGCTTGGCCTCTACCGCCGTCTGGCCGAGCTGACCACCAAGGTCGAGCTGGAGGGATTCGCCGCCGAGCTGATCGACCGCTTCGGCCCGCTGCCGCGCGAAGTCTCGACGCTGATGAACGTGATCCGCATCAAGGCGCGGGCGAAGGTCGCCAATATCTCGCGGCTGGATGCCGGGCCGAAGGGCGCGACGGTGCAGTTCCACGGCGACAAGTTCCCGAACCCCGCCGGTCTGGTCGAGTTCCTGACCGACCAGCGCGGGCAGGCCAAGGTCGAGGGCAACAAGATCGTCATCCGCCGCGACTGGGGCAGCGATGCCGAGCGGATCAAGGGAGCTTACGGCATCGCGCGTGATCTGGCGGTCAAGGCCAGGGCCGTGGCGAAGGTGTGATGGACAGGCCGTCGATCCGCTTTGACACCGGACCGCTGGACGGCGGGACGCTGTTTGCCGATCCCGTTCGCCTGATCCGCGCCGATAGGCCCGAGCAGATGGACGATGCCTTCGCCGAGATCGAGGCCGCGCGCCGCGAGGGCTTGTGGCTCGCCGGCTATTTTTCCTATGAGCTCGGCTATGCCCTGACCCCGCGCCTCGCCCCCCTGATGCCCGAGGGGCGCGATGTGCCGCTGATCCTGATCGGTGCCTTCGATGCCCCGCGCGCCGCGCCGCCCTTGCCAGACCCGGCGGGGGCCAGCATCGGCCCGGCTGAGCCGCTCTGGACGCGCGAGACCTACAACCATGCGATTGACCGTGTGCATGATTATATCGAGGCGGGCGACAGCTATCAGATCAACCTGACCTTTCCGATGCAGGCCGCGTTCACCGGCAGCCCGGCGCAGGTCTATGCCGCGCTCTCGGCGCGCCAGCCGGTGGGCGAGGGGGCCTTTGTCGATCTGGGTGGCCCGGCGATCCTGTCGCGCAGCCCGGAACTGTTCTTCGCCGTGGATGCGCAGGGAAAGATCGAGACCCGCCCGATGAAGGGCACCGCGCCGCGCGGTGCCACTGCAAAGGCGGATGCGGCCTCTGCCGCCGCGCTGCTGGCCTCGGAAAAGGACCGGGCCGAGAACCTGATGATCGTGGACCTTCTGCGCAATGACATCAGCCGGGTCTGCACCGCCGGTTCGGTCAAGGTGCCGCAGCTGTTCCAGATCGAGACCTATGCCACCGTCCACCAGATGACCTCGACGGTCCAGGGCCAACTGGCCGAGGGTGCGGGACTGACCGAGATCATCGCGGCCCTCTTTCCCTGCGGCTCGATCACCGGCGCGCCGAAGGTCCGGGCGATGGAGATCATCGCGGAGTTGGAGGACAGCCCGCGCGGCATCTATTGCGGCGCAATTGGCTGGGCCGACCCGGCCGGCCCGATGCGCTTCAACGTCGCCATCCGCACACCCGTCGTCGAAGCGCCGGGACGCTTGCGGCTGAGCGTCGGCGGCGGCATTGTCTACGACAGTCGGGCCGATGCGGAATGGAGGGAGGCGCTGTGGAAATCATCCTTCGCCGACCTCTCCCCGAGGGGCTGACCATCATCGAGACCATGCGGCAGGAGGCGGACGGGTCCATCCCGCTCTGGCCGCTGCACCGCGCCCGCCTGCGCCGCGACTGCAGGGCGGTGGGGTTTCCGCTGGACGAGGCCGAGGCGGAACGGATTGCGCTGGCCCGCAGGCCGGAAACAGGTGTCCTGCGGGTGCGGCTGACGGTGGATGGGGCGGGGCAGATCGCCACGACCCACGCGCCCCTGCCGCCCAATCCGCCGGGCTGGCGGGTAGTGCGGTCCGAAATCCGGCTCGACAGCGGCGATCCCTGGCTCGGGATCAAAAGCTCGCAGCGGCCTGCCTATGATGCGGCGCGGGCGTCGCTGCCCGAGGGCGTTGACGAGGCGATCCTGCTCAACGAGCGCGGCGAGATCTGCGAGGGGACGATCACCAACCTGTTCCTGCGCCGGGCTGGGCTGTTGCTGACCCCGCCGCTGGCCTGCGGACTTCTGCCCGGCGTGCTGAGGCAATCGCTGCTGGATCAAGGCGCGGCTCGCGAAGCCGTGCTGCATCCTGCCGACCTGTACCAAGGCGATCTTTTCATGGGCAACGCGCTGCGCGGTCTGATCCCGGCGCGGCTGGTCGGCTGAGGCGCGCTCAGGTCGGGTCGGGCAGGCTGGCCGGGCCACCGCGCAGGAAGCGGCGGCGGTTGGCAGAGATGGCGCTGACCTCCAGCCCGGTGAATACATGCAGCGTGTTCATCTGCGGATCGACCACCGCATGATCGCTGACCCATCCCCCCATCGCCAAGTAGCTGCGCAACAGGGGCGGCATCGCTGCCATCGCCTTCTTCGGATCGGGCCGGGCAAAGCTCAGCGCCCGGGCAAAGCGGAAGACCTGCGGCGCCTTGACCCTTGGCAGCCAGCGTTTCGGCGCCAGATGCCGTTCGCGCAGCATGGCGAAGGCATCACCATAGGCTTCGGGCTCGGTGCCGATGAAGCTGGAACAGCCGAACAGCAGCCCCACGCCCTCGGCCTCGACATAATCGGTCAGCATCGCCCAGGCCAGCCGCAGGATATCGGGATCGCTGTGATCGGGGTGGACGCAGAAGCGCCCCAGTTCGACCAGCTTGCCATCGTAATCGGCCAGCGAGGCGAGGTTGTAATATTGTGCCGAATAGCTGCGGGCGATCTCGGACCCGCCCGACAAGGGCAGGATGCGGAAGCAGCAGACCAGTTTGCCGCTCTGGGCCTCTTCGATCAGCACATGGCGGCACAGCGCATCATGACCGTCGCGGTCCAGCGAATCGCCATCCCCGCCCTCGGCCCGGTTGCGCTCGAGAAAGCACTGCCAGCGCAGATGCTGCGCGCGGCTGAGATCGGCTTCGGTTTCGGCGAAGCGGGTGGAATAGCGGCCTTGACGCATCGACAGTCTCGCCCATGCCCTTTGTTGTTTGAGCCTATCCTACCCATATGCTGTGACGGAATCACAAAACCGAAAAAAGAGGTTAATATGGCGCCGAAGATTCAGAAGTCAGATACCGAGTGGCGGGCCCAGCTTTCCCCCGAGGCTTATCGCGTCACCCGCCAATCGGGCACCGAGCGGCCCTTCTCGCATGAGGGCTTTCCCGAGGGGCCGGGGCATTACGTTTGCGTCGGCTGTGGCGCGCGGCTGTTCGACGGCGATCAGAAATTCGAAAGCCATTGCGGCTGGCCGAGTTTCTCGCGCGCCGGCGGCGCCATCGACGAGCATCGCGATATCAGCCACGGCATGATCCGCACCGAGGTCCGCTGTCAGGATTGCGACGCGCATCTGGGCCATGTGTTCAACGATGGCCCGCCGCCTACCGGTCTGCGCTATTGCATCAACGGCGTGGCGCTGGAATTCGTCCCGGACGAGGCCTGAAACCGGCGGAGGGCTGATCTTCAGCCCTCCGCCACCGGCCCCTTGGTCGGAGATGCGGGGGCATCGCCCAGAATCCCCTCGATATAGATCCGCGTGACCAGCACGATCAGCACCAGCACCAGGGGCGTGGCCAGCAGGATCCCGGCAAAGCCGAACAGCCCGCCAAAGGCGACGATGCCCATGACGCTGAGGACCGGCGGCAGGTCCGAGGCATATTTCTGGATCAAGGGCATCAGCAGGTTCCCCTCGAGCTGCTGCACGGCGACGAAGAGCAGCAGCACATAGACTGCCATGTCGACGCCTTGCGTAAGCGCGAACAGCACCGCAGGCGCGCCCGACAGGAACGGCCCGACATAGGGGATGATGTTGGTCAGACCTGCGATCAACCCCAACACCATCGCGAGCGGCATCCCCAGCAGCCACAGCCCCAGCCCGGTCAGCAGCGCCACCACCGCCATGTCCACCGCCTGTCCCGCCATCCAGCGCCCAAGCGAGATGTCGAGCTCGTCGGTGATGGCTCGGGCGGTCGGGCGATGCGGGATCGGCACCAGCTTCAGCGCGCCGTCGCGATAGCTCGGGCCATCGAGCGCCAGGAAGATCGCCATGGTCAGCATCAGCACCACATTGGCGACCCCGCCGAAGACCGTGGTGATGGTGCCGGTCAGAAAGCTGAAGATGCCGGGCAGCCCGCTGGCTGCGGTCGTGCCGCCGCCCGAGGTGCCCGAGGGTTCAAGCTGCCGCTCGATGAAGCTGCCGATGTTGCTTTTGTCCAGCCAGTCGCTGACCTGCTGCCAGGCGGCGGGCAGGCCGCGCATCAGCTCGTTGAACTGGGCCGAGATCGCCGGGCCGACGCTGCGCATCAGCAGCCCCGCGACCAGCACCAGCAGCGCCATGGTCAGCACCACGCCCAGCTTGACGCCGATCCCGGTCCATCGCTGCATGAGTTTCGCCCCGCCCCTGAGCGCGATGGCGACGAGGATGGCGGCGAAGGTCAGAAGGATCAGTCCCTTCCAGACCCAGAGCGCGGCCAGAAGGATCGCAAGGCCAAAGACCGTCAGGATGGTGGCGACGGGGACCGCGCGCCGTGGCGCCAGCGGCCCCTGCGCCAGCGCCTCGGTGGTTTCGGCTGTCGGTCTCGTCTCGGGCATCGGTCGGCGGCTCCGGCGTGAGGGCCGGCCTCCGCGAGGGTGCCGATCCGTGGTGTTTCATCGCCCGCATCTTGGCAGACCGGGCGGGAATGTCAGCGGCGATCTTCCCGCATCGGTGGAAAAGGCAGCTTGGCGCCGGTCCGCCCTCTGCGACCAATGCTTGCCCCTTCGCGCCAAGCCTGTTAACCGGACGCGGATTTTTCCCGGGTGCGGCGCTGTTGCCGGCCCCCTGACAGGACGAAAACCATGGCGATCGAACGCACGCTTTCCATCATCAAGCCCGACGCGACCAAGCGCAACCTGACCGGCAAGATCAATGCCAAGTTCGAGGATGCCGGCCTGCGCATCGTCGCGCAGAAGCGCATCCACCTGTCGCCCGCGCAGGCTGGCCAGTTCTACGTCGTCCACAAGGACCGCCCCTTCTATGGCGAGCTGGTCGAGTTCATGGCCTCCGAGCCGGTCGTCGTGCAGGTTCTGGAAGGCGAGAACGCCATTGCCAAGAACCGCGAAGTGATGGGCGCCACCAACCCGGCCCAGGCCGATGCCGGCACCATCCGCAAGGAATTCGCCCTCTCGGTCGGCGAGAACTCGGTCCACGGTTCCGACGCCCCGGAAACCGCCAAGGAGGAGATCGCCTTCTTCTTCAGCGGCCTTGAACTGGTCGGCTGATCGGACGGCTGTTTGATTGTGAGGAAGGGGGCCGTGTTGGCCCCCTTTTTCTTTGGGTGAGTGCTGCAATGATGCTCTAGTGCAGCGACCCGACCCGGAACGAGGGGCGCAGCCCCGCCGGGTCAGCGGCCTGCCGTCCGGGCGGCTGGCCGCTTTGGTGACCATCAGCGCTGAACAGTCGTTCGATATACTTGCACCATAAACTGCACAGCACAGCCGTTGCAGCGGCCATCCACGGCAGTCCACTGACCCTCTGCCTACTGCCGCTTTGCCGTCAGCGCCACGTCCACCGTCACCCGGAATCCAACCGTCCCCTCATCCGCATAGCCCGCGCCGATGCCGAAATCGCGGCGATCCAGCACGGTCTGGCCGGTCATGGTGGCCGTGTCGCCGGTAATCGTCAGGGCGAAGGGCAGGGCGACCGGAACCTCGGCGCCGGCCAGTTGCAGCGTCCCGCGCGCGACGTGGTCGGTGCCTTCGGGCAGGATGTCAGCTTCGAAAATGGCGCGGGGATGGGCTTCGGCCATGAGGAAGCCGGGGCCAAGCGCGGCCTTGGTGATGGCGCCGAGGAACAGCGAGTCGAGCGGGATCGAGACCTCGACATGGCCGGTACGGCTCGGCGCGTCATAGGCGATGGCGGCGGTCCAGGCGGCGAAGGAGCCGCTGACCGGGCTGGACCCCTGCAGGACCGAGAGGCGAAGCGTGCCCTTCTCGATCTGCCAGTTTGCCGCGCTGGCGGGTGCGGTCGCGGTCGGCATCGGGGCGGTCGCCTCGGGCGCGCGGGTCACCGCGAAGGTGATCGCCGCGCTCCAGATCGCCAGCGCCAGCAGCGGCGCGACGAAACCGGGAAGGCGCGGACCGGCGGGCGGCTCGGGCAGGTCGCCGCGCCCGGTCATCCGCGCCAGCGTGGCATCGCGGTCGATCAGCCGGTGCTTCAGAACGCCCGCCACATGGAGGACGATCAGCCCGGCCAAAAGCAGCCAGCCGGTGCGGTGCATCGCGGAAAAGGCGGCGCTGACCGTCTGATCCACCGGCAGTCCGGGCAGGCGCTGGCCGAAGGGCCAGAGGATGCGGGCGAAATCCCCCGGCGCGCTGGCATGGCGCAGAAGGCCCGAGAGCGGCATCAGGATCATCCCGCCATAAAGCGCCCAGTGAACGGTGGCGGCCAGCAGCGTCTCGGTCCGGCGTTCAGGATGCAGCGGCGCGGGGCGCGGCTGGGTCAGGCTCCAGCCAAGCCGCAGCAATGCCAGCGCCAGCAGGGTGACGCCGAGGGTCTTGTGGATCGAGAAGACCCCGAAGAGCCGCGCGATATCGCCGTCCGATGCCGCCGGCAGGCTGGTGGTGTAAAGCCCGAGCCCGATGGCGACAACGATCAGCACCGCCATCAGCCAGTGAAAGCCTCGGGCCACGCGGCCATAGCCGCGTGAGGTGTTCCGGATGCTCATTGCAAGCTCCTGTTTTCCACGGCTTCCGGACCTATCCCAACCCGCCTGTGGTTGCGAGTGGGCAAAAGCCCCGCTATCGGTAACAAGACCAAGAGAGTGAGGTGAGACCATGCGTGCATTCGTCTTCCCGGGCCAGGGCGCCCAGACCGTCGGCATGGGCCGCGAACTGGCCGAGGCCTATCCGGCGGCCCGGGATGTCTTTGACGAGGTGGACGAGGCCCTGGGCGAGACGCTGTCGGGCCTGATCTGGACCGGCGATATCGACACCCTGACGCTGACGCAGAACGCGCAGCCCGCGCTGATGGCGACCTCGATGGCGGCCTTCCGGGCGCTGGAATCCGAGGGGATCAATATCCAGGACGCGGATTTCGTCGCCGGCCATTCGCTGGGGGAATATTCGGCGCTCTGTGCCGCCGGTGCGCTGACACTGGCCGACACCGCGCGGCTTCTGCGCCTGCGCGGGCTTGCCATGCAGGAGGCGGTGCCGGTCGGCGTGGGGGCAATGGCGGCGATCCTCGGCCTCGATTTCGAGGCGGTCGAGGCCATTGCCCGCGACGCTGCCGAGGACGAGGTCTGCCAGGCCGCCAATGACAACGACCCGGCGCAGGTGGTGATCTCGGGTCACAAGGCGGCGGTGGAACGCGCGGCGGTGCTGGCCAAGGAGCGCGGCGCCAAGCGGGCACTGATGCTGCCGGTCTCGGCGCCCTTCCATTCGGTGCTGATGCAACCGGCGGCGGCGGCGATGGCCGATGCGCTGGCGGGCGTGGATATCCAGCCCCCCGCCGTGCCGCTGATCGCCAATGTCCGCGCCGAGGCGGTGATCGAGCCGGGCGCGATCCGGCGGCTGCTGGTCGAGCAGGTGACAGGCGCGGTGCGCTGGCGGGAATCGGTCGCCAACATGGCCGAGGCCGGCGTGACCGAGTTCTGGGAGATCGGTGCCGGCAAGGCGCTGTCGGGGATGATCAAGCGCATCGCCAAGGATGTGACCGTGCGCAATATCGGCCTTCCGGACGACGTGCGGGCGCTGAAGGGCTGAGGACAGGCCGGGGGCGTTGCCCCCGGACCCCCGGGATATTTGGACCAGGTGAAAGCAGATGTTTGACTTGACGGGAAAGAACGCGCTGGTGACGGGCGCATCGGGCGGGATTGGCGGCGCGGTGGCCGAGGCGCTGCACGCGGCGGGCGCCGCCGTGGCGCTGTCGGGCACGCGCGAGGAGCCGTTGCGCGAATTGGCCGAGAAGCTGGGCAGCCGCGCCCATGTGGTGCCGGCGAACCTCTCGGATGCCGAGGCAGTGGCGGCGCTGCCCAAGGCAGCCGCCGAGGCCATGGGCTCGGTCGACATCCTGGTGAACAACGCAGGCATCACCCGGGACAACCTGTTCATGCGCATGTCCGATGAGGAATGGGCGCAGGTGATCGAGGTGAACCTGACCAGCGTTTTCCGTCTCAGCCGCGCGGTGCTGCGCGGGATGATGAAGGCGCGCTGGGGCCGGATCGTCAATATCACCTCGGTCGTGGGCGCCACCGGCAATCCCGGGCAGGGCAACTACGCCGCCGCCAAGGCCGGCCTGGTCGGCATGTCGAAATCGCTGGCCTACGAGGTGGCGAGCCGCGGCATCACCGTGAACTGCGTCGCCCCGGGCTTCATCGAGACGGCGATGACCGACAAGCTGAACGAGCAGCAGAAGTCGGCGATCCTGACCCAGATCCCCGCCGGGCGCATGGGCGGGCCTGGCGATATCGGCGCGGCGGTGTTGTATCTCAGCAGCGCCGAGGCCGGATATGTGACCGGCGCGACACTGCATGTGAACGGCGGCATGGCGATGCTCTGAACGCCGCCGGGGCGTTCACGAAAAGGCGACGAAAGCGGGTTGCAAGACGCATATCCGGTGCTATATCCCGGCCATAAGGCCGAAGGGGAACCGCCCTCGGCTGTCAATACGCCCTGCAATCAGGGGCGGGACCTTTGGGCGGATGCCCACGAAAGTGAGGAAGTGACATGAGCGATATCGCTGATCGCGTGAAGAAGATCGTTGTCGAGCATCTGGGCGTCGACGAGGACAAGGTCGTCGAGTCGGCCTCGTTCATCGACGATCTGGGCGCCGACAGCCTCGACACCGTCGAGCTGGTGATGGCCTTCGAAGAAGAGTTCGGCATCGAGATCCCCGATGACGCCGCCGAGACCATCCAGACCTTCGGCGACGCAGTCACCTTCATCAAGGGCGCCGTCTGAGTTTCGGACAGGCCTGAAGGCATTAAGCAGATGTGGCGCTTTCCCTTGTCGGAAAGCGCCATTTTTCTTATCCAGATGACATGTTCCGATTGAAACGCCATCGCCCTTCGCCCCTGTTGGCTCGCCAATTGCCGGGAAATCTTGGCGGCAATGAGACGAGGTAAGCTGTCACCATGGCCTATGTGAGCAACTACACCGCCCTGACCACCGGGGTGTGGCGCTGGAACAAGGCCGAGAAGGTCGGCACGCCGACGGTCGTGACCTACAGCTTCCTCGAACGCGGGGAACTGCCGAGCTTCAGTGAAAGCCCGCCAGCACAGAGCGATGTCGGCAATCAGTATGTCCCCATGACCACGGCGCAGCGCGCGGCCATCCGCAGCGCCATGGCGCAGTTCGAGGCGAAGTCGGGCCTGCGCTTTGTCGAGGTGAATGATCCCGCCGATGCCTCGATCAAGCTGCATGGCAACCGCTCGCCCGACCTGACCTCCTGGGCCTACCTGCCGCCGACGCCGAGCGTCGGCGGCGATATCCAGACCGGCGATGTCTTCGTCACCATCACCTATGATCCGAACCAGTCCTGGACGACAAGCAGCGCCCGCGGCAGTTCGATCTATACCGTCATGATCCACGAGATCGGTCACGCGATCGGGCTGGAGCACCCGCATGAGGGGCGACTGCTCATGCCCTCGATGGACAACCACGATTACACCGTCATGTCCTATGACTGGAGCTGGTCGGGCGACAGCACCGGGCGATCCCGCGATACGCTGGGGCCGCTGGACGTGCAGGCGATCCGCTATCTCTATGGCGACAGCGCGGGCTATACCGCCGTCTGGCGCCCCGCCGGGCAGTTCCTCGAGATCGATGGCGGCGCCGGCAATGACAGCATCGTCACCGGCCGCGCGCCAAGCCTGATGCTGGGCGGGGCCGGACATGACCGGCTGACCGGCGCCCAGTTCAATGACACGCTGAAGGGCGCAAGCGGCAATGACCGGCTGGACGGCGCGGCGGGGAACGATCAGCTGGCGGGACATGTCGGGAATGACCATCTGCTCGGCGGCAGTGGCAATGACACGCTGTTTGGGATCGAGGGAAGCGACCTGCTCTGGGGGGAAACCGGGAATGATCGCCTCAATGGCGGCGCGGGCAATGACACGCTGGACGGCGGCTATGGGGTTGACTGGCTTAGCGGTTTCGACGGAGCCGATCTTTTGCGGGGCGGTGCCGAGAACGATCTGCTTCAGGGCGGAGGCGGCGCCGACACACTGGCCGGCGGGGCCGGCCAGGACCGCCTGTTCGGTGATGCCGACGCCGATCTGCTGAGCGGCGCCGAGGGTGACGACCAGCTTTACGGTATGCAGGGCGATGATCGCCTCGTCGGCGGCGACGGGCGGGACGCCCTGATCGGCGCGGATGGCCGCGATCGGCTCGAGGGGAATGCAGGCGATGACCGGCTGGTCGGCGGAAGTGGAAATGACCGTCTGAATGGCGCTGCCGGGGCGGATGTCTTTGCCTTCCGGGGCAGGCTCGGTCTGGATGTGATCGAGGACTGGCAGGACGGCGTCGATCAGATCTCGCTTCAGGGATATGCCGGCTTCGATGATTTCGACGATGTTGCCGCCGCCGCGCGTCAGCGGGGCAACCTTGTTTCCATTACGCTAAGCCTCGATTCGATCATTCTGCTGACCAGCACCACGCTGTCCGATCTGGATGACCAAGACTTCACCTTCTGATCCGGGACGGACGCTGTCTCAGCGCCCCAGCTTGGCGTGAACCTCGTCCAGGTCGACCTCGCCAAGCGGCATCTTGTTGTCCGGGTCGTCGAAATCATAGCGGAACAGCCGGAAGTCGCTGCTGTACATCTCCCAGACCAGATGCCGCGACAGGTCGTCGAAATAGTCGCTGACCTTGTGCGCGCGTTTCGGCCCGTGGCCCTCGGACTCGTTGAACCGCGGCACGTCCTTCACGTCGACCCTGACCGGGGTCTCGCTGGCATCCAGCACCTTCTGCATGCCCTCGTCGAATTTCTCGGTGAAGAAGATCTGGTCGTAATGCCCGCCATTGGTGATCAGCGTCGAGATATGGCCCGACATCGAGGACCAGTGGATGTCCGGCTCCATCGGCCGGCGCCAGCGGGCGGTGTCGCGCGCGAACAGCAGGAAGCGGCGGAAGGACTTTATCTGGTCGAAGTCGAACCCGTCCTCGGGGCTGCCGACCTCGATGCCATAGGTCTGGATCAGTTGCGGCACCAGCTTGCCGCGATAGCGTTTGCCATTGCGCTGGATGCCGGCGATCTTGTCGAAGAACGAGGACAGGATGCGGGCATAGGGGTTGCGCACGCAGGTAAAACTGACGCCCCGTCCCTCGCGCACGGAGGTCTCGATCGGCTGCTGGCTGTGATCCTGCGCCCATTTGTGCAACCCATCGGTCGAGTCATGGATGTCGCCGTCGAAATAGCGGCCGTGGTCGGAATAGAACATGATCTGGCCGATGGACGAGCAGGCGCATTTCGGCACAACCCGATAGACCATGCTTTCGCTTTCCGTCATCCAGACGCCGGGAAAACCCATATCAGACCTCTTGTGCATCGACGCCGGCGCCTAGAGCATATTGCCTCGGGCTTCTTGCCCTGCCGGTCAAACTCGTTACAGACAGAAAGCAAATCGGTGCGATGTTTTCAACGCCAGACGACACGGTCTGCTTAATAAGCAACGGGAAAAGACGCCAAGACCATGGCCCGGATCGCCTTCATCCTGCTGACGCATAAAGAGCCCGAGGCCGTCATCCAGCAGGCCACGCGGCTGACGGCGACCGGCGATTACGTCGCGATCCATTTCGACGGCCGTTCGGACCCGGGCGATTTCGCCCGCATCACCGAGGCACTGGCCGGAAATCCCGGCGTAACTTTCGCGCGACGGCGCTACAAATGCGGCTGGGGCGAATGGTCGCTGGTGGCGGCGACGCTGTCGGCGCTGCGGGCGGCCTGCGAAGATTTTCCGCTGGCCACGCATTTCTACATGCTCTCGGGCGATTGCATGCCGATCAAATCGGCCGAGGAGGCGCATGAATTCCTCGATGCCGAGGATTGCGACTATATCGAGACGGTCGATTTCTACGATGGCGGCTGGATCAAGACCGGCATCAAGGAAGAGCGGCTGTCGCGCTATCACCTCTTCAACGAGCGCAAGAACAAGCGGCTGTTCTATGCCAGCCTCGATTTGCAGCGCCGTCTGGGGATCCAGCGCAAGGTGCCGGATGACATCCGCATGATGATCGGCTCGCAATGGTGGTGCCTGCGCCGCCAGACGGTCGAGAAACTGTTGAAACTCTGCGACAAGCGACCCGAGATCATCCGCTTCTTCGCCCGGACCTGGATTCCCGACGAGACCTTCTTCCAGACGCTGGTGCCCCATGTCGTGCCGCGCGACGAGATCCGCTCGCGCACGCCGACCTTCCTGATGTTCACCGATTACGGGATGCCGGTGACCTTCTACAACGACCATTACGATCTGCTGGTCTCGCAGGACTACCTGTTCGCCCGCAAGATCAGCCCCGAGGCGCAGGAGTTGAAGGCCAAGCTGGGGGCGCTGTGGCAGGCCGAGGGCACGCGCTTTGCCATCTCGAACGAGGGGCCGGGCCTGTTCCGCTTTCTCGCCGGGCGGGGGCGCGTCGGCCGCCGCTTCGCCCCGCGCTTCTGGGAAGGGGATGCCGGGCTGGGGCGAAAGCACGCGCTTCGGATCGTCGTGGCGAAGAAATGGCACGTGGCCAAGCGCCTGACCGCCGCCATCCGTGAACAGACCGGCATCGCGGCGGTCGATTACCTCTTCAACGAGGAAGCGGCGAACCTGCCCGATCTGGGAGGCACCGAGAATACCCTCGCCAAGCGGCACCGCCACCGCCGCGCGCTGCTGCGACTTCTGTTCGAGCAGTTCGACAGCCGGCAATTGGTGATCTGCCTTGACCCCTCGGCGCTGGAGCTGATCAGCGATTTCAGCGGCGAGCGCGCGAATACCCGTATCCTGCTGATCGATACGCAATTCGACGACGCCTATGTGCGCGGCCATATCGGCCGGGTCGGGCTGGCCGGCAAGAACACCTCGCCCGAACTGGTCGAACGCATCCTGCCGACCGTCCGCGCCGACTTGGAGGAAGAGGCCGAGCGCCTGAGGGACATGAACTATGCCGATTTCCACGTCATCTCGGCGCTTCAGGATGACGAGTTGAACACCGATGCGATGATGGCTTTTCTGGATGTGTCGCCACAGGTCGCGCATGATCTGGTCTCGACGCCGAAGCTTTTTGACTGACCGCAGGAAAGGATTGCCCCATGGCCCCCGCCTATGACGACCAGAACATTTTCGCCCGCATCCTGCGAGGCGAGATCCCGAACCAGACCGTGGCCGAGAACGAGCACGCGCTGGCCTTCCGCGACATCGCGCCCAAGGCGCCGGTGCATGTCTTGGTCATTCCCAAGGGCCGCTATGTCAGCTTCGACGATTTCTCGGCCAAGGCCACGCCCGAGGAGATCACCGGATTCATGCGGCTCTGCGCCGAGGTTGCGCGGCTCGAGGGGGTGACGCTGGACGGCGGCAACGGCTTCCGCGCGATCACCAATGCCGGCAGCGATGGCGTGCAGGAGGTGCCACATTTCCACCTGCACATCATGGGCGGGCGGATGATGGGGCCGATGGTATCCACGCGCGGCTGATCTGTCACAGGGCAGGGGGTGGCGATGCCGCCCCTTGCCTGACCTGACGCCAGACGGATCGACTACAGCCCTTCGCGGTTTCGCCTAAATCATGATTGTTATGTTATAACGCAACATAAATTGATCCGAAACAACGAAAGATCAAGGGACATGAAACCCCACTTCCTCCGCCCGATCAGCCTTGTCGCAGCCCTCGCCATGCTGGGACTGGCCAGCCCCGCCGCGGCGACCGAGAGCACCGCCGAGGCGCAGTCGCACGACCATCATGGCCACAGCCATGCCGACGCCGCCGAGCGGATCCACGAGGGCTATTTCGATGATGACCAGATCGCCGCGCGCGAGCTGTCGGACTGGCAGGGCGACTGGCAATCGGTCTATCCGCTGCTGAAGGCCGGAAACCTCGATCCGGTCATGGCGCACAAGGCCGCGCATGGCGACAAAAGCGCCAAGGAGTATCGCAGCTATTACGAGACCGGCTACCGGACCGATGTCGATCGCATCACCATCGATGGCGACCGCGTCACCTTTCATCGCGCCTCGGGCAAGGTCGAAGGCCGCTATGCCAGCGACGGCCACGAGATCCTGACCTATGAGAAGGGCAATCGCGGCGTTCGTTTCATCTTCGAGAAGCAGGAGGGCGATGCCCATGCGCCGCGCTTCATCCAGTTCGGCGATCATCGCATCGCGCCGGAAAAGGCCGATCACTATCACCTCTACTGGGGCGATGACCGCGCCAAGCTGCTGGCCGAACTGACCAACTGGCCGACCTATTACCCCGCCGCGCTGAGCGCGGATCAGATCGTCTCCGAAATGACCGCGCATTGATCGCGCGGGCGGGGCGCGCCGGTCGTCAGCCCCGCACGGACTGCCGGGCAAATTCCGCCATCAGCGCGGGAAACTGCGCCTCGGGCGGGAACTGCCGATAGGCATGGGTTGCGCCGATGCTGACCCAAGGCAGTTTTTCCTCGAGCCAGCATTCGATGAAGGGTTTTGCAGCTGCGCCACCCTCGATCATGGTGCTGCGGATGTTGACGAGCGGGCCGAGGAAATCGGCGCGGGTGAAGACCCAGCTGAGGCAGAAGGCGCAGCAGTGATGCTGCAACTCGCCCTGCATCCCGCCCATCACCGTCTCGCCCTCGATGGTCACGGCATCCTGATGATAGAGGCTCGACAGCGAGAAGGCGCTGGCGGTCATCCGCTGGCAGCCGGTGCAATGGCAGGCCATGGTCAGCATCGGCGCGCCGGTGACGCCAAGGCGCACCCGGCCACAGCGGCAGCTTCCGGTGTGAACGCTCATGACATCACCCCCGTGTCAGGTCGACAAAGACATCCTCAAGATCCGGCGCCTCGATCGCCACGTCGATGATCGGCACGCCGCCACCGCGCAGCGCGTCGATCAACTGGTCGGCGCGGACCCGCGAGGGCGGATAGCTGATCGCCAGCCGTCCGTCGGCGCGCCAGTCGGCCCGCGCGCCCTCGGGCAGCGCCGGCACTGCGACCCGCCCGCCCGCGTCGATCACCAGCGTCTTGCCATCCATCCGGCCCAGCAGCGCCTCGGTCCGGTCACGCACGATCAGGCTGCCATGGTTGATGATGGCGATTTCGTCGCACATCTGCTCGGCTTCCTCGAGGTAGTGCGTCGTCAGGATGATGGTCATGCCCTGCGCATTCAGCTTGCGCACATTGGCCCACAGCATCTCGCGCAGCCCGATATCCACCCCCGCCGTCGGCTCGTCCAGCACCAGCACATGCGGCCGGTGGACCAGCGCCTTGGCCAGAAGCAGCCGCCGCTTCATCCCGCCCGAGAGATTGCGGGTATAGCTTTCGGCCTGATCGGTCAGCCCGACCAGTTCCAGCAGCTCGTCAGTCCAGCGCTCGGATTTCGGCACGCCGTAGAGCCCGGCCTGCACCTCGAGGCTGGCGCGCGGGGTGAAGAACGGGTCGATGTTCAATTCCTGCGGCATCACCCCGATGGCGGCGCGGGACTGGCGCGGGTTCACGTCCTGATCGAAACCCCAGATCACCACCTGTCCGGCGGTCTTGTTGACCAGCCCGGCGAGGATGTTGATGGTCGTCGACTTGCCGGCTCCGTTCGGCCCCAGCAGTCCGAAGATGCTGCCCGCGGGAATCGCCAGGTCCAGCCCCTTCAGCGCCTCTTTCGGCGCCTGACGCCCGCTGGCGGCATAGGTCTTGCGCAAGCCGGTGATTTCGATCGCATTGCGCGCCCTGTTCTGGCCCGATCCGTCTGGCATCGTCCCCTGTCTCTCGCTAATATCGGAACCAACTAACCCCTAATCCGGGCAAAGCTCAAGGAACCGACATGACCGCATCGCAAGGCCAGGACGCACCCGAGACCGTAACCGTCACCCGCTGGAAGGTTGCCTGCGACGGCGACGAGGATCTGGTCGGCCTCGGCCATCCCCGCGTCTGGCTGGCGATTCCGCGCGATACCGGCTGGGTCGAATGCGGCTATTGCGACAAGCGCTTCGTCATCGACCGCGAGCACGCCCACGACGACCACTAAGGGCCGGACTCCCGCCGGTCTGATGGATCGCGGGCGACGGGGGGCGGTGCCCCCTTTGCCACCACCGCCACTTCATGCCAAAACGGACCCCGAACAGAAGGGGACCACCGACATGAGCTTTGGCAAAGGCCACCACCTGCATCTCATCGACGGCTCGGCCTTCATCTTCCGCGCCTATCACGCGCTGCCGCCGTTGACCCGGAAATCCGACGGACTGCCCATCGGCGCGGTGGCGGGCTTCTGCAACATGCTGTGGAAATACGTCACCGACGAGCGCGGGGCGGATGCGCCGACCCATGCGGCGGTGATCTTTGACCATTCCGCGAAAACCTTCCGCAACGAGATCTATCCCGACTACAAGGCCAACCGCCCCGAGCTGCCCGAGGATCTGCGCCCGCAATTCCCGCTGACCCGCGAGGCGACGAAGGCCTTCAACATCGCCTGCATCGAGACCGAGGGCTATGAGGCCGATGACATCATCGCCGCGCTCTCCTGTCAGGCGCGCGATGCCGGCGGTTCGGTCACCATCATCAGCTCGGACAAGGACCTGATGCAGCTGGTGGGCAATGGCGTCGGCATGCTGGACCCGATGAAGAACCAGCCGATCGGCCCGGACGAGGTGTTCGAGAAATTCGGCGTGGGACCTGACCGGGTGGTCGATGTGCAGTCGCTGGCCGGGGATGCGGTCGACAACGTGCCGGGCGCACCGGGCATCGGCATCAAGACCGCTGCGCTGCTGATTCAGGAATATGGCGATCTGGAGACGCTGCTGGAACGCGCGGGCGAGATCAAGCAGCCGAAGCGCCGCCAGACCCTGATCGACCATGCCGAGCAGATCCGCATTTCCAAGCGGCTGGTGACGCTGGATTGCGACACACCGCTGGATTTCACGCTGGACAGCCTCGAGGTGAAGGAGCCGGACCCGCAGGTGCTGATGGGCTTCCTGTCCGAGATGGAGTTCCGCACCCTGACCAACCGCGTGGCCGAACGCTTCAAGGCCGAGGCGCCGGTGATCAGCAGCGCCCCGGTTGCGCCGGCCGCCGATGGCGCTGGGGTGCCGCCCAAGGGCGGGCCGGATTTCCCGGCCATCGACCGCGCCAGCTACACGACCATCTCGGATACCGCGACGCTGGCGCAATGGATCGCCGAGATCCGCGAGGCCGGCCATGTCGCCATCGATACCGAGACCACCAGCCTTGACGAGATGCAGGCCGAACTGGTCGGCATCTCGCTTTGCGTGACGGCGGGCAAGGCCGGCTATATCCCGCTTGGCCATGTCGCGGGCGAGGCTGACCTGTTCGGCGGCGGCGCGAAGGCCGAGGGGCAGATGGACCGCGATGCGGTGCTGACGGCGCTGAAGCCGGTGCTGGAAGACGATGCGATCCTGAAGATCCTGCACAATGCCAAATATGACTGGAAGATCCTCGCCCGGCACGGCGTCCGCATGGCGCCCCTGGATGACACCATGCTGCTCTCCTATGCCCTTCACGCGGGGCTGCATAATCACGGCATGGACGAGCTGTCGCAGAACTACCTCGGCCATGCGCCGCAGCCGATCAAGGAGTTGATCGGTTCGGGCAAGTCGCAGATCAGTTTTGCGCAGGTGCCGGTGGACAAGGCCACCGGCTATGCCGCCGAGGATGCCGATGTGACCCTGCGCCTGTGGCAGATCTTCCGCCCGCAGCTGATGCCCAATGCCGTGACCACCGCCTATGAGCGGCTGGAGCGCCCGATGATCCCGGTTCTGGCCGGGATGGAGATGGCCGGCATCCGCATCGACCCGCAGCACCTGTCGCGCATGTCGGGCGCCTTTGCCCAGAAGATGGCGCAATACGAGGACGAGGCGCAGGGGCTGGCGGGGACCAAGTTCAACCTTGGCAGTCCGAAGCAGCTGGGTGAAATTTTGTTTGACCAGATGGGCTTGCAGGGTGGAGCCAAGGGAAAGTCCGGGGCCTATTCCACCAGCGCCGATGTGCTGGAGGACTTGGCGGCCGAAGGCCATGACCTGCCCGCCCGGGTGCTGGACTGGCGCGGGGTGGCCAAGCTGAAATCCACCTATACCGACGCGCTACCGACCTATGTGAACCCCGAAACCGGGCGCGTCCACACCAGCTATTCCATCACCGGGGCGCAGACCGGGCGGCTGGCCTCGACCGAGCCGAACCTGCAGAACATCCCCATTCGCACCGAAGAGGGCCGCCGCATCCGCGAGGCCTTCATCGCCGAAAAGGGCAACAAGCTCGTCAGCCTCGATTACAGCCAGATCGAGCTGCGCATCCTTGCCCATGTCGCCAATATCCCGGCGCTGCAGCAGGCCTTTCACGAGGGCATCGACATCCACGCCATGACCGCCAGCCAGATGTTCGGCGTGCCGGTGGAGGGCATGGACCCGATGGTCCGCCGTCAGGCCAAGGCGATCAATTTCGGGGTGATCTACGGCATCTCGGGCTTTGGCCTGTCGCGCAACCTGCGCATTCCGCGGGCCGAGGCGCAGGCCTTCATCGACACCTATTTCCAGCGTTTCCCCGGCATCCGCGAATACATGGACAAGACCGTGGCCGACGCCAAGCGCGACGGTTTCGTGCGCACCCTGTTCGGGCGGCGGATCAACACGCCGAACATAAACGCCAACGGCCCGGCGGCGGGCGGGGCCAAGCGCGCGGCGATCAACGCGCCGATCCAGGGGGCGGCGGCCGATATCATCCGCCGCGCCATGATCCGCATGCCCGAGGCCATCGCCGATCTTCCGGCCAGAATGCTGCTGCAGGTCCATGACGAACTGGTCTTCGAGGTGCGCGAGGATGCCGTCGATGACCTGATCGCCACCGCCCGCCGGGTGATGGAGGGCGCAGCCGAACCGGCGGTGAAGCTCGACGTGCCGCTGGTCGTCGATGCGGGTGTGGGCGACAACTGGGCCGAGGCGCATTGATGGCGGGCGGTCACAGCCACGGCGGGCATGGTCATCACGGGCACAGCCATCCGGTGCCGACGGGAGACCGCGCGATCGTCTGGGCGGTGATCGTCAACCTGGCGCTGACCGGGGCGCAGATCGTCGGCGGCTATGTCGCCGATTCGACCGCGCTCATCGCCGACGGGGTGCATAACCTGTCGGATGCGATGGCGCTGGTGCTGGCCTTCGGCGCGCGGCGGCTGGCGCAGCGCCCGGCCACGCCCGATTTCAGCTTTGGCTGGGGCCGGGCCGAAATCGTCGCGGCCTTCGTGAACTTCCTCGCCCTCATCGCCGTGTCGATCTGGCTGGCGATCGAGGCCTTCGGCCGGCTGACCGATCCGCCCGAGGTCGCGGGCGGGCTGGTCATGGGTCTGGCGAGTTTCGCGCTGATCGTCGATCTGGCGACGGCGGCGCTTGTCTATCGCTCGGCCAAGGAAAGCGTGAACATCCGCGCGGCCTTCCTGCACAACCTGGCGGATGCCGGTGTCTCGGTCGCGGTCATCATCGGCGGGGCGCTGATCTGGGCCTTTGGCTGGTACCTGGCCGACCCGATCCTGACCGTGCTGATCTCGGTGGTGATCCTGTGGCACATCGCCGGCGAGATCGGCCCGATCTTCCGCAGCCTGATGCTGGCCGCACCGCCGGGGATCGAGCCTGACGAGGTGCTAGGCGCGCTTGGCCAGATGCCGGGGGCCTCCGGCGCGCATCACCTGCACCTGTGGCAGATCGACGAAAAGCGCAACGCCGCCTCGGTCCACCTGATTGCCGAGACGACCGAGTTCCACGGGCTGATCCGCGACGCCAAGTTGATGCTGCGCGAGAAGTTCAGCATCCATCACACCACGATCGAGATCGAATTGCCGGGCAGCGATTGCGCCGACGAACCGGGCGAGGATCTGGCCGAGGATCATGACCACGACCATGATCATGATGACGGCCATGACCACGGGGGTCACGGCCACCGGCATTAGCGGGCCGTCAGCGGGCCATCAGAACGGGCACGCGGGATTTCTCCAGCATGTTGCGGGTGGCGCCACCCAGGATCGCCTCGCGGAAGCGGGAATGGCCATAGGCGCCCATGACGATCAGGTTGGCGTCGATCTCCATCGCGCGCTTGTTGATCTCGTCGCTGATGGTGGGGGTGGTGCGGGCGATGACGGCGACATCCGCCTTGACCCCGTGGCGCGTCAGCATCTGCGCCAGACCCGCGCCGGGCTCCGACCGCTCGACGCCGCTGCGGCCCGGATCGATGATGGCAATCTCCACTGATTCGGCGGCGCGCAGCAGGGGCAGGGCGCGGCGCACCGCGCTCATCGCCTCGGAGGACTGGTTCCAGGCGATCAGGATGCGCTTGAAGCCGCCTTCGGGCAGGCCGGCATCCGGCACCACCAGCACCGGGCAGCCTCCCTCGAACATGGCGGCCTCGATCACCGCCTCGCCGCCGGCCGAGGCCTTCTTGCCATAGGGCTGGGCCATCACCGTCAGGTCGGAGTAGCGGGCGCGCATACCCACCAGATTGGTCATGCCGCCGGTCTGGGCCACGGCGGCGCGGACGCACCAGCGCAGGCCCGATGTGTTTTCCAGCCGGACAGTCACGGCCTCTTTCAGCGCCTCGGCCTCTTCGACCGCCGAATCGACCGATTCCTGGAAGACATAGGGCGTGCCGCCGGGGAAATAGTAACCGGGCTGGCTGAAATCGAAACCGAGGCAGAGGATTTCCAGATGGCCGTCCTCTTGCCGGGCCATCGCCTCGGCAGCCTGAAGTTGTAGCAACTGCCCTTCATCGGACAGGATGGTCAGGATGCTTTTATAGCTCATGTCAGCCTCCTTCGTGGCTGGTCGGGCGTGATGCTGCCCTTCCTTACAGGTAATCACGAAGCCCGGTCCCGACAAAGGCGTTTGCGCAAAAGAGCCGTGTTTTCAGGGGAGAATTTCGCTGAACCGGGTCAGCATTTGCTGGGGTGGTCACGCTGCTGCGACCCCATGCCGCAGGCGATTCCTTGCCGAAATGACGCAACGGCGCGATTCCATGCCAGATCGCTTGATTATTTGTCCGAACGCGCTTAGGTGGCGCTGGCTACGTTATCTCTGCTTCGACCTGTTCTCCGCGTTGCGGCATCAGTCATCGAGTTTGATCTGACTGCGCCGGGCCGCCGCACTTCCGCGGGCGGCAAACATGAATGGAGACATCACGATGGCCAACGGCACCGTGAAATGGTTCAACGCCACCAAGGGTTACGGCTTCATCGCCCCCGAGGGCGGCAAGCGCGACGTGTTCCTGCACATCTCGGCGATCGAGCGCGCCGGTCTGTCGCACCCGCAAGACGGCCAGGCTGTCAGCTTCGACATCGAAGCCGGCCGCGACGGCCGCGAATCGGCGACCAACCTGAAGTTCATCTGATCTTCAGGTCGCCTCGCGCGAACGGAAAGGCGTCCCTCGGGACGCCTTTTTCGTTTCCGGATGTGCCGGCCTCAGGCGGCGAGTTCGCCGTGCAGCGAGTTCGGCGCGCTTTCGATGATGCGCACCTGCACCAGATCGCCCACCTGCGCCTCGGGCGCCTCGACAAAAACCGAATGCAGATAATCGGACTTGCCGATCATCTGGCCGGCGATCCGCCCCGGCTTTTCGAACAGCACCCCAAGCGTCCGGCCGATCATGCCCTCCTGCGCGGCCTTCTGCTGGCGCGACAGCAGCGCCTGCAATTCCTGCAACCGGGCATCGGCGACGGCGCCATCGACCTCGGGCCGGTCATAGGCCGGGGTGCCGGGGCGCCGGGAATACTTGAAGCTGAAGGCGGTGCCGAAATTCACCGCCTCGACCAGCCGCAGCGTGTCGGCATGGTCCTGGTCGGTCTCGCCGGGGAAGCCCACGATGAAATCGCTGGTCAGCATGATGTCGGGACGCGCGGCACGGATGCGATCGATCAGCCGCAGATAGTGATCGGCCGTGTGCTTGCGATTCATCGCCTTCAGAATCCGGTCGGACCCTGACTGCACCGGCAGATGCAGGTAGGGCATCAGCTGCGGCACGTCCCGATGCGCCGCGATCAGGTCATCGGCCATGTCATTGGGGTGACTGGTGGTATAGCGGATGCGGTCGAGCCCCTCGATCTCGCCAATGGCGCGGATCAGCCGGCCAAAGCCCCAGTCGCGCCCGTCCTCGCCCGCGCCATGCCAGCCGTTGACGTTCTGGCCCAGCAGGGTGATCTCGCGCACGCCGCGCGAGACAAGGTCGCGGGCCTCGCGCAGGATGCGTTCCACCGGGCGGCTGACCTCGGCGCCGCGGGTATAGGGGACGACGCAGAAGGCGCAGAACTTGTCGCAGCCCTCCTGCACGGTCAGGAAGGCCGCCGGCGCGCGGCGGGTGGCGCGGCGCTGGGGCAGGTGGTCGAACTTGTCCTCTTCGGGGAAGTCGGTGACGATCTTCGGTGCTTCGCCCCGGACCATCGCCGGCAGGCGGTGATAGGCCTGCGGCCCCACGACCAGATCGACCAGCGGCATCCGCCGGGTGATTTCCTCGCCCTCGGCCTGCGCCACGCAGCCGGCCACGCCGATCTTCAGATCGGGCTTCTCGGCCTTCAGCGGCTTCAGCCGGCCAAGGTCGGAGTAGAGCTTCTCTGCCGCCTTTTCGCGGATATGGCAGGTATTCAGCAGCACCATGTCGGCCTGCGACTGGTCCTCGGTCAGCTCATAGCCTTCCGCGCCCATGGCCTCGGCCATGCGCTGGCTGTCATAGACATTCATCTGGCAGCCATAGGTCTTGATGAACAGCTTTTTCGGGGCTGCGGTCGGCTCGGTCATGGGCATTGTCCTCGGGATTGCCGGGCTGATACAGGAAAGCGGTGGTTTTGGAAAGCCGGGGGCGCCGCCCCCGGACCCCCGGGGATATTTGGGCCAAGATGAAGGCGAGGGTGCGGATGGACAGCGATTTGACCACGATCCAGAGCATCGGGCCGGCCACGGCTTCGGCGCTGATCGCGGCGGGGGTGCCGGATGCGGCGAGCTTGCGGGCGATGGGCGCGCATGAGGCCTATCGCGCGCTGCTGATCGCCGGGAACAGGCCGCATTTCATCTGGTACTACGTCATGCACATGGCGCTGCAGGGCCGGCCCTGGAACGATTGCCGGGGCGAGGAAAAGGCGGGCTTGCGGCGGCAGTTCGACGACCTGGTCGCCGAGGTCAGGGGAACGCCGCTGTCGGGGATCGAGGCCGAGCTGCGGGCGCTGGGTCTTCTGGCGCCACGGGGCTGATAGGGCTCAGGGCAGGAGGTCCGACCAGTCCGGGTGGCGCTTGAACTGCGCGTTCACGAAGGGGCAGAGCGGCATGACCTTCAGCCCCTTGGCGCGGGCATCGGCGATCATCGCCTCGGCCAGCGCCAGACCGACCCCGCGCCCGCCGATCTCGCGTGGGACGCCGGTATGGTCGGCGATGATCATGCCGGTGCCGGCCTTGGAGAAAGTCAGTTCGGCCTCGACCCCGTCGACCACGGTGACATAGCGGCCGCGGGACTCGCTTTCCTCGCGCCGGATCTGGAAATCGCTCATTATTCGGCCCCGTCCGCCTTGAACCCGGCTGCCTTGTGGCTGCCGTCACAGAAGGGCTTGTTCTTAGACTGGCCGCAGCGGCAGAGAAAGGCCTTGCGCACGGTCGCCACCTTGCGGCCGCTGCCGGCGATGATCTGCAGGTTGCCGGCGATCATGTTCGGTCCATCCTTGGTGGGCGTCACCTCCAGCGGCCCGTCAAAGGCTTCGAGCGGCTTGCCCTCTTTCGAGGGAATGTCGGAGGTGGCGCGAAACTCGGCCTTCAGATGACTGTTGTCGCAGAAGGGCATCCGCTGCGACTGGCCGCAGCGGCACAGCACCGCCCGCATCCGCGGTTCCTGCCCGGCAATGCGGACATCGCCGCGCAACTCGTTGGGACCATCCTCCCAGGGACGCAGGGTGTTGACCCCCGGTGCCTGTTCTTCGAGCCCGCCATCCTTGCGCTGATAGGTCAGCGCCCCCGATGGGCAGGCGCCGATGACCCGGGCTATCTCTTCGGCCGGGGCGCTTTCGGGAAAGATCCACTGACCCTCGGCGCCGGCGCGGAACACGCCCGGCAGGGCCAGCACGCAGCGCCGCGCATGGATGCAGCGCTTGCCGTCAAAGGTCACGATGATGCTGTCGGAGGAGGCGGGGGGCATGGGCAGGCTCCGTTGGCTGGCAATTGGGCTGGCGGGACGAATGCCCCGATTGATGCCGGATCGGAGGTCCCTGTCAACCAAGCAGAAATCAAGGGGGGGGGGGCGCGACGACACGCCGCGCCAGTTGACCATTGGTGCGGGCTTGCAAATCCGCTAGCGTGGCCGAACCCAAGCAAGGAGACCCCCCGCTCATGGAGTTTGGTGTTGTCGAACTGTCGCGACTTCAATTCGCGATGACTGCGCTATTTCATTTTCTGTTCGTGCCGCTGACCATCGGCCTGTCGATTCTCGTCGCCATCATGGAGACGGTCTATGTGATGACCGATCGCCCGATCTGGCGGCAGATGACCAAGTTCTGGGGCATGCTGTTCGGCATCAACTTTGCCATCGGCGTCGCCACCGGCATCACCATGGAATTCCAGTTCGGGATGAACTGGTCCTATTACTCGCATTACGTCGGCGACGTGTTCGGCGCGCCGCTGGCCATCGAGGGGCTGATGGCCTTCTTCATGGAGGCGACCTTCGTCGGCCTGTGGTTCTTTGGCTGGGACAAGCTGTCGAAACAGGCGCATTTGCTGGTCGGCTGGCTGGTCGCCATCGCCACCAATTTCTCGGCGCTGTGGATCCTGATCGCCAATGGCTGGATGCAGAACCCGGTCGGCGCCGAGTTCAACCCGATGACCATGCGGATGGAGCTGACCAGCTTCTACGAGGTCATGTTCAACAGCGTGGCGCAGGCGAAATTCGTCCATACCGTCAGCGCCGGCTATGTCACCGCCTCGATGTTCGTCCTCGGCGTCTCGGCCTGGTACCTGCTGAAGGGCCGGCATGTCGACCTGGCGCGGCGCTCCATCGCTGTGGCGGCCAGCTTTGGCCTCGCCTCGGCGCTGTCGGTGGTCGTTCTGGGCGACGAATCAGGCTATGACACCGGGCTGAACCAGAAGATGAAGATGGCCGCGATCGAGGCCATGTGGGAGACCGAGCCGGCCCCGGCCTCGTTCACCCTCTTCGGCATTCCCGACAAGGAAGCGCGCGAGACGAAATGGGCGATCCACATCCCCTATGTCATGGGGCTGATCGGCACCCGGTCCTTCAACGAGGTCATCCCCGGCATCGAGGATCTGGAATCTGAGGCGCGCCAGCGGGTGCGCTCGGGCCTCATTGCCTACGAGACGCTGATGACCATTCGCGAGGACCGCGAGGCGACTGACCCGGCGGTGATCCAGCGCTTCGAGCAGCATTCCGAGAACCTGGGCTATGCCTTCCTTCTACGCCGCTATCTCGACGATCCCCTGCAGGCCACCGACGAGCAGATCGCGCAGGCGGCAGAGGATACCATCCCGCCGGTCTTCCCGCTGTTCTGGGCCTTCCGCATCATGGTCGGCTGCGGCATGGCGCTGATCGCGATCATGGGCTTCTTCTTCTACCGCTCGTCCTTCAGTGGCGGCCGGCACCCGCGATGGGCGCTGCGCCTGGCGGTGCTGGCGATCCCGCTGCCCTGGATCGCGGTCGAGATGGGCTGGATCGTGGCCGAGGTCGGCCGCCAGCCCTGGACGGTGGACGGCATCCTGCCCACGGCCATGTCGGTCAGCAATCTGTCGGTGACCGAGGTGCTGATGACGCTGATCGCCTTCGCCGTCTTCTATTCGGTGCTGGCCGTGGTCGAGATGGGATTGATGCTGAAATACATCCGCAAGGGTCCGCATGAGGATGTGGAACTGACCGAAACCTGGATGGACGCGCATCGCGCGCGCCTGAGCCCGGCGGAGTAACCCCGATGATCATGCATGAACTGATTTCCTTCGAGATCCTGCGCGTCATCTGGTGGCTGCTGATCGGGCTGATGCTGATCGCCTTTGCCCTGACCGACGGCTTTGACATGGGGGTGGGGGCGCTGTTGCCCTTCGTCGCCAAGGATGATGTAGAACGCCGCATCGTCATCAACACCGTCGGCCCGGTCTGGGAGGGCAACCAGGTCTGGTTCGTGCTTGGCGGCGGCTCGATCTTTGCCGCATGGCCACCGCTTTACGCGATCAGCTTCTCGGGCTTCTACCTCGCCATGTTCCTCATCCTCGCGGCGCTGATCTTTCGCCCCGTGGCGTTCAAGTATCGCAGCAAGCGCGACGATCCGCGCTGGCGGGCGATGTGGGACCGGGCGCTGTTCCTGTCGGGCACGGTGCCGCCACTTCTGTTCGGCGTGGCGGTCGGCAACGTGCTTCTGGGCGTACCCTTCCACCTGACCGACGACCTGCACGCGGTCTACGAGGCGGGGCCGTTCATGAAGCTCTTCGGCATGTTGCGGCCCTTCGCGATCCTTTGCGGGGTGGTGTCGGTGGCGATGATGGTGATGCATGGCGCGGGCTGGCTGGTGCTGAAGACCGAGGGAGCGATCCAGGCGCGGGCTCGGGATTATGGCGCCAAGGCGGCGGTCGTGGTGCTGGCCGGCTATGCGCTGGCCGGGCTGTGGATGGCCTTTGGCATCGACGGCTTCGCCTTCGTCACCGAACCGCCGCATGACGGGCCGTCGAATCCACTGGTCTCGGAGGTGGTGCACCAGGGCAGCTGGTTTGCCGCCTATGCCACCCGCCCCTGGATCATCATTGCCCCGATCATGGGCTTCGTCGGCACGGGCATGGCAATGCGTGCGCTGCGCAACACCCGGGATGAACTGTCGCCGCTCATGTGGTCGAAGATGGCGATCGTCGGCATGATCTCCTCGGTGGGGCTGGTGATGTTCCCCTTCATCCTGCCCTCGAACACCAACCCGAACAGCTCGCTGACGGTCTGGGATGCCTCGTCCTCGCATCTGACGCTGTTCGTCATGCTGATCTGCACGGTGATCTTCCTGCCGCTGATCCTGCTTTACACGGCCTGGGTCTATCGCACGCTCTGGGGTAAGGTGACCGAGGCCGATGTCACCGATCCCGACACCCACAGCTATTGAGGAAAGGAGGCTCGCATGTGGTATTTCGCCTGGATCCTCGGCCTGCCGCTGGCGGCACTGTTCGCCGTGGTCAACGCCATGTGGCTTGAATTGCAGGAGGATCGCCGATTGCTGAATCAGCCCCGTCCGCCACGCTCGCGCGACGAGCTGTAGACATGGCTGCCGGCCCAACGCGCGATTGCGGCGGGCCGGCGGAACCGATCAGAACTTCCAGCGCGCGCCGATGGTGACGGACTCGGCCTTCTGATAGCTGGTCGCGTCATCGTCATAGTCATAGCTGCGATAACCGGCATAGATGTCGGTGTTCAGGCTGGCGACATTCTGGACCACCGAGAGGCTCCAGGATTCGGCATCATCGCCCTCGCTGACCATGTCCTCGCCCTTGTAGTAGTCGACGGCAAGGCTGGTGTCGCCCCAGGCCACCCACTGGCCGATATAGCCAAGCTGGGCATAGGAATAGCTGCCACCATTGTCGCGGCTGCCGAGAGCCATCGCGACATTGACGCCCGAAGCCATTTTCACCGCGGCCGAGGCGAAGCTGTCCTTGATGTCCTCCTGCCCGTCACCCCGGTCGCGGACATAATAGCCGATCCCCGCCGAGACTTGGTTGCCGTTTGCCATCTCGCGGTCATAGGACAGGGCCACATCCCAGTAATCGTCATCATCCTCGTGCACCAGAATGTTGCGGCCGTAAGAGGTGCGGAAGACGAAGCCGCCGAAATCGGGCGAATCATAGCGGATGCGCCCGCGCCGATTGCCGCCGAAATTGTTGAAGGCATCGCCCACGGCGATCTCGCTCAGCGCCCCGTCATCCTGACGCAGCAGATAGCTGCCCGAGGTGTCGCTGATCGATACGTCATTGACCAGCGTGGTCGGGCTGAGGCTGCGATCCCCGATGCTGTCCGAGCCCATGCTGCCCTGACCGATGAAGAAGGTCCCGTATTGGGCCGATTTCAGCGACAGATCGACATGGCGCAGCTTGGTGCGGTCCCATTCCAGCGCATCGGGTTCGCCAAGTTGGCTGACCGAGGCGCTCTGGCGGAAGCCAAGGGCGGTCTCGAATTTGAAGCCCAGCTCGAAGGCGGAAAAGGGCTGTTTCAGCGTGAAGCCGACGCGCGAATTTGACTTCGAGTTGTCGACGATCTTGTCATGGCTGTCGGCGCCATCGTCGAACTGGGTCCAGGATGGATCGAACTGGCCGTAAAAGGTGGCGCTGCCACCGGACTGGTTTTCATAGATGACCTCGGCCCGGGCGGTCCCGGCGGCCATCAGGGCGATGCTGGACAGGCCCAGCAGGGAAAGCGGGAAAGACTTGGACATGATGATCCTTTCTTCAGGCAGTAGCCGTGACAAGCTGCCCGCCCGGAAAACGGGCAGTGCGAATAGAAAGCCGCCGGAATGGGTGGCGGGGCTTCGTGATTGAAAACAGTCGGCAGATCAGCCTGACTGCGCCGCCAGAAAGCGCCCAAGTACCGGACTAGTCAACCTCTGGCGGTGAAGTTTTTGGTCCGTATCACCTCGCTGCGGGGCTTGCGTGGCAGCGCCAAATCGCGGAAGCCTCGGCATCATGACAAATGTCCGCTTCGCCCCGATCCCCGCCAGTCTGCCCGCCACCGTGCCCTTTGTCGGACCCGAGACGCTGGAGCGTCAGCGCGGCGCGCCCTTTGCCGCCCGGCTTGGCGCGAACGAGAACGGCTTCGGCCCTTCTCCGCGCGCGGTGGCGGCCATGGCCGAGGCGGCGGGCGAGATCTGGAAATATGGCGACAGCACCAATCACGAGCTGATGGCGGCGCTGGCCGCGCATCTGGGGGTGACGCCGGATCACCTGGTGGTGGGCGAAGGGATCGACGGACTGCTGGGACTTGCCGTCCGGCTGATGATCGCGCCGGGGGACCAGGTGGTGACGTCGGACGGCGCCTATCCGACCTTCAACTACCACGTCGCGGGCTTTGGCGGGGTGCTGAACAAGGTGCCCTATCGCGATGACGCCGAGGACCCGGCGGCGCTGGCAGCGAAGGCGCGCGAGACCGGCGCCCGGCTGACCTATCTCGCCAATCCCGACAACCCGATGGGCACATGGTCCGAGGGCAGGGCGATCGAGGCGATGCTGGACCAGTTGCCGGAAGGGGGCGTCCTGCTGCTGGACGAGGCCTATGTGGAATTCGCGCCCGCGTCGGCCATCCCGGCGATCGACGTCGATGACCCGCGCGTGATCCGCTTCCGCACCTTCTCCAAGGCTTACGGCATGGCCGGGGCGCGCATCGCCTATGCTTTCGGCAACCCCGAGGTCATCGCCGGCTTCAACCGCATCCGTAACCATTTCGGGGTGAACCGCATGGCGCAGGCCGGCGCGCTGGCGGCGCTTGCCGATCAGGACTGGCTCGAGGCGGTGAAGGCGCAGGTTGTCACCGCCCGCTATCGCATTGCCCGGATCGGCCAGCAGAACGGCTTGACCGCGCTGCCCTCGGCGACGAATTTCGTCGCCCTCGATGCCGGGCGAGACGGGGCCTATGCCCGCGCGCTGGTGGCGGGGCTGGCCGAGGACGGGGTGTTCATCCGCATGCCCGGCGTCGCGCCGCTGGACCGCTGCATCCGCGTGTCCTGCGGGCCTGAGGCCGAGCTGGATCTCTTCGCCGAGGCTTTGCCCAAGGTTCTGGCGCGGCTCTGACCCCGGCCTGAGATGGATATTTGAACGAGAAAGAAGCCAGCTTCTCGCTCGTCCAAATATCCCCGCCGGAGGCAGGCTACATCGCTGCCAGCTGCGCCAGTGCGGCGTCGAGCCGGGAAATATCCTCATCCAGCGCCGCCAGCTTCTCGCGGGTTTCCTCGATCACCTCGGCTTCGGCATTTTCGACGAATTTCGGGTTGCCGAGGCGCTTGCGCAAACCATCGGCATCCTTCAGCGCCTTGCCCTTGGCCTTGTCCAGCCGCGCGCTTTCCGCCGCCGCGTCGATCACGTCACCGATGGGCAAGGCGAAGCTTGCCCCCTGCGCCGCCACCGCGATCATGCCCTTGGCCATGGCACCGTCCTGCGGCGCGTTCACCCGGGCCAGACGCTCGATCAACGGCGCATTGGCGGCCAGCGCCGCGCGGGCGCTGGCATCGGCCTCGGTCACGATCAGGTCGAGCTTGGCGCCAGCCGGCACGCCAATCTGGGCGCGGGCCGAGCGGATGCTTTCAATGAGCGCGATCACCCAGTTCATCTGCCGGTCGGCCTCGGCGTCGATCAGTTCGTCGCCGTAGGTCGGCCAGTCGCCATGGACCAGCATCTTGCTGCGGTCGCCGGTCAGCGCCCACAGCTCCTCGGTGACGAAGGGCATGACCGGGTGCAGCATCAGATAGCACTGGTCCAGCACCCAGCCCATCGTGGCGCGGGTTTCCTCGGCATGTTCGCCATCGAAAAGCGGCTTGGCGAACTCGACATACCAGTCGCAGACCTTGCCCCAGACAAAGGCGTATAGCCCGGTCGCCGCATCGTTGAAGCGATAGCTGTCCAGCGCCTCGTCGGTCGCAAGGCGGATGCGGGCGACCTCGCCGATGATCCAGCGGTTCACGGTATGGTTCGGCTCGGGCCGCGCGCCGCCGCCGCGGACGCCGTTCATCTCGGCAAAGCGGGTGGCGTTCCAGATCTTGGTGACGAAATTGCGGAAGCCCTCGACATGGCGCGGCCCCAGCTTCGGGTCGCGGCCCATGGCGGCCATGCTGGTCAGGGTCATGCGCAGCGCGTCGGCGCCGAATTCGTCGATCAAGAGCAGGGGGTCGATGACGTTGCCTTTCGACTTCGACATCTTCGCGCCCTTCTCGTCGCGCACCAGCCCGTGGACATAGACGGTGTGGAAGGGGACGTTCTTTACCACCTCCATCTGCATCATCATCATCCGGGCAACCCAGAAGAAGATGATGTCGAAGCCGGTGACCAGCACATCCGTCGGGAAGTATTTCTGCATCTCCGGCGTCGTCTCGGGCCAGCCGAGCGTGCCGATGGGCCAGAGACCCGAGGAGAACCAGGTGTCGAGAACATCCGGGTCGCGCCAGACCGGGTAGACCAGTTTCGTCGGGTCCTGGCTGAGGTTGTAGTCAGCCAGCCCCTGCGCGAAGGCGTCGATGGCAGATGCGCGGTCGGCAACCTCGATCACCCGGGCGATCTCCAGCGGCTGCGGCAGGCCGGCGATACTGTCGCGGAACTGTTCGACCACCTCGGCGAAATGTGGCGCGGCGTGATGGATCTCGTCACGATGGACCAGTCCTTCTTCTAGCAGGGCGAAGATTTCCACCTCGTCCAGCGCGCCGTCATGATCGTCATCGACCTGGCCTTCCAGCGACAGGTCAAGCCCGTACCAGACCGGGATCTGATGACCCCACCACAGCTGGCGCGAGATGGTCCAGGGTTCGATATTCTCGAGCCAGTTGAAATAGACCTTCTTGTGCTGCTCGGGCAGGATCTGGGTGCGGCCATCGCGCACGGCCTCGAGCGCGGGGCCGACGATCTTCTGGGTATCGACGAACCACTGATCGGTCAGCATAGGCTCGATCACCACATTCGAGCGGTCGCCGAAGGGCTGCATGATCGGCTTGGCATCGACCAGTGCCCGGCGCTCCAGATGCTCGGCGTTGGTTTCCTTGTCGATTTCCTTGTGCAGATAGGTCACGGCAAGACCCTCCGCCGTGATCTCCGCGATCACCCGCTCGCGCGCCTCATAGCGGTCAAGGCCGCGCAGATGCTCGGGGACGAGGTTGACGTTCGAGACATCGCCCACATCCTCGCCCTGCGCGGCGCGGGTGGCGATCTCGGCGCTGTCCTCATAGGACAGTCCGTCCTCGCGCATGGCGCCCTTGCTGTCCATCAGCGCGTAAAGCGGGATGCCGTTGCGCATGGCCACGGCATAGTCGTTGAAGTCATGCGCCCCGGTGATCTTCACCGCGCCCGAGCCGAATGTGGGATCGGGGTATTCGTCGGTGATGATCGGGATCAGGCGGCGGTGTTTCTTTGGCCCGACAGGAATTTCGCAGAGTTTCCCGACGATTGCGGCGTAACGTTCATCCGACGGGTGTACTGCGACCGCGCCGTCGCCCAGCATGGTTTCGGGGCGGGTGGTGGCGATGGAGATATAGTTGCGGGTCTCGCGCAGGGTGACGTTGCCGTCCTCGTCGCGCTCCACGTATTCATAGGTCTCGCCGCCGGCCAGCGGGTATTTGAAATGCCACATATGGCCCGGCACTTCGCGGTTCTCGACCTCGAGATCCGAGATCGCCGTCTCGAAATGCGGATCCCAGTTCACCAGCCGCTTGCCGCGATAGATGATGCCCTTGTCGTAAAGATCGACAAAGACCCGGATCACCGCATCGTGGAAATTGCCTTCTTCGCCCTTGGGCGCACCCGGCGCGCCGGACATGGTGAAGGCATTGCGCGACCAGTCGCAGCTGGCGCCGAGGCGCTTCAGCTGGTTGATGATCGTGTCGCCGGATTCCTGCTTCCAGGCCCAGATCTTCTCGACGAAGGCCTCGCGGCCGATCTCGCGCCGGTTCGGCTCCTGCCGCTCGGCCATGCGGCGCTCGACCACCATCTGCGTGGCGATGCCGGCATGGTCCTGTCCCGGCTGCCACAGCGTGTCGAAGCCGCGCATCCGGTGCCAGCGGACCAGGATGTCCTGCAGCGTATTGTTGAAGGCGTGGCCGATATGCAGGCTGCCGGTGACGTTCGGCGGCGGGATCATCACCGTGAAGGTTTCCTTGCGCGAGGCATTGGCCCCGGCGGCAAAGGCATTGGCTGCTTCCCATTCGGCCGCGATGCGGGCCTCGGCGGTCGTCGCGTCGAAGCTTTTGTCCATGGTCATGGTTCTGGTCCCGTTTTCTCTGGAACGGGGCTTAGCGAAACCGCGCGAAAAGGCCAAGGCTTGCCATGCGCTTCTGTGCAGCAAGGCGGGGGCGGGGCAGGAGTTTAGGGTTGCCATATGCGGGCCGGTTGCGGAAAGTGAAGGTCTAGCAAGCCGGGCCGCATAATCCGGCTGCGAACGTTTGGGAGGACTGCTTCATGAAATCGATTCTCACCGCCGCCTGCGGGCTGGCGCTTATGTCCACTGCCGCGCTGGCCGATCCGGCGAAATGCGATGACGGCGAAACCGTGGTGAAATTCAGCCATGTGACCAATTCCGACAAACACCCCAAGGGCATCGCGGCGCAGCTGTTCGCGGACCGGGTGAATGCCGAGATGGATGGCAAGATGTGCGTCGAGGTCTATCCGAACTCGACGCTCTACGATGACGATGCGCTGCTGGAAGCCATGCTGCAGGGCGATGTGCAGCTGGGCGCGCCCTCGCTGTCGAAATTCGAGGCCTTCACCAAGGTCTTCCAGATCTATGACCTGCCTTTCGTCTTCAAGAACATCGCGGCGGTGGATGAATTCCAGGCCTCGGAAGCCGGGGCGGCGATGAAGGCCAGCATGGAGCGGCGCGGCATCCTTGGCCTCGAGTTCTGGCACAATGGCATGAAGCAGCTGTCGGCGAACAAGCCGCTGATCACGCCCGAGGATGCCAAGGGGCTGAAATTCCGCGTGCAGCCCTCGGACGTGATCATCGCGCAATTCGAGGCGCTTGGCGCATCCGCGCAACCCATGGCCTTTGCCGAGGTCTATGGCGCGCTGCAGACCGGGGTTGTCGACGGGCAGGAGAATGCCTGGTCGAACATCTATGGCCAGAAATTCTACGAGGTGCAGGACGGCACCACCGAGACGAACCACGGCGTGCTGGACTATCTGGTCGTGGCCTCGGTCGACTGGCTCGACAGCCTAGACCCGGCGGTGAAGGACCAGATGCTGACCATCCTGAACGAGGTCACGGTCGAGCGGAACGGCGCGGTGAACGATGTCGACATGGCGGCACGGCAATCGATCCTCGATGCTGGCGGCAAGATCGTCGAACTGGACGACGCGCAGCGTCAGGCCTGGGTCGACGCGATGAAGCCGGTCTGGGCGCAATTCGCCGAGGGCGTCGGGCAGGAGAACATCGACGCCGCGCAGGCGATCAACGAGAAGCACTGAGCCTGAACATCAGGACCCGTCCCGCGCAGGTCGCGGGGCGGGCCGTTTCCCGCGCCACTCGGGGAGGGGGCAATGAGCTATCGTTACGAGCCGAAGGGTCCGGTCGGGCGCTTCGTCAACAGCCTTGAAGAAAACACCATCGCCATCCTTCTGGGGCTGATGACCATCCTGACCTTCGTCAACGTCATCCTGCGCTATGTGTTCCAGTCCTCGCTGATCTGGGGGCTGGAGCTTACGCTGGCGCTGTTCGCCTGGCTGGTGCTGCTGGGGATCTCCTACACGGTCAAGATCAACGCCCATCTGGGGGTGGATGCGCTGATCAACATTCTGCCCGCCGGCGCGCGCAAGGCGCTGGCGCTGCTGGCCGGGGCGCTGTGCATCTTCTATGCGCTGTTGCTGCTGAAGGGGGCCTGGGATTACTGGGCGCCCTTTGCCGGCTATCAGCAGACCGGCGGGCGCTGGTTCCCGACGGGCTTCATCCCGACCCGCGACCGCGCCTTCTACGTGACCGAGCAGATCCCGATGCCTGGTTTCCTGGCCTGGATGGGCGATGTGTTCAACATGGGCGAGCCCTATGAGAAGCTGCCCCGCCTGATCCCCTATTTCGTCCTGCCCTTCGGCATCGCGCTGCTGCTGTTCCGCCTGCTGCAAGCCACGTGGCAGGTCTGGACCGGCGAGCGGCAGAGCCTGATCGTCAGCCACGAAGCCGAGGACGCCGTCGAGGAAGTCCGCCATCTCAATCGCGGAGACTAGGGCATGGATGTCCTTCTGCTGTTCGTCCTGATCGTCGGGCTGATGCTGCTGGGCCTGCCCATTGCCATCGCGCTGGGGCTGTCCTCGACCCTGTTCCTGTTGTGGTTCTCGGACACCTCGCTCGCCTCGATCGCACAGACGCTCTATAACGCGATGGAGGGCCATGCGACGCTTCTGGCCATCCCCTTCTTCATCCTCGCCTCAAGCTTCATGTCGACGGGCGGCGTGGCGCGGCGGATCATCCGGTTTTCCATCGCCTGCGTCGGCCATCTGCCGGGTGGGCTGGCGATTGCCGGGGTGTTCGCCTGCATGATGTTCGCGGCGCTGTCGGGCAGCTCGCCCGCCACCGTGGTCGCCATCGGCTCGATCGTCATCGCGGCGATGCGGCAGGTCGGCTATTCCAAGGATTTCGCCGCCGGTGTGATCTGCAATGCCGGCACGCTTGGCATCCTCATCCCGCCCTCGATTGTCATGGTCGTCTATGCCAGCGCCACCGATGTCTCGGTCGGGCGGATGTTCTTGGCCGGCGTCATCCCGGGCCTCTTGGCCGGGTTCATGCTGATGGCCACCATCCTCATCATCGCCATCTGGAAGAACATGCCGCGCGGTCAGTGGCAGGGCTGGGGCGAGATCTGGGCCAGTTTCCGCGAGGCCTTCTGGGGGCTGATGCTGATCGTCATCATCATGGTCGGGCTTTACGGCATTCCGGGCGTGACCAAGGCGATCTTCACGCCGACCGAGGCGGCGGCGGTGGCGGCGGTCTGGGCCTTCATCGTGGCGATCTTCATCTACCGCGACATGGGGCCGCTGCGCGAGGGCGAGCGCCGCATCCCCCTGTGGCAGAAGCCGCAGGCGCTGGTCACGGCCTTCTTCCACAAGGGCACGCGCGATGTGCTGCTGGAGGCCGGCAAGCTGACCATCACGCTGATGTTCATCATCGCCAACGCGCTGATCCTGAAATACGTGCTGACCGACGAGCAGATCCCGCAGCATATCGCGGGCGCAATGCTGGATGCCGGTTTCGGCAAGATCATGTTCCTGATCATCGTCAACGTGATCCTGTTGATCGGCGGACAGTTCATGGAACCCTCGGGCCTGATCCTGATCGTCGCGCCGCTGGTCTTTCCCATCGCCATCGAGCTGGGGGTCGATCCGATCCATCTCGGCATCATCATGGTGGTGAACATGGAGATCGGCATGATCACCCCGCCGGTGGGGCTGAACCTCTTCGTCACCTCGGGCGTGGCCGGCATGTCGATGATGCGGGTGGTCAAGGCGGCGCTGCCCTTCCTGGGCGTGCTCTTCGTCTTCCTGATCCTCATCACCTATGTGCCGATCCTGTCCACGTGGCTGCCGACGCTGATGATGGGGCCGGAAACCATCGTGAGGTGAGGCTTGCAGCGGGGTCGTGGCGGGGCTAGCCTGCCGCCACGGTCCGCAGTTCACCGAGGCGTCGCCGGCCATCTGGCCAAGCTGAACCTGTGCGAGAGATTGGGCAGCCGCATCTTTTGCCGCGCGCTGACAAGGGCGACCATCGGCACCCCGAACCGGGGTATTCGCGTGGCTGGAAGGATGCCGCCATGACGCGTGATCTGAACGCCGTCTTCATCACCGACCTGTCGGGCTTTGCCCGCACGCTGGCCCGCGATCTGTCGAGGCAGGAAGTCCCCGGCCATCAGGCCATGCTGGGCCTGATCGCCCGCGCCGCCGGATTCAGGAACTACCAGCAGCTTCGGGCCGAGGCGCCCCGGCCCGCCGTCTCGAAATCGGTCGAGCGGGCATTGCGGAATTTCGATGCGCAGGGACGGATGATCGCATGGCCGGCGCCGACGAAGCTGCAGGGCCTATGCCTCTGGCGTTTCTGGGCCGGGCTGGCGCCGGGGCGCGATTACCGCGAGGCGGATCTGAACGCGGTGCTGAAGGACTGGCACCTCTTCGGCGATCACGTGTTGCTGCGCCGCTCGCTGATCGATCACCGGCTGGTCGAGCGCGCCACCGATGGCAGCTGGTATCGCCGCATCGAGCAAGCCCCGCCGCCCGAGGCGCTGGCGATGATCCGGGGATGAGCGGCGCGCCCGGCCCGGAGCAAGCGCGAAGCGCGCCGGGCCAGCGCCTGCCCGTCCGGGCGGGTAGGCGCTTTGGTGCGGCTGGTCCCGAGTTCCGGCAGGAGAGGGACTTGGCGCCATAAAGCACGCAGTCGGGCCGTTCGGGCGCCTACCCACGGTCCGACGCTTGCCCTCTGCCGCGCTCAGCGAAACCGTTCGGGCATCCGCTCGACAAAGGGGAACATGTCGAAATAGGGCTTTGCCTCGGCCAGCACCCGCGCGCAGGATGGCCGTTCGAACAGGCGTTCGGCATAGCCCGTCAGCGCCGGAAAACCCTCGAACGGATGCAGGATGCCGGCATAGAACAGCGCCGGCATGGCGGCGCAATCGGCCATGCCGAAATCGCCCGCCGCCCAGTCCCGGCCCTGCAGATGCGCCTCGGCTGTCTTGTAAGCGGTGTCGAGCGTGGCGCGGGATGCGGCGGCGATGGCAGGCTGTGCCTCGGCTGGCATGAAGAGATGCGACACGACGATGCGCTGCATCGGGTCATGGACATAGAGATCGAAGAACCGGTCCCACAGCCGCACCTGCCGCGCGGCATCCGGGTCCGCAGGGATCATCCGGCGCGGGCCGGGATGGTGCTGGTCGAGGTAATCGATGATGATCGAGGTCTCGGCCACCGTCTCGCCGCGCCCCTGATCGATCAGCGCCGGCATCTTGGCCACCGGCCAGACCCCGGCCATCAGCGCCTGGTCCGCCGGGTCGCCCAGATCGATCAGCCGCGGGGTGAAGGCGGTGTCGTTCTCGTAGAGCGCTATCAGCACTTTCCAGCAGAACGAGGCCAGCGGGTGATAGTAGAGCGTCAGGCTCATGATTTCGGCGCGGGCTTGCGGGCGAATTCGGCGTCGATCTGGATCTCGATCGGGTCGGTGAAGAAGGCGTTCAGCCCATAGGCCTGCGGGTCGATCGTGGTCTCGGCATGCATCCCGATCAGATGGGCAAGGATCGGCAGGTCGTTTTCATCCCCGGTATAGCCCTCACCCGCGCCGATCAGGGTCACGTCGAAGGTCGCCGGGTGGGTCTGGCCCATGATGGTCAGATCGCCGGTGACGGTGCCGGCGGTATTGCTGACTGCGTCAAATCCGGTGGCGGTGAAACTCGCCTCGGGATGGGCCGCCACGTTCAGGTAATCCGCGCCGGTCAGCGTTTCGGCAAAACCCGGATAGGGGTTGCTGATCGAACCGGCCTGAACCGTCGCGGTCAGGGTGCTGGCAGCGGAATTCTCGGGGTTCCACTGAAGGCTGCCCGAGACAGTATCAAAGCGGAAGACGCTGACCGAGAAGTTCATATGCGGCACCCGGGCGATCACCGCCGTATGCGCCGGGTCGAGCACATAGGCGCCGGCACCCGCCGCGTGATAATCGGGCTGGCCGCGCGGCACGTCGGCGGGGGTGATGGCGGCGGGGTCAACGGTGGTGGTCGCCTCGGCCCGTGCAAGGGCAGGGACCAGCGCAAGGGTCAGCGCCAGCAAGGGCGCGATGGGGGTCTTCATCAGCTATCCTTTCACTGGCCGTCAAAGGCCGCGCGCATCGTGGCGATGTCGAGCTTGGTCATCTTGTACATGGCCTGCCGCGCCCGTTCCGAGGCTTCGGGGTCGTCGGCAAAGGTCATCTCCATCACCGCGCGGGGAGTGATCTGCCAGGACAGGCCCCAGCGGTCGATCAGCCAGCCGCACTGGCTTTCCTGTCCGCCATCGGCGGTCAGCGCGTTCCAGAGCAGGTCTGTTTCGGCCTGATCCTCAGTCAGGACCGAGATCGAGGCGGCGGGGGAGAGGGTGAAATGCGGCCCGCCGTTCAGGATCATGTAGGGCGTGCCGGCGAGGTGAAAATTCACCACCAGCGCCGGGGTGTCGCCGCCCTGAAAGCCCACGGCCCCCTCGACGGCGCTGCCGGGGATCAGCGCGGTATAGAAGGCGGCGGCAGCCGAGCCGTCCTTCTCCATCCAGAGGCAGGTGCGGACGGGCGAGGTCATGCCGCGCCCTCCTTTTGGGCCTTGGCGCGGTCGGCCTCGGCCCAATGGGCCATGTGATCGGCCATCGCCTTCTGGAAGGCCGGACGCGCAGTGGCGCGGGCGACATAGGCGGACAGCACCGGATGATCATCCAGCGCGCCATCGTCGCCGGCACCGCGCAGCACCTCGACCAACATCAGATCGGCAATCGAGAAGGTGTCGCCCAGAAGCCAGTCGCGCCCCTCGAGCGCGGCGGCCAGTTGCGCAAGGCGGGGCTGAAGGCGCTTCATTGCGCGCTCGGCGGCGGCCTCGTCCTTGTCGAACAGCCCGGCCGTGACCCAGACCATCACCTGCGGCTCGACGCTGTTCAGCGCGGCGATCAGCCATTGCGTCACCTCGGCCCTGCGCGCCTCTGGCAGAAGCGCCGTGCCCTCTGCCAGATAAAGCGCGATGGCGCCGCTCTCGAACAGGGTCAGGTCGCCATCCTTCAGCACCGGCACCTGCTCGAAGGGCTGCATCTCCCGATGGGCGGCAGATTTGGGTGAAACCGGCACGGTTTCGATGCGATAGGGGATGCCGGCCTCTTCGGCGGCCCAACGCGCGCGGATCTCGCGGACATAGCCCTGGGCAAAGGGCGGCACCCAGTCATAGGTGACGATGGTAACGGGTTCGCGGGTCATGCGCTGATCTCCTTCGGGCCGACCACGGCAAAATGCGCGCCCTGCGGGTCCTGTGCGATGGCGATGAAGGCGCCGCCCGGAACCTCTTGCGGGCCGTGGATGATCTGGCCGCCATTGGCGCTGATCCGGTCCATGGCAGCCGTCACGCCATTCGCGCCGAAATAGGGCAGCCAGCAGGTGAAGGGCGCGTTGCCGAGGCCCATCATCCCGCCGATATCGGCGCCCTTATGCGAGAAGAGCTGGTAGGTGCCCATCTCGCCCATGTCGACGGGCGTCGATTTCTGCCAGCCGAAGAGACCGGAATAGAAGGCAAAGCCCGCTTCCGGGTCGCTCGACATCAGCTCGTTCCAGTTGCCATGCCCGGCCTTCTTCTGGTCGAAGGCGCCGGTCTCGTTGGCCTTGGCGATCTGCTCGGGCGTCATATCGCCGAGATCGGGCTGCAGGATGCCGAAGCGCCCGCCCTGCGGGTCGCCGACGATGGCAAAGCGGCCGGTGCCGGGAATGTCTTCGGGGCCGACGAAATCCTTGCCGCCGGCCTTGAGGATCGCCTGCACCGCCGCGTCGCAATCATCGACGGCGAAATAGATCAGCCAGTGCGGCGGCTGGTTGCCATCGGCATTGGCGAGGCCGGCGACCATGTCCTCGCCCGATTTCGCCAGAAGATAGTCGAAACCGGGCACGCCCGCATCCTGCGCGGTCCAGCCCAGCACCTTGCCATAGAAATCGGCTGCCGCAGGGGAATCGCCGGATGTCAGTTCATACCAGCAGGGATTGCCTTGAAAGCTCGTCATGATCGCCTCCTCGTGATCGGCGGTTGATCGGTCCCGAGACCGGATGTCAGGATTTCGCGGAATCGAAGATCGTGTCAAATCCCCCCCACATCATCCGCTTGCCGTCAAAGGGCATCTCGGGGAATTCCTGCCCTTCCATGTCGGCCTCCATCGATTTGGCGGCCGCGTCGCAGGTGGCGCGGTCGGGCCAGGCGATCCAGCTGAAGATCGGCGCCTCGCCCTCTTCGGCCAGGGTGGCGCGGTAGAAATCGGTCTTCTTGCCGTGCGGCACGTCCACGCCCCAGCCCTCGATGGTGCCAAGCGCGCCATAGCCCTCGAACATCGACCAGGCCTCGCCCGCCATCTTGGTATAGGCGTCCTTGTTCTTCTCGGGCGCGGCCAGCGCGAAGCCTTGAACATAGGCCCCGCCATTCGGTTCTCCGGCCTCCCAGACCGGGTGGAAGCCGCCATAGATCATCCGGCTGCCATCGAAGGGCATATTGCCCATCGCCGCCATCTCGGGATCGCTCTGCATCTTCTCCCAGGCCGCATCGGCGGCGGCCTTGTCGGGCCATTCGATCCAGGAAAACACGACGGTCTCATCATCCTTGGCCGCGACCGCGCCCTGCAGATCGTTGACCTTGCCCTTGGGTACATCGGCGCCCCAGGTCTCGATCATCCGGGTCGCGCCATATTTCGAGAACAGGCCCCAGGCCATTTTCACATGGTCAATGTAGTCTTGCTTATTTGCGGTGGGGACAGCCGCGATGGTGCCAAAATAATAGCTCATCTGAACCTCCTGTTGCCGGGGCGAAATCCCCGATCCGACTCGCATCCTGTCGCTTGCAGTATGAAAAAGCAACTGATAGTATGAAAATATGACCAAGAACGGCGAAACATCGCGCATCCGCTATGACGAGGGCTGCCTAGAGGCCCACGCCCTGAACGTCATCGGCGATCGATGGGCGCTGCTGGTGGCGCGCGAACTGATGGTGGTGCCGAAGCGGTTTCAGGCGCTTCGCGCCGGGATGCCGGGGATCACCGCCGGGGTGCTGACCCAGCGGCTGACGCAGATGATCGAGTCGGGCGTGGTCAGCCATGATCCTGACCTTGGGGTCTATGGGTTGACGCCATCAGGTCAGGCGCTGCATCCGGTCTTGATGGCGCTCTGCCATTGGGGCAGCCAGCATCAGGGCCATGACCCGCGCCGCTTCATCAGCCCGACGGCGCTGATGCTGTCCATGTGCGCCAAGATCGACCGCGCTGCGGCCGCAGGGCAGGGGGTTATCGCCGGTTTCGACATGGAGCGCGAGGCGTTCGAGTTGCGGATCGCGCCGGACGGGTCGCTGGCGGTCACTGCCACCCGCAAGCCTGAGGGCGATTTCCTCTTGCGCGGCAATGGCAACACGCTGGCCCGCGCGGTCTATGGGCCCGAGCCGGTGGCCCGTCTGGCCGAGGCCGGGGTGATCGGGCTGATCGGCGATGCCGCCCGGGCGCAGGGTTTCGTGGATCTCTTCAGCCTGAACAATCAAGGCTGAAGCGCCAGACCTTCCTCTTCCTTCAGTGTCTTCAAGACGATTTCCGAGCGCACATGCGCCACCTGCGGATGTGGCAGCAGATGCTGGTGCAGGAAGGCGGCGAAATCTTCCAGATCACGGGCGCGCACGTCCAGCACGTAATCGGCATCGCCCGCGACCGAGAAGGCGGCGCGGATATTCGGCTGCGTCTGGATGAAACGGGCAAAGCTGTCATCGGTGCCCTGTCCGTGGCTTTGCAGGTTCACCCGCGTGATCGCGCGGAGGCCAAAGCCCAAGCCGGCGGCATTCAGTCGCGCCGCATAACCGAGGATCAGCCCGGCCTCTTCCAGCGCCGCCCTCCGGCGCGAGCATTGCGAGGCCGAGAGGTTCACCACCTCGGCCAGTGCCGCGTTGGTCATCGCCCCGTCGCGCTGCAATGCGGTCAGAATCGCAAGGTCAAAGCTGTCTATCGCCATTTCGTGCGCCAATCCGTATGATGGTGCGAATTTCGTGCAATATGACCCGAAAACCGGCGAAAGATGCAAGCCCCATGCGCGGCCCCTGTGACATACTGTCGCCAAGCCGCAGATTGAGGAGTAGCGCCATGGGTCCCTTCCCGCACAACGCCCCGAAAGCCACCATCACCGCCGCCAACCCGGCCGGCACCGACGGGTTCGAGTTCGTCGAATTCGCCCATCCCCAGCCCGAGATCCTGGACCGCATCTTCCGCCAGATGGGCTTTGTCCCGGTGGCCAAGCACAAGACCAAGGACATCGTTCTCTATCGTCAGGGCGACATCAACTATCTGCTGAACGCCGATGCGGATGGCCATGCCGCCCAGTTCGTCAAGGATCACGGCCCCTGCGCCCCGGCCATGGCCTGGCGCGTGGTCGATGCGCAGCACGCGCTGAAGCGCGCGGTGGAGCTGGGCGCGGTGGAATATACCGGCCCGGGCAAATCGCTGGACGTGCCTGCGGTGATCGGCATCGGCGGCTCGCTGCTCTACTTCGTCGACACCTATGGCGACACTGGCAGCGCCTATGCGCGCGACTTCGACTGGCTGGGCGAGGTCAATCCGCGCCCCACGGGCTTCGGCTTCTTCTACCTCGACCACCTGACCCACAATGTGATCCGCGGGAACATGGATACCTGGTACAAGTTCTACCACGACGTGTTCAACTTCCGCGAAATCCGCTTCTTCGACATCAAGGGCAAGCAGACCGGCCTGACCAGCCGCGCCCTGACCAGCCCCGATGGCAAGATCCGCATCCCGATCAACGAAAGCGCCGACGAGAACAGCCAGATCGAGGAGTATCTGAAGGAATACAAGGGCGAGGGCATCCAGCACATCGCGATTGCCAGCAATGACATCTATGCCGGCACCGATGCGATTTCCGCCGCCGGGATGGAATTCATGCCCGGGCCGCCCGCCGTCTATTACGACATGTCGAAAAAGCGCGTGACCGGCCATGAGGAACCGCTGGAGCGGATGAAGAAGCACGGCATCCTGATCGATGGCGAGGGCGTCGTCGGGGGTGGCGAGACCCGCATCCTTCTGCAGATCTTCTCGAAAACCGTGATCGGGCCGATCTTCTTCGAGTTCATCCAGCGCAAGGGCGATGACGGCTTTGGCGAGGGCAATTTCCGCGCCCTCTTCGAATCGATCGAGGAAGATCAGGTCCGCCGCGGCGTGCTGAAGGCCGAACCCACCGTCTGATCCGCATGTGGTAAACGGTTTCTGCGCCCGGCCTCTGCTTCGGGCGCATTTTCATGACAGGAGCGACCCATGGCCTGGACCGATTACAGCACCGCGCCGGCACTTGGCACCCCGGTCGCCGCGCTGGCCGAGGTCAGCGGGGCGATGACGCTGATGCTGAACGGTCCGCAGGGCGAATTCCCGCTGCTGCTCGTTCGCGCGGGCGAGGCCGTCCATGCCTATGTGAATGCCTGCCCGCACCAATATCTGCCGCTCGACTATCGCGGGCCGCAGATCCTGTCAGCCGACGGGGCCAAGCTGATGTGCACGGGACATGGCGCCATGTTCGATGCCGCAACGGGCGAGCCGCTGTCGGGCGCCGATTGCGCGCTGGACCGGGTGCCGCTGGTGGTCGAAGGGGGCGTGATCCTGATCGGTCAAGACGCGGGCTGAGGATTTAGACCAGCCGCCTTGGTCGACAATCCCGCGCCGCCATGCTCATCTGGCCCCGTGAGACACGGGAGGCAGCATGACCAGAACCATCCTCATCACCGGCGCGGGCTCGGGTTTCGGCAAGGGCGTGGCCCTGGGGCTGGCCGAGGCGGGGCACAAGGTCATCGCGTCCTGCCAGATATGGCCGCAGGTGACAGAGCTTCGGGCCGAGGCGGCGCGGCGGGGCCTCACCATGCAGGTCATCAAGCTGGACGTGCTCTCCGCGATCGACCGCGACCATGCGCTGGCGCTGGAGTTCGACACGCTGTTCAACAATGCGGGCATCATGGAATCCGGCCCGGTGGCGGAACTTCCGCCCGAGATCGTCCGGCGTATCTTCGACACCAATGTTTTCGCGGCCCTCGAGATGGCGCAGGGCGCGGCCAGGAAATTCATCCGCGCGGGGGGCGGGCGCATCGTCTGGACCTCGTCGGTGGCGGGTCTGGTGAAAGTGCCCTGGGACGGGGCTTATTCCGCCAGCAAATTCGCCGTCGAGGGCTTCTGCCTCGCGCTGCGCGAAGAGCTGGCCCCCTATGGCGTCGAGGTCTGCACCATCAATCCCGGCGCCTATCGCACCGGCTTCAACGATACCGGGATGGAGGCGCAGGACCAGTGGTGGGGGCAGGGCGAGCGGGTGATGGATCACTGGCCCGTGCGCGAACTGACCCGGCAGGCCGACCCGGCCGAGATGGTCGAGGCGATGATCCGGGTGCTGACCGAGGCCAATCCGCCCTATCGCACCGTGCTGCCGAAAGCCGCCCATGACATGGCCCGGCGCGAGCAGCAGGAGGAATGGGAGCGGCGGTTGTGAGCGGTCCTGTTCATGTCACCGCCCGTTTCCGCGCCCGTGCCGGTCAGGCAGGCGCGCTGATCCCGCTGCTTCGTGCACTTGCCGAACACAGCCGGGACGAGCCGGGCTGCCTAAGCTATGACTATCTGCAGAGCGGCGATCTCTTCACCTCGGTCGAGATCTGGGCCACGCCCGAGGCCGAACGCGCCCATAACCAGACGGAATTCCTTGACGCGCAGCTGGTGAAGATCCTGCCGCTGCTCGATGGCAAGCCCGAGGTGATCCGCTGGCAGCGGATCTAGGTGCCGAAATCCAACCGGATGCCGGGGCCGGGCAGGCGGGTCACGCCGCTGTAATCGGCGATGCTGACCGCGCTGCCGGTGGCGCCGCCAAGCCCGACGCTCGGCATCCCGGCATCCTTGGCCGAGGTGAGGCCGGCGGTCGAGTCCTCGAAGGCCAGCATCCGTTCTGGCGCGAGCCCGAAGGCCTTCGCTGCCCGGGCAAAGGGTTCGGGATCGGGTTTCGGATGGGTCACGTCATCGGCGGTGATGATGATGCCGGGCAGGGGCAACTGGCAGATACCCATCCAGCGCCGCGCCAGATCGGACGGGGCCGAAGTGACCAGCGCCCATTCGTCACCCGCTAGGCTCGCCAGCAATTCCGGCGCACCGGCCATCGGGCGCAACAGGTGTTCCAGCGCGGGCAGCCGGTCCAGCACCCATTGCCCCTCGGTCATCAGATCGGCATCGGGGGCGAAATGGGCGATGATCCGGTGCAGCGGACGGCCATGGCAGAAATGGATGACCGCCACAGGGTCCAGTCCCCGGCGTTCCGCCCATTCGGTCCAGGAGGCGGCGATGACCGGGCCGGAATTGACCAGCGTGCCATCCATGTCAAAGGCCAGCGCCTCGGCGGAGAGGATCATGGCAGGCTCCTCAGCATCTCGATCTCGGGGTTGTCCGGGCTGTTGCTCGGCTCGTGCCGGTCCGAGGGGCGGAACCCGAGCCGGCGATAAAGCGCCTGCGCATGGGCCGCCCGGTCCCGGACATTGAGGCCGATCGAGGTCATGCCCTGCGCCGCCGCATCGGCGATGGCGGCGCGGATGGCGGTTTCGGCAAAGCCCCGGCCACGCGCCTCGGGCCGGGCATAGACCGCCAGAAGCCAGCCCCGCTGGTCATCGCTCGGGTCCAGCCCCGCCTGCCAGGCGGCGACCGCCAGCGGTTCGCCCTCGGTCCGGCCCGCCGCGAAGGTCGGCACCGCCGCCAGCCGTTCGGCGAAATCCGCGAGCGGCCGGTCCTGCCAGTCGTCCAGCGTCGAGCCGAAGGCCTCGGGCGCATCGATCAGCGCCGCAAGCCGGATGGCGCGCCATTCCGCGGCGCGCGCGGGATCAAGCCGCCAGACTCTCATTCCGGGTGATGCGGTGCCTTGCCCGAGGGCGCGACATAGGGCCGGGTCACGTCGCGCAGGTCGAGGTTGATGCATTCGACATCGGCGGACAGCGTGCCGTCGCCGGCAAACTCCAGCAGCAGCCGCCCGGTGCCATCGGCGCCCGGCTGCCAGTCGATGGTCAAGAGTTCCAGCACCGTATCGGCATCGCGGCTGAGCCCGTCGCTTTGCACCTTGAGCACGTCATTGACGACCAGCAGCGCCCGGACCCGCTCGAACTCGCGCTTCTCGCGCCGCGCGGCCTCGGCATCTTCCCAACGGAAGCGGTTGATCAGCAGCGCCAGGCGCCGGGCCTTGCTGTCATAGCTGAGTTCGTTCGCCGGCAGGATCGCATCCTGCACCAGCGCCGAGATCACCCTCAGATCGGCCTCGCCCTCGGCCTTCAGCGCCAGCGGGCTGTCCGGCCCGGCATCAAAGAAGCCTGCATCAGCCATGGGCGGCCTCGCCTTCCTTCACCCGCTCGATCTTGGCGCCTACGCCGCGCAGCTTGCGCACGACATGCTCGTAACCGCGATCGAGGTGATAGACGCGGCTGACGATGGTTTCGCCCTCTGCCGCCAGACCGGCGAGAATCAGGCTGACGCTGGCGCGCAGGTCGGTCGCCATGACCGGCGCGCCCTTCAGCTTACTGACCCCGGTGACGGTCGCATGGCCGCCATGAACCTCGATCTTTGCGCCCATACGCGCCAGTTCCGGCGCGTGCATGAAGCGGTTCTCGAAGATGGTTTCCTCCAGCACGCTGGTGCCCTCGGCGGTGCACATCAGCGCCATCATCTGCGCCTGCAGATCGGTCGGGAAGCCGGGGAAGGGTTCGGTCTTCACGTCCACGGCCTTGATGCGGCCGTTCTTGCGCGAAACCTTGATGCCGCGATTGGTCTGCTCGACCGAGACCCCGGCCTCGTCCAGCTTCTCGCAGAAGGCGCCCAGCAGATCGATCCGGCCACCGAGGCATTCGACCTCGCCACCGCAGATCGCCGGCGCCAGCATATAGGTGCCCAGCTCGATCCGGTCGGTGACGACCGGGTGCGTTGCGCCATGCAGTGCATCGACGCCCTCGATGGTGATGGTGCCGGTGGTCTCGCCCTCGATCCGTGCGCCCATGCGGCGCAGGCATTCGGCCAGGTCGACGATCTCGGGTTCGCGGGCGGCATTCTTCAGCACCGTGGTGCCCCGCGCCAGCGTGGCAGCCAGCAGCGCGTTCTCGGTGGCGCCGACCGAGACGATCGGGAAGTCGATCACCGCACCGCGCAAGCCACCCGAGGGCGCCTTGGCGTTCACGTAGCCTTCGCGCAGGTCCAGTTCCGCGCCCATCGCCTCCAGCGCCCGCAGATGCAGGTCCACAGGCCGCGCGCCGATGGCGCAGCCACCGGGCAGCGAGACCTCGGCATGACCATAGCGCGCCAGAAGTGGGCCAAGCACCAGGATCGAGGCGCGCATCTTGCGCACGATGTCATATTCGGCCCGCTGGCTCGTCAGGTCATGGCTCGACAGCGCCAGCACCGTGCCGTCCTGGAGGCTGGCCACCTCGGCGCCGAGACTGCGCAGCAGTTCCGTCATGGTGCGGATATCCGACAGCCGCGGGGCATTGGTCAGCGTCAGCGGCTGATCCGTCAACAGCGTCGCCGGCATCAGCGTCAGGCAGGCATTCTTGGCCCCGGCAATCGGGATCTCGCCATTCAGCGCCCCGTTGCCCGTCACGATGATCTGATCCATCTACTCGTCCCCTTCCGGCTTGCCGGTTATCTGGTCGTCCGGCTCGGCCTGACTGTGTTCCATATCGGTCGGCGCATCGGCCCGCTGATCGGTCCGCGCCCGCGCCTGCGCCTTGCGCTTGGCCAGGTTGGCCCTCAGCGCCGCCCGCAGGCGGTCCTCGCGGCTGTTCTTGCTCTGGCCTGTCTCGCGCTTCCCGTTCATCCGCCCCTGTTAACGATCACGCCGCCCACAGTCCAGTTTCGAACGCAGCACAGACCCGGCGTAACCCAAGGTCAACGGCGCGCGTTCGGCAGCTTTCGGCGAAAATTTGCGCGCGAGGCCCTTGCGCCGCGCCGCCGCTTTGTCTAAACGCCCCTCCACGATGCTGTGGTAGCTCAGTGGTAGAGCACTCCCTTGGTAAGGGAGAGGTCGAGAGTTCAATCCTCTCTCACAGCACCATGATTCTTCCAGTAATGTCAATAAATTGCATGAAGAACAGTAGGCTAGGGGAACTCGGTCCTACACCGGAGTCCTACACCATGGCCCTTCAAATGGCCCGTCCGACCAAGGACAAGAAGTCGGGAATCTTTCTGATCCGCCTTAAAGTCCCCGCAGATATTCGCGAGCAAGTCGGCAAAATTGAGACGGGAAAGTCGTTACGCACACGGGACCCTGACGAAGCCCGCAGGCGCTGGGCAGAAGCATATCTGGCCTATCAACGCGAATGGCAGGCTATCCGCACGGGACCTGAGGCGATCCCCCATAAGCAACTCGTGGCACTCGCTGGTGAGTCCTATCGTGACGCTATGGCGATGCTTGATGATGAGCCGGGCACGGTGGGTGTGTGGCAGGCTTTTCATGGTCTGAATGATCGTGTGGGGTCATCTAAGGAGAATCTACGGCAGTGGTATGGGGCGACGGCGGATCAGATACTGCGCTCCAAAGGTCTGAACGCGGATGCCGCCAGCTATGACCGCCTCATTGACGAATTGCACCGCGCAGCGATCCAATGGGCGGAACAGCAGCACAAGCGTTCTGAGGGCGACTACAGCCCCGATCCGCAGGCCGATAGGTTTCCGGCATGGCAGGACCCGATCAAGCGTGATACACCCTCTGTGAGCCTGTCCGATCTGTTCGCGCTGTGGGAACGAGACCACCTTGCGGACGGTAAATCCCCCCGCACCGTGACAGACTTCCGCCACAAGGTTGCATCGCTGATTGAATACCTTGGGCACGATAATGCACACGCTGTCGAACCCATCAACATCGCTGACTGGTGTTCTTTCCTGCGCCACGAACAGGGCATATCGGGCAGGACCGTCAGCCAGAAATATCTTGCGGCGGTCAAGGTCATGTTCCGTGTCGCCGTCGAGAAGCAGCGGCTGTCCAGCAATCCTGCCGCATCAGTCACTGAACGCTACAGCAAGGCACGGCGCACGCGTTCCAAGGGGTTCACCGATGCGGAGGCTGTGGCGATCCTTAACGCCGCTCTGGTCGATCCGGCAGAACTTGGCCGCCGCTCTGCGCTGAATAAGCGGGCGATCCGCTGGGGTCCGTGGATATGCGCCTTCACGGGCGCGAGGATCACCGAAGTGATGCAAATGCGATCCGAAGACCTGATCGTCGTGGGTGGTATCCCTTGCCTGCGGATCACGCCCGAGGCGGGGTCGGTAAAGTCGGGCGCTTATCGCGTCGTTCCCGTCCATCCCCAGTTGATCGAAATGGGTCTGGTAGACCTCATTCACTCCTTGCCCCCCGGCCCAGTCTTCTATTCGTCCGCACCCCATCGCGGCAAAGCTGCCGATCCTGTCGAACGTGCGCAGGCGGCTGGCGGGAAGGTAGGGCAATGGGTCCGAGCAGTCGTGGGGATCACCGATGACGTGCAACCGAACCATGGCTGGCGACACAGGTTCAAGACCGTTGGGCGTGACGTTGCCATCGGGCAGGAATATCTGGACGTGATGCAGGGCCACGAAGACGGACGCGCCGCGAGCGACTACGGAGAAACGACCGTCAAGGCGCTATGGCGGGAAATCCAGAAGCTGCCCTATATCCGGGTCTGATTCTGTCGAGGCAGCACAAATACAAAGACGAACAAGCGTCAATCCTCCCACCTCGCCAATGCCTCCGCAGCCGCCGCCGGATCGTCCTTGATCCGCAGGACCGCTTGCCGTGAAAGCCCGGTTGCTCTGGCGATGGCGCTGGTTCCCGCCCCCTCCGCATCCATGCCCAAGACCATGGCCAGCTTGTCGTTGTTATACGCGGGTTTTCTGCCGCGATACTTTCGGGCATTGCCCTTCTGCGCCGCTATGCCCGCCCGCTGGGCCTCTTTGGTCGCCTCGGCCTGTGCCTGTGCCGTCGCAGCCATGAAGGCTATCAGCGCGTCTCTGACGGCCTGCTGCACAGGGTCTGTCGCCGTGCCATCAAAGGTCATTTTGTTGATGACGGTGCGGATGACCACGCCCCGCCGCATGAACTCTCGGATCGTATCGGTTACGTCGCGATAGTCCCGGCCCAGCCGATCAACCCAGCGCACCACCAGCACGTCACCGGCCCGCAGCTTGTCCCCTAGTCGTTTCCCTTCGGGGCGATCCGCAAGCTTTGTGGACACGCCCGACACGCCGTGATCAGCGATCACTTCATCAATCTTGAAGCCTGCTGCCTCGGCTTGGGTTCGCTGATGTTCAAGGGTCTGTTCTGTCGTGCTGACGCGGGCATAGAGGATCGTCTGTGACATGGTTAAAGCCTATCCATTAGGGTCATGTCCGTTGTTACACATGTCCGTTGATGGAATGCAACCCCTACGGACACCCTTTTGCGCTCAGCGCCACATGTCCGCTGCGGTATACCGATACGGACACTCGCCCTTACGGACACCCTATTGTCAATCAGATTGACATTAGCCGACCGCGCCCGCTTGAACCTGCGGGCAGACATCGCCGCCCTTGTGTTCATGGAAGCAAAGAACGAAGCCTTGTGCCTCACCGCCCAACTCGCCAGCGCTGACGCCATCTGACGCGGCCAACACAGGGGCGCGGGACCATGCCCGCCCCCTACCCCCTGTCCCGGCCCATTGGACCCATCCCCGACACCCCATACGGGGACGGTCGGCCACCGCCCTACATCGGTAAGGCGCTCAGAAGTTTGCGGCAAAAATCGCTTGGGTCCCATCTGCTGACTATCAGGCCAAAACCGCAGGACATGACCCACAGACCGGCGAGTCTGTTCCTACAGGCATGAAAGAGAAGACCATGTATCAAAGCGCCTATTGGGATACCTGTAGGGACTGCACCACCCCGTCATTATCAATGCATCCTTTGGTGTCCCTCAAGATGCACCACCGTACGGTTGCCACCCTTGAAGCATGTTGCCGAAGAGTGTTTGATTGGGGCGGTCGGGGTGGTCGTCTCCTTGGCAGTATCCCTACAGCTTACCACCGTACGGTGAACCCCTGTGGTTTCCCTATATAAGTGCGGAGGGACTTTTAGGCCGCAGTTGGTTCTATAAACAACCTGCCCGCAGGCTTCCCGTCATCCAAGATCGCATCTCGTAGATCACAACCCCATTCCGCCCGACAAAACCTGTTCACCATTTGCGCGACGTTCAGCGATCCTGGATATTTGCTATCCGGGTACAGCTTGCCGATGCTGGATGCACGATTCGCCTTCAGTAGTGCAGGGTCCAACAGGATGTTTCGCAACAGCCCGTCTGCACCTGAAGCCGACTCAAGGAGCGCCAATATCATCGCGCGGCACTCGTCTGCAGGCATGCGGCGCAGGTCAAAAGCCAACCAAGCGGCGCGGTCATAGTGGGACGATGTGCGCTTCCTGTTCTCGAACTGCCGCGAGCCTCTGGATTTATTGCGTGTCGCTGCCTTGGCGCAGGGATTTGAACAATACACTTGATCCTTGCGCCTTGGCGCAAATTGCGTCGAGCATCGGAGGCAAGCACGTTCGGTCACGGCGACCCTTGTTCCAATGGCGATGGAGGAACTGGTCACGACCACGCCCCAGCGTAGTATCGCGCACGTTGCTCGGCCTTCCGTGCCGCCGCATAGGCCAGCTTGTCGGCCCGTTCGTTGTGCTCATCGCCATTGTGGCCGCGTATCCAGAGAAACCTAACATTCCGGCCTTCAGCGGCGCGTTCAAGGCGCTGCCAAAGGTCCCGATTGTCGGGTGCTTTGCCGTTGCCCTTCTTCCAGCCGTTGGCCTTCCACGCATCAAGCCATTCGTTCATGGCATTCGGTATCAGGTTCGCGTCGCAGTAGACGCTGATCGGTTCACCAGATGGGGAGCCAAGGCGTTCAAGGGCAACACACACCGCTGTCATTTCCATGCGTACGTTGGTGGTGATTTCCAGCGCAAAGCCGAATCGCTCGCGGCACTTGGTGATTTGGCCTTCGGGGTCCCTCCGAAGCGTCACGATGCCATAGCCCCCGTGGCCGGGGTTGCCGATGCATGAGCCATCGGTGAAAATCTCAATGCGAGTCTGGCACTCATGATGCTGGCCATCGCTGTTGCTGGTTTCTGTCTGGTTTTTCACTGTGGTTTCTTTCTGCTTTGAAGTGCAGCCGAATGCCCCGATCAGAGGGACCGGGTGCGCAGGGCTGTCTTAAGGTTGTTGCAATTGGGGGTGGGCCTTCAGGTACTGACCGCGGAGGTGCTCAATCACTGGTCATCACGCCCATTGGGCCACCCAAACGTTTTCCCCTATGCGATGGGGGAACTTATTTCCGGTGCCTCGTCCCGTTCCTTGGTCAGCGGGAGAATCTTGGCTTCCAGAATCCTGACGGCCTTCAAGATGAACTTGCCTTCCGACTGTTCCCCGTTTGACATCATTTCCCCGTGGCGCGGTTCCACCGACTTGTCCCGCAGATCGGGCGGTGCAGCAATGTAGCTGCGGCGACGCCGGAAAAGCCGACGTTCATACAGACAGCAGCGGCCAACCGGGTTGAAACCACAGGACGGGCGGGAAGTGGCTGTTCGCTGCGCCCGGCATAGACGGCAGCAACACGCATAGTTGGCCATATGGTGTCCTTGTCTACGCTCTCGTACCCTCGCATTTGCGGTCTCAACGCGCGGCCCTGCAGCAAAGTCCAAATGATCGCAACGCCACCCCTTGCCAGCCAGTACTCTCACCCCGATAACTAAGTTGACAACGTGTGAGGCCGGTTTTGCAATCTCCGAAGTTTCAGTTCCTACAAGATGATATCAAGGATGTTTTCGATATCAGTCTCTTAAAAGAGGAGTGGAAGAAGCGGACCAAACCGCAAATACGTAAGCAACTCGTATTTGACGCAATTGAATATAGAGACATTGATCAGGATATAAATCGCCTACTTCAAAGCGTTCGCCGAGAGGTCACGGAAGGTAATTATGTCGTGCAGGCACCCAAAAGGTATCTGACCGAGAAATCTCGCGGGCTCTGCCGTCAGATGACTTTAATACATCCAAGGGATTTGCTCGTTCTAGAAAGACTTTCGAGATCAGTGTATTTCGAGTTGAAGCGTAAGGCCCCGAGCAAGACTGCATTCTTTGAGCCGGACGATGGCAAGTTTGCAAAGGGATTTAAACAAATCGACTTTGAGTATGGTTCATTTGCAAGTTGGAAAAAGTTTCAGAAGACAATTTTTGGCTTCGCTAATGAAAATGATTACATAGTCATCACCGATGTTGCAAACTTCTATGACTTCATCAACTTTCAGCACCTGAGGAACATTGTCTCATCGTTGGCTGATATTAGGGAGTCAATTCTAGATTTGCTAATTCATGTATTGAACCGCCTGACATGGACGCCCGATTTCATGCCTTTGACACAAGTAGGCATGCCTCAGATTGAGACATCCGCCACACGTGTTTTGGCAAACGCTATGCTTTATGAGGTCGACAAGCTTTGCGAGCATTCGGCGGTGTCAAACTACGCCAGATTTATGGATGACATGGATGTAGGTGTGGATTCCGTTGCGAAAGCAAAGGTCATTGTGCGAGATATGGATTTGACTCTTCAATCACGTCAACTCAGGCTCAACTCTTCAAAAACTCAAATACTGTCACAGAAGGAAGCATTTTCGCATTTTTGCATCTCGGAGAATAATATACTTTCGCGGATTGAAACCCTTCTAGAAAAGGGACGATTTATTAAGTTCTCGAAAATGATCTTAGCCTCTAAATATGAGACTTGGCTTGATCGATCCTCTACCGGTGGGCCTGGTAAAAACTCGCGGCTCATTAGAGGTAATGGACCGAAAATCCATAAGTATGTATTGAGTCTGATCTACGAGGCAGGAGGTACGGTCAGCGAAGAAGATCTTCTCTGGCAGATCGAACACAACCCATCCATGCGACCGACAGCATTGCGATACCTTTCCAGAACGAGTAGAGGAAACACAGTCCTCAAGAAATTGATCGGAATGTTGAAAAATGGCGTATTCGTTGACGATTCTGCGTATGTAGATTTGGCAGGCTTTATGCTTCACGCCAGATTTCGCAAAACCAGCGCATGCACATTGCTTGCGACTGAGTTTTGTAAGTATGCCGCTTCGGCGAGCGATATTGGCTTGCATAGTGCAATATTCGTATCGGCACGCTTTCTCGCACGCTCGCAGATACACAGCCTTCTGATCGAGAATACTGAAAGAATTTCAGACGACTTCTGGCTCAGCCGAGCAGCGGCAGGGCTAACGTCTTTGTTCATTGGCGAAGTCGAATGGGGGCAGTACCACAACTTCCTTCGTGATCTGAATTCGTCAGACGCTGACGATGTATGTAACTATCTGCTGTCAGTAAGTAGCTCTACAGCCTTCAATCAATCTCTCAAAGCCTACATCAAAGCTCCTAATCACACCTTCCCTCAGGCACTTTTCTTTCCCAAAGTCTTAATCCTACTGGCGGTCGCAAAGAACAAGATTAGCGCTTCATTGGCGCCTAACCTCCATATCGATCATCCGGCTCTCAAAAGGGACCCATACTATTCTCAAATGGGCTTCTGATGCTGATGACCCAGTTGCCCCAGACATCCTTCTGGAGAAGTGATGGCGCGAGCCGACAGAAACGGAAACCACCGCCACCTTTCCACTTAACCGCTTCAGTAATGCCGCTTGTGTCGTGGCCATCCACTATCTTCGTGAGACGTGGCTTTACCCTGCTTCTGACCGGCATCAGCCTGTGGTTCTGCGTGACGGATTGCCCGAGCTATTGGCTGGTGCGCGAGATCCGCAATCAAGGCGGAAGAATTGTCTCCGACGGCAATTTCGCGCCGCGGCTCTGGTGCAGAAATACCCTTGCTGCCCGTGCAGCGCATCAGACGATCCTGGAACTCGCCGATCTGGCGCTGCTGACATGGGAAGACGAGGCCATGCTGTGGCAGGACGCCGACCCCGGCGATGGCCTGCGACGCCATCACGCTGCGGGTGTGCCGACAATCGTCCTGAAACGCGGCGGCGTGGCCTGCCTGATCTCGGGCGAGGGGCAGGTGCCGGAGGTTCCCGTCCCTGCCGTCGTGCAACCCGTCGACACGACGGCAGGTCAAGACGACCCGAACCTCACCAGTTCAGTAAGCGCCGTTCTGGGAGGGAATTACCTCTCCAGGCTTCTCACCCTCGTCGACCTTGACGAGTTCCACATTCATATAGCTATCGTCCACGAATTTCACGCCGAACCGCTGGATCGTTCGCGCCACCAGATCGACATCCGCCGGGGTCAGCTCAGCCTCCCATTGACCAATCTTTCCGCTGCGCGTGAAAAATTGCCCGGTGGCCCCATGAATGCTTCCGTTCAGCTCTTCAAAGGCGCGAACCGTTTTGAATGACGATCGCTCCGCTGCAAGGGCAAGATAGTATTCGTTGCGGATCAGACCGACATAGTCGACGACCGAGCGCATGACATCAATCGGATTGGTGACCAGGTCCTCGTATTGCAGGGCAAGATGTCTGGAGCGCGTCTCGCATGTCATCCAGCCGCGAAGCGTGTTGGCAAAGGCCCCGGCACTGCTGCGGACCGACTCTCCGATGGTTGCAAAGCGGGCATCGCCCCTGCTTTTGAACCTGTAGTAATAATATGACACGACGAAATCGAGCGCATTCCTGTGCAGCGTAATCACGTGGGGAGATCCGTCACCGATCCGGAAGGCGCCGTGAAAATATACGAAATGCTTGAACTTGGTGCTCCGCAGATAGGGGTTTCCTTGCGGGAACACCATGTATGAATTGCGCGGCAATATGACGTCAAGATCATCATAGGTAACCGCATTGCAACTCGCATCCTCGAGCAGCGCAAGGTAGTTGGCCAGGTAAATGCGGAAGTAGTTCGTGCCGCTTTTCATCAGCGTGTGGAGCCGCAACGTATCCACGTCACACACGCGATCGCTCAGGCAATCAAATCGATTTTGAAGTTCTTCCTTGATTCCAGAGTCTTCAACGGCCGCGATGGTATTTATTGCAGCCGGCAAGTCGAGGTGGTCCAAGAAGCGTCGAGTCCTTTCGATAATCTGATCCATAAAATACTCCGACAGGAAATAAGTGCATGTATGAACCGACATTCCCCAAGTGGCCTGCCGCTTGACTTCAAGATCGCCTGATTTTGCTCGCTGGGCAAGCGTTTTTCGCCCCGAGCGGTGTCTGTCGTCGCGCAAACGGCCGAAGTCGGGTGGATCAAGCCTCGAACCCGCAGCATTCTGGCCCGGCAGAGCCGCTTTTCCGCGCGGCAGACGGACCTGTCTTGCCGCTTTCGTTCAGCTTGGGCATGGATCGTGGTCATGCGCATGACGGAGGCGTTCGAAGACGGCGGATGGCGGCAAGGACGGCCCGCACCATCGGGCCGGTGACGGCGACCTCGGCCAACTGGAAGGTAATGGCGCGGGCGTGGCGGACGACGCGGGCGCCGATCTTGATCAGCTTGAGTTGCAGGCTGGTCAACGACCAGTCCGCCATGGCCTCGGGCAGTTCGATGCAGCGCAGGAAGGTTGCCAGGTTGTAGGCCAGCGCGTGCAGTTGCAGCCGCACCTCGTTGTGCCGGAACTTCCGGCATGACAGCCGCGTCCAGCGAAAGGCATATTTGCCTTCCTTGATGTGCTGCTCTGCGGTGCCGCGCTGGTTGTAGAACCTCACCACCCAGTCTGGCTCCATCGGCAGGTTGGTGACGATGAAGCCGACTTTGGGGAACAGCTCGCCCGGATGCCATTCGATCTTGGCGATGACGCGGCGCGGCTTGTCCCAGGACGCCGCCTGATACTCGAAGTCCTCGAAGAACCGTTTGACCTTGGTCAGCGAAGGCCGTCCCACGGGCCGTGTCAGCCGATGCGCGATCTTCTCGCGCAAGACGGCGTTGGCGGGCAGACGGATGGCGTAGAAGAACCTGGCTTCTTCCAGCCGCATATAGATCGCGGGGATCGCGTAGGCAGCGTCGGCCCGGAAGAAGCGTCCACCAAGGTCGCGGCCAGCATATCGGGCAATGACGGGATCAAGGACATCCCGCCAGCCATCGGCGCTGTGGACATTGCCGTTACGCAGGGCGCAGCGCTCCAGCATGCCAAACTGGTTGAACAAGAAGATGGGGTGATAGCAGGTGCAGTCGAAATGCCCGTTCCAGGCAGCACCTTCCTGATCGCCGTGGGTGGGGCTGACCGAGCTGTCCATGTCCAGCACGATGTATTGCAACCCGTTGCGGTCATGAAACCGGTCGATCCATTGGCCGTTCAGATCGGCCAGCGCCGCCCGGTTCGCGGCCAGAGCCAGCGTCTCGGTCTCGAACCGTCCCATCTGCGATGCCGAAGCAGCTTGCGCCTCGACGGCCCTGCCGCCAACGACCTGACGCATCACGGGATCGAGGGCCAAGCGGTCGGCATCGTTCACATCCTCGTATCCGGCCAGTCGTCCGAACACCGATTGCCGGAACAATCCGTCAAGCCGATGGAGCGTGTTCTTCCCGGTGCGGCTGTCTCGCAGCGCCTCCGACGCCAGATTGGACAGGCCGAGCACGTCATCAAGCTCGCGCATCACCAGCAGGCCACCGTCTGAACTGATCTGCGCACCACGGAACTCCAGACGCACACGGCGGTCGAAATCAACCCGATCTCCCCGCGCCAAGCCCGCACCCTCCAGGTGATCCATGAAACGCGCCCCTCGCAGCCGTCAACGCCATGATTTATATGCGAAATATCACGATTACGACAGCGAAATCAGCGACTTACTTGGAGAATGTGGGTCTGAATCCACGCCGTCCACGACATAGAGCCAACTGCGCCACAGCACCGGATAGACATCGACAGGCAGAAAATGGCCGAGCGACGTCGACCTCATGGTCAGGTCCAAGCACCGCTACCAAATCCGCGGCCCAATAGTTGACGCGCTTGCCGCACAGCCCGCACCGTACACATGTCAACTGACCGCTTGCCGCCGCCTGAAACATTCGGCGGTTCTTGTAGCCATTGGCTGAAGGGTGTCCTGCGGGCATAGATAGGAACATAAAGGGAACATTTTTATCCGGCAAGCTAACAATTTTAGGGCATGCTAAGTGCGCCTGCCATTTGGCTGGCACAGGCTGGCCGTTCCTACACACCATTCCTACACCGCCCTTCCGGTTGAGGAAAAATTATGCCATAAAATCAATACACAACTACTGAAACAGCCGAGTTCAATCCTCTCTCACAGCACCAGTCTTACCCACACCCTCCGCAACGCCTCGTCTGCACGCGCCCGCTTGAGGCCCCTCGCGCATGGCGCTAACAAGGCCGAAGCGCAGGAGCGGACGATGCCGATCACACTGAACACCTCGGATGCGGATTTCGACGCGGGTTTCACCCGGATGCTGTCGATGAAGCGCGAGGATTCGGTCGATGTGAATGCGACCGTCACTGCCATCATCGACGATGTCCGCGCCCGTGGCGATCTGGCGCTCTGCGATCTGACCGCGCGGTTTGACCGGCTGGAGCTGACGCCCGAAACGCTGCGCTTCACGCCCGAAGAGATCGAGGCAGAGACCCTTCGCGTCAGCGACGGGGATCGCGCCGCGCTGTCGCTGGCGGCCGAGCGCATCCGCGCCTATCACGCAAGGCAGATGCCCGAGGATGCCAGCTGGACCGATCCCGAGGGCGCGACGCTCGGCTGGCGCTGGACGCCGGTTTCGGCGGCCGGGCTTTACGTGCCGGGCGGGCTGGCTTCCTATCCCTCGTCGGTGCTGATGAATGCCATCCCGGCGCGGGTGGCCGGGGTCGAGCGGCTGGTCATCTGCGTGCCGACACCGGATGGTGCGGTCAATCCGCTGGTGTTGCTGGCGGCAAAGCTGGCCGGGGTCGAGGAGATCTATCGCATCGGCGGGGCGCAGGCGATTGCCGCGCTGGCCCATGGCACCGGGACGATCGCGCCGGTCGACAAGATCACCGGGCCGGGCAATGCCTATGTCGCGGCGGCCAAGCGGCAGGTCTTCGGCAAGGTCGGCATCGACATGATCGCCGGCCCGTCGGAGGTGCTGATCATCGCCGAGGGTCAGCAGAACCCCGACTGGATCGCGCTCGATTTGCTGGCGCAGGCCGAACATGACGCCGATGCGCAATCGATCCTGATCACCACCGATCCGGCACTGGCCCGTGCGGTTGCGGGCGCGGTGGATCGCATCCTGCCGACGCTGCCCCGCGCCGAGATCGCCGGGGCCAGCTGGCGCGATTACGGCACGATCATCATCGCCCGCGATCTGGACGAGGCGGCGCGCCTGTCGAACCGCATCGCGCCCGAGCATCTGGAACTGGTGGTCGACGATCCCGAGGCGCTGGCCCTGAAATGCGTCCATGCCGGGGCAATGTTCCTTGGCGCGCATACGCCCGAGGCCGTGGGCGATTACGTCAGCGGCCCGAACCATGTCCTGCCCACCGCCCGCTCGGCCCGGTTCTCCTCGGGCCTGTCGGTGCTGGATTTCCTGAAACGCACCACCATCGCCCGGCTGACCCCCGGCGCGCTGGCCGCCATCGGCCCGGCTGCCGTGCGGCTGGCGGGGGCCGAGGGGCTGCAGGCGCATGGCGCCTCGGTTAAGGCCCGGCTGGAGCTGCTGAACGAAAGGAGCGGGGGATGAGCCGTCTCTGCAAGATCGAGATCGACGACAGCGGCGTCCCGCCCGCGACCCCCGAGATGGAACAGGAGCGCAAGGTCGCGGTCTTCGATCTGCTCGAGGATAACAGCTTCGAGGTGCCGGGCCGCGACGGCCAGCCGGTCCCCGCCGGGCCCTATCTGCTGGATCTCGCCATCCGCGAGGGGAGGCTGGTCTTTGACCTGACCAATGAGGGGGCCGAGAAGGTGGCCGAGTTCCACCTGTCGCTGGGGCCGTTCCGGCAGGTGGTGAAGGATTATTTCCAGATCTGCGAAAGCTATTTCGACGCGGTGAAGCGGCTGCAGCCGGCCCAGATCGAGGCCATCGACATGGCCCGGCGCGGCATCCACAACGAGGGCGCGCGCACGCTGCAGGAGCGGCTGGAGGGCAAGGCGACGCTGGATATCGACACGGCGCGGCGGCTGTTCACGCTGATCTGCGCCCTGATCCCGCAGAAGGTCTGAGGACATGGCGGCAGACATCCCCGGCTCGGTGCTGTTCTGCTGCGACCATAACGCCATCCGCTCGCCCATGGCCGAGGGGATGATGAAGAAGTTCTATGGTCGCGCCGCCTATGTGCAATCGGCGGGGGTGAAGAACGATCTGGAGATCGACGGCTTCGCCGTGGCGGTCTGCAACGAGATCGGCGTGACGCTGAACAACCACCGCACCCGCAGCTTCGAGGAAATGAAGGCCTGGGGCGACGATCTGGGCGGATTTGACCTGGTGGTGGCGCTGTCGCCGGCCAGCCAGCGGCTGGCGCTGGAACTGACTCGGGTGTTCCATCTGGACGTTGAATACTGGCCGATCATGGACCCGACCGGCATGGCCGAGGGGCGCGACGCCAAGCTGAACATGTATCGGCAGGTGCGCGACCAGATCCGCCGGATGATGATCCAGCGATTCGGGGAACCGACGGCGCTGTGACCTCACGAGGCAGGACCCGGCCCGGGGACAAGGGCGAAGCCCGCCCGGGCCAGAGTCCGACCGCCCCCTGGGCGGACGCTTTTTTCGCCCTTCCGCGCCGAACAGTTGATTGATGTGGCGGCACCATAAACTGCCCCGAGCAATCGCCTCAGCGTCCACCCGCGGTCGGCCGCCGGCCCTCTCTCGCGTCAGGCGGTGGCCAGGCCACGCCTCTCCCGCGCCAGCAACCACAGCGACGCGCCCACGATCAGCGCCGATCCCAGCCACATGCTGCCCGGCGGCACGAAGCCAAAGACCAGCGCGCCAAGGCCGACGTTGAAGGCCAGCTTCACATGGTCGAAGGGCTGCAGGAAGGCCGCATCCGCCGTGGCATAGGCGCGGGCCAATGCGTATTGCGCCAGCGCCGTCAACAGCCCGGCGATGACCAGCGCCGCCGCCGCCTGCCATGAAGCAAGGCCAAGCCCACCCGCCTCGGGCATCAGCGCCAGCCCCAGATTGAGCGGCGTCAGCAGCGCCAGAAGATAGAGCGTCAGCGTCTCGGGCGATTCGGTCGCGGTCATGCGCTTGGTCATCAGCGAGGCGGCTGCCCACAGGGCCGCCGCACCGATCGGGGCGAAGGCCCAGAGGGTGAATCGATCCGACCAGGGCGACAGGATCACCGCGCCGCCGACGAATCCGGTCAGCACCGCGATCCAGCGGGCAGGCGTCACCTCTTCGCGCAGCAGAAGCCCGGCACCGGCGGTGACGAAGAAGGGCGACAGCATGATCAGCGCGATGGCCTGCCAGATCGGCACATGCGCCAGCCCCAGCGTCCAGAGCTGCACCCCGCCAACCGCGAAAGCCACGCGCAACAGATGCGCGCCGGGCCGATCCGTGGCAAAGCCCTTCAGCCCGAGCCCTTGCCAGGGCAGCATGACCAAGAGCGCGATGAAATACTGCCAGAAGGTCGCCGTGGGGGCCGAGACGCCCAGCATCATGGTGACGTATTGCAGCAGCGTGTTCACGCAGGCAAAGCTCGCACCTGCCCCGATCATCAGCGCCGCGCCTGTCATCGCCGGCTGTCCGCTTGCAGAAAGTCGCATCAATTGGCCCCCTTCGTCATGTCCGTCACGCGGGGGGCAAAAGGCACGAACCCCGCGCCGCTGGCGCAGGGGAATGCCGCTCTTTCTCATCCGGACTATGACCGTCGGCCCTGGAGTTACACCAGATCTGCTGACCCCCGACCGAAACCGGTCGGGGCGCTCGCGGGCTTTGCGGCCAGGCCGCTTACCGCCGGTGGGGAATTTCGCCCCGCCCCAAGAGTGACGCGGCCAACCATGGCCGCGCCTTCCAGATAGGGCCGGGCAGGGCGGCTGGCAAGGCTCAGCGCCGGGCGTAGAAATATTCCGGGGCGTCCCACATGCTGCGGTTCACCTCCTCGTCTACCTGCTCGCGGGTCAGGCCGACGTCCCGCAACTGCTCATCAGTCAGCTTCGACAGGTCGATTCGGGTCTTGCGGAGGTCAAAGGCAGTCAGGATGCGCTCCAGCCAGTCCGGTCGGGGGATGATCCCCTGTCCCGTCACGACGCGCAGCATGGCGGCTGATTTCTGTGCCATCGTTCAATCCTCCTGATACCTGACATCATCAACAAAGATGAATGGTTTCTTTGAATTCATCTTCATTGCTGATAAGATGACATCGGAAGAGTCATTCGTAAAATGAATGATTTTGATTTCATCGATCAAAGAGGTTGAGCAATGCGCAATCTGGATATCGCCACCCTCCGCTCTCTGCAGGCGGTGGCGGAACATGGGGCGGTGACCCGCGCCGCCGAGTCGCTGAACATGACGCAAAGCGCCATGTCGATGCAGATCAAGCGGCTGGAAGAGGTGTTCGAGCGGCCCTTGCTGGAAAAGCAGGGACGGGGCGTGGTGCTGACCGATTTCGCCCGGCTGCTTCTGACCGAAAGCCGCAAGCTGGTGGCGCTGAACGATGGCATCATCGCCCGCTTTACCGGGGTCAAGCCGGAATGCCGGCTCAGGGTCGGGCTGACCACCGACTGGCCGATGCTGCATTTCACCCAGGCCGTGCGCGAGTTTCGCAAGGCCCATCCCGAGGTCGAGGTGGTGCTGTCGGACGGCGTCAGCATCGAATTGCGCAAGCAGTTCGAGCGCGACGAGCTGGACGTGATCCTGACCACCGAGCTCGATTGCGGTGCAGGCGGCATCCAGCTTTACGAGATCGATCTGGTCTGGATGGGCGCGGTGGGCGGCAAGGCCTGGCGGGAACGGCCACTGAAGCTGACAAATTCGCTGAACTGTGCCTTCCTCAAGGGCGCGATCGCCCGGCTCGAGGCGGCGGGGATTGCCTGGGAACATGCCTCGGGCGTCGGCAGCTGCGAGCGGAACCTGATGCTGTCGGCGGCCGATCAGGGGGTGAACACCTTCCTGCGCCAGATCCCGCGCGAGGGGCTGGAGCCGATCGACCATGGCGGCGCCCTGCCGCCCTTGCCGCGCAGCAGCCTGAACATGTATCTGACCTGCGGCCCGGTCTCGGCGCTGGCCAGCGAATTTGGCCGCTATCTGCGCCGCGCCGTGCAGGAGGAAAAGCTGGAGCAGGAGGCGGCGTAAGCCCTATCGCGGCGCTTCGGTATCCAGCCAGATCGTCACCGGCCCGTCATTGACCAGCTCGACCGCCATGTCGGCGCCGAACTCGCCGGTCTCGACCGGCAGGCCCAGGTCGCGCAGCGCCTGTGCGAAATGCTCGTAAAGCCGCTTGCCGTCTTCGGGCGCGGCGGCTGCGGAAAAGCCGGGGCGGTTGCCGCTGGAATTGTCGGCGGCCAGCGTGAACTGGCTGACCACCAGGCAGCCGCCGCCCACATCCGACACCGAGCGATTCATCTTGCCCGCGTCGTCGCGGAAGATGCGCAGCTTCGCGATCCGCGCCGCCAGCTTTTCCGCCGTTGCCTCGTCATCGCCGCGCATGGCGCAGGCGAGGATCATCAGCCCCGGTCCGGTCTGGCCGATGATCGTGTCGTCCACCGTGACCGAGGCGCGGCTGACCCGTTGCAACAAGGCTCTCATGCGCGGCCTCTCCCATATCCATAGATCATCATGGCCGCGGCCATGGCGGCGAAGAAGGCCCAGAAGGGCAACCCGCCAATGCCAAGCGTGGCCATCGATGGACCGGGGCAGAGGCCCGAAAGCCCCCAGCCCAGCCCGAACAGCGCCGAGCCGAGGACCAGCTTTCTGTCGATGCGCGGGGCAGGGGCTTCGGGGAACGGCTGACCACTGACCGAGAGGCTTCGGCGCGCCGCGATTCGCCAGGCGATTGCCATGGGGATGATCGCGCCCGTCAACACGAAGCCAAGTGTCGGGTCCCAAGCGCCAAAGACATCCAGCCAGCCCCGCACCTTTTCCGGCTCGGTCATGCCCGAGACCAGAAGGCCCGCCCCGAACAGCCCGCCCGCCAGCGCGGCAAAGACCAGCCGCATCACGGTGCCCACCCGAGCGCGCGGGCGATCAGCACCGCGAGGCCCCCGGTGACGAGATAGATCAGCGTGGCGACGATGCCCCGCAGCGACAGGCGCGAGATGCCGCAGACCCCGTGGCCCGAGGTGCAGCCATTGGCCATCCGCGTGCCAAAGCCGACCAGCAGTCCCGCCAGCACCATCACGCCCAGCCCGGCCACCGGCAGGGCCGGACCGCCGATGCCGGCGCGTGACAAAAGGGCGGGAACACCGATCAGCGCGGCGATGAAGACCGCGCGCTCGGGCGCATTCGCCCGGCCCGATCCATCGATCAGCCCGCCCAGCAGCCCGCTCGCTCCCATTATCCGGCCGTTCAGCAACAGGAACATGGCCGCCGCAAGGCCGATCATCAGCCCGCCGATCAGCCCGGCAATCCAGTCAGGGTCCATCTGCACCTCGCGCAAAGCGTTCGGGTGACAGCGTCACTGGAATTCACCGGGATTTCAACTGCCGAGAAAAATCCCCAGCACCACCGACATCAGCCCGATGGTCGAGGCGCCAAGCGCGGCCATGTTGACCATCAGCACGCGGCGCATCTTGTCCTTCAGCGCGGCATCGTCCAGCCCCGCCTTGCGCGCCCGCGCCACTGTCGCGATGCACCACATCAGCAGCACCACGCCCAGCATGGTCAGCGCCGCACCGCCCCAGATCAGCCAATCGAATATCGTCATTCCGCGCCCCCTTGCGCCTTGGCCCTAGCCCCGATTGCACGGCGCGGCAAGACCGCCTATGCCTGCCCCGCGATGAGGCAGCAACTGAACCGGAGTGCAGAAAAACATGACCGACCCCTATAACGTGACCGCCGACGAGCTGCGCCAGTTCATCGAACGCATCGAGCATCTGGAAGCGGAAAAGAAGGACATCGGCGAGCAGGTCAAGGAAGTCTATGCCGAGCTGAAGGGCCGCGGCTATGACAGCAAGGCGATCCGCAAGCTGGTGACGCTGCGGAAGAAATCGGCCGACGAGCGGCAGGAAGAGGATGCGATCCTCGAGCTTTACAAGCAGGCGCTTGGCATGGTCTGACCCGGCGCGGGAGGTGCGACAGTTTCCGATTGTTTCTCTCGGTCTATCCGATTGACAAATCTGAGGCCTTCGCTCAGGTTTTCGCCGATTGGCCCGAGTCCTTCGGAAGGAAAGCTCATGTCCCGCACCCGTTTCTCCCGCCCGCTGCTGCTGGCCATTGCCCCCGCGCTGATGCTGGGCGGGGCTGCCTGGTCCGCAGAACCTGCCGACGTTCTGGCGACCTATGCCGACATCGCCGAGGCTGGCTATGGCGACAGTCTGACCACGGCGCAGGCGCTGCGCGGTGCGGTGGGAGCGCTGGTCGAAGCCCCGTCCGAGGAGACGCTGGCGGCGGCGCGCGAGGCCTGGCTTGCCGCCCGCGTGCCCTACCAGCAGACCGAGGCCTTCCGCTTTGGCAACCCGATCGTCGATGACTGGGAGGGCAAGGTGAATGCCTGGCCGCTGGACGAGGGGCTGATCGACTATGTCGATGCCGCCTATGGCGGGGCGACGGATGAAAACGACTATGCGGTGCTGAACGTCATCGCCTCGCCCACGTTCGAACTGTCGGGCGAAGAGATCGACGCCACCACCATCACGCCCGAGCTGCTGCAGGACAAGCTGCACGAGGCGGCCTCGGTCGAGGCCAATGTCGCCACTGGCTATCACGCCATCGAATTCCTGCTCTGGGGGCAGGATCTGAACGGCACCGGCCCGGGTGCGGGCAACCGCCCCTTCACCGATTACGCTGCGGGCGAGGCCTGCACCAACGGCCATTGCGACCGGCGCGGGCAATATCTGGTTGCCGCGACCGATCTTCTGATCTCGGATCTCGACTGGATGGCAAAGCAATGGGCGGAAGGGGGCGCGGCGCGGACGGCCGTCACCGCCGATCCGCAGGCCGGTCTGGCCACCATCCTCACCGGCATGGGCAGCCTCTCCTATGGCGAGCTGGCCGGCGAGCGCATCCGGCTTGGCCTGATGCTGAACGACCCCGAGGAAGAGCATGACTGCTTCTCGGACAACACCGTGAACAGCCATTACTATGACGGGCTGGGCATCCGGAACGTCTATCTGGGCCAGTATCAGCGCGTCGATGGCAGCACGGTCAGCGGCCCCTCGCTGTCGGAACTGGTCGCCGCCGCCGATCCGGCCGTGGACACGCAGCTGAAGACCGAGCTTGATGCCAGCGTTGCGGCGCTGGACGGGCTGCGCGAGGCCGCCAAGGGCGGCATGGCCTATGACCAGATGCTGGCGCCCGGCAATGCCGAGGGCGAGAAGCTGATCATGGCGGCGGTGGACAGCCTGATCACCCAGACCCGCTCGATCGAGCGCGCGGTGACGGCGCTGGGTCTGGCCGATCTGTCGCTGGAAGGCTCGGACAGCCTCGACAATCCCGAGGCCGTGTTCCAGTAAACCGCGCATCATGCGTCTGACCTCTGGATTAGCCTTTGCCTGTCTCGCCGCGCTGAGCCTGCCGCTTGGCGCGGAGTCGGTGGCGGGCGTCGACCTGCTGGCCGCCGATCCGCACCTGCAGGCGCTGCCGCGCACGGCAGCCGAGGCCGAGCGCATCGCCCGCGTGACCGCGCCGACCACGGATTTCTCGGCCCCCGAGAAATTCGAATCCAATCCCGGCGGCGGCGGCACGGTTCGGGTGCTGCCCACCGCTGATGCCTTCTCGCAATTCTCGGCCAATCTCAGCTTCGAGGACGAGCTGCGCTTCAAGCTGGGCAACGGGCTTTTCCGCAAGCTCTGGGTGTCCTCGCCCTCGTCAACGCTGGCCTCGGACGGGCTGGGGCCGCTTTACAATTCGCGCGGCTGCCAATCCTGCCACCTGAAGGACGGGCGCGGCCAGCCGCCCTTGCCCGACGAAGCGGGGGCGCATTCGATGTTGCTGCGCCTGTCCGTTCCCGCCGAGGCCGCCATTGGCGACGTGGCCGATTACCTCGCCAGCCGCGATGGCACGCCGCCGGAACCCGCCGCTCCGCATCCGGCCTATGGCAACCAGTTGCAGCCCCTGGCGACGCCGGGCAAGGCCCCCGAGGGGCAGGTGGCGGTGTCCTGGACCGAGGAACCCTTCACCTTTCCCGATGGCGAGACCGCCAGCCTCCTGCGCCCCGACTGGCGTATCGAAGACCCGCAATACGGTCCGCTTGGCGAGGGGGTGATGATCAGCCCCCGGATCGCGCCGCAGATGATCGGGCTGGGGTTGGTCGAGGCGATCCCGGCGGCGGACATCCTTGCGAACGAGGACCCCGAGGATGCCGATGGCGATGGCGTTTCGGGTCGGGCGGCGGTGGTGAAAAGCCCCGAATATGACCGGCTGATGCTGGGCCGCTTTGGCCTGAAGGCCGGGGCCGCCACCATCCGCGAACAATCCGCCGCCGCCTTTTCCGGCGATGTCGGCATCTCGACGCCGCTTTTCCCCGACCCTTGGGGCGAATGCAGCGTGGCCGAGGCCGAATGCCGCGCGGGACCGCATGGCGACAAGGACGCGCGCGGCACCGAGATCGACGAGGAGGGGCTGGACCTCGTTGCCTTCTATGCCCGCAACCTCGCCGTGCCCGCCCGCCGCGATGTCGACGATCCCGAGGTTCTGGCCGGCAAGAAGCTGTTCTATGACACGGGCTGCATCGCCTGCCACCGGCCTAAATTCGTCACCAGCCGGATGAGCGACCGGCCCGAGCAGAGCTTTCAGCTGATCTGGCCCTATTCCGACTTCCTGCTGCATGACATGGGCGAGGGTCTGGCCGACAACCGCCCCGAGGGCCGGGCGACCGGGCAGGAATGGCGCACACCGCCGCTCTGGGGTGTCGGGCTGACCAAGCAGGTCAGCGGTCATACCCGCTTTCTTCACGACGGCCGCGCGCGTAATCTGACCGAGGCGGTGCTGTGGCATGGCGGCGAGGCCGAGGCGGCACGCGAGCGTTTCGTCACCCTGTCGGCCAAGGATCGCGCCGCGCTGATCCGTTTTCTGGGAAGTCTCTGATGCCTGACACCAAGTTCCTCGTTCTCGCGGCGGGTCTGGCCCTTGCACTTGCCGCGCCCGTTCATGCCGATCTGGCCCGTGCGGTCGACACGCAGATACTGCCCGGCTATGCGGCGCTTGCCACGACCACTGAGGCGCTGGCCGAGGCGACGGCGGCAAGCTGCGATCCGGCGGCGATCCGGCCCGCCTATGACGCGGCTTTCGATGCCTGGATGCAGGTCGGTCATCTGCGCCTTGGTCCGGGCGAACTGGCGGCGATCACCATTGCCTTCTGGCCCGACAGCCGGTCTGCGACACCGCGCGCGTTGAACCGGATGATAGCCGATCAGGACCCGCTTGGCACCGATCCGGCGGGTTACGCGCAGGTCTCGGCGGCGGCGCGGGGGTTCTTTGCGCTCGATACGCTGGTCTTTGACCCGGAGCCCGCCGGCGATCCCGCCTATCGCTGCGCCCTGACGGCGACCGTTGCCGCCGATCTGGCGGCGCAGGCGAAGGCGCTGGATCAGGGCTGGCGCGAGGGCTTTGCAGCCACTCTGACCACGGCGGGCGAGCCGGGGAACAGCACCTATCTGGCCCCTGAGGAGGCGGTGCAGGCGCTTTATACCCAGCTTCTCGCCGGGCTCGAGTTTACCGAGGATCAGCGCCTTGCCCGGCCCCTGGACAGTTTCGACAAGCCCCATCCCAAGCGGGCCGAAGCCTGGCGCTCGGCCCGGTCGCTGCCGAATATCCGCGCCTCGCTGAAGGCGCAGCGGGCGCTGGCACTGGCGCTGGCCGATGGCCCGATCCCGCTCACCGAGGCCGCATTCGACGCGGCAGATGCCGCGGCCAGTGTCGTGGTCGATCCGGGTTTTCAGGACATTGCCGATGCGCAGGCCTGGTTCCGCGCCGATGTGCTGCGCCAGCGGGTGCAGGCGATCCGGCAGGCGGTCGAGACGGAACTGGGCGCGCAGCTGGGCGTTGCCGCCGGCTTCAACTCGGCGGATGGTGACTGAGATGCGGACCAACCGGCGCAGCTTCCTTGCCGCCCTGCTGGCTGCCTCGGCGGTGCCCCGGCTCAGCTGGGCCGATGCTGGCAGCCCGGCCTTCCTCGCCTGCGCGCGCGAGGCGGATGAGAGCTACGCGCTTTACGGGCTGACCGAGGGCGGCGTGGATACCTTCCGGGTGCCGCTGCCGGCGCGCGGCCATGCCGGGGCCGGCCATCCGACCCGGCCCGAAGCGGTGGTCTTTGCCCGCCGGCCCGGTGCCTATGCGCTGGTCATCGACTGCGCCGGAGGCGAGGTGCGGCACCGCCTGACCCCGCCCGAGGGCCGACAGTTCAACGGTCACGGTGTGTTCATCGAGGGTGGCGATCTGCTGGTCACGACCGAGCAGCGGGCCAGTGACAGCGCGGGCTATCTGGGCCTCTGGTCGGTGACGGACAACTATCGCCGGATCGGCGAGCGGCCCACCGGCGGCATCGGCCCGCATGAGGTGGTGCGGTTGGCGGATGACACGCTGGTCGTCGGCAATGGCGGCATTGCCACCGACCCGACCGACCGGACCAAGCTGAACATCCCGACCATGCGGCCGAACCTCGCCTATCTCTCGCCCGAGGGCGATCTGCTGGAGATGGTCGAACTGGCGGATGATCTGCAGTTCAACTCGATCCGGCATCTGGCCGTGGGGCCCGGCGGGGTGGTGGGCTTTGCGATGCAATGGGAAGGCGATCCCGAGATGCTCGTCCCGCTTTTGGGGCTGCATCGCCGGGATGCGGCGCCGGTGCTGGCCTCGGCGCCCGAGGCCGAGCAGCGCGTCTTGCAGGGCTATGCGGGCAGCATCGCCTTTGACCGGGCGGGGGCCGAGGTGGCGATCACCTCGCCGCGCGGCGGTCGGTTGCATCGCTTCGATGCGGCGGGCAATTTCCTTGGCGCGGTCACGCGGGCCGATGTCTGCGGTCTGGCCGGGCTGGCGCAAGGCTTCCTGATGACCGATGGCAGCGGCGGCGTGCTGAGGAGCGAGGGCGAGGCCGTCAGGCCACTGGCGCGCAGCCCGCGCAACTGGGACAATCACGTCATCGCGTTGAGCGCCTGAGGGTCTGGATTACCAGCGGAAGGGCCTGACCTTGCCGGCGGCGGCCCTGGCCTCCTGCACCGCGCAACGCGCGGCATAGAGCCCGACCCAGTAAAGCCGCCCATCCGCACCCTGCGCCACGCCGAAGCCCATGGATTTCGCCCGCGGGTCCTGCTGGTTCCGGGCATGGCCGGAGGAACCCTGCCAGGCCTTCACCGTGCCGCCTGCCGATTTGGTGCCCTGCGCGACGTTCTCGGCCGAGAAACAGGCCCGGAAGCCTGCGCCTTTCACCCGTGCCATCGGCTTGCGGCCTTTGCTGTCGCGATGGCTGACCACCTGACGGCGGGCCAGATCGCAGGCATGGCGCTGCGCCACCTGGCTCAGCTTTGCATCGACCCGCAACTGCGCCTGTCCGCGCGCGGCCCGCGTGGCATTGGTCTGCTGGGCCAGCGCCGAGACCGCCGGAGCCAGCCCGCTGCTGCCGCTGCAACCGCCCTCTGACGCGAGGGCAGGGGCAGCAAGCATTGCCAACAGAAGAGATATCGCGATATGCCGCATAGACCGACCCTGAACCGTTCGTTTCAGGGTGGTTCTACCGGCAGTGGTATGAATGAAAAACTAACAACTCAAAGTATAGCAATAATCCGCCGGTCGCGATCCCTTGCCGCGCCCCGGCGCTTGGCTTAGGCAGATATCATGCGGATCCTGTTTCTCGGCGATGTGATGGGCAAGGCGGGCCGCCGCGCCATCACCGAGCGTCTGGCCCCCCTGCGGCAGCAATTGCGTGCCGATTTCGTCGTGGTGAACGGCGAGAATGCCAGTGGCGGCATGGGGCTGACCGCCGCCCATGCCAAGACGCTGCTGGAGGCCGGGGCTGATTGCCTGACCCTTGGCGACCATGCCTTTGACCAGAAGGACATGCTGGGCTTCATCGACAGCGAGCCGCGGATCATCCGGCCTCTGAATTTCGCCCGCGAGGCGCCGGGCCGGGGCGCACGGGTGTTCCAGGACCAGCGCGGCCGCAAGATCCTGGTGGCGCAGGCGCTGGGGCAGGTGTTCATGAAACGGCCCTTCGACGATCCCTTCTCGGCCCTCGATGCGGTTTTGCGCGCCCATCCGCCGGGCGGGATGGTGCAGGCGGCGCTGATCGATTTCCATGCCGAGGCCACCAGCGAGAAGATGGCGGCCGGGCATTTCTGCGACGGCCGCGCCAGTCTGGTCGTGGGCACCCATACCCATGTGCCGACGGCGGATGCGCAGATCCTCAATCGCGGCACCGCCTATCTCAGCGATGCCGGCATGTGCGGCGACTATGACAGCATCATCGGCATGGAGAAGGCCGAGCCGCTGCGCCGTTTCCTGACCGGCATGGCCCGCGACCGCTTTACCCCCGCCAATGAAGAGGCGACGCTCTGCGGTGTCTTCGTCGAGACCGATGACCGCACCGGGCTTGCCACCTCGATCCTGCCGATCCGGCAGGGGCCGCGGCTGCAGCCCTCGCCCGGGACCGGCGCTTGATCGCGGACCCTGAGCAGCACGGTCCTTGCAGCGCCTGCGGGAATCGGGGAAACATGCCGGCAGATCACGGCAGATCGCAGCCATGAGGTTTGAATGTTCGGACTTGAGCTGACCGGGACGGCATCGGCAATCGCCACGATTGTCATCATTGCCGGGATGCTGACTCTGTTCGTCCGCGAGGTCTATCCGCCCGAGGTGACTGCCATCCTCGGCGCGACGGTGCTTCTGTTCCTCGGCATCCTCAAGGTCGATCACATCGCCGGGGTGCTGTCCAACCCGGCGCCCTGGACCATCGCCTTCATGTTCATCATCGTCGGCGGGCTGGTCCGAACCGGGGCGCTGGACTGGATCGGCCAGAAGGCCGCGCGCCATGCGGGCGACCATCCGATGATGACGCTGGGGCTGATCTCCTGCGTGGTCTGCGCCATGTCGGCCTTCGTCAACAACACGCCGCTGGTCGTGGTGATGATGCCGATTTTCATGCAGCTGGCGAAAGAGATGCAGATGTCGCCCTCGAAGCTGCTGATCCCGCTGTCCTACCTGTCGATTCTCGGCGGCACGGTCACGATGATCGGCACCTCGACCAACCTTCTGGTCGATGGCGTGGCGCGCAGCGCCGGGCTGGAACCCTTCTCGATCTTCGAGATCACCCCGGTCGGCCTGCCGATGGCGGTGGTGGGCATTCTCTACCTGCTCTTGGTGGCACCGAAGTTGCTGCCCGAGCGCGATTCCATGTCGCAGCTGATGGGCAGTGGCCGCTCGAAGATGAAATTCTTCACCGAGGTCGCGATCCCCGAGGATTCGGCGCTGATCGGCAAGGCGCTGGACGAGGTGGATATCTTCACCCGCGACACCGCCCGGGTGATCGACGTGCTGCGCGGCGACGATTCGCTGCGCCGCGATCTGGCGGCGGTGCGGCTGGAAGCCGGCGACCGGGTGGTGCTGCGAACGCCCATGTCCGAGGTGCTTGGCCTGCAGAACAACAAGAACCTGCGGCTGGCCGACAAGCTTTCCTCGGTGCAGACCTCGACCGTCGAGGTGCTGATCACGCCGGGCTGCCACATGGTCGGACGCTCGCTCGGCTCGATGCGACTGCGCCGCCGTTACGGCGTCTATGTGCTGGCGGCCCATCGCAAGAACCAGAATATCGGCCGCCAGCTGGACGACCTGGTGGTGCGCGTGGGCGATACGCTGCTCTTGGAAGGGGCGCCGGGGGATATCCAGCGGCTGTCGAGCGACATGGAGATGGTCGAGGTCAACGCCCCCTCGGACCGCGCCTATCGCCGCAAGAAGGCGCCGATCGTGGTGGCCGTGCTGGTCGCCGTGGTCGCGCTCTCGGCCCTCAACATCGCACCCATTCTGGTTCTGGCCTTCATCGGCGTCTGCGTGGTGCTGATCACCCGCTGCATCGATGCCGACGAGGCGCTGAGCTTTGTCGACGGCCAGCTGATGGCGCTGATCTTTGCCATGCTGGCGGTGGGCGCGGGGCTGGAAAGCTCGGGCGCGGTGGAACTGGTGGTGACGCGCATCGCGCCCTGGCTGGCCGAGGTGCCCAGCTGGGGGCTGGTGCTGGCGGTCTACCTGGTCGCCATGTTCCTGACCGAAACGGTGACGAACAATGCGGTCGCGGTGATCGTGACGCCGGTGGCGATCTCGCTGGCCGGGCAGTTGGGCGTCGATCCGCGCCCGCTGGTCGTGGCGGTGATGATGGGGGCCTCGGCCAGTTTCGCCACGCCGATCGGCTACCAGACCAACACGCTGGTCTATGGTCCCGGCGGCTATCGCTTTGCCGACTTCATCCGGGTCGGTCTGCCGCTGAACATCCTGATGGCGATCGTCGCCTCGCTGGTCATCCCGATCTTCTGGGACCTCTGATCCGGTCCGCCGGTTCGTGACGCGACGTCAAGTATTCCCTGCCATGTCCCTGATGCAACGCAGCTTTGCGGCATCGGTCCTTGTCTCGGGCTGTCCCCTGTCCCACATGTTCCGGCGGGAGGAAGACGCAATTGAGACGACAAGGAGGCCATCATGGCTGACATCACCAGCGCCGCCCCGAAAACCGCCAATCCCGTTGCCAGTATCGCCAACACCCTGACCGCGCCCTTCCGCGCCATCGGTCGCGGCTTGATCGCGCTGGCCGAGGCCGGCCCCCGCGCCGCCGCGCTGCGCCGCCTGAGCCAGCAGACCGACGCCCAGCTGGCCGCGCGCGGCACCACCCGCGCCGACGAGGTCCGCCGCATCTTCGGTCCGGGTCTCTACATCTGATTTTCTGAACATCGTGACGAGTGCGCCGCGCCGGACCTGACGGGTCCGCGCGGCTTTTTCGTTAGGCACAGAGCCTCACCCCAGAGGCCAGACGATCAGCAGCATCGGCACCGAAACCAGCATCACGATCACCTCGAGCGGCAGGCCCATGCGCCAGTAATCGCTGAAATGGTAATCGCCCGGGCCGAGGATCAGGGTGTTGTTCTGATGCCCGATCGGCGTCAGGAAGGCGCAGGCCGCCGAGACCGCCACGCCCATCAGGAAGGCATCGGCATCGACGCCAAGCTGCTCGGCCAGCCTGATGCCGACCGGGGCGGCGACGATGGTGGTGGCATTGTTGTTCAGCACATCCGACAGGAACATCGTCGTTGCCATCAACAGCACCAGCGCCACCCAGGCCGGCGCGCCCTGCGTGGCCGCGACGATGCCGCTGGCGATCAGCGCGGTGCCGCCGGTCGCGTCCAGCGCCACGCCAAGCGGGATCATCGAGCCCAGAAGCACCACCACCGGCCAGTCGATATGGTCATAGACCTCGCTGATCGACAGCACCCCGAAGAGCACATAGGCCACCAGCACGCAGCCAAGCGCGATGGGCATGGTGACAAGGCCGAGGCTGGTCAGGCCCACCGCCAGCGCGAAAAGCCCGATGGTCTGCCACATCTGCGCTTCGCGCATGACCGGGCGCGAGGCACCGTCGAGCCGAAGCCCGCCCAACGCCGCCGGCACCTCGTCCACCCGGCTTTCCGGGATCAGGAGCAGCATCAGGTCGCCCGGCTCGATGGTCTGGCGCGACAGGCCGCGGGCGATGATCCGGCCCCTCCGGCGCAGGCCCAAGAGCACGGTGTCATAGCGGTTCACCATCCCGATCGACTGCGCCGTGCGCCCGACAATCGGAGAGCCGACCGGCACCAGGCATTCGATCAGTCGCTGGTTCTCCTCGCGGCGGCGGGCGCGGGGTTCCAGCCTGCCATCGGGAAAGGCGAGTTTCCGGGCCGAGCGGAAATCATCCAGCGCATCGGGGGTGCTGCGCAGCGCGAGGACATCGCCGGCTTCCAGCACGATCTCGTGCAGATCCGCCTCGACCGGGTGGCCGTGGCGGCTGACCGAGAGGATGCGGATCTCGGCCTTCTCGGCCTCGTCCTGCAGATCGCCGATGGCGCTGCCCAGAATGTTGCTGTCCTCGGTCACGACCAGTTGCGTGCGATAGTCGCGCAGCGCGGCATGGCCGGTCTCTTCCGAGGCGCCATTGCCGTGGATCGGGATCAGCCGCCAGCCGACCAGGGCGATGAAGGCGATGCCCGCCAGCGCCACCGCGCCGCCGACGGGCAGGAAATCGAACATGCGATAGGGCTCGCCCAGCACCTCCTGCCGGAAGCCCGAGACGATCAGGTTCGGCGGCGTGCCGATCAGCGTCAGCATCCCGCCAAGGATGGTGGCAAAGGCCAGCGGCATCAGCGTCAGCCCTGCGGCCCGCCCGGCCTTGCGCGCCACCTGCATGTCGATCGGCATCAGGATCGCCAGCGCCGCGATATTGTTCATGAAGCCCGACATCAGCCCGCCGATCCCGCCCATCACCGCGATATGCAGGCTGACCGAGCGTTCGCGCGCCTCGATGATCCGCGTGAGCATCGCCTCGGCCCCCGAGCGGCGCAGCCCGGCGGTGACGACAAGGATCAGCGCCACCACCATGGTCGCCGGGTGCCCGAAGCCGGCGAAGGCCTCGGCCGAGGGCACCACGCCCAGCAGAACCGCCGCCATCAGCCCGGCAAAGGCTACCAGGTCATGCCGCCAGCGGCCGGTGAACATCAGCACCATGACGGCGGCGAAGATCGCGAAGAGGGTGATCTGGCTATATGTCATGTCCGCAGCCTCGCACTCGTCACGGTCGAAGGATAGCGACGCCGCGCGAATGCGCAATCTGCCGGCGCTGCCGGTCTTGCGATCCGGGTGCAGGCTGGACTAAAAGCGCCACGATTGAACACTTCCGATGACCGCATAGGACCAGAGATCATGGCAGGCCATTCCAAATGGGCGAATATCCAGCACCGCAAGGGCCGGCAGGACGGGATCCGCGCAAAGCTGTTCTCGAAACTGTCGAAGGAGATCACCGTCGCCGCCAAGATGGGCGACCCTGATCCCGACAAGAACCCGCGCCTGCGTCTGGCGGTGAAAGAGGCCAAGTCGAACTCGGTTCCCAAGGACGTGATCGACCGGGCCATCAAGAAGGCCATCGGCGGCGATGCCGAGAATTATGACGAGATCCGCTACGAGGGTTACGGCCCGAACGGCATCGCCATCATGGTCGAGGCGATGACCGACAACCGCAACCGCACCGCCTCGAACGTGCGCAGCTATTTCACCAAGTCGGGCGGCGACATGGGCCAGACCGGCTCGGTTGCCTTCATGTTCGACCGCGTGGGCGAGATCATGTATCCGCTCAGCGTGGGCGATGCCGACACGGTGATGATGGCCGCGATCGAGGCCGGCGCCAGTGATGTCGATACCGATGACGAGGGTCACTGGATCTATTGCGCCGATACCGATCTCAACGACGTGACGGCGGCGCTGGAAGCGGCTCTGGGCGAATCGGAAACGGCGAAGCTGATCTGGAAGGCGCAGGCGCCGACCGAGATCACCGATCTGGAAACCGCGCAGAAGCTGATGAAGCTGATCGACACGCTGGAAGACGATGACGACGTGCAGACCGTCACCGGCAATTTCGACCTGTCGGAAGAGGTCGCGGCGCAGCTTTGACGGGAAGCTGGGGGCGCTTCGCCCCCCGGACCCCCCGAGGATATTTGATCCAAGATGAATGCGGCACGGGTTCTTGATCCGCGCCGATCCGGTCGCAGCCCACCCGGTCAAAACAGGAGCCTTGCATGAGCCATTACACCGACGCGCTGACCCAGCTGGGCCAGCCGACCCGCCTGCCGCAAAGCCCGGAGGAGGCGGTAATGGAACGGGTGCCCAATCCGCAGGCCGATACGGGCTACGTGGTGCGCTTTACCCAGCCCGAATTCACCAGCCTCTGCCCGCTGACCGGCCAGCCCGATTTCGCCCATCTGGTGATCGACTATGTGCCGGGCGACTGGCTGGTCGAGTCGAAATCGCTGAAGCTGTTCCTTGGCAGCTTCCGCAATCACGGCGCCTTCCACGAGGATTGCACCGTCTCGATCGGGCGGCGGCTGGTCGATCTTCTGTCCCCGCGCTGGCTGCGGATCGGCGGCTACTGGTATCCGCGTGGCGGCATGCCCATCGATGTGTTCTGGCAGACCGGAAGCGCGCCCGAGGGGATCTGGATCCCCGACCAGGGCGTGCCCGGCTATCGCGGACGCGGCTGACCGCCGCGCCCGTGCCGCACGCTATTGCAGCGTCGCCAGAATCCGCGCCCAAGAGCGCGCGCCCTTGCTGAAGCTCTCGACGTCATATTTCTCGTTCGGCGAATGGATGCGGTCATCGTCGCGGCCAAAGCCGATCAGCATCGAATCCATGCCGAGGATCTGCTGGAAATCGCCGGCAATGGGAATCGATCCGCCGGCGCCGATATAGGCCGCTTCGCGCCCCCATTCCTCGGAAAGCGCCGCCTTCGCCGCCGCGAAGGCCGGGTCCGAGGTGTCCATGACGCTGGCTGGGCTGCCGCCATGTTCGTGGAACTCGACCCGGCAATCGGCGGGCAGGAAGCTTTCGACATGGGCGCGGAAGGCGTTGCGGATCTTGGCCGGGTCTTGCTGGCCGGTCAGGCGGAAGCTGACCTTGGCGCGGGCCTCGGCCGGCAGCACGGTCTTGAACCCCTCGCCGGCATAGCCGCCGGCAATGCCGTTGATCTCGGCGGTGGGCTGGTTCCAGACCATCTCCAGCGCCGTGCGGCCCTTCTCGCCGATCGGGTGCTTCAGCCCGACCCGGGACAGGAACTCACCGGCGTCGAAACCGAGCGCCTGCCAGTCGCGGCTGAGCTCGTCGCTGAGCTCCTGCACCCCGTCATAGAAGCCGGGCAGGGTGACGCGGCCATTCTCGTCCTTCAGCGCGGCCAGCGCACGGGATAGGATCATGATCGGATTGGCCGCCAACCCGCCGAAACTGCCCGAATGCAGATCGCGGTCGGCAGCGTGGATGATGACCTCTTCGCCCACCAGCCCGCGCAGCTGCGTGGTGATCGCCGGGCGGCCATCGGCATAAAGCCCGGTATCGCAGATCAGCGCCAGCGAGGCCTTCAGCTCTTCGGCGTTTTCGGTGAGGAAAGGCCGCAGCGAGGGCGAGCCCGATTCCTCCTCGCCCTCGAAGAGCAGGGTGAGGCCGGCGGGCAGCGCGCCGTGCACCGATTTCCACGCCCGGCAGGCTTCGACGAAAGTCATAAGCTGTCCCTTGTCATCGGATGCGCCGCGACCGCGGATCACTGGACCCTTCGCCGTCTCTTCAAGCGCCGGCTCGAAGGGCGGTTTGTCCCACAACTCCAGCGGATCGACCGGCTGCACGTCATAGTGTCCATAGAACAGCACCGGCCGCGCACCGCCCGGCTGCGAATGGGCGACCACCATCGGATGCCCGGTGGTGTCGCGCACGGAGGCCTCGAAACCGAGCGATTTCAATTCATTGCACAGCCATTCTGCGGCATCGCGCACATCGCCCTTGTTCGCCGGGTCGGTGGAAATCGAGGGGATGCGCAGGAAACCCAGCAGCCGTTCGATCGCCGCAGGCTGGCCTGCATCCAGTGCTGCCAGAACCTCGTCCAGCCTCGATTGCTCCGCCATTCTGTGCTATCCTTTCCGAGAGATTTTATCTGTTTTCGGCATACGTCTTTCGCCGCATTGCGACAATTTGGCCCTGTCATTTCTGTTGCATGGACTGTAACTAAGACAGGACGCGCGTGATCAGACCATGATCGCACCCAGCCAGCTATGCAAGGGACACGCCGGGATGAACTACGACGCCCAACTGGATCAGGCCATCAACAAGCTGCACGAGGAAGGCCGCTATCGCACCTTCATCGATATCGAGCGCAGCAAGGGCCGGTATCCGCAGGCGGTCTGGACCCGTCCCGACGGCACCAAGCAGGACATTACCGTCTGGTGCGGCAATGACTATCTGGGCATGGGCCAGCATCCGGTCGTCCTGACCGCCATGCACGAGGCGCTGGACGCGACCGGCGCCGGCTCGGGCGGAACCCGCAACATCTCGGGCACGACCGTCTATCACAAGCAGCTTGAAGCCGAACTGGCTGACCTGCATGGCAAGGAGGCGGCGCTTGTGTTTTCAAGCGCTTACATCGCCAATGATGCGACGCTGTCGACCCTGCCCAAGCTGTTCCCGGGCCTGATCATCTATTCCGACGCGCTAAACCATGCCTCGATGATCGAGGGGATCAAGCGCAATGGCGGCGCGCGGCGGATCTTCCGCCACAATGACCTTGCGCATCTGCGCGAATTGCTGGCCGCCGACGATCCGGCCGCGCCCAAGCTGATCGCCTTCGAATCGATCTATTCCATGGATGGCGATTTCGCCCCGATCGGCGCGATCTGCGACCTGGCCGAGGAATTCGGTGCGCTGACCTATCTCGACGAGGTTCATGCCGTCGGCATGTATGGCCCCCGCGGTGGCGGCGTGGCCGAACGTGACCGGCTGAGCGCGCGCATCGACATCATCAACGGCACCCTTGGAAAGGCCTTTGGCGTGTTCGGCGGCTATATCGCCGCCTCGGCCAAGATGGTCGATGCCATCCGCTCTTATGCGCCGGGCTTCATCTTCACCACCTCGCTGCCGCCGGCGGTGGCGGCAGGGGCTGCGGCCTCGATCGCCTTCCTCAAGGGCGAGGGCGGTCAGAGGCTGCGCGATGCCCAGCAGCTTCATGCCCGCATCCTGAAGATGCGGCTGAAGGGCCTCGGGATGCCGATCATCGATCATGGCAGCCATATCGTGCCGGTCCATGTCGGCCATCCGGTGCATTGCAAGATGCTGTCGGACATGCTGCTGGCCGATTTCGGCATCTATGTTCAGCCGATCAACTTCCCCACCGTGCCGCGCGGAACCGAGCGTCTGCGCTTCACCCCGTCGCCGGTTCATGACAGCAAGCAGATCGAGCATCTCATTCGCGCGATGGATGCACTCTGGTCACGTTGTGCGTTGAATCGCGCCGAAATCGTGGCGTAAAATGCGCGAGGGGGTGTGAGGCTCTCACATCCGTGATAATCTTTTTTCAGACAAAGGTCGTTATCCTCGTGATTCGCGTGGGTAATCAATAATCGCGCTGTGAGGCAGTTCGGTATGAGCGGTATTCGGGCAACTGGCCCGGAAGAAGGGGTGGCTCCGATGACGGACACCACTGGATTTTACGACGATGACACCCGCCTTGGTGACATCATGCGCGGCGAGCGTGCCACCAAGGGTAAGTCGCTGCTTGATGTGCAACGCGAGTTGCGCATTCGCGCCTCCTATGTGGCGGCGATCGAGAATTGCGACATCACCGCCTTTGACGCGCCCAGCTTCATCTCGGGCTATGTGCGGTCCTACGCGCGCTACCTGGACATGGATCCGGACTGGACCTTCCGCCGCTTCTGCGCGGAATCGGGATTCCAGCCGACCCATGGCATGTCGGCCTCGGCGGCCGGGCCCAAGCCCGCACGCCGCCCCTCGGATCCGGCCGAGGCGCTGGCCAATCCCCGCGCCCTGTTCATTCCCCAGCCCGAAAGCTTCTGGTCCTCGGTCGAGCCGCGTGCCATCGGCTCGCTGGTGGTGCTGATCGCGCTGATCGCCGGTCTGGGCTATGGCGGCTGGTCGGTGCTGCAGGAAGTGCAGCGGGTCAATGTGACGCCGGGCGATGACGCGCCGACGGTGGTGTCGGATCTGGACCCGGTGCAGGCCGGCGGCCTGCCGCAGCCGGAACTGGACCAGGGCGAGGGCGTCGACCTGGCCGCCAGCCTGCCGCAGCCGGAATCGCTGGACCGGGCCTATCGCCCGCAGATCCTCGAGGCGCCGGTGCTGACCGCCCGCGACGGGCCGATCTCGGCCATCGATCCGGGTCTGACCCTGCCGCCCGCGCCAGCCGAGACGGTGGTGGCCAACACCGGCACGACCGGGACGGGGGCCGCGCCCGAGACGGTGGTGGCCTCGGGCGGCCAGCCGATGGATTTCGGCCCGCAACTTCCCGCCGAGCAACTGGCCGTGCGCACGGTTGCGCCCGATGCGCCGGCGCTGGAGCTTTTGGCCGCGCGTCCCGCCTGGGTGCGGGTGACGGCTTCGGATGGCACGGTGTTGCTGGAAAAGATCATGGATGCGGGGGAACGCTTCAGCCTGCCCAATCTCGAAGAGCCGCCGCAACTGCGCACCGGCAATTCCGGCGCCGTCTATTTCGCCGTCAATGGCCGCACCTATGGCCCGGCCGCGCCCGGCCCGCAGGTCGTGAAGAACGTCGAGCTGTCGGCGAACAGCGTCACCGCGAAATACGCCTTTGCCGACCTGACCGCCGATCCCGAACTGGCGCAGATGATTTCCGTGGCACAGGCGGGGCCGGTGCCGGGCGAGATCGGCCAAGAGGCGCCGCGCACCGAATAGGTGCCTTGGCGGACTACAAAAAAGGCCCGGCGCGCTTGTGCGAGCCGGGCCTTTTTGTTGTTGGGCCGTCAGCCTCAGCCGCCCCAGGTCCGCTCGAGCACGCCGATCCAGTTCTCGGCGGCGATCTTGCGGGTCAGGGTCTGGCCATAGCCGTGATCCAGCATGGCTTGGGTCAGGGCCGGCAGCGCCGCTGCATCGGGCAGGTCGGCGGGCATCAGCGCGCCGTCGAAATCCGACCCCAGCGCCACGCCATCCTCGCCGAGGATTGCCAGCATATGGTCGAGATGGCGCAAGATCGGGTCGAAGCCGGTGAAGGGCACGCGCCGGCCATCGGCGTTCAGGAAGCTGACGCCATAGTTCAGCCCGACCAGCCCGTCACTTTCGGCGATGACCCGCAGCTGCCGGTCGGTCAGGTTGCGCGGCGTGGTGCAGAGCGCGTGGACGCAGCTGTGGCTGGCGACCAGCGGCGCATCCGACAGCGCCGCCACGTCGTTGAACCCGGCCTCGTTCAGATGCGACAGGTCGATCATGATGCGCAGCCTGTTGCATGCGCGGATCAGGTCGCGCCCGGCGCTCGTCAGCCCCGGCCCCTGGTCCGGCCCGCCGGGATATTCGAAGGGCACGCCATGGCCGAAGACCGTCGGCCGCGACCAGACCGGCCCCAGCGAGCGCAACCCGGCCTGATGCCACAGATGCAGCGCATCCATGTCGCGGATCGCCTCGGACCCCTCGATATGCAGGATGGCGGCGATGCGGCCGGCGGCGATGCTGTCGCGGATGCCCTTGGCGCTGCGGACCACGTCCAGCGTGCCGGTCCGTTCCATGCGATACAGCGCCGCCGCCTGCTCGAAGGCATGGGGCAGGGCGCTGTCATGGTCGATCTCGCCGGCCAGCGGCAGGGCATAGGGCGGGTTCTCCATCGCCGCCGCCGCCGCCGCGCCATTCGGGTTGTCCCGGGCCGGGATCCAGATGGCGAAGAAGCCCCCGACCATGCCGCCCGCCTTAAGGCGCGGCAGGTCCATATGGCCGCTGCCATCGCCCCTCAGCCACAGATCATCGGCCGCAGGACCAGCCGCCACGGCGCGCTGCAGGTAGTCGTTGTGCCCGTCGAAGACCGGGATCATTTCAAGCTCCAAACAATTTGCCACCCTACATGCACCGTCGCGTCCCGGGGGACAATGGGCAGCTTTGCCGATGGCGGCGGCTTGCCGAACATGCCCCGTTAACCGTCTTTCCGCGCAGCGAGAATCGGCCTAACCTTGCGACAAGCCAAGCTCTGTGAAGGAGGCCAGCCATGCCCGATATCCGCGCCGATTTCGACGGCCAGACCGTCATCTGCACCTTTGATGTGACCCCCGGCAGCGCCGAGGATGTGCTGGAACTGCTGCAGGCCGCATGGGACCAGGTCATCAGCCAGCAGCCCGGCTTCATCTCGGGCGCGATTCATCTGAACGACGCCCATACCCGCATCGCTACCTATTCGCAGTGGCGCGACCGCAAGGATTACCAGGCGATGCTGCGCAGTCAGGAAATGCGCCGCCGCAATCGCGACATCCATGCCATGTGCAAGAGCTTCGAGCCGGTGATGTACGAGGTGCAGGATGTTTTCCGCGCCTGACCCCGGCGCGCGAAAAAGGGCGGCCGAGTGACCCGCCGCCCGTTCCTCCCCAACGTCCCGCCTCAGCGGTTGCGGTAATAGTCGACCACGTCGCCCTCGGTCTGCACCTCGCCCGCGATATCCAGCGCGGTGCCGATCTCGGACTGGATGGTGGCGCGGAAGCCGCCGTCACGCAGCCCTCCGCCCTGCAGGCTTTCCAGATGCGCGATGGCTTCGGGCCGGGCGCTGAGACCAAGCGCGATCAGCGCATATTCACTCAGCGTCCGGTCCTGCGCCCCGCTTTCGGGTGAGAGGCCCATCACCGGCGCGAAGTCGCGTTCGGCCCAGACCCTCGGCTCGGTGCTGGCGATCAGGTAATCCAGCGCCGCCGGATCCTCCGCGCGGTTGGCGATATAGCCAAGCGCCACCAGCGCCGAGACCCGGCCCTTCTCGGCCATCGCGGCGGCCCGGTCGGGCTCGATGCCTTCGGCAGTGCCCTCGCCCGACGGCCCCTGTTCGACATAGTCGATCAGGGCGGCGGTCGAGGCCGGATCGCCGATCATGCCGATCACATTGGCGATGTTCTCGTGATAGAGCACCTCGGCCGGGTCGTTCAGCATGTTGAGCAGGGTCTGGGCATCCGCCGGGCTGTAGCGCGCGGCGACGTCCAGCGGCAGGCCCTCGAACCAGACCTGGCGCACGAACTCCTCGACCGGCATCAGCGCGGCCTCATTGCCCCCGCCAGCCTCGACCGTCATGTCGACCGGCACGATGAAGGCCGAGACCAGCGCCGAACCGCCGTAGGAGCCACATTCGCTGGCGTTGATGCGCAGTCGGTTCGAGCCGATCGAGGGGAACATCAGCGCATCCGAGGTATCGGTGCGATGCGGCAGGCCGGTGTTATGGCCAAACTCATGCGCCCAGAGGATACCCTCCTGCGTGGCGGTGAAGCGCTCGGTGATGAAGGACGCGCCCGGCGTCTGGCCGCAGCCGATGATCGAGGTGTTGAAGCCGGCCGAGCCGCAGAAATCGACCGTCGGCACCACCTTGATATTGCCGTTCAGCCCAAAGACCTGCTGCACCTCGGCATTGGTGTTCAGGTTGCCATCGGTCTCGGCGAAGGCGCCGACCGCGCCGTTGCGGGTCACGCCGACGGCGCAGGCGACATCGCCCGGCCCGTCATTGCGGGTCAGCACCGTGCCCAGATCGTTCAGGATGCTGTCGGCCTGCCCATCGGTCATGGCCAGCGTGTTGTGGCGCCGGATGGTCAGCGCGCGCACCGTGCGCGGCTGCACCTCGGACCACCAGCGATGCCACATGGCGCGATCGGTGCCCCGGGCAAAGCAGTCCAGCCGGTTCGCACCCCAGCTGACGCATTCGGGCTGCTCGAGGATGGTGCCGCCAAGGCTTTCCCATCCGCCCCAGTTCTGGCCATCCCACCAGCGGTGATACATGGCGCGGTCAAGGCCACGGGCAAAGCAATCGATGCGGTTCGCGCCCCAGCTGACGCAATCCGCGTTTTCCAGCAGGATGCCGCCCAGGTTCTCCCATCCGCCCCAGTTCCGGCCATCCCACCAGCGATGATACATCGCGCGGTCGGTGCCACGTGCGAAACAGTCGATGCGGTTCGCGCTCCAGCTGGTGCAGTTCGGGGTTTCCAGGATGGTGCCGCCGAGGTTTTCCCACCCACCCCAGTTCCGACCATCCCACCAGCGGTGATACATCGCAGCGTCGGCGCCACGGGCAAAGCAGTCGATCCGGTTCGCGCCCCAGCTGGTGCAGTCGGGCCGGTCCAGCAGCACGCCGCCGAGGTTTTCCCATCCGCCCCAGTTCCGGCCGTCCCACCAGCGATGGTACATGGCCGCGTCGGTGCCACGGGCGAAACAGTCGATGCGGTTGGCGCTCCAGGTCACGCAATCGGGCTTGTCCAGCAGCACGCCGCCAAGGTTCTCCCATCCGCCCCAGTTGCTGCCGTCCCACCAGCGGTGATACATGGCCGCGTCGGTGCCGCGGGCGAAACAGTCGATGCGGTTCGCCCCCCAGCTGACACATTCGGGCGAATCGAGGATCACGCCGCCCAGGTTCTCCCAGCCACCCCAATTGCTGCCATCCCACCAGCGGTGGTACATGGCGCGGTCGGTGCCGCGGGCGAAGCAGTCGATGCGGTTCGCCCCCCAGCTTGTGCAGCTTTGTTCTTCCAGCACCACGCCGCCCAAGGATTCCCATCCGCCCCATTCGGCGCGGGATTGTGTCGGAGCGGAGATCAGGGCGACAAACACCAGCAGGGCCAGCGCGGCGAGCCGCCGACAGCGCCCGATCAGACCAGACAAACGAAACATTTCAGCCTCTTACACAGGCGCGGTCAGGGACGCGCGCCAAGGGTTGCTGTCGCCCGTCGGGCGGCATTTGATAATTTGATGGAATTGTCCGGCCGGCTGGATTTATATTTATTAATATAAATTAATGTGAAATTCAATCTGAATATAATTTGCAGGCTTTTATTCAATTAGGCTCATTAACCGTATTCTCCCCAGCCCATGCTGCAGCTGCAAAATTGCCCGTGCATCCTGTGGTCGGCCACAGTAACCTGCGGAAAAGCGGAGGAAGGGACAGGCATGGCCGGACAGATCATCACCGTGGCCCAGCAGAAGGGCGGATCGGGCAAAACGACCATCGCGGTCAATCTCGCGGTGGCGCTGCGCTCGCGCGGGCATTCGGTCGCGCTGGTCGATACCGACCCGCAGGGCAGCATGGGCCGCTGGTTCATGGAGCGCAGCGAACACTATGCCGAGGACGAGGCGCTGGATTTCTCGACCTCCTCGGCCTGGGGCGCGTCCTACGAATCCGAGAAGCTGAAAAAGCGCTTCGACTACGTCATCATCGACACGCCACCCAAGATCGACAGCGACCTGCGCCCGGCGCTGCGGGTGGCCGACCTGGTGATCGTGCCGGTCGCCTCGAGCCATGTGGACCTGTGGGCGACCGAGGGCGTGCTTGACCTGGCTCGGCGCGAGAAGGCGCCGGTGCTGATCGTGCTCAATCGCACCAAGGCCGGGACAAGGCTTGGTGCCGAGATCGCCGAGAAATGCGCGGAACTCGGCGCCGAGATCGCGGCGACGCAGCTGGCCAATCGCGTGGCCTATGCCGAGACGCTGGGGCAGGGGCTTGGGGCCGCCGAAAAGCCCAAGGCCACCCCGGCGCGGATCGAGATCGAGGCGCTGACGGACGAGATCCTCGCAAAACGCTAGGCTCAGATCGGCAGGATCGCCGGTCCGTGCGGGGTGTCGATGCGGTAGACGCTGATGCCGAAGGCGCGGCTCAGGTTCTCCGCCGTCAGCACCTCGCCCGGCGCATCATCGGCCAGCACCTCGCCACCCGCCAGCAGCACCAGCCGGGTGCAGAAGCGCGCCGCCAGCCCCAGGTCGTGGATCGAGGCGAGGATGCCGTGACCTTCACCCGCCAGGGCGCGGAAAAGCCGCAGGCAGGCCAGTTGCTGCGCCGGATCGAGCCCCGCCACCGGCTCATCGGCCAGAAGCAGCGGGGTTTCCTGCGCCAGCGCCCTTGCGATCAGCGCCCGGCCCTGTTCGCCGCCTGACAGCCGCGTGGCGGTGCGGGCGCGGAACGGTTCCAGCCCCATGCGCGAAATCGCCGCGTCAATGGCGGCGCGATCCTCGGCCCCGCTGGCACCGGGCCGGGGAATGCGGCCAAGCGCCACCAGATTTTCAACGCTGATCGGCCAGGCGATCTCGCGCGATTGCGGCAGATAGGCGGCGCGGTGGGCGCGGTCGCGCGCGGGGAAGGCGGCCAGATCCGAACGGCCTTCAAAGGGGATCAACCCCAGTGCCGCCTCCATCAGTGTCGATTTCCCCGCGCCGTTCGGCCCCAGAAGACCGACGAACTCGCCCGGTTCGACGCTGAGCGAGACCCCGCGCAGAACCGGGCGGTTGCGGCGGGTGACCGAGAGGTTATCCAGCGTCAGAAGGCTCATCCGAGGCCCCCGCGCGAGCGTGTTTTCCAGATCAGGTGCAGGAACAGCGGCGCGCCGACGAGTGCCGTCAGCACGCCCAGCTTCAGGTCACGCTCGGGCAGGATCAGCCGCACGGCGATATCGGCGGCCAGCACCATCGCCGCCCCGCCAAGCGCCGAGGCCGGCAGCAGGTGCGAGGGCCGCGCGCCGACCAGCGGGCGCAAGAGATGCGGCACCACCAGCCCGACGAAGCCGATGGTCCCCGCCACCGCCGTCGCCGGCCCGATCATCAGCGCCACGCCCGCCACCAGCAGCCAGCGCAACCGGCCGGGCGAGACGCCCATGGCGGCTGCGGCGCTTTCGCCAAGGGTCAGCGCGTCGAGGCCACGGCCAAGCCGCATCAGGATCAGCCCGCCGAGGATCATCACCGGCAAGGCCAGCGCCACATGCAGCATGGATCGGTCGGCCAGCGAGCCCATCAGCCAGAAGACGATCTCGTTCGCCGCATAGGGATTGGGCGAGAGGTTCAGCACCAGCTGCGTCCCCGCCCCGGCCAGCGCCGAGATGGCGATGCCGGCGAGGATCAGCGTCACCGAGCCGCCGCGCGGACCGGCCAGCGCCATCAGCACCGCCACGCCAAGTGCCGCGCCGGCCAGCGCCATCAGCGGCAGGCCAAGGGCGAGGCTGGCCGAAAGCCCGGTCTGGATTGCGATGACCGCGCCAAGCGCCGCCATGCCGCTGACCCCGATCAGCCCCGGCTCGGCCAGCGGGTTTCGAAGATAGCCCTGCAAGGCCGCGCCCGACAGCCCCAGCGCCGCGCCGACGCCCAGTCCCAGCAACGCGCGGGGCAGGCGGATTTCGCGCATGACGATGGGCAAGGGGCCATCGCCGCCGATGAGCAGCGCGCGCAGGCCTTGGGCAAAGCCGATGCCCGCCGGGCCGGTTGTCAGCGAAACGAGGAACAGCAGCGCCACCAGCGCCGCGAGGGCGAGCATCAGACGGCTCATTGCAGCGCCTCGATGGCATCGAGCACGAAGGGCGTGCCGCAGACCCAGTCGCGGTCGGTCACCTCGGCCATGCCGGGGGCCGCCTGTTTCAGCGCCGGGTGGTCCAGAATGGCCTCGGAGCGCGACTGGCCGGGCCATTTCGCCCCGGTGATCAGCCGGTCGGGCTCGGACATGACCAGCAGTTCCAAGGGCAGGGCGGTGGTCGTCTCGATGCCATAATCGCCGGCGATATTGTCGTAACCCGCCGCCGCGACGATCGCCCCGGCCAGCGTGGCGCGGCCCGAGGTGTAGCCATTGGCATAATAGAGCGCCGCCCGACCGTGCGTGGCGTCCTTGGCCCGCGCCGCAAGTCCGGAATCGAACTCGGCGATCAACCTCGCTGCCTCGGCCTCGCGCCCGAGCCAGTTTCCGATCTGGCTGATCTGGTCGCGGATGGCGTCGAAATCCTCGGCCGGGGGCAGCACCTCGACCCGGATCCCCAGCCTGCGCAGCATCGCCACCGCCGGTCCCGAGGCATATTGCCCGGCAATGACCAGATCGGGCCGCATCAGGTAGATCTCTTCGGCGCGGCCATAGTTCGGCGTGTAACCCGCGGCCACCTCGGCCATCGGCGACATGTTCGGGTCGGCGGCCAGATCGCTGACCGACACCAGTTGCCCCGGCGCCGCCAGCAGCATGGCGATCTGGTCGGTGCAGAGGTTCATCGACACCACCCGCCCGGGCGCCTCCGCTCCCACGACCGCCGGCAGGGCGACTACAAGCGCCACCGCCACGCCACGGATCAGATCAGAACTCCGCACGGACCCCCGCATAGATGGCGCGGCCCGAGGTGCCGTATCCGCGCACAAGCTGATAGTCGCGATCCAGCAGGTTATCGACACGGAGATAGGCTACGGCCTCGTCGGTCACCGGATGGCTCACCGCCAGATTGACCGTGGTAAAGCTGGGCAGTCCGTCGGCCCGGTCCGCCTCGGCATGCAGGCTTAGACCTGCGGTGGTGCCGCTGGCAAAACTCGTTTCGGCGCCTAGCGACAGGACATGCTCGGGCACATCGACCCAACCAGTCGAGTCGAGATTGTCGGTATAGGTATAGGCACCGGTAAAGGTCACGCCGCCTGACAGAGTATAGCGGCCATCCAGCTCCACGCCGCGTCGGCGGGATTTGCCGTCGACCTGGGCGTAGCAGCCGTAGGGCTGGCCGCAGATGGTCGATGATTCATCGAAACCAATCAGGTTGTCGGCATCCAGCCAGAAGGCGGTGGCGCGCAGATGGCCGGTGTCACCCCAGCGCTTTTCCACACCGAGTTCTGCTGAAACGCTGTCTTCGCGCGTCAGCGCCGGTTCTCCGTAGGGGCCATAGAGTTCGTAAAGCGAGGGTGCGCGGAACCCGTTTCCGATGGCTGCGCGGACCAGCAGATCCTCGCGCGCGCGCCAGACCGCCGCAATGCGGCCAGACGTGAAACCACCGGCAAGCGAATGGTCGTCGCGGCGGATCGAGGCGTTCAGGTCGACATCGGTGCCAAGTGGTGCGGTGATCTCGACATAGGCACCGGAGAGCCGGGCATCGTCAAAGTTCTGCGCCGTTTCCTTCTCGGTATCTGCACCGAAGATCAGCCTTGCCCCATGCGCGCCAATATCGGTGGCACCTTGCCAGCTCAGCTTCGTTCGGCTGCCAATGAATTCGTCGGTCACCACAATGTTTGGTGCGTAGGTCGGCGGCTGGAAATCCGCGCTGCTCGTTCGGTCCATGCGATAGCGAGTGAGGCTGATCTTGTGATCGACCGCGCCTATGGTGAAGTTCGCGAAGGCGCGGAGGCCGAAGCTTTTCCCTGTAGTGGTGTCATTGCCAGATGTTCCGGTAACGTCACCGTCGTAATCGTCGAAATTGCCGCTACTATCCTCCCAAAAGCCGTTGAGACCGATGGTGGTCTGGTCGTTCAGATGGCGTGCGCCATAGAAGCTGAGCCGGGTGGCATCATAGCCGTCAGCCTCGAAGTTCCCGTCATCCTCATCACGGGCCGAGAACCCATGCGACTTGATCCGGCTGGCCGAAAAGGTCAGTTCGGTCGCCTCGTCCATTCAGGTTACGCCATAGGTGGCAGCCTGGGTGTTGTCACTTCCCGCCTCGAGGTTGAACCCATGATGCAAACCGTTTTGTTGCGGCCGCAGGCTCTGGATATCGATCACCCCGCCGATGGCGCGCGATCCAACCAGCGCCGATTGCGCCCCGCGCAACAACTCGATCCGGCTGATTCCGGTGCCGGTGAGGCCGCCGAAATCGAAATAGGGCTGACCGGCTGCCGGGTCGCTGACCTCGATACCGTCGATCATAACCGGAACATATTGGCCGGGCGCTCCGCGCACCGAGATCTTGGAGGTGGTGCCAAGCGGGCCGGAGTTGCGCAGCGTCACCCCGGCAAGGGACTGAAGCGTGGCGGAAACCGGCCGGGCCGGCTGGCGCAGGTTCTCATCGCTGATGACCGAGACCGAGCGGCCGGTGCGGGACAGTTCGGTTTCTTCGCCGCTGGCAATCAGCGTGATCTCGGGCAGCACGTAATCGACCGGCGGCAGCGCGGCCTCCTGCGCGGCGGCGAGGCCGGCAAGGGCGGTCAGCGCGGTCGAGGCGGCCAGCAGGTGGCGGAGTTGCATCGGTTCGGTCCTTCAGGGCGCCCGGTCGTGGCGGGCGGGGATGGGTGATCCGGTGGGAAGGCGGTTCCGGCCGGACGGGTCAATGAACCACCGCGACGGACAAACCGTTTCGCACATGCGCCCCGCATGCGGTCAGGGTGATGGCCCTGGCAGGTCTCCTGGCTTCGCGGGTCGGGGCTTGGCCGGGTCTTCCCATCCGCAACCGCGAACAGTGACATGTCCGGCCTCGCTCGCCGCTGACAGTTGCGGGGGCAGCCGCGGAATTGCACCGCGTTCCCTTTTCACCGGGATCACTCCCGGAACCGAGGCAGGGCGGGGATTAACCGAAGGCGGGGAATGGGGCAAGACCTATCGGCGCGGGCGCGGCGGCGTCAGCGGCCGAGCCCGGCCACCCAGTCCGGCACCGTCTCGCTGGCCGGGCCGAGGATGCGCTCGGAAAAATCGCGGGTATTGGCGCTGGCGGCAAGGTTCATTTCCACGCAGGGGATGCCCCGGCGGGCGGCGTGCTGGGCAAAGCCCGCGGCCGGATAGACATTGCCCGAGGTGCCGATCGCTGCGAACAAATCGGCCGCCTCAAGCGCCTGCCAGATCCGCTCCATGTGATAGGGCATTTCGCCGAACCAGACGATGTCGGGGCGGGTGGCGGGGGCGCCGCAGGCGGGGCAGGGATCGGCGGGCTGCATGACCAGAGGCGCCGGCCAGCGATGGCCGCAGGCGGCGCAGAGGGCGCGGGTCAACTCGCCATGCATGTGGATCACGTCTGTGCTGCCGCCGCGCTCGTGCAGGTTGTCGACATTCTGGGTGATGAGTGTCAGGTCATGCAGCCGCGCCAGATCGGCCAGCGCGTGATGGGCCGGGTTCGGCTGAACCTCGGCCAGCCGGGCGCGGCGCTGGTTGTAGAAGCGGTGGACCAGGTCCGGATCGCGTTCGAAGGCCTCGGGCGTCGCCACGTTCTCGACCCGGTGGTTTTCCCACAAGCCATCGGCGGCGCGAAAGGTTGCAAGCCCGCTTTCGGCGGAAATGCCCGCGCCGGTCAGAACGGTGACGCGCAAAGCCGGCTCAGCGGCAATAGGCCTCGGCGCTGCTGGCAAAGCGCTTGTAGCGCGACCAGAAGGCGTTGTCGGCATCGCGCTTGGACATGCGGACCTCTTGCGCCTTGTGCGGCTCGCGGAAGAAGCTGGCGGCGCGGCGCTGGTCGGACCGCGACAGCGTCTGGTTCGCGACCTGCTGGATGCAGCCGCAGAGCGGCGCATTGCCACGCGCGCGGTCCGAGCGCACGCAGGCGCTGTCGATCGGGCCGGCCATGGCCAGAGGGGTGGTCAGCACGACGGCGGCGGCCGCAATGATGATGCGGTTGAGCATTGGGACTGTCTCCTCGGTTCCTCGTCATCCGGTGCCGCGGGCTTGTCGCCCGTCTCCTGTGACACCGTCATGCCCCCAGATATAGCAAATTCCGGGGCGTCGCTCAATCTCTTGGGTATAACCCATTGGTCAGCGGCGGGCCGCCCGCAACATCAACATCTTGTGGCGTCACGGCGCGGCGCGGCTCAGGCTGGCTCGGGCGAATAGCCGGCGCCGCGGATCGCCGCCTCGGCTTCGGTGGCGTTGATTCCCTCGACCCGGACGCGCTTCGTCGCAAGGTCGATCCGGGCGGTGCCGCCGGCCTCGGTGACGGCTTCCTCGATCGCGGCCTTGCAATGGCCGCAGGTCATGTCGGAAACGGTGAACTCCATCGGATATCCTTTCGCTTGACGGCCCCGCACGGGCCAGCCACACCCGCGGGCATGGAATGGATCGGTTTCGACGCAGATGACACGCTTTGGGAAAACGAGACGTTTTTCCGCAGCACCCAGGCTGGCTTCGCCCGCCTGCTCGCGGGCCACGCGCCGCCCGAGCGCATCGCCGCGCATCTCTTCGACACCGAATGCCGCAATCTGGCGCGTTACGGTTACGGCATCAAGGGCTTCATGCTGTCGATGGTGCAGACCGCGCTGGAATTGACCGAGAACCGCTTGCCGGGCGAGGCGGTGGCGGAAATCCTGGCGATGGGGCAGGAGATGCTCGCCCATCCGGTGCATCTGCTGGAGGGCGCGGCGGGGGCGGTCGAGGCGCTGTCGGACCGGCGCCGCATCCTGATCACCAAGGGCGACGTGCTGGACCAGGAGCGCAAGATCGCGCTGTCGGGGCTGGCCGAGCGCTTCGACGCCATCGAGATCGTCCAGCACAAGACCCCCGATGCCTATGCCGCGGTCTTCGCCCGCCACGGCATCACCCCGGACCGTTTCCTGATGGCCGGCAATTCGATGAACTCGGACATCCTGCCGGTGCTGCAGGCCGGCGGCAATGCGGTGCTGATCCCGCATGACCTGACCTGGCTGCATGAACAGGGCGCGGACCCCGATCATCCGCGCTTTCACCGGCTGGAGCGCATCGCCGACCTGCCGGCCCTTGTCGCAAAGCTGACCCCATGACCGGCAATGCCCGCGCGGCGGGGCTGATGGTCTTGGGCATGGCCTTCTTCGCCATCGAGGACCTGTTGCTGAAACTTCTGGCCGTGCGGCTGAGCATCGGCGAGGTGCTGTTCCTGCATGGGGCGCTGGGGGCGGTGCTCTTTGCGCTTCTGATCCGGTTGCGCGGGCAGCCAATCGGCTGGCGCGCCGCGCGGCGGCCGGTGGTGGCTCTGCGCAGCCTGGGCGAGGGGCTGACGGCGCTGACCTTCGTGGCGGCGCTGGCACTTGGCGATCTGGCCTCGGTCTCGGCCATCACCCAGGCACTGCCGCTGGCGATGACGATGGGCGGGGCGCTGATCCTTGGTGAGCATGTCGGCTGGCGGCGCTGGCTGTCGGTCGCGCTCGGCTTTCTGGGCGTCTTGATGATCATGCGGCCGGGGACCGAGGCCTTTCACCCCGCGGCCCTGTTGGCGCTCGCCTCGGTCTTCTTCGCGGCAATGCGCGACCTGACCACGCGGCGGGTGCCTGTGGATGTCGGATCGGGCCTGCTGACCATCACCGCCTTCATCGCCATCGCCCTGTCGGGGCTCGTGCTGATGATAGCCGAGGGGCAGGGGCTGCGCCTGCTGGACCTGAACCAATGGTTGCTGCTTCTGGCCTGCGTCTTTGTCGGGCTGGCGGGCTATCAGGCCATGGTCGTCTCGGTGCGGCTGGCCGATCTGTCGCTGATCGCACCCTTCCGCTATACGCGGCTAGTCTTTGCGCTGATCCTTGCCGTGCTGGTGCTGCGCGAGCGGCCGGACCTCTGGACGCTGGCCGGGGCCGGGGTGATCGTGCTGTCGGGCGTCTATGCCATGTGGCGCGAGGCGCAGCTGCGCCGGCGGGCGGCGCGGCGCAGCTAATCAGCAGAGGCGCGCGGATCGCTGGCAAGGCAGGGGTCCAGCATCACCCGCCGCCCCTCGGCGCGGATGAAGCCGCCGGCCAGGACCGCCCCGTCGCCCGGTTCAAAGCCGCCGGTCTCGTAGGTGACGCAGAGCACCTGCACATCTGCTGCCTCGCAGAGCACCAGGTAGGCCAGCACCCCGTCACTTTCGACCGCGCTCAACCGCCCGCGCACCGTCAGGCTGATCCGCTCCCCGGTCTCGGGCGCGTAACCCACCCAGTCGGGCAGGGTGGCGCAGGTGGCGGCGCGCGCGGCCAGCGCCTCTCCGGGCCGGAAGGGCGCCAGCGGCCCGAAGGGGTCGGGCTCGACCGCCAGGGCCGCAGCCGCCATGCCCGCGCAGAGCGCCAGCGCCGTCACACCCGTTTGCCATAGACTCGCCATTCCCCGATCCTGCGCCCCTGCGCCGGGCCTGTCCAGTGTCGCGTCCAGTGCCGCTCGAAACCCTCTTTCCGCGGCTCTTGCGCCCCTGTATAGCCCGGCCATGACCGACCTTGATCTCATCCGCAATTTCTCGATCGTGGCCCATATCGACCACGGCAAATCCACCTTGGCCGACCGGCTGATCCAGATGACGGGGACTGTCGCCGAACGCGACATGAAGGCCCAGCTTCTGGACAGCATGGATATCGAGCGCGAACGCGGCATCACCATCAAGGCGAACACCGTGCGCATCGACTATCCGGCCAAGGACGGGCGCAAATACGTGCTGAACCTGATCGACACGCCGGGCCATGTCGACTTCGCCTACGAGGTCAGCCGCTCGATGCGCGCGGTCGAAGGTTCGCTGCTGGTCGTCGATGCGAGCCAGGGGGTCGAGGCGCAGACGCTGGCCAATGTCTATCAGGCCATCGATGCGGGGCATGAGATCGTCCCGGTGCTGAACAAGATCGACCTGCCGGCGGCGGAGCCGGAGCGGGTCAAGGAAAACATCGAGGATGTCATCGGCATCGACGCCTCGGACGCGATCCCGATCTCGGCCAAGACCGGGCTTGGCATTCCCGACGTGCTGGAAGCCATCGTCCAGCGCCTGCCCGCGCCCAAAGGCGACCGCAATGCGCCCCTGAAGGCGATGCTGGTCGATTCCTGGTATGACGCCTATCTGGGCGTCGTCGTCATGATCCGGGTGATGGACGGCATGGTGAAGAAGGGCGACCGCATCAAGATGATGCAGACCGGCGCCATCTACGGCATCGACAAGCTGGCGGTGCTACGCCCGCAGATGCAGGACATCGCCGAGCTGGGCCCGGGCGAGATCGGCGTCTTCACCGCCTCGATCAAGCAGGTCCGCGACACACGCGTCGGCGACACCATCACCCACGAGCGCAAGGGCGCCGAGACGCCGCTGCCGGGCTTCAAGCCGGCGCAGCCGGTGGTCTTCTGCGGCCTCTTCCCGGTCGATGCCAATGATTTCGAGGCGCTGCGCGACGCCATCGAGAAGCTGGCGCTGAACGATGCGAGCTTTTCCTACGAGATGGAAACCTCGGCCGCGCTCGGCTTCGGCTTCCGCTGCGGCTTCCTGGGCCTCCTGCATCTCGAGGTGATCCGCGACCGGCTGGAACGCGAATACGATCTGGACCTGATCACCACCGCGCCAAGCGTGGTGTTCCGCCTGCACATGAACGACGGCGAAGTGCGCGACCTGCACAACCCCGCCGACATGCCCGACCTGACCTATGTCGACCATATCGAGGAGCCGCGGATCAAGGCGACGATCATGGTCCCCGACGAATATCTGGGCGACGTGCTGAAACTGTGTCAGGACCGCCGCGGCATCCAGCTGGACCTGACCTATGCCGGCCAGCGCGCCATGGTGGTCTATGACCTGCCCCTGGCCGAGGTGGTCTTCGACTTCTACGACCGGCTGAAATCGGTGACCAAGGGCTATGCGTCCTTCGACTATCAGCTGTCGGAATACCGCGAGGATTTCCTCGTGAAGATGTCGATCCTGGTGAATGACGAGCCGGTCGACGCGCTGTCGATCATGGTCCACCGCGACCGCGCCGAGTCGCGTGGCCGGGTGATGGTGGAAAAGCTGAAAGAGCTGATCCCGCGCCACATGTTCAAGATCCCGATCCAGGCCGCGATCGGCTCGCGCGTGATCGCCCGCGAAACGCTGAGCGCCATGCGCAAGGACGTGACGGCGAAATGCTATGGCGGCGACGCCACGCGGAAGAAGAAGCTCTTGGAGAAGCAGAAGGCCGGGAAAAAGAAGATGCGCCAGTTCGGCAAGGTGGAAATTCCGCAGACGGCGTTTATTCAGGCGTTGAAGATGGATGGGTGATTAAGCGCTTTTTCTTTACTTTGTGAATTCCTGTGCGACATTATGAGAGTAATTGCTCGCACGAGGGGATTCGTGATGCGCATTTTCTTGCTCTTTCTTTTCTTCATCCACTCGTTCGTTGGTTTTTCGGCCGCGCAATCGTTATCAACTCCATTGCCTGGAGATAGCGAACCATTTTTCAACCAGATTTCGCCAGATCCCCCTGACGTCGCCCCCGTGCCCCCTCCAACGGGAAGTGCAGCGGGAGTCGCGCTTCCTAATATGACGTCCGGAGGTCTGGCGCTACCGTTTATTGATTCACTCTCGACGCAGCAGTATCGGACCGAAATGAATGCAGCGGATCGCCCGGATTTGAGCTCTGCTGACCGATTTAACAGTCTTAGAGCACTGAGAAACAGAATATCTTCTAATCTCGATGCGGCTAAGCTTGAGCTCTCACAGGCCGAAAAGCGAGTAGCACTCTTCGGCGACTCAAACCTTCTGCAAATGGGATTGGATCAGTTAAAAGCCATTGGTAGCTGCTACAGTATCATATCAGAAGGCAAGACTCCTCCCCAGCCTTGCCCTCCGTTCTTTGGCGATCCTAATTTCCTGAAGACGCAGATCGCCCAGCAGGAAAGGCAGTTAGTGCTCGTTCGGGAAAGTGAGACCCGTCTCCCGGAGGCGCGCCGGAAAATTTCTGAACTTGAAACAATATTCGACGAGCTCGATAGAAAGATTGGGGATGCTATCAGTCGAGATAATCTCGATCAGAAATTTAAATCTGATGTAAGCCTATATTTTTCATGGATAATAGGCGCAATGATTGTTGCATTTTTTATTCTACTCTTCGTGGACGGTGAGGTTCGACGGTCGATGTTCTCGACGCCGAGTGCTATCCAATTTATCACGTTGTTTAGCTTGGTTATTGCAATTATTCTGTTTGGAATAACTGGGATACTAGAGGGAAAGGAACTTTCCGCATTGCTCGGCGGTCTTTCAGGATATATACTGGGAAGGTATTCTAGCGAGAGTGGCAAGGCGCCAAATTCAGATAGTGCGCAACAACCCTTGCCGCCCGTGAATACACAAAATCGTTAAGCGAGCGTAGCAAGCGTAGGGTGGGGTTCCACCCCACCGTCCACGCGCGCCACATCAATAAACGCCAACCTGAACCGGACCGGCCCAATGGTGGGGTGAAACCCCACCCTACGAATTGGCGTCGCGATCAAACCGGCTGACCCGATCCACGCGCCCGCGAGCCCGATCGCGATGAAACGACAAATGGGCCTAATTTTCGGGGCGCGCGACGATCAACCGTAGGGTGGGGTTCCACCCCACCATCCACGTGCGCCACATCAACCAACGCCAACCTGAACCGGACCGGCCCAAATGGTGGGGTGAAACCCCACCCTACGCATTAGCATCACGATCAAACCGACTGACCCAATCCACCCGACCCGCCGCCTTGTCCCGATGGAACGACGAATGGGGCCAATCCTCGGGCCGCTCGACCAGTCCATGTTTCACCGGGTTCCACCAGCAATAACGCAGATGCGCCGCGAGATCGGCCTCATCCCGGATATGATGCTCCCAGAAGCGCCGCTGCCACAGCCCTGCCTCGCCCTTCGCCACCATTGATGCCGAGCGTAGGGTGGGGTTCCACCCCACCTCCGCCGTCACCGCCCGGGTGAACCGCGCCTTGATCGCGCCCCACCGCAGACCATAATCCGTATCCCCATCCGGCAGGCGCCAGATGCAATGCAGGTGATCCGGCAAGACCACCCAGGCCTCGATCGCGAAGGGCCGCGCGGAGCGTGTCGCGGCAACGGCCATGCGCAGCCGCTCGATCTCCTCGATCAGCAGCCAGCTGCCGCGCTGCGCCAGCGTGACGGTGAAGAAGATCGGCACGCCGGGCAGGCGCGGGCGGAGATAGCGCGACATGCGCCAAGCTCGCGCGGAACCGTTAACTCCGGGTGAACGGCCTCACGACCACCCCTCAACTCCACCCCCACGCGAAGCACTCTACATTTGCTCTGCTCACGATTTCGTGTCCTTACTGACTCTCGGATCATGAAAAGGGGAGGAAATCATGTCTGTTCGACTCGCAACGCTGATCTCTGCCGCTCTTGCATTGCCGGCTTTCGCCGAGGTGCCGATCGCTCAGAAGGACAGCAAATGGTACACCGATGCCGAGGCCGTCATCGCCGCGCGTGAGGCGATCGCGCCCAACACGAAACGCGCCAAGAACGTCATCCTGTTCGTGGCAGATGGCAACAGCCTCTCGACCCAATATGCCACGCGGATCTGGATGGGGCAGAAGGCCGGGGGCCTCGGCGACGATTTCGTGCTGCCGCAGGAAAAGCTGCCCTTCGTGGGCCTCTCCAAGACCTATACCTCGAACGGCCAGACGCCGGATTCGGCGCCGACCGCCAGCGCGCTGAACACCGGGATCAAGTCACGCAACGGCACAGTGAACATCGACGATGCGGGCGATTTCGACAGTTGCGATGCGGCGGCGACGGCCGGGCTGACCACCTTCGCCGAGATCGTCACCGACATGGGCAAGTCGGTGGGCATCGTCTCGACCGCGCGGCTGACCCATGCGACACCGGCGGCGGTCTTCGCCAAAAGCGCGCAGCGTGACTGGGAGGATGACAGCCAACTGCCCCCCGATTGCGCGCAGAAGGACATCGCGGCGCAGATGGTCGATGCCATCGATGCCGGCTTCATCGACCTCGCGCTAGGCGGCGGCAGCCGGGGCTTTCTGCCCAATGGCATCAGCGATGAAAATGGCGGCGAGGGCCAGCGGCTCGACCGCAACCTGGTCGAGGAGATCAAGGCCAAGGGCTGGCAATATGCCTGGAACCGCGAGACCACGCTGGCCGCCGACCCGGCCAAGCCGTTGCTGGGGCTCTATGGCGCGAGCCATATGAGCTACGAGGCGGATCGCCCCGAGACCGAGCCCTCGCTGACCGATCTGACGGAGGTGGCGATCAGGAACATGCAGGGCAACGAGAACGGCTATTACCTGATGATCGAGGGTGGCCGCGTCGATCACGCCAACCACGATGGCAACATGGCCCGCGCAGTGGCCGATGGCGAGGCCTTTGCCCTGGCGATCGAAAAGGCGCTGACGATGGTCGATACCGAGGACACGCTGGTCATCGTCACCGCTGACCATGGTCACGGGCTGGAGTTCAATGGCTATTGCGGTCGAGGAACGCCGATCACCGGCCTCTGCTATGACGTGGCCGATAACGGGACCGAGCATGCCGAGACGCTGGCGAAGGGTCTCGATGGCAAGCCCTATACCGTCGCCGGCTACATGAACGGCCCCGGCTCGGTCATGGTGCAGGAAGAGGGCGCGAATGACTATACCGGCACCCGCAAGGAACTGACCCAGGAACAGGCCACCAATATCGACTACCTGCAGGAATCGCTGGTGCCGATGACCTCGGAAACCCATTCTGCGGTCGACGTGCCGATCATGGCGGCAGGGCCTTGGGCGCATCTTCTGAGCGGCGTGGTCGAGCAGAACGTGATCTTCCACGTCATGCTGAAGGCCGTGTCCACCGAATAGGGCTGATCCCGCAGATCAACCGCATGGGGGGCAAAGGCCCCCCATGTTCATTTGCGCCGATTGGCGGGTTTGGCCGGTGCACTCCCGTCAAGCCCAAGGTGCCCGCGCGCATCCAAGATGCGTGCTCGCTTACAGCCGCATCATCGCAGGCGCGTGCCCTCTCGGGTGCCGAGAACGTCATCCTCGCCAGCAGCATGATCGCCACCGTGGTGGCAAGCAGGATGCCCATCAGGCTCAGCAGGGCGATCCCTGCGACCCGCATCACCCTGCCAGTGGCCATTGGCGTCACATCCGTGCTGCTTACTCGGAAACCCGGTCCAGCAGCCCATGCGCGGCAGCAGAGGGCAAGCTCGCGGGATCGGCGCGACCCTATTTCCGCCGCTTGCTGCCCTTGGCTGATCCGGGGAACCACATCCCCATCCAGGCCTCCATCCAGGCCTTCTGCCAGTCCTCCATCATCTGCGTCTGTGCCTTGCTCAACTCGGACATCATCTGTCCACGCGCCGCGCCGGTCATGCTGTTGGCGGCGGTGAGCCAGGCGCTCATCCAGGGGTTTTTCATCGGGCTCTCCGGGTTCGGGTCATTCTTGCCGGCCCAACGCGGCGGGGCGGCGGTCGGTTTCCAGCGGGACGACAGCAAAAGGCCCCCCGCAACAGCGCGGGGGGCCTTGGCCTGCCAGACTGACACGCAGGTTTACTGCGCCGTGATCGTGGCCATGACCAGCTTGTCATCGATGCGGATCGGGCCGTCTTCCTTGGCCCCCAGCGTGTATTCGAAGCTGCCGGTGGTCATGCCGCCATCCTCGCCATGGACCATCAGCATCAGCATGTCGCCGCTGGCGACCGGCTCGGTCAGGATGGCGGCGACATCGGCGGTTTCACCTTCGCGGATCGGCGCATATGCCACGACCGGGCCGGGCTTCATCTCGGCATCGGTGCGGTGCACGACCAGCCAGCCATTGGCCGGGGCGACGACCTTGGTGGCGCTGACGATGCCATTGGCAACGCTCTGGTCGCTCGCCTCCACCATCGGGGCCATCGCGTCCTGGGCAAGGGCAGAGCCGGCAGAGAGCGCCATCAGGCAGGCGGTAAAGGTCAGGGTTTTCATGGTCTTCCTCCTGTCATGTGCCGGCGTCACGGGCCGGTTAATTACAGACACGCAGGCGATCCGGGATCGGACGCAGCGCCTCACGCCTTTGTGAGGCCGCGCGCAACGCCCGCCCGGTTCATCCTGGCTTAACCAGCCTGTCGCAGTCTTGCCGCAGGTGATCGCGGAAAGGGGACAGCAGATGCCAAGCGTCGAGGAGATTGCGGCCGAGGTCGTGGCACGCGAGGGGGGCTTTGTCGATGACCCGGACGATCCGGGCGGGGCGACGCACTATGGCGTGACGCTTGGCACGCTGCAGAGGCTGGGCCGCGATCTGAACCGCGACGGGCGGGTGGATGTCGCGGATGTGCGGGCGCTGACACGGGCAGAGGCGCGGCAGATCTTTGTCGAGCATTACTTCCAGCGCCCGCGCCTGAACGAACTGCCCGAGGCGGTGCAGGCCAGCACCTTCGACATGTATGTGAATGCCGGGGCGAATGCGGTGAAGATTTTGCAGCGGCTGGTCAGCCGCATGGGATTTCCCTGCGAGGATGACGGTCAGGTCGGGCCGGCAACCATCGCCAGCGCCCGCGCGGCAGCCGAGGCCGCGCCGCGCCACCTGGGCGATGCTTACGGCATTGCCCGGCGAAATTACTACTACGCCCTGGCCGACCAGCGCCCGGCCAGCCGCAAATACGCGCGCCGCCGCGATGGCGGCAAGGGCGGCTGGATCACCCGGGCCGAAGAATTCATCTCTCCCGCCTATCACCTCAGCGCCAGCCAGCACCGCGAAAGGACCGCAAGATGGGGATGATCGACCGCTTGATCGGCATGGGGCCGACCGTCAGTGCCGTCGGTCAGGCCGCGACCGGCATGGCCGAAGTTTTTACAGCGAACGCCACGAGGCGGATGGAGCTGGACGAAGAGGCCTATGCCCGCGCCCTCACCCAGCTGGGGCAAGAGTTTCAGGCGGCGCCGGCAGGCGGGTTCAACCGCTTCGTCGATGGGCTGAACCGGATGCCCCGGCCGCTGATGACGCTGGGGGTGATCGGGCTGTTCGCCTATGCGATGATCGAGCCGATCGGGTTTTCGGCCCGGATGCAGGGCCTCGCGCTGGTGCCCGAGCCGCTCTGGTGGCTGCTTGGCGCGATCGTCAGCTTCTATTTCGGCGCCCGCGAGGCGTATCATTTCCGCAATCGCGGCGGCATTCCCGCCCGGCCTGCGCAGGCGATGACAGAGGCCGCGTTGCCGATCACCGCGACGCGAACCGGCGACGATTTCGCCGACAACGCCGCGCTCAGGGACTGGGCTGCGACCAAGGTCTAGCGGGTCACACGCAAAACTGACCTTCTGCGGCCAAGGGGGGACTGTTCCCCCCTTATTCGCGGGGTTACACTGCCAGCCAACCACCGGAGGTTCCATGATCGCTGAACTTGGCCATTTCGCCCTGATCCTCGCCTTTGCGGTGTCGCTTTATCAGATGGTCGTGCCGATGATCGGCGCGGCGCGTGGCAATCGCGGCTGGATGGACAGCGCCCGGCCGGCGGCGCTGGCACAGTTCGGCTTGACCGCGATCAGCTTCGCGGCGCTGACCGTGGCCTTCGTCACTTCCGATTTCTCGCTGAAGCTGGTCTACGAGAACAGCCATACCGACAAGCCGATGCTCTACAAGGTCACTGGCGTCTGGGGCAATCACGAGGGCTCGCTACTGCTTTGGGTGATGATCCTCGCGCTCTTCGGCGCGGCGGCGGCGGCGTTTTCGGGCAACCTACCGCCCAGTCTGAGGGCGCGCGTCCTGGCGGTGCAGGCGGCAATCGGTGCGGCGTTCTATGCCTTCATCATCTTCACCTCGAACCCCTTCCTGCGCTTGGGCAACCCGCCCTTCAACGGGCGCGACCTGAACCCGCTCTTGCAGGACCCCGGCCTCGCCTTTCATCCGCCTTTTCTCTATCTTGGCTATGTCGGGCTCTCGGTATCCTTCAGCTTTGCCGTGGCCGCGCTGATCGAGGGGCGCGTCGATGCGGCCTGGGCGCGCTGGGTCCGGCCCTGGACGCTGGCGGCATGGCTGTTTCTGACCATCGGCATCGCGCTGGGGTCGTGGTGGGCCTATTACGAACTTGGCTGGGGCGGCTTCTGGTTCTGGGATCCGGTCGAGAACGCCAGCTTCATGCCCTGGCTGCTGGCGGCGGCACTCCTGCATTCCGCCATCGTGGTGGAAAAGCGCGAGGCGCTGAAAAGCTGGACGATCCTTCTGGCGATCATGGCCTTCGGCTTCTCGCTGATCGGCACCTTCATCGTGCGCTCTGGCGTCATTACCTCGGTCCACAGTTTCGCCAATGACCCGGAACGCGGGGTCTTCATTTTGGGCATCCTCGCGGTCTTCGTGGGCGGGGCGCTGACGCTTTTTGCCGCGCGGGCCGGGGCGATGGCGGCCAAGGGGGTGTTCTCTCCGGTCTCGCGCGAGGGCGCGCTGGTCCTGAACAACATCCTTCTGGCGGTTTCGGCCTTCGTCGTCTTCATCGGGACCATCTGGCCGCTGGTGGCCGAATTCTTCTGGGACCGGAAACTGTCGGTCGGCGCACCCTTCTTCAATCAGGCCTTCACGCCCTTCATGATCGTTCTGGCGCTGGTTCTGCCGGTGGGCGCCATCCTGCCCTGGAAGCGGGCGCAGGTCAGCCGTGCCATCCGGCCGCTGCGCGGGGCGCTGGCGGTCACGCTGGCCATCGCCCTGCTGATCTGGGCGGTGTCGAGCGGCCATTCCGCGATCGCCGTCATCGGTGCGGGCTTGGGCAGCTGGCTCATCGCCGGGTCGGTCGCCGAACTGGTGCACCGCACCGGCAAGTCCGGGCTCTCGCGCCTTCTGCGCCTGCCGCGCGCCGACTGGGGCAAGGCGGTAGCGCATTCGGGGCTGGGTATCACCTTCATCGGTGTGTCCCTGCTGACCGCCTGGCAGGTCGAGGATATCCGCGTGGCCCGGATCGGCGAAAGCTATGAGGTCGGCGGCTACCAGATGACCCTGCAATCGGTGGACCAGATCAAGGGCCCGAATTACTTCTCGACCATGGCGGCCATCGCTATCGCCAAGGACGGGCGCGAGATCACCACGCTTCACCCCGAGAAACGGGTCTACCCGGTGCAGGCCATGCCCACGACCGAGGCCGCCATCGAAACTGGCATCTTCCGCGACATCTATGTGGTGATCGGCGATGCGCAGGCAGGCGGGGGCTGGGCGGTCAGGGCCTATGTGAAACCCTTCGCCAACTGGATCTGGCTCGGCTCGATCCTGATGGCGCTTGGCGGGCTGATCAGCCTTTCGGATCGCCGCTACCGGGTGGCTGCCGGGGCGCGCAAGGCGCCGGTCAACGCGGTGCCGGCGGAATGAGGCGCGTTCTTGCCATCCTCGCACTGGCGCTGCTGCCAACGCTGTCCCTTGCCGTTCAGCCCGACGAGGTGCTGCCCGATGCCGCGCTCGAGGCGCGCGCGAGAGAGATCTCGCAAAAGCTGCGCTGCCCGGTCTGTCAGGGCGAGAATATCGACGAATCGAATGCGCCGATCAGCCGCGACCTCAGGCTTTATGTGCGCGAGCGGCTGGTCGCGGGCGACAGCAACCCGCAGGTGATCGAGGCGGTCACTGACCGCTTCGGTGAGTTCGTCCTCTTCGAACCGCCGGCGCGCGGGGCGAACCTGCTTCTGTGGCTGGCCGGGCCGCTGATGGCGCTGCTGGCCCTGCTGGTCGGCTGGCGTTTCCTGCGCGCGCGCGAGCGGGCCGAGACCGCCCCGCTTGCGCCGCTCAGCGACCAGGAACGCGCTCGGCTTAAGGCCATCATGGGTGACGTGAGGGAATGATCAACCCGTGACGTTTCGTCCGGGCTTTCCCTTCGCGTCAATCTGGGCAAGATGGCGCGAACCCGAGGGAGGACCGCCATGAGCTTCGAGACCATCCAGTTTTCCGTCCGCGACGGCATTGCGACCGTGGTGATGAACCGGCCCGACGTGATGAACGCGCTGAACAGCCGGATGCGGTCCGAGATCACCGCCGCCATCAGCGGTGTCGGGGCGGATGTGCGCTGCGTGGTGCTGACCGGCTCGGGACGGGCCTTCTGCTCGGGTCAGGACCTGACCGACTTCGCCGCCGCCGCCGATGTCGAGGCGGTGCTGCGCGACGAATACGAACCGATGCTGCAAGCCATCGTCAACTGCCCGGTGCCGGTGATCGCCGCGATCAACGGCGTGGCGGCGGGGGCTGGGGCCAATCTGGCGCTCTGCTGCGACGTGGTGATCGCCACCGAAAGCGCCCAGATCATCGAGGCCTTTACCCGCATCGGCCTGATCCCCGATGCCGGCGGCACCTGGTTCATCCCGCGCCTGGTGGGTCATGCCCGCGCCATGGGGATGATGCTCTTCGCCGAGGGGGTTCCGGCGAAGCAGGCTGAAGAGTGGGGCCTGATCTGGAAGGCGCTTCCCGACGAGGAATTCGTCGAGGGCGTCGCCGCTGCCGCGCGCAAGCTGGCCGCCGGCCCCAGCGGCGCCTATCGCCGCATCCGCACGCTGGTGTCGCAATCGCTGGACAATGATCTGGAGGACCAGCTGAAGCTGGAAGCCCGGATGCAGAAAGAGGCGGCGAATTCGCGTGATTTCACCGAGGGCGTTCAGGCGTTCTTGCAGAAGCGTCCGGCGCAGTTCAGCGGGCGGTAAAGCCTGCAACCCCGCCTGTGCGACCAGCACAGGCAGCGCCCGACCGCCCCCCATGGGCGGGCGCTTTGGCGACCTTCAGCGCCGAACAGTCGTTCGATATATTTGTGCCATAAAGGCGCATCCACGAGATGTTTGCAGCGCCCACCCTGCGGTCGGGCGCTGCCTCTGCGTCGAGCCGCTGCGCCTACCCCCGCGCGCGCCGACGCCCGCCACGACCACCGCTGGCAGCGGCTGCCGCAGCAGCAGCCTCGGGGAAGGAGGTGCCGGCATGGACGGCTTCGATCACCCGGCTGAACTTGATCCACTCGCCGCCATTCGGGTCATGGTTCATCAGGAAGTTCGCGGCCTTGATCGCCTCCATCTCGGCGGCGCGGACCGGGTTCATGATCGCGCTGGTCATGCCGGCGCCGATGGCCATGGGCAGGAAGGCCGCGTTGATGCCGTGGCGGTTCGGCAGGCCGAAGCTGATGTTCGACGCCCCGCAGGTGGTGTTCACCCCCAACTCGTCGCGCAGCTTGCGCACCAGCGCAAAGACCTGCTGCCCGGCCGAGGCCATGGCGCCGACCGGCATGACCAGCGGGTCAACCACGATGTCATGGGCCGGGATGCCGAAATCGGCGGCGCGCTCGACGATCTTCCTGGCCACGGCAAAGCGGACCTCGGGGTCCTCGCTGATGCCGGTATCGTCGTTCGAGATCGCCACCACCGGCACGTTGTATTTCTTGACCAGCGGCAGCACCAGTTCCAGCCGCTCTTCCTCGCCGGTGACGCTGTTCAGAAGCGGACGACCGTTGCAGGCCTCGAGCCCGGCCTTCAGCGCGCCGGGAACCGAGCTGTCGATGCAGAGCGGCACATCGACCAGCGCCTGAATCCGGGTGATCAGTTCCGGCATCAGCATCGGCTCGACAAAGTTGTTGTCGGCATAGCGCGGATCTTCGGCCATCTTGTTGGTGAAGACCGCGCCCGAGTTCACGTCCAGCACCGTCGCCCCGCAGGCCACCTGCTCCAGCGCGTCCTTCTCGACGGTCGAGAAATCGCCCATCTCAAGCTCGGCCGCCAGCTTCTTGCGGCCGGTGGGGTTGATGCGCTCGCCGATGACGCAGAAGGGTTCGTCAAAGCCGATGATGACGGTCTTCGATGCGGATTCCAGAACGGTGCGGGTCATTATGGGCCTTTCAGGGCTAGTCGGTCAGGCCGCTTTCGCGCGGCTCAGCCAGTCGGTCGAGGCGGTGATACCACCAAGCGGAAAGATATGCGCGGCCTCGATGGCGAAACCGGGATTGGCGGCCTTGTGGCGGGCGATGGCGGTGATGAAGTCGGTCGGCTCGTAGGGAACCAGCAGCTTGGTCACGTCGCGGGCGCGGCGCTGCAGCACGCGCAAGGAGGGGCCGACGCCGCACATGATGGCGAATTTCAGCATGGTCTGCAGCTTGGCCGGGCCGGCCAGACCGATGCGGATCGGCAGATTCAGCCCGACCGCCTGCATCCGGTTGGCCCATTCGATCACCGGTTTCGCGTCAAAGCAGAACTGCGTCACCACGGCCATCTGGGCATCCGTCCGCTGTGCGAAGTCCTGCTTCCAGCGAAGGGCGCGCAGCACCTCGGCCTCGCCGCCATTTGGGTCGATGTCGCGGTTGCCCTCGGGATGGCCGGCGACATAGAGCCGCTCGAAATCCGCGAAAAGCCCGGTATCCAGCATCTGCATCGAATCGGCAAAGGGACCGCGCGGGGTGCTGAGCCCGCCGCCCAGAAGCAGTGCCGAGGTCGCGCCGGCGCCGCGATAGGCGGCGATCCAGTCAGCCAGCGCCGCCTGCGACGGCACCACGCGGGCCGGGATATGCGGCACCGGTGCAAAGCCTTCGCGCGCCAGACGGGTCACGGTCGCCTGCATGTCGGCCGGATCGGTGCCGTCGATATGGGCGACAAAGACCTGCGTGCCCGCCGGCAGGATCGCGCGGAAATCGGCGATCTTCTCGGCCGTTTTCGGCATCACCTCGATCGAGGCGCCCGTCAGGAAGGCGGGCAGGGGCGAGGTCGTATCCTTCTTGGGCGTCCGAAACTGCATGAGCGACATCTTTTCAGCCTGTATTAAACCGGGTTCCAGCCGTCATTGGCGATCAATGCCTTCAGACGGTCCTTGTCGTATTCGGCCTCGAGCCGGGTGGCTTCGGCCTGCGGGTCATCCCCCTCCGCCGGCGCGCGGCGCCATTGGTTCAGGTAATCGTCGGTTCCCGCCAGACCGGCCTTCATCGCGGCGCGGTCGATGGCCTGTTCGAAACGCTCGTTCAGCACGATACGGGTCGCATTGCGGCCCTTGCCCATCGTCACCTGGGCAGGAATGTCGCGCCAATAGACAAGCGTCAGTCCGGACATGCGGGGATCCTCCTTACCGGCCTCAATAGGGCGCGCGCGGCGGGGCTGATCCACCGCTTGCGACCATGATGCGGGCCATTTGCGACACCGCCCTTCGCTTGTGACGCCAGAGATGCGCCGGTGCAACAAGCGGGGGCGTGAAACCTTTGCATGATCTTCATGAGCGGGGCCAGGAACGGGGGCGGTTGCGCGGCGAAAACCCGCGCGCTAGCGTCCCCTCATGGATGAGACACGCGACTTCGGAACCTATGATTTCGTCATCGTCGGCGCGGGTAGTGCCGGCTGCGTGCTGGCCAACCGCCTCAGCGCCGATCCGCGCCACCGGGTCTTGCTGCTGGAAGCCGGCGGCAGCGACAACCGCTTCTGGGTGCATGTGCCGGTGGGCTATCTCTACTCGATGGGCAACCCGGCGGTGGACTGGTGCTACAAGACGGAACCCGAGCCGGGGCTGAACGGGCGGGCGCTGAACTATCCGCGCGGGCGGGTGCTGGGCGGCTGTTCCTCGATCAACGGCATGATCTACATGCGCGGGCAGGCGGCCGATTACGATGGCTGGCGGCAGGCGGGCAATCCGGGCTGGGGCTGGGAGGACGTGCTGCCCTTCTTCCGCCGCTCGGAACGCCATTACGGCGAGGCCAGCGACCTGCATGGCACCGAGGGCGAGTTGCGGGTGGAACAGCAGCGGCTGAGCTGGCCGATCCTCGATGCGGTTTCCGAGGCGGCGCAGGAGATGGGCCTGCCGGTCTGCGCGGATTTCAACGCCGGCGACAATGAGGGCGTGGGTTACTTCCCGGTGAACCAGCGGCGCGGCATCCGCTGGAACGCGCGCAAGGCCTTTCTGGACCCGGCGCGGGGAAGGGCGAATCTGCGCATCGAGACCGGGGCCGAGGCGGAACGGCTGGTGATCGAGGAGGGCCGGATCACCGGCGTCATCTTCCAGAAGGGCGGGCAGCGGCATCTGGCGCGCGCAGGGGGCGAGGTGGTGCTGGCGGCGGGGGCGATCAATTCGCCGGCGCTGCTCGAATGGTCGGGGATCGGGCAGGGGGCGCATCTGGCCTCGCTCGGGATCCCGGTGGTCTTGGACCTGCCGGGCGTTGGCGCGAACCTGCAGGACCATCTGCAATTGCGCAGCGTCTTCCGCATCACGGGCGCGCGGACCCTGAACGACCGGGCGGCGAGCCTCTGGGGCAAGGCCGGGATTGCGCTGGAATATGCGCTGCGGCGGTCTGGCCCGATGGCGATGGCGCCCTCGCAACTGGGGATCTTCGCGCGCTCCTCGGACCGTTTCGCGACGGCCAATATCGAATACCACGTCCAGCCGCTGTCCCTGGACAAGTTCGGCGAGCCGCTGCACCCCTATCCCGGCCTCACCGTCTCGGTCTGCAACCTGCGCCCCGAAAGCCGGGGCACCAGCCATGTCCGCGGCGCCACCCCCGGCGAGGCCCCGGCCATTGCGCCGAATTACCTCTCGACCCAAGGCGACCGCGAGGTGGCGGTGGAGAGCATCCGTCACGCAAGGCGGCTGATGGCGACGCGGCGCATGGCCGAATTCGCGCCGGTCGAAACCCTGCCGGGGGCGAGCCTGCAAAGCGAGGCCGAACTGGAACAGGCGGCGGGCGCAATCGGCACGACGATCTTCCACCCGGTCGGCACCACGCGCATGGGCACGGACGCCATGGCCGTGGTCGATCCCGAGTTGCGGCTGCGCGGGCTGGCGGGGCTGCGCATTGCCGATGCCGGGATCATGCCGATGATCCCCTCGGGAAATACCCACGCCCCGGTGACGATGATCGCCGAAAAGGCGGCGGCGATGATCCTGCGGGATGCAACCGGCGCGTGAGCCATGCTAGGCTGGCGCGGAAGTGTCAGCCGAGATGTGCCATGATCAGTCGCCGCTTGTTCACCGCCACCGCCCTTTCCTCGGGTGTCCTCGCACTGTCCGGCTGCGGTTCGGGCCTTGCCCGTCCGGGGCGGCAGGCCGATCTGGGTGCGGGCGCCATCGACGCCCATATGCACCTCTTCAATGGCCGCGACGTGCCGGCGCTAGGCTTTCTGCGGCAGGTGATCCTGCCCGATCTTGGCAGCACGTTCCCGGTCGCCGTGATCGGTCCCTTCGCCGAGATGATCGTAACCTTCCTGCTGCAGGGCACCCGCGATGCGGCGGCGGAACTGGCGGATCTGGGCCAGGCACCGCTGCCCCGGATCGACCCGGCCCAGGACGAGGCGCGGCTGGCCCGCGCCATCGACGGCTATTTCGGCGCGGCGCAGGCCCGGGCCGAGACGCAGCTAGCCGCCAGCCGGGCGATGCGAAGCGCCGCATCCGGCGAGGCGGCGGCGGTGCTGTTGCCGGAACCCGACCAGCAACTCCTGTCGGCGCTGTCGGATGCGGCGGGCGTGCCGGTCGGGGAGGCGGCGGCGGGGATGGCAGCCGGAGATCAACCTATCATCGCCGCCCGCCGCGCCGTGCCGAGCACCGGGCAGCAACTGGCGCCGGGTCTGCTGAACCCCGACCGCCGCAGCGCCACGGCCTCCAGCCTCAGTCTGTCGAACACGCTGCAATGGGCCATGCTGATGACGCGCGACCGTGTGGTGATCCGGGATCAGGCCGCGCGGCTTTATGGCCGGCCGACCGAGGCGCGGATCTTCTGCAACCATCTGGTCGACATGGCGCTGTGGCTCAATGCGACCGAACCGCAGAGCGTCAGCCCGATGGCCCAGCAGGTCGATCTGGCCGCGCGGCTGAGCCAGCGCGAGGCCCGTGTGCTGGTGCTCAATTTCGTGCCCTTCTGTCCGCTGCGTGCGGCGCTGGAGGGCGCATCCGTGCTGGAAGGAGTGCAGCGCGCCATCACCGAGCAGGGCTTTGCCGGGGTCAAGCTCTATCCGCCGATGGGCTTTCGCCCCGATGACAACAGTGCCATCAGCTTTGCCCATGCCCGCCCCGACATCGCCCGGAACCCGCCGCCCCGCGCCGCGCTGGACCGGGCGCTTGGGGCGCTTTACCGCTGGTGCGCGGAGAATGACGTGCCGATCGCCACCCATGCCTCGCACAGCATGGGGGCGGGGCCGGGGACCAAGGATTATTCCGCCCCCTGGCTATGGGCGCCGGTGCTGCGGGACCATCCCGATCTGCGGGTGAACCTTGCGCATTTCGGCGGATTCAATCGCCATCAGGAGGCAAATTGGCAGGTGCGGCTGGGGCAGATGATGACCGAGGACCGGAACCTCTATTTCGATACCGGATATTGGGACGAGGCCGCGCGGGATGTGGACAGCGCGCCGGGCGGGCCGCTGGCGATGACGCAGGCCTTCCTGGCGACCTATCCGCTGGCGGGCGAGCGGATGCTTTATGGCAGCGACTGGCACATGATCGCGCGCGAGCCGGATCACCCGGACTATCACCGGATGATGCGCGATTTCGTTGGCAGGCTGACCCCCGACAAGGCCGCACAGCAGCGCATCATGGGTGGCAATGCGCTAAGCTGGCTTGGTCTCGACCGGCCCGAGGGCGCGCAGTTCCGCCGACTCGCGGCGCATCACGGCGGGAACCCGGCCTGGCGCGCGCTGTTTGACGCGGGTTAAGCCGGCTGCCCGGCGGTGGCGCGGCGAGTGCGGAGCTGCCGCCAGACGAAGGCCGCGACGAAGAAGCCGGTCAGCACCAGAACGATGGTCGGCGCAGGCGCACTGTCGATCCAGAAGCTGAGCCAGACCCCGGCAAGGCAGGAGATCAGCGAGACCGCCGAGGCCACCGCCAGCATGGCTTGCATCCGCCGCGTGACCAGGAAGGCGATCGCCCCCGGCGCGATCAGAAGACCCACGGCCAAAATGATCCCCACCGCCGTCAGCATGGCAACCACCGTCAGCGAGATCGCCGCCAAGAGCCCGTAGTGCAGCCAGCGGACCGGCAGCCCGATCACCCGGGCCTGCACCTGGTCGAAGCTGAACAGCGTCAGCGCCCGCCAGTTCATCAGGATGCCGCCGCTGACCAGCAGGGCGATCAGCGCGGTGCGCAGGATCTGCTCCTGCGAGACGCCAAAGATATTGCCGAAGAGGATATGGAACAGGTCGGTCGCCGGGCCGGTGGCGACATAGAGGACGATTCCGCCGGCGAACATGCCCGACATGACCACGCCAAGGATGGTGTCCTGCTTGACCCGGCTGTTCTCCTGCAGGAAGCCCGCCGCCAGCGCGCAACCCATGCCGGCCGCGAAGGCGCCGATGACCAGCGGCCAACCCAGCAGATGCGCCAGAACCACGCCCGGCAGCACCGCATGGCTGATCGCGTCGCCCATCAGGCTCCAGCCCTTGAGGACCAGGAAGCACGAGAGCAGCGCCGAGGGGATCGAGATGATCGCGGCGATGACGAAGGCCTCGCGCATGAAGCCGTAATCGAGCGGGGCGAGAAGGATCATGGCGCGACCTCGCGCAAGGCCCGCCGTGCCCGGCGGCGGGCGGCCAGCATCCCGTGGGTCGGGGCGAAGATGAAGGCGGCGAGGAAGATGAGCGTCTGCAGCAGCACGATGATCCCGCCGGTCGCGCCGTCGAGGAAGAAGGACAGATAGGCCCCGAAGCCCGAGGTGAAGGCGCCGATGAAGACCGACAGCGCGATCAGGCGCGGAAAGCGGTCGGTCAGCAGGTAGGCGGTGGCGCCGGGCGTCACCACCATGGCGACGACCAGAAACGCCCCCACCGTCTGCATCGCCGCCACCGTGCAGGCCGAGAGCAGGGTGAAGAACAGGACGCGCAGCCGGGTCGGGTTCAGCCCGATGGTGCGGGCATGGGTCTCGTCGAAGAACACCGCCAGAAGATCGCGCCATTTCATCAGCAGGATCGCCAGCGAAACAAAGCCGATGATCGCCAGTTGCAGCACATCCTCGGGCGGGATGGCGAGGATATTGCCCATGGTGATGCTCTGGATGTCGACGGCCATGGGGTTAAGCGAGACCATGAACAGCCCCAGCCCGAAGAAGCTGGTGAAGATCAGCCCGATGATCGCATCCTCGCGCAGGCCGGTGCGAGTGTTCAGGAACAGCATGGCCAGCGCCGCCAGCCCGCCCGACAGGAAGGCCCCGATGGCAAAGGGCAGCCCCAGCATATAGGCCCCGGCCACACCCGGCACGATGGAATGGCTGAGCGCGTCGCCGATGAGGCTCCAGCCCTTCAGCATCAGGTAGGCCGAGAGGAACGCGCAGACGCCCCCGACCAGCGCCGCGACCCAGATGGCATTGGACATGAAGCCGTATTGGAAGGGGATCAGCAGGGTCTCGATCATGGGTGCCCTGCGGGGGTTTCACACCCCGTCGCCAATCGGTTCTCGGACCGATGGCGCCCCGATTGTCGACCCCCCGTGGGATATTTCGGTGAAGAAGAAGCGGGCTGCATCATGCGCTGTCCTTGGTGCGGGCCTGCTGGTCATAGAAGATCAGCGGGCGTTCGTCGTCGCTGAAGACATCGACGGCGCGGGCATCGGGATCGTCATGCAGCGCCGCGCCGCCAAGGACGAAATGGCGCAGCACGCCGCCGAAGGCGCGTTTCAGGTTCTCGGGCGTGAAGGTGGTGGCGACCGGCCCCGAGGCCAGAACCGTGCCTTTGACCAGCACCACCCGGTCGCAATATTCGGGCACCGATCCGAGGTCATGGGTCGAGACGAGGATCACCCGCCCCTCGGCCCGCATCTCGCGCAGCAGCGTGATGATCGCCTCCTCGGTCTTCACATCGACACCGGTGAAGGGCTCGTCCAGCAGGATCACCCGGCCCTCCTGTGCCAAGGCCCGGGCAAGGAAGACGCGCTTTTTCTGGCCGCCCGACAGCTCGCCGATCTGGCGCTGGCGGAACTCGGCCATGCCGACGCGGGCAAGGGCCTCCGTGACGGCCTGTTTGTCCACGGCGCGCGGGCGGCGCAGGAAGCCCATATGGCCATAGCGACCCATCATCACCACATCCTCGACGAGGACCGGGAAGGTCCAGTCGACCTCTTCGGCCTGCGGCACATAGGCGATCAGGTTTTTCGCCAATGCCTCGGCAACGCTGCCGCCCAAGACGGTAATCTTGCCCTGCGCGGCAGGTATGAAACCCATCAGCGCCTTGAAAAGCGTCGATTTCCCCGCGCCGTTCACCCCCACCAGCGCGGTGATCGAGCCTTCCGGCACGGTCAGGCTGGCTTCGCGCAAAGCCGTATGGCCGTTGCGGTAGGTGACGGTCAGGTCAGAGACGGTGATGCCATCGGTCATTTCTGCAACTCGGTCAGAATGGTTTCGCTGGTGACTTTCAAGAGGTCCAGATAGGTCGGCACCGGGCCATCGGCTTCGGACAGGCTGTCGACGTAAAGCTGCCCGCCATAGCGCGCCCCGGTCTCGGCGGCGATGGCGCGGGCGGGGCGGTTCGAGACGGTGGATTCGGAAAAGACCACCGGGATCTTTTCCGCCCGCACCGTGTCAATCACCCGGCGCACCTGCTGCGGCGTGCCCTGGCCGTCGGAATTGATCGGCCAGAGAAACAGCTCGTTCAGCCCGCAATCGCGGGTCAGGTAGGAAAAGGCCCCCTCGGAACTGACCAGCCAGCGGCGGTTTTCGGGCAGGGCATGGGCGGCCTCGCGCAGCGGGCCAAGCGCGGCCTCGATCTGCGCCTTGTAGTCCGCGGCATTCTGCCGGTAGGTCGCGGCGTTCTGCGGGTCGGCCTTTTCCAGCGCGGCGGCGATGTTGTCCACATAGATCAGCGCGCTCGAGAGCGACATCCAGGCATGGGGATTGGGCTTGCCGTCATAATCGCCGCCGCGGATGGCGATGGGCTCGACCCCCTCGCTGACCACCGCCACCGGCACATCGCCCAGCTTGTCGATGAACTGCTGGAACCACGCCTCGAGATTCATCCCGTTGGCAAGGATCAGTCCGGCATCCGAAGCCCGGATCATGTCGCCCGCCGTCGGTTGGTAGGCGTGGATATCGGCACCGGGCCGGGTGATCGATTCCACATCCGCCGCATCGCCCGCCACGTTGCGGGCCATGTCGGCGATGATGGTGAAGGTGGTGACGACCTTCAGCCGCTCGGCCAGTGCAGGCTGGGCCAGCAGCAGCGGAAAGAGGGCGGCAAGGGCAAGGCGGCTGAGCGTCCGGATCGGGTTCGGGGTCATGATGTCATCGGTATCTGCGAATGATTCTCAACTGTCAACAGTTGCGATTGGTTCGCAACTGGCTAGTTGCAACTGGTGCCGTGCTGGGGCATGACAGTCCCATGACCGAGTCCCGTGCCCTTCAACTCGAAACCGCGCTCCGCGATGCCGGCGTCCGCATCACCCGCCAACGCAAGCTGCTGCTGAGCGTGCTGGCCGATTGCGCCGATCACCCCGATGCGACGGAACTCCACCGCCGCGCCGAGGCGGCGGGGGCAGGGGTGTCGCTGGCGACCGTCTATCGCACCCTGACCACGCTGCAGGCGCAGGGCGTCATCGAGAAGCTGGAATTCCAGGGCGAGCCGGCGCGGTGGGAACCGGCAGACCAGCGCCACCACGACCACATGATCGACGTCGAGACCGGGCAGGTGATCGAGTTCACCAATGACCGGATCGAACGCCTGCAGGCCGAGATTGCCGCCGAGATGGGCTATGAGATCGTCCATCACCGGTTAGAGTTGTATGTGCGCCGCAAGCAAACCGCATAGGTTGAATTACGCCTTTACGAATCCTCAAGGTCTCTGTTCGATACCGGGATAGGGAAACCAACCGGGATATTTGCATGAGACATTTCACCCTTATCGCCGCGCTGATCGCCGCCGGCCCTGCCTTCGCCTACGAACCTCTCGTCGAGAAGCAATCCTTCACCCTGAACGATTTCACCACCGATGGCGGCGCGACCATCCCCGAGATGACCTTGGGCTACGAGACCTATGGCACGCTGAACGCGGCCAGGGACAATGCCATCCTGATTCCGCATTATTTCAGCGGCAACAGCCATGCGGCGGGGAAATATGCCGAGACCGATGCGGCACCCGGCTATTGGGACGCGATCATCGGCTCGGGCAAGGCGATCGATACCGACAAGTATTTCGTCGTCTCGGTAGACAGCCCGGTGAACCTTGGTGCCAATGACCCGAATGTCATCACCACCGGCCCGGCCTCGGTGAACCCGGCGACCGGCAAGCCCTGGGGCATGGATTTTCCGATCCTGACCATCGGCGATTTCGTCGAGACGCAGAAGGGACTGATGGATCAGCTGGGCATCCCGAAATGGCACGCGGTCATGGGCGCCTCGATGGGCGGATTGCAAAGCTATGAATGGGCCGCGCGTCATCCGGACCTGCTGGAGCGGGTGATCCCGGTCATCGCCTCGGGCTGGGCCGATGCCGACCTGATCGCCTGGCTGGATGTCTGGGCCTCGCCCATCAAGCTCGATGCGAACTGGAACGGCGGCGACTATTACGAGGGTGAAGCGCCGAATGCCGGGCTGGCCGATGCGCTGAAGGTGGTGACGCTGCACGCCAATTCGGCGGAATGGACCAATGGCACCTTCGGGCGCAACTGGGCGGCCGAGGGCGCCGATCCGGGCAAGGCCTGGGCCAATGACTATGCCGTGGTCGATGCGCTGAACAAGGCGGGCGCGGCGCGGGCCGGTGTCTCGGATGCCAACCATTTCCTCTACCTGGTGCGCGCCTGCCAGCAATTCGTCGCCGGCCATCCCGAGGACGGGATTTACAAGGGCCTGCTCAAGATCGACGTGCCGGTGATGCTGATCCATACCGACGAGGATCTGGTCTTCCCGGGTGACGCCGTGCGCGAGACCGCCGGGATCATCAAGTCCGACGGCACCCCGGTCGAGATCGTCGAATTGCAGGGCACCCGCGGCCATCTGGACGGGGTGCTGAACATCGCCCAGGCCAGCGACCGGCTGAAGGCCTTCCTCGACGCCGAATGATTCCGACCCTGCGCCGCGCCTTGACCGGGCGCGGCGCAGGTTCTACGAGGATGGCGATCATTGGGGGCCTGTAGCTCAATTGGTTAGAGCAGGGCGCTCATAACGCCTTGGTTGCGGGTTCAAGTCCTGCCGGGCCTACCACGATCCCGATTCATCGATGAAGATCAGCGCCTTGCGGCGGGACGCGCTAGCCTGAGCGGCCAGCGCGCCGCCCTGTCAGTTGCCGCCCGAACCGCCGGCGCTGGCCGTCGGGTCTTCGGGGCGGACGCCGGCGACCGTCTCGACCGTCGGGTGTTCGGTATAGCTGTTGCCGAAACTGGTCTGGATATAGCTGACCACGGCCACGACCTGCTCGTCCGACAGCATATGACCAAGGGGCGGCATGCCCTTCTGGCCATTGACCACCAGCATCACCGGGTAGTCGCCGAATTCGAGGTTCTCGTTGCCCGCAAGCGCCGGGTAGGCACCGGCGCCCTTGGCCCCGGACCCGTCATACTGATGGCAGCCCCGGCAGAGATATTGGTAGATTTCCTCGCCGGTCGAAAAACCAAGCTGCTCGCTGCCATCATCAAGGCCCGGCGCGGTTGCGCTGGTCAGCGCCCCGGCAGCGGCTTCCGCCGCCGCGCTGTCGGGCGCGTCGGTGATGATGTCAGTGATGGTCTGGGTCAAGGGCATGGCCTGCGCCGTGCCGGGGGCGGCATCCTCGGCGGCCGGGAGCGTGGCATCGGCCTCGGCGACCGCAGTGGCCTCGGCGGTTGCCGCTTCGGCTTCCGCAGTCTCGGGGGCGGCCTCGGTTGCGGTGTCCTGTGCGAAGGCCGGGGCGGCCAGCATCAGCGCCGCCAGAAGGGTCGGAATGGTGGGTTTCATCTCTTGCTCCTCCTCAGCCGGCGATGACGCGTTGATGCAGGCGGGTGATGGCGTCCAGCGCCGACAGGATGGCACCCTCCTGCCAGCCCGGCCATTGCGACAGGTGCTCTCCGGCGCAGACCAGCCGGCGATCGACCTCGCAGGCCTTGAAGAAGGTCTCGCCATATTCGTCCCAATGGCCATAGCAGCCAAGGGTCCAGGAATTGCGGTGCCAGCCGAACGTGGCGCCGGCGCTGAATTCCTGACGATAGTTCGGCCCGTGGATCTTTTCACCATCGGCCAGACAGCGTTCGATCCGCTGTTCGGGCGTCAGCGCGGTGAATTCGAAGGCCGGCTTGCCGAACTGATAGGCGCCCAGCAGCACGCCCGGCCCGGCGCTCATCATGTCGGCAGAGGGATAGCTGATCTGGCCGATGGAGAGATCGGTGAAGGTGATCCCGCCATAGATCTTCTCGTCCTGCTCCCAGAAGCGGCGCTTCATTTCCAGCCCGGCCTTGAAGCCCTCGTAATACCAGACGGTATCGACGGCGTTCTGCAGGTCCGAGGACAGGTCGGCCTCGATCTGGCCCAGAACCGAGAAGGGGATGGTGCAGACACAGTAATCCGCCGTCACCTGCCCGCCTTGGCCCTCGCCCGAGGAACTGTCGTAATCGATGGTCACGCCGGTCTCGCTCTGGGCGATGCGGGTGACGCGGGCGTCATAGGTGATCAGGTCGCCGACCTCGTTGGCAAAGCCGCGGGCGATCATGTCCATGCCGCCGATGGGCTGGAACAGAGGCGCGTGATGTTCGTAGATGTCATGCTCGCGCAGGTGATGCCAGAGGCCCGAGCGCAGCAAGTCGTCGCGCCCGATGGGCGTCGAGGCAACGGGGGCCGAGGTCATGCCGCCGCCAGCGGGCTTGTCATAGCCGCGCAGGTTCGAGGTGCCGATATTGCTGGCATAGCGCATGTCCTTGTCCAGCGCGCCGTATTCGCGCAGGCTTTCCAGCAGCATGTCCTTGGTCTCGCCGGTCACTTCATCATCCAGCGCGCCGGCATTGACGGCCTTGGTCAGAAGCTCGGTCACGTAGCCCTGGTAATCGGCCTTGATCCAGGACTGGCGCTGCGGCTTGCCGTCGAAGGCATCCTTGGAATGCAGATAGGCGCTGAGGTTTTCCTGCACGAAGGGTTGCAACGCGACGCCGAGGCGCTGGCAATAATGGATCACCCCCTGATGGTGATGCGGGATGCGCCAGGGTCCGTTGTTGAAGAACTGGCCTTCCGAGAAGCCGACCTTCTGGACGAACCCGCCCATCTCATGCACCTCGTCGCCACCGCGCAGCGTCATGCAGCGGCCACCGGCACGTTTCTGGTATTCGAGGATCGTGACCTTGTAGCCCGCATCGCGCAGTTCCAGCGCGGCGGTCATGCCCGCAAGACCGGCGCCAAGGATGACGACCGAGGCGCCCTTGGGATCGCCCTCGAGCTTGACCGGCTTGTAATCGCTTTCCTGCGCGTGACCCATCGTGGTCATCGCCCGCAGCATCGCCGCGCTGCCCGCCGTCGCCCCGATCAGGGTCAGCAGGCTGCGCCGCGACATGGTTCCGAATGGTGACATAACTGGTCCCTCCCCCATGCTACCAAGGTAGGACGATAACAGACCCGTGAGCGGATTGTTCCCCCTTCACGTGCAGAATCCGCAAATAGTCGCCTTTAAGGCACGGTCCCGGATCAGCCCGGCGTGCAGGCAGCCAGAATGCGCCCAAGGCTGTTCCAGTTCCGCGCGGTGCCGGGCTGGCCGAAATGCCGTTCCAGCCGGGCCGGGGTCAGCTTGGATTGTCCGATGGTTTCGGGATAGTCGATGAAGACCTCGCGCCCGATCAGCCGCAGGCGTTCCGGGCCGGGATAGCCGGCGGGCAGGGTATCGGCGGCAGGGTCGGGAGGCTGCGACAGGAACATCACCAGCAGGCGGCTGGGGCGTTCCGTCGCGACCTCGGGAAAGGGGTTCGCGCTAAGCACCTGCCGCAATTCCGCCGGGCGGCGCAGGAACACCGCATTCGTCAGCCCATGTGCCGCCATGATCCCGTTGAGATGATCGCCGATCTCGGCTTCGGGTAGGGCCGAGCGGAAGACGACATTGCCGGTGGCCAGAATCGTCCGCGCGTCCCTCAACCCGCGCGCCGCGCAGGCCCCGCGCAGGTCGGCCATCGACAGTTTCGCATGGGTGCCGCCGCCGATGGCGCGGATCAGCGCGATCCAGATGTCTTGGTCTGGGTTCATTCCGACACCCTGCCGCCGGGACGACCCGCCGGCAAGGAGGTTTACTCGGCTGCCTTCGCCGCCTCGGCCTCGAGCTTCGCGGCGCGTTCCTCGACCAGTTCGACGATGTGGTCGACCATCTGCGCATTGGTCATCTTGTGCGCCTGCTTGCCCGCCAGATAGACCATGCCGCTGCCCGCGCCGCCGCCGGTGAAGCCGATATCCGTCATCAGCGCCTCGCCCGGCCCGTTCACCACGCAGCCGATGATCGACAGCGACATCGGCGTCTTGATATGTTCCAGCCGCTGTTCCAGCGTCTCGACCGTGCGGATCACGTCGAACCCCTGACGCGCGCAGCTGGGGCAGGAGATGATCTGCACACCGCGCGTGCGCAGACCCAGCGATTTCAGGATCTCGAAGCCGACCTTCACCTCTTGCACCGGATCGGCCGAGAGGCTGACCCGGATGGTGTCGCCGATGCCCGACCACAGCAGGTTGCCGAGCCCGATCGCGGATTTCACCGTGCCGCCGACAAAGCCGCCGGCCTCGGTGATGCCCAGATGGATCGGGGCATCGGTCGCCTCGGCCAGTTGCTGATAGGCGGCGGCGGACAGGAACACGTCCGAGGCCTTCACGCTGATCTTGAACTCGTGGAAGTCGTTGTCCTGCAGGATCTTGATGTGATCGAGGCCGCTTTCGACCATCGCATCCGGGCAGGGCTCGCCGTATTTTTCCAGGAGGTGCTTTTCCAAGCTGCCGGCATTCACCCCGATGCGGATCGAGCAGCCGTGGTCCTTGGCGGCCTTGATGACCTCGCGCACGCGGGCGGCATCGCCGATATTGCCCGGGTTGATCCGCAGGCAGGCGGCGCCGGCCTCGGCGGCCTCGATGGCGCGCTTGTAGTGGAAATGGATGTCGGCGACGATCGGCACCGGGCTTTCGCGGCAGATCTCGCGCAAAGCCTTGGTGGTTTCCTGATCAGGGGCGCTGATGCGGACGATATCGGCACCGGCCTCGGCGGCGGCGATCACCTGCGCCAGCGTCGCCTTGACGTCATGGCCATTGGTGTTGGTCATGGTCTGCACCGAGATCGGGGCATCGCCGCCGACCGGGACATTGCCGACCATGATCTGCCGCGACTTGCGCCGCTCGATGTTGCGCCAGGGGCGGATCGGGTTGTGGGTCATCGGGACCTCCGGGTTTCGCCCCCGCAGATACGCCATCGGGGGGCGGGCGGCAATGCCAAGCGGGTCCGCGCGCAAGGCTGTGAACGGGGCTGTGAACGGGGCTGTGAACGGGGCCGGGCTGGCGCGGGCCAATAACCCAAGGTTGTTTTGACGCGCCCCGGCCCAGAGACTATAGAGGCAGGCGATTCACGAAAGGTCCGGTCCTTGCTGCGCAGCATCTTTTCTTTCTTCGGTGGCATCTTTTCCTGGGTGGTGACGGCTGCCGTCTTCGTCGCGCTGACCATTGGCGGGATCTTCTGGATCTATTCGCGCGACCTGCCCAGCCACGAGACGCTGGCGCAATACACGCCCAAGACCATCAGCCGGATCTATTCCGGCGAGGGCCGGCTGATCGACGAATTCGCGCAGGAGCGCCGGCTGTTCGTGCCGATCGACGAGATCCCCGATCTGGTGAAGCAGGCCTTCATCAGCGCCGAGGACAAGAATTTCTACACCCATCCGGGCTATGACCCGCGCGGCATGATCGGCGCCATGCTCGAGGCCGTGCGCTCGGGCGGCAGCAATGTGCGCGGCGCCTCGACCATCACCCAGCAGGTGATGAAGAACTTCCTGCTGTCCAGCGACCGCAGCATCGAACGCAAGGTGAAGGAACTGATCCTCGCCACGCGGCTCGAGGATACGCTGAGCAAGGACCAGATCCTTGAACTTTACCTGAACGAGATCTTCCTCGGCCAGAACAGCTTCGGCGTCGCCGCCGCCGCCCAGACCTATTTCAACAAGACGCTCAGCGAACTGTCCCCGCACGAGGCCGCGACGCTGGCCGCCATGCCGCAGGCACCCGGCCGTTATCACCCCGTCCGCGCCAAGGACCGGGTGACGGAGCGGCGCAACTATGTCCTGCGCGAGATGTGGCAGAACGGCTATATCGAGCAGGCGACCTATGAGAGCGAATCCAAGCTGCCTTTGCGCTCGGTCCAGAACGGCGATTTCCCCTCGTTCCAGGAACAGCTGCCGCCGCGCGACTATTTCACCGACGAGATCCGCCGCCAGCTGAGCCGGGAATTCGGCGAAGAGGAATTCTTCGGCGGCGGTCTGACCATCCGCGCCACGGTAGAGCCCGACATGCAGAGCGTCGCCGCCGACGCGCTGCGCGAGGCGCTGGAGGATTACGACCGCGGCCGTGGCGTCTGGCGCGGCACCGGCCTGACCATCCCGGCCGCGCAGCTGACCGACGAGGCCGCCTGGCGCGGGGCGCTGTTCGAGACCGAGGCGCCGCGCGACATTCCGGGCTGGATGCCGGCGGTGGTGCTGGAACTGGGTCAAAGCGATGCCCGCATCGGCATCGAGGGTATCGAGGAAGACGGCGACGGCCACTGGATCCCGGCCAAGGACGTGCAATGGGCGCGCAAGCGTCAGGCCGATGGCAAGCTGGGCCCGCGCGCGCAGGTGGCGGGCGATCTGGTCTCGGTCGGTGATGTGGTGCTGGTGCGCGCCATGACCGAGGATGGCAGCGGCAATTTCATCCGCTGGACCTTGCGGCAGGTGCCCGAGGTCGAGGGCGGCTTCATGGCGATGGACGTGAATACCGGCCGCGTCGTGGCGATGCAGGGCGGCTTTTCCTACCAATCCTCGGTCTTCAACCGGGCGACGCAGGCGATGCGCCAGCCGGGCTCGAGCTTCAAGCCCTTCGTCTATGCCGCCGCGCTGGACAACAATTACACCCCTGCCACCATCGTCGTGGACGAGCCGATCAAGATCAACACGCCGCAGGGGTTGTGGACGCCGAAGAATGCCGGCGGCAATTTCTACGGCCCGACGCCCTTGCGCACCGGGATCGAGCAGTCGCGCAACCTGATGACCATCCGCATCGCCGAGGATATCGGCATGGAGCGGGTGGCCGAATATGCCGAGCGGTTCGGCGTCTATGACCATCTGGACCCGTTCCTCGCCAACAGCCTCGGCGCGCAGGAGACCACGCTGTTCAAGATGGTCGCGGCCTATGCCATGTTCGCCAATGGCGGCGAGCGGGTGGAGCCGACGCTGGTTGACCGGGTGCAGGACCGCCGTGGCCGCACCGTCTATCGCCATGACAAGCGGATCTGCGAAAGCTGCGGCCAGCAGGCGCTGCCCGCCGGGCAGGGGCCGGTCATCGACAACAACCGCGAGCGGGTGATGGACGCAGTGACCGCCTATCAGCTGACCTCGATGATGGAAGGCGTGGTCAAGCGTGGCTCGGGCAAGGGCGTGAACCTGCCGGTGCCGATCGCCGGCAAGACGGGCACCACCAATGACGCCAAGGACGTGTGGTTCATCGGCTTTTCATCGAACATCGTCGCCGGCTGCTACCTGGGCTATGACACGCCGCGCACCCTTGGCGAGAACGCCTTTGGCGGCACGCTCTGTGTGCCGGTGTTCAACGCCTTCATGCGCGAGGCGGTGAAGCAATATGGCGGCACCGAGTTCAAGGTTCCGCCCGGCGGCTACTGGGTCAAGATCAACCGCCGGACCGGTCAGCGCATGGCCGACAACGCCACCGGCGATGACGTGATCGCCGAATATTTCCGCGATGGCAGCGACCCCAGCTGGTCCTCGCCGGTCATCGTCGCGGGCTTTGGCGATGGCGATGTGGTGCTGCCCTGGGAGGCCTCGGCCCCCGGCGTCGGCGCCACCGCCGTCACCACCTCGACCGGCCAGAAGCGGGTGATCCCGAAGAAGGCCGACTTCGGAACGCTGTCCTCGGGTGGGCTTTACTAGCTCGTCCAAAGACCCGGCCCGGAATCACGGTGCGCAGCACCGCCGGGCCAGCGGACGACCGCCCGCGCGGGCGTCAGCTCTGGTGGCGCTCAGCGCCGATCAGATGTTCGACATGTTTGCGCCATAAAGCGCATGGTCCAACCGCCGGCAGCGGAAGCCTGCGGTCGTCCGCCGGCCGTCTCACGACGCGTCAGGGGCAGGGTCGGTTGGTGAACTGGTCCGGATTGCCGCCGCGCCGACATTTCTGCCTTGTGCCATAAGCCGTGGCCGCCGCCGCGCCGGTATCGGCGTCGATGGCAAATTCGATCACGTGCTGCTCGGTCTCGACCGCGTCATCGGGCAGCCCGCTCTGGGTCAGCACCACCGCGCCACGGTCGAGCCCGATGATCTCGCCCGAATAGATCTTCAGCGTCTCGGCGAAAATGCCCTCGGGCGGCTCGGCCAGCGCCAGCCGCGACTGGATCACCGCCCCGGCCTCGTCCAGCGATTCCTGTCCGGTCAGGCCGAAGATGGCGGCATCGCGCAGGGCATAGTCGCGGTCGCTGACGGCGGGCGCATCGCCCCAGCCGCCGCCCGCCGGGCGCAGGCCGGGGGCAGGGCCGCAGGCGGCGGTGACGAGGCAGAGGAAGAGGGCAGGGCGGATCGCGGATCGCATGGCGGGACCTTTCGCGGGCGGCATTCGGCTCGCTCCAGCATAGGCCCGAACGCGCGCATGACCAGACGGCGCGATCACCTGCGGCACCGCCCGGTCTTGTTCCCGGGCCGGCTGCGCGCTATCTACCCGCTTCGACACAAATCCCGAGGAATCCGCTGATGCGCGCAGAAACTCAGTCCACGATTGATGCCATCCGCAAATCCCTGACCCTCTTGGGCCAGCGGATGGATTGGGAAACCGCGCCTCACCGGCTGGAAGAGATGAACGCCATGATCGAGGCGGGCGACCTGTGGTCGGACCCGGCGCGGGCGCAGAAGCTGATGCGGGAACGGCAGGCGCTTCTGGACGCAGTCGAGACCTACCGCCGGATCAGCACCGATCTCGAGGCCAATGCCGAGATGGTGGAACTGGCGGGCGAAGAGGGCGATGCCGATCTGGTCGCCGAATCCGAGGCCAATCTGAAGGCGCTGGCCGAGATAGCGGCGCAGAAGGAGCTTGAGGCGCTGTTGAACGGCGAGGCCGATGGCAATGACACCTTCCTTGAAATCAACGCGGGCGCGGGCGGCACGGAAAGCTGTGACTGGGCCTCGATGCTGGCGCGCATGTATGTGCGTTGGGCCGAGAAGAAGGGCTACGAGGTCGAGCTGATGTCGGAATCGGCGGGCGACGAGGCGGGGATCCGCAGCGCCGCCTACAAGATCAGCGGGCATAACGCCTATGGCTGGCTGAAATCGGAATCGGGCGTGCACCGGCTGGTGCGCATCTCGCCCTATGACAGCGCGGCGCGGCGCCATACCTCGTTCAGCTCGATCTGGGTCTATCCGGTGGTGGACGACAATATCGAGATCGTCATCCCCGATAACGAGATCCGCATCGATACCTATCGCTCGTCGGGCGCCGGCGGTCAGCACGTCAACACCACCGACTCGGCGGTGCGGATCACCCACCTGCCGACCGGGATCGTGGTCACGAGTTCCGAGAAGTCGCAGCACCAGAACCGGGCCAACGCCATGGCGGCGCTGAAATCGCGGCTCTACCAGGCCGAGCTTGACCGCCGCAACGCCGCGATCAACGCCCAGCACGACGCCAAGGGCGATGCCGGCTGGGGCAACCAGATCCGCTCCTATGTGCTGCAGCCCTATCAGATGGTGAAGGACCTGCGCACCGGCGAGGAAACCAGCGACACGCAGGGCGTGCTGGACGGCGATCTGGACGCCTTCATGGCGGCGACGCTGGCGCTCGACGTGGCGGGCAAGTCGCGCGCCGAGGCAAATGCCGAGGATTGATCGGCTGATGGGGGCGCGGGAGTGATGACGAAAACCGCGCTTCTGGTCGTCGACATGCAGATGCTGATGGTCGACCGCATCGCGCAAGGCCGCGACTGCCTCAACGCCGATGCGCCGGACCGGCTGGCGACGCTGCTGGCGGCCTTCCGGGCCGAGGGGCGTCCGGTGATCCATGTCCTGCATCACGAGCGCGATCCGGCCGCCGAATTGCACGCCGATGCACCGGCCAGCCAGCCCATTCCGCAGACGCAGGCGGTGCCGGGCGAGCCGGTCTTCATCAAGCACACGTCATCGGCTTTCGCATCGACCGGGTTGGAACGCTTCCTGCGCGATGCGGGCATCACCGATCTGGCCGTCGCCGGGGCAGTTGCCGGGTTCTGCGTCAACTCCACCGTCCGCGCCGGCGCCGATCTGGGTTTCCGGATGCAGGTGATCCGCGATGCGGTGATGGGTTTCGACCTGCCGGCGGCGGGTCTTTCCGCCCGGACCATCTTCGACGTGACCATGGCGCACCTGGCGGCGGATTTCGCCCGGCTGGTCGATACGGACGATCTGCTCGCGGGCTGATACAGGCGCGCATGTCCCGGCTCGGGGTTTCCATTTCCCGCCCCGCCGGGCAGGGTTGCCCCGGAACAGGTGAAAGGGGTCGGTGATGCAGACACGGAAACTGGGCGCGGATGGTCCCGAGATCGGCGCGGTGGCGCTTGGCACGATGAATTTCGTCGGCGCCTATGCGGCCGGTGATCCCGACGAGGCGCTGCGCTGCATGGCCCGCTGCCTTGATCTCGGCATCAATCATTTCGACACCTCGAATGTCTATGGCAAGGGCCGGGCCGAGGAGTTGCTGTCTGGTTTCCTCAAGACCCGCCGTGATCAGGTGGTGCTGGCGAGCAAGGTCGGCATCACCCGCGAGAAGGAACGGCCCTTCAACAACGAACCCGATTACCTGCGCACCTGCCTCGAAGCCTCGCTGAAGCGGCTGAAGGTCGATCATCTCGACCTCTATTACATCCACCGCCGCGACCCCTCGGTCCCGGTCGAGGAGGTGATCGGCCAGATGGCGCGGTTCCGGGATGAGGGCAAGATCCGCGCCATCGGCCTGTCCGAGATCGCGCCCGCGACGCTGGAGCGCGCGGCGGCGGTGGCGCCCATTGCCGCGGTGCAGTCGGAATATTCACTCTGGACCCGGCTGCCGGAACTGGGGCTGGTGCAGGCCTGCGCCCGGCATGGCGCGGCGCTGGTGGCCTTCTCGGCCCTGGGTCGGGGCGTGCTGACCGACGCGCCGCCCAAGCCTGAGGAGTTGCGCGAGGGCGATCTGCGCCGCGGGATGCCGCGCTTCGATGCCGAAAATTTCCCGCGCAACATGGAGAAAATCGCCCGTTTCGCGGACTATGCGCACGAGATCGGCCACAGCGCCGAAGCCGTGGCGCTGGCCTGGCTTCTGTCGCGTGCGCCCCATGTCATCGCCCTGCCGGGATCGCGCAGCACCGCGCATATGGAGGCCAATGCCAAGGGCGGCGACCTGGTCCTGACGCCCGGGCAACTGGCCGAGATCGAGACGCTGCTGCCGGTCGGCTTTGCCCATGGCGCGCGCTATAACCGCGCCATGTCGCGCGGGCCCGAGGCCTATTGCTGAGCGCAAGGCCTCACGGCGCTTCACATCCGGGCGATATGACGCGGCGCCGTGATGGGGGGGGATCAGCAACGCCGTGCAAAGCCTGTCGCGCTTTGCTATGCTGCGCCTGCAAAATAGAGGCAGGTATCTGATTTGGAACCGAAACACATCAATCTGGCGCTGCAGGGCGGCGGTGCGCACGGGGCCTTTGCCTGGGGCGTGCTGGACCGCTTGCTGGACGAGGACTGGCTGATCGTCGACGGCATCAGCGGCACCTCGGCCGGGGCGCTGAACGGCGCGGCGGTCAAGGCCGGGCTGGCGCTTGGCAACAGCCGGGCCGGGCGCAAGGCGGCCAAGAAGAACCTGACCTATATCTGGGAAAACGTGAGCCAGGTCAGCGACAACCGCATGATCCGCTGGCTCAGCTCGAACATGATGGTGCCGCGCGGGATGCAGCGTTGGGCCGAGTTGTTCACCCCCGCCGCCTGGCTGGAGGGGATGACCCGGGTGTTCAGCCCCTATGATTACGGGCCGCTCTATTCCAACCCGCTATTGCCGATCCTGAAATCCATGCCGCATCCGGTCTTCTGGGGCGAGGGCGGGCCGCGTCTCTTCATCAACGCCACCAATGTCCGAACCGGCCGCATCCGGGTCTTTACCGGGACCGAGGCGACCTGCGAGGCGGTGACGGCTTCGGCCTGCCTGCCCACGCTGTTCCGCGCGGTCGAGATCGATGACGCCAAGACCGGGCGGCGCGAGGCCTATTGGGATGGCGGCTATTCCGGCAACCCGGCGCTTTACCCGCTGTTCGCGCCCGCCCTGCCGCGCGACATCGTCATCGTGAACATCAACCCGATGACGCGCGAGGCACTGCCGAAGACGCCGGCCGAGATCCAGGACCGGATCAACGAGGTCAGCTTCAACAGCAGCCTGCTGCGCGAGTTGCGCGCCATCAACTTCGTCAAGAAGCTCTGGGCCGAACAGCGGATCAATGACCGGCAGATGAAGAACCCGCTGATCCACATGATCATGGACGACGTGCTGATGAACGACCTGAACGCGCGCTCGAAGCTGCTGCCCAACCCGCAGATGCTGGACCGGATGCGGGCGGCGGGACAGGTGGCGGCGGACGCGTTCCTTGCGGACCACGCCGATGCGCTGAACAATCAGGACACGGTGGATTTGCCGGCGCTGTTTTCCTGATCCTTTGCCGCCTGACCGGCCGGGTAGACCAGCCCGGCCGAGATGATCAGCTTGGCCGCGTCCTCGATGCTCATGTCCAGCACATGCACATCCTCCGCCGGCACATAGAGCAGGAAACCCGAGGTCGGGTTGGGTGTGGTCGGCAGGAACACCGCCAGCATCTCGCGTTGCGTGGCGGTGGCCAGCTCGCCCTTGGCCGGGCCGGCGACGAAGCCGATGCCCCACAACCCTTTGCGCGGATATTCAATCAGGCAGGCGCGGTCAAAGCGCGCCTCGTTCTGCGACAGGATGGTCTCGGCGATCTGCTTCACCCCGCCATAGACCGAACGGACGATGGGCATGCGGTCGACGATGCGCTCTCCGGTGCGGATCAGTGAACGCCCGAACCAGCCCTTGGCCGCCCAACCGATCAGGATGGTGACCAGCAGGAACACCACGACGCCCACGCCGCGCAGCGGGATGCCGATCCATTGTTCGGGCCGCCAGCGTTCCGGGATCATCGGCAGCACCCAGCTGTCCATCCAGCCGGTCAGGGTCCAGATCAGCCAGACGGTGATGCCGATGGGCGCCACCACCACCAGCCCGGTCAGGAACGAGGCGCGCAGGGCGGCGACGGGTCCGGGCTTGCGCAGGGGCGCGGGATTCGGGTGCAGCGGCGGCAGGTCGTCGGGATGGCGCATGATGTCCAGCGGAAAAGAACGCCGCCATCAGCCCGCGATTCGCGCCGCCGGTCAAGTGAAAGGCTGGTGACGGTTAACGCGCCTTTCAGCGCATGGCGGCGGCAATCCGCGCCGCCAGCCGGGCGTTGTTCAGCACCAGCGCGATGTTCGAGGCCAGCGAGCGGCCCTCGGTCAGCTCGAAGATGCGCGACAGAAGGAACGGCGTCACCGATTTCGCGGCGATGCCCTGCTCGGCGGCCTCGGCCAGCGCCTGTTCGATCACCGGGTTGATGACCGCGGCGGCGATCTCGTCGCCCTCGGGGATCGGGTTCGCCACCAGCTGCCCGCCGGGCAGGCCAAGGGCCGCACGCATCTCGGCGGCGGCAGCGATCTGGGCCGGATCGTCCATCCGCAGCGGCGCGGCAAGGCCCGATTTGCGCGACCAGAAGGCCGGGAAGTCGTCCTGCCCATAGGCGATGACCGGCACGCCGAGCGTTTCCAGCACCTCGAGCGTCTTCGGCAGATCAAGAATGGCCTTGGCCCCTGCCGCCACCACGGTCACAGGGCTGATTGCCAGTTCCTGCAGGTCGGCGCTGATGTCGAAGCTCAGCTCCGCCCCGCGATGCACGCCGCCGATGCCGCCGGTGGCAAAGACCCGGATGCCGGCCAGTGCAGCGCAGATCATCGTCGCGGCCACGGTGGTCGCGCCGGTGCGGCCATTGGCGATGCAGACGGCCAGATCGGCGCGGCTCAGCTTCATCACCTCGGCGGGCGGGGTTTTCGCCAGCGCCTCCAGCGCGGCATCGTCCATGCCGATATGGATGCGTCCGCCCATGATGGCGATGGTGGCGGGCACGGCCCCGCCCTCGCGGATCGCCGCCTCGACCTTGCGCGCCATGTCCAGGTTGTCGGGCCAGGGCATGCCGTGGGTGATGATCGTCGATTCCAGCGCCACGACCGGCTGGCCGGCATCGAGCGCGGCCTGAACCTCGGGCGAGTAGGAAAGGGGGGCTTGGGTCATCGGGCTGGCTCCGTCTGCTGCTCGGGGGCTGGTGCCATGATGCGGCGCCTCTGGCAAGCGCGTGCGGCAGTCAGGGCAGGTCCTTGCCCGCGACATGGGCGGCGGCGGCCTGCGTCGCGGCCATCAGCGCCGCCTCGCGCGCCGCGCCGGCCTGTTCGGCCACCAGATGCGCGGCGAGGAAACAGTCGCCCGCGCCGGTGATCCGGGCGATCCGGACGGCGGGGGGCGTGGCGGTCAGGGTGGGCTGGCCGGCCATGGCATCGGCCACACGCTCGCCGCCATCGGTGACGATGACCCGGCGCGCGCCCCGCGCCACCACCGCCTCGGCCGCCGTGACCGCATCGGCGCAGGGGATACCGGCAAGGATCTCGCCCTCCAGCCGGTTCAGGTAGAAGCAACCGCGCCCGGCGGCGATCAGCGGGGCCAGCCGCTCGGCCTTGCCGGGACTGGCCGGGACCACGCGCAGATCGGCCTTTGCCAGACGCGGATCCGCCGACATCTGCGCGAGAAGGCGTTCGGTCAGGTTGCCATCCAGCACCACCGGGCCACCCCAGCCCTTCAGCACGCCATCGAGCGGCGCGAGGATGCGATCGCCCGCGGCCTCGAGCGAATGAGCGTCGGCAATGGCGGCGACCAGCCCGGCATTGTCCTCGACCGCCATATAGCAGTCGGTCGGCAGGTCCGGGTCGCGCAGGATGTGCTCGACCACGACCCCCAGCCGGACGGATTGCGCCACCAGCGCATCGCCCTCGGGTTCCGTCCCGACGGCGGACAGCACCGCAGGCCGCATCCCGCGACGGGCCAGCGCGATGGCGACGTTCAGCGCCACGCCGCCCGGGATATGGGCGATCCGGCCCGGCACGTCATGGCCGGCCTGCATCGGGCGGGTGGACCGCCCGATCACGTCCCAGAGCATCGCCCCGATGCAGAGGATGTCTGGCTTACTCGTCATCATCGTTTCCCTTGTCCTCGGCCCAATCCGCCATCTCGATTTCCAGAAAACGCTCGAAATCGTCAAGATCGACCGGATCGAACTGGCCGAAACCCTGCATCCAGATCGAGGCCGCGCGCATTCCGGCGGGTTCCAGCTTGCACCAGGTGATCCGCCCGCGCCGCTCCTGCCGGATCAGGCCGGCGGCGGCCAGCACCGCCAGGTGCTTCGAGATCGCCGCAAGGCTCATCTGGAAGGGCTCGGCCACATCGCTGACCGCCATGTCGTCTTCCAAGAGCATCGACAGCACCCGCCGCCGAGTCGGGTCGGCGAGGGCAGCGAAAATCTGGTCGAGAGGGTCGATCTGAAGGCTCATCTGGTCGCTGATGCTTAACCGGGCGGTTGACTATCGCCGCGCCACTTCCCGAATGCAAGCGCGGTTTCCGGCCTGAGGCGTTTTTCAAATCACAGCAAATTCAGTTACTTGCGATCTTCCGCAGCTTGCTTGACTCGGGCGGCTCCAGCCCCTATCACCCGGCCAACCTGTAACGAGGGCGTGAGACATGGCCGAAGGGCCCCTGGAAGATGCGGAGAGGGCGAAAGATGCCGCCCGGCTACGCGACTTCGAGGAGCGGCTGGCCAAGAAAACGCGGATCGATGACGGGCCGAAGCCAATGGCATCCCATGATCAGGCGCACCTTGCCTGGCGCATGGTGATCGAGCTGGTGGCGGGGCTTGGTCTCGGTTTCGGCATCGGGTTCGGGTTGGATAAGCTGTTCGGCACCATGCCGTTGATGCTGATCCTGTTCATATTCCTCGGCTTCGCGGCCGGCGTCAAAACCATGATGCGCACCGCGGCCGAACTGGGCGAGCGGTCGGTCCGAGCGGCCGGCGAGACGGAACAACCGGCCGAAGCGGCCGAGAAGGACGAGAGGGGCTGACGTGGCGACCGAAGCGCAGGGCGAAAGCACAGGGCTGGAATTCCACCCGATGGAGCAGTTCATCGTCAAGCCGTTGTTCGGCGACGGTCCAGTCCAGTGGTATACGCCCACCAACGTGACGCTGTGGATGGGGATCATCCTCCTCGCGATCATCGCGCTCTTCGTCATGGGCACCCGTGGCCGCGCCATCGTGCCGAACCGGGTTCAGTCCATCGCCGAGCTGGGCTATGGCATGGTCCACAAGATGGTCGGTGACGTGGTCGGCAAGGACGGGCTGAAATACTTCCCGTATATCATGTGCCTGTTCCTGTTCATCGTCTTCGCGAACATGCTGGGCCTCTTGCCGAAAGCCTTTACCGTGACCTCGCATATCGCCGTGACGGCCGTTCTGGCGCTGGCGGTGTTCATCAGCGTGACGGTGATCGGCTTCGTGAAGAACGGCACCCATTTCCTCGGCCTCTTCTGGGTCACGTCGGCGCCCTTGGTGCTGCGCCCGGTGCTGGCGGTGATCGAAGTCATCAGCTACTTCGTCCGCCCAGTCAGCCACTCAATCCGACTTGCCGGCAACATGATGGCCGGTCACGCCGTGATCAAGGTTTTCGCGGGCTTCGCCGCGCTGGCGCTGGTCTCGCCCGTCTCGATCCTGGCGGTCACCGCCATGTACGGGCTCGAGGTGCTGGTGGCCTTCATCCAGGCCTATGTCTTTACCATCCTGACCTGTGTCTATCTGAAGGACGCGCTGCATCCGGGCCACTGAGGCCGGATCGTCGGGACATTCACCCTCATTCACAACTTCCAACCGCAAGGAGACATCTCATGGAAGGGAATATCGCAGAGCTGGGTCAGTACATCGGTGCCGGTCTTGCTGCTATCGGTTCGGGCGCTGCCGCCGTCGGTGTGGGCAACGTTGCCGGTAACTTCCTGTCGGGCGCCCTGCGCAACCCGTCGGCCGCCGCTGGCCAGACCGCGACGCTGTTCATCGGCATCGCCTTCGCGGAAGCTCTGGGGATCTTCGCGTTCCTCGTCGCGCTTCTGCTGATGTTCGCAGTCTGATCCAGCCTCATCCTTGCGGCGGGATGGGGTGTGCGTGATCCGCGCCCCCATCCCATCGTGACCTTCAAGGCCAAGGGGTAGGACATGATCAGCCTGTTGCAAGAGGCCGCCAATACTGCGGCCGAACATAGCGAAGACGTTGCCGGCCGCGCGGTCGACGCGGCTGCGCAGGGGGCCGACGCTGCGGCGCACGGGGCGGAAGCCGCTGCTGCGCAGGGGGCCGAAGCCGCCAGCTCGGGTATGCCGCAGCTGGATTTCAGCACCTTCCCGAACCAGATCTTCTGGCTCGTGGTCACCATGCTGATCCTTTACTGGGTGATGTCGCGCATTGCCCTGCCTCGCATCGCTTCGGTCCTGTCGGACCGTCAGGGCGCCATCACCGGCGATCTGATGGCGGCCGAGGAATTCAAGCAGAAGGCCAAGGACGCCGAAGCCGCCTATGACGCGGCGCTGGCCGAGGCCCGCAGCGAGGCGCAGAAGATCGTCGCGGCGAACAAGGCCGAGATCCAGAAGGTTCTGGATGCCGCCATCGCCGATGCCGATGCCGAGATCGCCGCCCGCACGGTGGAATCGGAAAAGCGTATCGGCCAGATCCGCGACTCGGCCCAGGCCGACGCGCAGACGGTTGCCAAGGATGTCACGGCCGAACTGGTCCGCATCTTCGGTGGCAATGCCGATCAGGCACAGATCGATGGCGCGGTGGACAGCCGCCTGAAGGGGGTTCGGCAATGAAGAAACTGACTGCTGCCCTTCTGGCTCTGTCGGCCAGCCCGGCCTTTGCCGCGACCGGTCCGTTCTTTTCGCTGAAGAACACCGACTTCATCGTCACCATCGCCTTCCTGATCTTCGTCGGCATCCTGATCTACATGAAGGTGCCCTCGATCATCGGTGGGATGCTCGACAAGCGTGCCGACGGCATCCGTGCCGATCTGGACGAGGCCAAGCGCCTGCGTGAAGAAGCGCAGGAGATCTATGCCAGCTACGAGCGCCGCCAGCGCGAGGTGAAGACCCAGGCTGACGAGATCATCGCCAATGCCAAGCGCGAGGCGGAAGCCCAGGCCGCCAAGGCCCAGTCCGATCTGAAACTGTCGATCGCCCGTCGCCTGAAGGCGGCCGAGGACCAGATCTCCAGCGCCGAAAGCGATGCCGTGCGCGCGGTCCGCGATCGCGCCGTGCAGACGGCGGTTGCCGCCGCCTCGGACATCCTCGGCAAGCAGGTGGCCTCGGGCCAGCGCTCGGCCGGTATCGACGACGCCATCGAAGAAGTGGCGCGCCGCCTGAATTGACGTCGTTCACGACGGGACAGTGAATCGAACCCCGGCCAGACATGGCCGGGGTTTTTCCTTTATTATCCGCAGACGTCCCAGATCAGTTCAGCCAGCACCTGCCACCCGCTGCGATAATACCAGGGGTCAGAGCAGCCATTCCAGGCAATGGCGAGCTGCATCGTGCCATCTGCGGCGGGAACGGTCGCCGCGTCCACGGTTTCGACGATGTCGAGGCTGGCTTGCGGAACTTGCCCGGTTTCCGGCGAATAGGACGCCATTGCCGGTCCGGTCGCCAGGATGGCACTGAAGGCAAGTGCGATGATCGATTTATGCATAAGAGAAACTCCAAACCAAATGAAACACGGAAAGTAAAAATATACTTTCCGGTAACGAGATTGTTTCCGAGGCAGTAACAGGTCAAGTTTATATAAGTTAATTCTGGTGAACCGCGCGCCTATCCATGCTCTTCCGCCGCCGCCTCGGCCAGTGCCTGATTGAGCGCCCGCAGCGCATCAACGTGATAGACAACGCCGAGGATCTCGGGATCGGGCAGGCTGTCGGGGTCGTCGCCCTGGTCTGCCTCCTCGGGCGGGCGGATCACCGGCAGGAAGGCGGCACCCGTGCGCTCGAACTCGGCCAGCGCCTGGTAGAGCCGCATCCCCTCGGTGAGCGCCTTGCCGGTGGCGACCAGATTGCGGACCAAATCGGCGGGCGGGGCGTTCTCGGCCGTAATCGGGCGCAGGATGGCGGTGATGCGCATCTTCTGCGGCAGCCAGACCTGCGGCCCCTCGGCAATGCGGACGCCGCGGTTTTCAAGCTGCGTCAGGAAGAAGGACCGATGCACCAGCCGCGAGGCCAGCGCCGAGGACAGCGACACGGCGGTCATCACCGCGATTCCGGTCTGCCAGTCGCCGGTCATCTCGAAGACGATCAGCGCGGTTGAAATGGGCGCGCCCAGCACCGCCGCACCCACGGCGCCCATGCCCGCCAGCGCATAGAGGTTCACCGAGCCCGACACATCGGGCAGGATGCCGGTGGCGACGATGCCAAAGGCCAGCCCGGTCAGCGAGCCCATGACCAGCGCCGGCGAGAAGATGCCCCCGCCCATGCGCCCGCCAAGGGTGATCGCCACGGCCACCGCCTTGACCACGGCAAAGATCACCGCCTCGGACAATCCGATGCGTCCCTGAAGCGCCGCCGATGTGGTCTCGTAGCCGACGCCGATGATATGCGGGAAGGGGATGGCGATCAGCCCCAGCAACCCGCCCGCCACCGTCGGCCTGATCCAGCGCGGCCAGCTGCGCCCGGACATCAGGTGATTGCCAAGTGCATCGGCGCTGAGCACCGCCTTCATCAGCGCGGCGGCGACCAGCGCCGAGACGAGGCCCAGCAGCATGAAGGCCGGCAGCTCGACGTTGAAGGCCAGCGAGGCTTGCTGGGTCAGGGTGAACTCGGTCAGCCCGCCGAATTCCAGCCGGTTGATGACCGTGCCCGCCACGGCGGCAATGGCGATGGGGGCGAAGGAATGGATGGCGAAATGGCGCAGCACCACTTCATGCGCGAACAGCGCGCCGGCGATCGGCGCGTTGAAGCTGGCGGCGACGGCACCGGCGACGGCGCAGCCCAGCAGATCGCGCCCGGTCATCGGGCTGGCCTTGATGCGGCTGGCGACCAGCGTCGAGATGACGCCCGCCAGATGCACGACCGGCCCCTCGCGCCCGGAACTGCCGCCCGAGCCCAGGGTAATCAGCGAGGCCGCCGCCGAGGCCAGCCCCGCCTTGACCTCGACTCGCCCGCCATCCAGCGCCGCCCCTTCGATCACGTCGGGCACCGAGCGCACGCGCCCGTCGGGGGTGAAGCGGTCAAGGATCACGCCCACGACAAAGCCGCCGATGATCGGCACCACCAGCACCCAATACCAGGGCAGATGCGCCCCCGCGCTAGCCAGTGTCAGGTCATCGGCGCCATAGATGGTGCGTTGCAGGGCGCTGATCCCCAGCCGGAACCCCAGCGCGGCGAAGCCCGCGCCGACCCCGATCAGCAGCGCCAGAAACCAGAATTCCAGCTTGTTCGGGCCATGTTCCAGCATCACCCGCATCGCATGGCGGCTGCGGCCGATGGCATAATGCCAGCCCCTGACGATCCAGCTGCGCTTGCCTGAACTCATCGCTCCATCCCCTTGAGGGACCAGCGAATCACAGATCGGCGCGTTGGTCCAGCAGGCTTGGCAGGGTGGCGCGCAACAAATCCATGCCGCCGGGCCGCCAGCCGAGCGCCATGAGCCCGCTGCAATCGGCAATCCGCAGGGCAGAGGCATCGGCGCGGGGCGGCGGCGGGTGACGGCAGCCGGTCAGGCGGGCGACCTCGGCCAGAAGGTCGTGACGGTCCAGCACCAGATCGCTGACGTTCAGCGTAGCGGGCGCTTCGGGCCGCAGCGCCAAGAGCGCGGCGGAAGCCATGTCATCGCCATGAACCTCGGTCGCCACGCGGGAAGGCACCGGGCGCCCGGCCAGGTAATCGGCGAAAAGCCCGTGCCATTTGTTCGCCTTGCCGGGGCCATAGACGCCGGTCGCGCGCAGCGAGACCGTGTGCAGTGGCAGAGCGCGCAGGGCCGTCTCGGCCTCTGCCTTCACCTCGCCATAGAGATTGGTCGGCGCGGGCGGCAGGTCGTCGGTCAGCCGCGTTGCGGCTGGATGCCCGTCATGCACCGCCCGCGAGGACAGGAACACGATCCGCGACACGCCCGCCTCCACCGCCGCCCGGAACAGGCGCAGAGATCCGTCGAGGTTCAGCCGCCGAAACCCCTCGGGATCATCACCCTCGCCACCGCGATAGCGGCCCGGCGCATGGGCGAAGGCCGCATGGATCAGCGCGTCATGGCCCGAGAGGTCCGGCGCATCGCCAAGCCGGTAGCCGGGCAGGGGGTTCAGATCGTGACCGCCAGCGCGGACTGCATGGGCCATGAACCCGCCGACGATGCCGCTGGCCCCGGTCAGCGCGATCCGCATCGCGCGCCTTTCACGCGGCGGGGCGCTGCTGGGCGGCGAGGTCCGGGATCGGCCCTCCCTCGGCAATCTGCCGCCACAGCGCGATCAGCGGTGCCAGTTCGGCCGATTTGGCGTGATCGTCCCAGGGCTTTTCATACTGGAAATGCAGGATGTGGATGTCGTCCCAGCTCCACAGGTCGGGAAGGTTCATCCAAACATATTGCAAGAGGTTGTACTGGATCGGCAGGCCGTGCCAGTCGGGGAAATACTCCTGCAGGAAGGTCTGGTCTGTGCGCGGCCAGAAGAGGCCGGGCCGGTCCAGACGCGCCAGCATCCGGCGGAAGGTCTCGGCATCGGGGCGGGCGGTGAAGACGCCGGAATTCATCCGGTGGAACCCGTCCAGCCCGTCATAGACATTCGGCGCGGCGCAGAATTCGGGAAAGTCGAAGAGCTTGTCCACCGGGCGCAGCACCACCGCATCGGCATCAATGAAGACGCAGCGCGCGTAATCCAGCTGCCACAGCCGCAGCTTGACGAAGTTGTCGAGCGGCGTGTGGAAATCGGGCTTGCTGCCGCGGGTGAAGGCGGCGCGGGCGTGCAGCGCATCGCGGGCGTGCAGCGCGTCGAACCCCTCGCTTGTGGGCAGAAGATCGGCCTCGATCAGCCGCGCGCCAAGCGCCCTGAGCCGCGCCAGCCCCTCGGCCGGGATGTGGCGGTGCATCACCGCGATGTCGGCATCGGTGCCCGACAACCTCAGCGAGCGGACCAGCGCCTCGGCCCCGGGAAGGTAATCGGCATTCGTCACCAGCGTGACAAAGGCACGCTCGGCCCGGGCCGGCAATTCGGCACGCAGACCGGGCGCAATGCGATAGCCGCTGCGCCATTCGACCGGATGAGAGAACTGGCTGATACGTTCAGATGTCATTGCGGAACAGTTCCTTGCCTCACAACCCTGAAACGAACCTGATGCAAGGCTAGTTCCCCTGCATGACATGAAGATGTCAGCTTCATGCAGGAATTATGACAGTGGCAGGGGCGCTTTCCCATCCCCACGGGGCGCGATAGGCTGCAATCCTCCTATCAGAGGTTGTGTGATGCCGATCCCCGATTCCGTCCTTGCCGAATTGCAGTCCCTGTTGGGTGCGCGGCTCTCTGTCACCCAGGTCGACCGCGACCAGCATGGCGCCTCGGAAAGCTATCACAGCGCGCCGCCGCCCGATGCGGTGGCCTGGCCCGAGACGACCGAAGAGGTCTCGGCGATCCTCAGGCTCTGCAATGCGCATCTGGTGCCGGTGATCGGCTGGGGCACCGGCACCTCGCTGGAAGGTCACGCGCTGGCGGTGAAGGGCGGGATCACGCTGGACATGAGCCGGATGAACAAGGTGCTGGAGATCCGGGCCGAGGACATGCAGGTCTCGATCCAGCCCGGGTTGACGCGCGAGGAGCTGAACACCGAACTGCGCGCCACCGGGCTGTTCTTCCCGGTCGATCCGGGCGCCAATGCGAGCCTTGGCGGCATGGCCGCCACGCGGGCCAGCGGCACGACGGCTGTGCGCTATGGCACCATGCGCGACAATGTCCTGGCGCTCGAGGTGGTGCTGGCCGATGGCCGGGTCATCCGCACCGGCACGCGGGCGGCGAAATCCAGTGCCGGCTATGACCTGACGGCGCTGATGGTCGGCTCGGAAGGAACGCTGGGGATCATCACCGAACTGACCCTGCGCCTGCATGGTCAGCCCGAGAAGATCGCCGCCGCCGTCTGCGCCTTCCCGACGCTGGAGGGGGCGGTCGATTGCGTCACCGCCACCATCCAGTCGGGCATCCCGATGGCCCGGATCGAGTTCATCGACGAGGTCTCGGTCCGCGCCTTCAACAGCTATGCCAAGCGCGATTTCCCCGAACAGCCGCATCTGCTGATCGAGTTCAACGGCAGCGAGGCCAGTGTCGCCGCCGATGCCGAAAGCTTCGGCGCGCTGGCCGAGGAATTCGGCGGGCAGGGTTTCCAATGGGCGGCGACGCCCGAGGAACGGAACGCGCTGTGGAAGATGCGCCACCAGGCCTATCCGGCGCAGCTGTCGGTGCGTCCGGGCAGCACGGCGATGGTGACGGATATCTGTGTGCCGATGTCGAAACTGGCCGAAGCCGTCGCCGCCGCGCATGAGGATATTGCCGCCGACGGCATGGTCGGCCCGATCCTCGGCCATGTGGGCGACGGCAATTTCCACTCGGCCCTGCTGGTCGAGCCGGGCAACGAGGATGAGTTGAAGCGTGCGAAGGCGCTGGCCCGGCGGATGGCCGAGCGGGCGCTGGCCGTCGGCGGCACGATCAGCGGCGAGCATGGCGTCGGCATCGGCAAGCGCGCGCTGATGGCCGAGGAGCATGGCGAGGCCTGGGCGGTCATGGGCGTCATCAAGGCGGCGCTGGACCCGAACAACATCCTCAACCCGGGGAAACTGGTGCCGGACCGGGGCTGAGTGCCGAACCACAGACCCCGCCCGGAACAAGGCGCATCGCGCCGCCGGGCGAGCGCCTGCCCGTACGGGCGGGTAGGCGCTTTGGTGCGGCTGGTCCCGAGTTCCGGCAAGAGAGGGACTTGGCGCCATAAAGCGCGCAGACGAGCCGCTCGGGCGCCCACCCACGGGCCAGCGCTCGCTCTTCGCCCCCTGCCTTTCACCGTTCTGACGCAGTCGTGACCGACACGGCCCGGTGACTTTTGTTCACGGCTTTGCGATAAGTGGAAAAAAAGCAGAGCAGTGTTTCGGGGCAGCAATGAAATTTCTTGTAAAACTGATCATAGCCATGATGCTGGTGACGGTGGTCGTCAGCTGTGGCCGAACGCCGTCGCGCGGCGGAGGCGGCGGGGCCGTCTATGTCGGCGGCAATACGCCGCAGCTGGGCGACAGCGATCCGCATGTCTGGCGCTCGGGTCATCCCTATGGCCAGCAGGTCCACGGCATCGACATCTCGCGCTGGCAGGGTGACATCAACTGGGCGCAGGTGCGCGGCGCCGGGATCAGCTTTGCCTTCATCAAGGCGACCGAGGGTGGCGATCACAGCGACCCCAACTTCCAGCGCTACTGGCGCGAGGCGGGTGCGGCCCGCATCCCGCGCGGCGCCTATCACTATTTCTACTTCTGCCGCTCAGGCGCCGAACAGGCGGCGTGGTTCATCCGCAACGTCCCGCGTGAACGCGGCGCTCTGCCGCCGGTCATCGATCTGGAATGGACCAACTCGCGCACCTGTCCGCGCCGCCCGCCGCCGCAGGAGATCAAGCGCGAGGCCGAGATCTTCATGCAGATCGTCGGACAGTATTACGGCCAGCGCCCGCTGATCTATACCACGGTCGATTTTTACAAGGACAACCAGCTGGGCACGATGCGGGCCGAGTTCTGGTTGCGCTCGGTTGCCGATCATCCCCGCGCGCGCTATCCCGGTCAGAACTGGACCTTCTGGCAATATACCGGCACCGGCATCGTTCCGGGCATCCGCGGCGACGTGGACCTGAACGCCTTCGCCGGGTCGAGCGCGGATTGGGCAAGATGGCTGCAGACGCATCTGTCGCGATAGGCTCGCGACGCTGGCTTTGGGTCGAATTCGCGGCGCTCTATATCGGGGCGCCGCTGGCCATTGCCCTCTGCCTGCCGCCCGAGCGGATGTTCACGGCGCTGTTCCTCTTCAGCCTCGCGGGCCTCGTGCTTCTGTGGCGCACCGGCGGATTCCAGTGGCGCAACCTGATCCGGGGCCGGCGGATGCCCTGGCACGAGATCGCCGGGATCGCGCTGGCCACGCTGGTCGCGGGGGTGGTGATCCTGTCCATCTCGCGCCCCGAGGCGCTGTTCGGCATCCTGCGCACCCGGCCGGAATTCCTGCTGCTGATCTGGGCGCTCTACCCGATCCTGTCGGCGCTGCCGCAGGAACTGATCTTCAGGCCGCTGTTCTTCCATCGCTATGGCGCGCTTCTGCCGCAGGGCAAGGCGGGCATCGCCGTCAATGCGGCGGTGTTTTCCTTTGCCCACCTGATGTACTGGTCCTGGATCGTGGCGATCATGACCTTCATCGGCGGCTGGTTCTTTGCCCGTGCCTATCTGCGCCACGGCTTCCCCGCCGCATGGATGCTGCACGCGGTCGCGGGCAACATGCTGTTCGCGGTCGGCATGGGCTATTACTTCTACAGCGGCAACGTGGTGCGGCCGTTCTGAGGGGGCAGGGGCATGGCGCAGATAACCGGAATCGGCGGCTTCTTCTTCCGCGCCCGCGATCCCGAGGCGCTGGCCGCCTGGTATGACCGGCACCTGGGCATCGGCTGGCGGGGCGAGGGGCCGTGGCAGCAGGCGGCGGGTCCGACCATCCTTGCGCCCTTCCGGCAGGATACCGACTATTTCCCCGCCGACCGGCAATGGCTGTTGAACCTGCGTGTGGACGATCTGGCCGGCATGATGGCCCGGTTGCAGGTGGCCGGCATCGCGGTCGAGACCCGGCCCGAGGAATGGGACAGCGAGGTCGGGAATTTCGCGCGAATCCACGATCCCGAGGGCAATCCGATCGAACTTTGGCAGCCGCGCGCTTGACTTCCGCCCCGCGCCGCGCTTTGAGCAGGGGCTGAACGAAAGAGGTCCGCCATGCACGCCTATCGCAGCCATACCTGCGCCGAACTGACCGCCGCCAATGCCGGGGAAACCATCCGCCTGTCGGGCTGGGTTCATCGGGTGCGCGATCATGGGGGCGTGCTGTTCGTCGACCTGCGCGACCATTACGGCATGACCCAGGTCATCGCCGACAGCGACAGCCCGGCCTTTGCCGTGATGGAGAAGCTGAAGGCCGAGACCGTCATCCGCGTCGATGGCCGCGTCAAGTTGCGCGATGCCAGCCTGATCAACCCCAAGCTGCCGACCGGCGAGATCGAGGTCTATGCCACCGGGCTGGAAGTCCTCGGCCCCGCCGACGAGCTGCCGCTGCCGGTCTTCGGCGACCAGGAATATCCCGAGGAAACCCGCCTCGCCTATCGCTTCCTCGACCTGCGCCGCGAAAGCCTGCACCAGAACATCATGCTGCGCTCGAAGGTCGTCCGCTCGATCCGCAACCGCATGTGGGATCAGGGCTTCACCGAGTTCCAGACGCCGATCATCACCGCGTCGTCGCCCGAGGGCGCGCGCGACTTCCTCGTGCCCTCGCGCCTGCATCCGGGCAAGTTCTATGCCCTGCCGCAGGCCCCCCAGCAGTTCAAGCAGCTGATCATGGTGGCGGGGTTCGACCGCTATTTCCAGATCGCGCCCTGCTTCCGCGACGAGGATCCGCGCGCCGACCGCTCGCCCACCGATTTCTACCAGCTCGACGTCGAGATGTCCTTTGTCGAGCAGGAGGATGTCTTCAACACCATCCAGCCGGTCATCCAGGGCCTGTTCGAGGAATTCGGCAATGGTCGCCCGGTCGATGCCAACTGGCCGCGCATCCCCTATGCCGAGGCGCTGAAGAAATACGGCAGCGACAAACCCGACCTGCGCAACCCGATCGAGATGCAGGACGTCAGCGATCACTTCCGCGGCTCGGGCTTTGGCATCTTCGCCAAGCTGCTGGAACAGGAGGGCACCGAGGTCCGCGCCATTCCCGCGCCGACCGGCGGTAGCCGCAAGTTCGCCGACCGGATGAACGCCTTCGCCCAGAAAGAGGGCCTGCCGGGCATGGGTTATATCTTCTGGCGCAAGGCCGAGGATGGCTCGACCGAGGCCGCTGGCCCGATCGCCAAGGCGTTGGGGGCGGAGCCGACCGAGGCGATCCGCCTGCAACTGGGTCTGGGCGAGGGCGATGCCGCCTTCTTCCTTGGTGGCAAGGCCGAACAGTTCGAACCCGTCGCCGGCCGCGCCCGGAACGAGATTGGCCGCGAGTTGGGGCTCACGCAGGAAAACCAGTTCAAATTCGCCTGGATCGTCGATTTCCCGATGTACGAGAAGACCGATGAGGGCAAGATCGACTTTTCGCACAACCCCTTCTCGATGCCGCAGGGCGGTCTCGAGGCGTTGAACGGCGATCCGCTGGCAGTGAAGGGCTATCAATACGATCTGGCCTGCAACGGCTACGAGCTGATTTCGGGCGCGATCCGCAACCACAAGCCCGAGATCATGTTCAAGGCCTTCGAACTGGCGGGCTATGGCCATGACGAGGTGGAAAAGCGCTTTGGCGGCATGGTCAAGGCCTTCCGCTATGGCGCCCCGCCGCACGGGGGCTGCGCCGCCGGGATCGACCGGATCGTGATGCTGCTGGCCGACGAGGTGAACATCCGTCAGGTCATCATGTTCCCGATGAACCAGCGGGCCGAGGACCTGATGATGGGCGCGCCGAGCGAACCCACCAACGAACAGATGCGCGAACTGCGTCTGCGCGCCCTGCCGAAAGAGTGATCTGACATCCCCGCGCGGGACATGCGATAAGATGCCGGGGGCGTTGCCTCCGGCGTTTTGTGTTGATGGTCAGAGATGTCGGTTTCCTTTCCCGAACTTGCGGCCATAAGGCTGGGCTTCGGTCTGTCGCCGCTGATGCCGCCGCCCGAGACCCCGGGCGAGGTGCTGGACAGCGTGGCCGCTGCCGCACCCGGACCCGATGCGGTGACGCTGGATCAGGCGCGGGAAACGATGAACCGGCATTCGGCCCTTGGCCGGAACCGCATGGACAGCGGCAGCGAGGGGCAGGCAGAGTTTCGCGCCCTGAACCGCGAGTTGGCGCTGATTCCGATGGTCGAGTTGCAGCAGCGGTTGGCCCGTGCCGTGGATGCCCCCGCCGGTTTCGGCGAGCGGCTGGTTCAGTTCTGGTCCGATCACTTTACCACCCGATCCCTTGCCACGAATACCCACCATCTGCGATTGGCCTTCATCGACGAGGCCATCCGGCCGCATCTCGGTGGCCGGTTCGAGGCGATGCTGATCGCCGCCAACACCCATCCGATGATGCTGCGCTACCTCGACCAGGGACGCTCGATCGGGCCCAATTCCCGCGCTGCGCGAAACAACCCGAACCGCAAGATGGGCCTGAACGAGAACCTCGCCCGCGAGACGATCGAGTTGCACACGCTTGGCGTCGATGCGGGCTATGACCAGGACGATGTGCGGCAACTGGCGGAATTGCTGACCGGGCTGGTGTTTCGGCCCAAGACCGACGAGCTGTTCCTGAAGAACTGGGCCGAGCCGGGGGCCGAAACCGTGCTGGGCCGCAGCTATGGCGGCGAGGAGCCGGCGCGGATCGAGGATATCCATGCGGTGCTGACCGATCTGGCGCGCCATCCCGACACTGCCCGCCACCTTGCGCGCAAGCTGGCGGTGCATTTCGTCGCCGACGAGCCCAGCCCGGCGCTGGTGGATGACCTGAGCGCGATCTGGCGCGAGAGCGGCGGCGATCTGTCGCAGGTCTATGCCGTGCTGGTCAGCCATCCCGATCTGGCCGCCCGGTTCCGCCAGAAGGTGCGCCAGCCCTTCGACTATGTCGCCAGCGCCCTGCGCGCGCTTGGGGTGCCGGGGCAGGCGATCCTTGCCATCGAACCGCGCCGGATCAGGAACGATCTCGGCGCGGCGCTGGCCCGGATGGGTCAGCCCTGGTACCAGCCGGTCGGTCCCGATGGCTGGGCCGAGCCGGCCGCCGACTGGATCACCCCACAGGGTCTGGCGGCGCGGATCGAATTCTCGCTGAAGCAGCCCGCGCGGCTGCTCGAGACGCTACCCGACCCGCGTGATTTCCTGCGGACGGCGCTGGGGTCGACCGCCGGCGAGGCGCTGAACTGGGCCGTTCCCAAGGCGGAATCGGCGCGCGAGGGGGTGGCGATGGTGCTGGCCTCGAACGACTTCAACAGGCGATAGGGGGCGATCATGCTGAGCCGCCGGCTGTTTCTGAAATCCACCGCCCTGATCGGCTGTTCCGCCGCCGCCCATCCCTTGCTCAGCAGCATGAGCTTTGCCGCGGCCCCGGGCGAGAACCGGCTGGTCGTCATCATCCTGCGCGGGGCGATGGACGGGTTGGATGTGCTGCAGCCCTATGGCGACCCGGAACTGGCACGGCTTCGCCCGACGCTGGCGATGGGGCCGGCCAAAGGCGCGCTGGATCTCGACGGCTTCTATGCGCTGCATCCGGGCCTCTCGGCGCTTTACCCGCTGTGGCAGGCGGGCGAACTGGGCTTCGTGCCGGCGGTCTCGACCCCCTACCGCGACAAGCGCAGCCATTTCGACGGGCAGGACCTTCTGGAGGCGGGAACCGGCAATGACCTGCCGGTGCGCTTCCGCCAGGGCGGCTGGCTGAACAGGCTGTTGCAGGCGATGCCGGGGGCAATTTCCGAGACCGCCTATTCGGTGGGCGTCGAGGAGATGCTGATCCTCTCGGGCAAGGCGCCGGCGCGCAGCTGGGCGCCCGATGCCGAGCTGGAGCTGTCGCCGCAGGCGCAGCTGCTGCTGGATCACGTCTATCACGAGGATGCGCTGTTCCGCGACGCGGCGGCAGAGGCGAACCAGATCGCTGCCGATACCATGCAGCCCGAGCGCCGCAGCCGCGCCGATGCCGCCGGGCTGGGGCGTTTCGCCGCCACGCGGCTGAACGGCGAGACCCGGATCGCCAGCTTCTCGGTCGCCGGATGGGACAGCCATGCCAACCAGCCTGCCGTGATCGGCAAGGCGATGACCCGGCTGTCGGATGCGATCCTTGCGCTGCGCGAGGGGCTGGGGGCGAACTGGGGCAGGACCACGGTGCTGGCGATGACCGAGTTTGGCCGCACCGCGCGGCAGAACGGCTCGAACGGGACCGATCACGGCACCGGCGGCGCGATGCTGATGGCGGGGGGCGCGATCCGCGGCGGCCGGGTCATCGGCGACTGGCCGGGGCTGGGCGAGGGCGATCTTTATGCCGGGCGCGACCTGATGCCCCTGCGCGACGTGCGCGCCCATGCGGCCTGGGCCATGGCGGGCCTCTATGGCATCCCGCGCAACCAGCTGGAGACCAGCATCTTTCCGGGTCTGGACATGGGGGACGATCCGCGCATTCTGGCCTGAGCCGATTGCCCGAGGATGCGCCCATGCCGACCGATCCCCGCCCCCTGGGCGACGCCCTGTCCGCCTTCACCCCGCCACCGCCGCCGGGACCTGCCAGCATCGATGGCCGTTTCGTCCGGCTGGAGCGGCTGGACCCTTCGCGCCATGCCGCCGACCTTTTCACCGCCAACCGGGGCGGCGATCAGGTCTGGGATTACCTGGGCTATGGGCCCTTCGCGCGGGTTGAGGATTACCGCGACTGGCAGGCTGCCATGGCGGCATCCGCTGACCCCTGTTTCTACGCCATCCGCGATCTGACCTCGGACCTTGTGCTGGGCGTGGCCTCCTATCTCAGGATCGACATTGCCAATGGCGTCATCGAGATCGGCCATATCCAGCTGTCGCCGCCGCTGCAGCGCACGGCTGCGGCCAGCGAGGCGCTGATGCTGATGGTGGGCTGGGCCTTCGACGCGGGCTATCGCCGGGTCGAGTGGAAATGCAACGGTCTGAACGCCCCCTCGCGCCGGGCGGCGATCCGGCTTGGCTTTACCTACGAGGGCACCTTCCGCCACCACATGATCACCAAGGGCCGCAACCGCGACACCGCCTGGTTCGCGATCATCGACAGCGAGTGGCCGATGCTGAAACAGGCCTATGACACCTGGCTTTCGCCGCAGAATTTCGATCCGGATGGCCAGCAGCGCGCCAGCCTGAACGCGCTGACCGCAGCGGCGCTGCCGGGGCGGGTGGACGGGTAGGGCGGCCCCTCAAATCCCCTTTGCCGCCGCCAGCCGCTCGTAAACCAGCCCGCTGATCCGGGTCAGATCCGCCGCAAGGGACCGTCCGTCGGCATGGTCGCGTGCCAGCAGGTTGGCCGCATCTTCCAGCGCCGGGTCATGGGCCGATCGGCCCAGCCCGGCAAGGAAGCCGGCGATGTAATCCACCGCGCCGGTATTCTCGGCCGCGGCCATCACCTCGACGATATGCAGCAGATCGTCGCGCAGCGCCGTGGCATCGGGGGCGATCACGTCATCGGGCAGCAGGCGAGGACCACCAAGCCGCACGGCGGCGGGCAGGTGACGCAGCACCATCTGCTGGAAGGCGGCAAGGCTTTCGACGGGCTTCGCCAGAAAGCCGTTGGCACCCGCCTCCATCGCCGCCTGTTCGTTGTCGGGATCGCCCGACATGCCGAGAATCACCGGCACGCGCGGATGCGCCGCGACCATGCGCCGGATCAGGTCGGCGCCATTGCCGTCGGGCAGACCCATGTCGACGATCACCACCGAGGGGCGATAGGTCTGCAGGTGCCGCGCGGCCGAGCGCAGGCAATCAGCCCGACGGATCCGCGCGCCAGAGCGCAGGCACAGCAGGCGCACGGCCTCGCTGGCAAAGCGCGAATCCTCGACCACCAGCACCGTCAGGCCGGTCAGCGGGCGGTTCGGCAGGTCGATTTTCCACTGCGGCAGGCCCTGTCCCGGTGTTTCCTTTCCAACTTCTGTCAGCATCACCTTGTCCTCGTTGCGATTCTCCCATTGCTCCACCTAAACTCCCAATCGCTAATATCAGGTTAACTGCGGCCTTGTTTCCCTTTCCCTCCGGGGCCAGCCGTCCTAGAACCACGCGCAAAGCCCCTGGCCCTGCGGAGACCATCATGATCGGACGCCTGAACCACGTCGCCATTGCCGTGCCCGACCTCGGGGCCGCCTCGGCGCAATACCAGAACACGCTTGGCGCAAAGGTCGGCGCGCCGCAGGACGAGCCCGATCACGGCGTCACCGTGGTCTTCATCGAACTGCCCAACACCAAGATCGAACTGCTTTATCCCCTGGGCGAGAACAGCCCGATCCAGGGCTTTCTGGACAAGAACCCCTCGGGCGGCATCCATCACATGTGCTTCGAGGTCGAGGACATCATCGCCGCCCGCGACAAGCTGAAATCCGAGGGCGCCCGAGTCCTTGGCACCGGCGAGCCGAAGATCGGCGCCCATGGCAAGCCGGTGCTGTTCCTGCATCCCAAGGACTTCAACGGCACCCTGATCGAGCTGGAGCAAGTCTGATGAACCTGACCGGCGGCATCGTCCTTTACGCGGTGATCTGGTTCCTGGTGCTGTTCATCCTCTTGCCCATCGGCCAGCGCAGTCAGGCCGAGGCGGGCGAGGTGGTGCCGGGCACGCCCGCAGGTGCGCCCGACAATCCCCGGCTGAAGCGCAAGATGCTGTGGTCCACGCTGATCTCGGCGGTACTCTGGGGCATCTGCGCCTATATCATCCTCGGCGGGGTGATCACCCGCGAGGATCTGGAAGCCTGGGGCCGGCTGACCGGCGTATGAGGTGAAAGAGGTGGGTGAACACCGCCGAGGCCAGCACCGGCACGGCGATGTTCAGCACCGGCACCGTCAACAGGACCGCGATGGCGATCCCGGTCAGGGTGATCTGGCCGCCCTGCGCGCGCCTCAGCGCATTGGCCTGCGGCGCCTGCAGATGCCGCCGCGCGGCCATCTGGAAGAACTCGCGCCCCAGCAGCCAGCCGTTCGCGGCATAGAACAGCACCGGCGCGAAGGGACCAAGGAAGGGCGTGGCGATCAGCGACAGGATCGCGACCCCCAGAACCGCCGCCATCACGCCGAGCGATTCCAGCAGACCGTCCAGAAAATCAACGCCTTGCCCGCGATCGTTCGGGTAATGGATCAGCTCTACCCGGTCCGAAACCTGCTCGGCGAACAGCCCCGAGAAGGCGGCGGCGACCGGGGCCATCAGGAAGAAGCCCATCAGCGGGAACAGCGCCAGCGACGACCACGAGAGCGCATTGCCGACATCGACCACCGTGCCGATCCAGGGCAGGGTGAAGCTGCCGGGGGTAAAGACGCGCACCAGCGCAAAGACCCCGGCCTGCAGCGCCACGAACAGCAGAAGCGTCAGCCCGATCCCGGTGAGCAGCAGCGACAGGATGCGCGGGCGGAACAGATCGGCCCAACCGAGGGCCAGCGCGCGCGTGAAGGTCATGCCGCGCCGCCCGCTGTGAGGTAGCTGGTCTTCGCGGCGATGTCGGGGCGCGGACGCTCGGGCGGCGTCTCGCCGCGCGTGCCCAGATGCACCAGCCCGACGATCTTCTCGCCCTCCTGCAGGCCCAGATGGGCGCGGCCGAATCCGGGGTTCAGCGCCGCCAGACCGGTCAGCCAGGCCGCCCCCCAGCCGGAAGCCAACGCCGCGTTCACCAGCCCCAGGCAAACCGCGCCGGCCGACAGGAACTGTTCCCAATCCGGCACTTTCGGACTTTCCACCGGGGTCGAGATCACCGCGACGATGACCGGCGAGGCAAAGGCCGCTGCGGCCTTCTCGGCCCCGGCGGCATCCTGCCCGGCGGCAAGCGCCTCCTGCCGCACCAGCGGCGCCAGATGGTCCAGCGCCGCCCGCTCGATCACCAGGAAGCGCCAGGGTTCCAGCTTGCCATGGTCAGGCACGCGCGCGGCCAGCGTCAGCAGGCGCTCGATCTCGGTGCGGTCTGGGCCGGGCTCGCGCAGCAGTTTCGGCGGATAGGACCGGCGATGGGCCAGAAACTCCAATGCGGCGTCGTTGCGATGGTCCATGCGGCTCTCCTCGTGACTTCGGCAGTGATGTAGGCTGCGCCGTGGGGGTTGAACAGGGGTTGCGGGCGCGCGCCCCGCCGCTGCACCCTTGGCGCATGAGCGATCTCAGCCATCTGGCCGTTCCCGGCACGGTGATCGCGGTGCGCGTCACGCCGCGCGCCGCGAAGAATGCCGTGTTGCTGGACGAGGTCGGGCGGGTCCGGGTGCTCGTGACCACCGTGCCCGAGGGCGGGCGCGCCAATGCCGAGGTGCAGAAGCTTCTGGCCAAGGCGCTTGGCGTGGCCAAGACCCGGCTGGTGCTGATCCGCGGCGCGACCGGCCGCGACAAGCAGTTCCGGCTGGATTAATCTCCGCGGTTCAGCCGGTAATTGCCCTCGGGCAGGTCCAGCGCCGCGCGCAATTCCTCCAGCTGTTCCAGCGTGAAGGTGATCCGCGCCACCTCGTTGCCCTCGGGTGTCATCTGCTCGACCACCACCCGGTCGTCGAAGGTCAGGATCACCACATCCTCGTTCAGCGGGCGGGTCCCGGCATCGGCCTCGTCGATCAGGGTGATGACGGTGGCATCGAAATCATGCTCGATGGTGAACATTCAGGTGATTCCTTCCTTCGCTGGCCTTGGCTGGGGCAGGGGTCGGGCAGCCCGCTGCTGCCGGCCATCTGATCCGGTTCCGCGGATCGGCGCAACCTCGCGGCCGACAATCGCGTGAACGGCTGCGTGAACGGGTCGATAAGATGCAACCGGGGGGTTTGCGCGCCCGTCCGCAGAGGGTAAAGTCAGCGGAAAGCCGCCGAGACGGCTGACCGATGCACGAGGGCAGTGAAATGCAGATCGCGAAATTGACAGGCCTGTCGCTGGGGGCCGCCTTGGGACTGGCCTCCTGCGCGCCGGTTCCGGGCGGCGTGGTGATGCCGCCGGCCAGTGACAGCGTGCCGATCACCCCCTCGCCTTCGGCCGATCATCCGAACACGGCTTCGGCGGCAGCGCGGTCCTTCGTCACCGTGATGCGCAAGATGGAGCCGGCGGTCGAGCGGGAATGCCTGCAGCGCCGCAGCCAGCCGATCAATTGCGATTTCCAGTTCGTCGTCGATGACCGCGCCGGGCTGGAGCCGAACGCCTTCCAGACCGTCGATTCGACCGGCCGCCCGATCATCGGCTTCACGCTGGCGCTGATCGCCTCGGCCCGGAACGCGGACGAGCTGGCCTTCGTCGTCGGCCACGAGGCCAGCCACCACATCCTCGGCCACCTGGACCAGAAGAACCGCGCTGCGCAGGCCGGGGCGGTGCTGGGCAGCATCCTTGGCAGCTATACCGGCGGCAACCCCGAGATGGTGCGCACCGCGCAACAGATCGGTGCCTCGATCTCATCCCGCACCTTCTCGAAGGAATGGGAATTGCAGGCCGATTACATGGGCGCGCTGATCACGCTGAACGCCGGCTATGACCCGCGCCACGGCGCCCGCTTCTTCGAGCGCATCCCCGATCCGGGCGACCGCATCCTCGGCTCGCACCCCTCGCGCGCCGCCCGCATCGCGCAGGTCGATCGCGCCGTTGCCGATTACACCAGCGGCCGCGCCCGCTGACCCCGTGGTTTCGGTCCCCCTTGTGGGACCGAAATGACACACATGCGGTTTTTCTGCAGCCCGATGCGGGATTGGTCAGAAACTGAGGATTCCGCGTCAGATTCCGCTTTCTTCAGGCTGAACTGGCCCATATGGTTCAATCAATCGTGATGGAAACAGTCGGCGGCGCGGTCGCGCGCCAGCAGTCGCAGGAAGAAGGAGCGCCAGATGATTGGCGTGGTGGTTTGGAGCAGCGCCGAGCGGCAGAAAGCCGTCATCTGGTGCGATGACCATGGGGCGCTCGCCTATCTTCAGGGACCGGAACATCTGATCGGCCAGAGTGAATGGCCCTGTGCCGGCGATCTTCTGTCGCTCGAATTCGAGACCATCGGCGATCTGCGCCATGCCCGGGCCGTCTCGATCATCGGCCCCCAGCATTGCCCCGGACTGCCCGATGTGCTGCGCGACGCCGCGCGCGAGGAGCCGCCGCTGCGGCTGGTCACCTCGAACGGCAAGCGTGTAGATCAGGACTACGAAGCCGAGGATGCGCGGGATGACCGGCTGCGCCGCGTCGCGGGCTGGGCCGGCTGAGCCGCAGAGCGCAATCATCAATGATGACGGGAAGGGGCGGGGCGCGGCAGCCGCCCCCCGTTTGCGTTCAGAGCCCGCGGGCCAGCGCCGCCACGCCGGTCCGGGCGATGTCCGCCAGACCCAGCGGCTGCATCAGCTCGGCAAAGGCATCGAGTTTGGCCGGCGTGCCGGTCATCTCGAAGACAAAGCTTTCCAGCGTCGAATCGACCACGTTGGCGCGGAAGATCTCGGCGATGCGCAGCGCCTCGACCCGCTTCTCGCCCTTGCCGGCCACCTTGAAGAGGCCCAGCTCGCGCTCGACCGAGGGCCCCTCGACCGTCAGGTCATGGACCTCGTGCACCGGCACGATGCGGCCCAGCTGCGCCTTGATCTGCTCGATCACGGCGGGGGTGCCGCGCGTCACCACGGTGATGCGAGAGCGGTGGCCGGTATGGTCAACCTCGGCCACGGTCAGGCTGTCGATGTTGTAGCCACGGCCGGAAAACAGCCCGATCACGCGCGCCAGCACGCCCGGCTCGTTCTCGACCAGCACGGCGAGGGTATGGCTTTCCTCGACCTGGGCGTTGGGGTCGCGCAGGTCATAGGCCGAATGGCTCGATGCGCCCTTCTGGATCTTCAGTGCATTCATCGCTCGGTCTTTCTTCTTCAAGCAAATATCCCGGGGGCGCGGGGGCAGGGCCCCCGCCGCCGGCCGGTCAAACCAGAACCGCGCCGCCCGACTGGATCGCGCCGGATGTCTCGGCGTCGCCCAGAAGCATCTCGTCATGCGGGCGGCCCGAGGGGATCATCGGGAAGACGTTCTCATGCTTCTCGACCAGCACGTCGAGGATATAGGGACCGTCATAATCCAGCATCGCCTGGATCGCCGCGTCGAGATCGGCCGGGTCGCGCACCACCGCGCCGGCGCAGCCAAAGGCCTCGGCCAGCTTGACGAAATCGGGCAGGCTGTCGGACCAGCTCTGGCTGTAACGCTCGCCATGCAGCAGCTGCTGCCATTGCCGCACCATGCCCAAACGCTCGTTGTTCAGGATGAACTGCTTCACCGGCAGGCGGAACTGCACCGCCGTGCTCATTTCCTGCATGTTCATCAGCCAGCTGGCATCACCCGCGACGTTGATGACCAGCGCCTCGGGATGCGCCATCTGCACCCCGATCGAGGCCGGCAGGCCATAGCCCATGGTGCCCAGACCGCCCGAGGTCATCCAGCGGTTCGGCTGGTCGAAATGCAGGTATTGCGCGGCCCACATCTGGTGCTGGCCGACCTCGGTGGTGATATAGCGGTCACGCCCCTTGGTCAGCGCCTCCAGCCGTTCCAGCGCGTGCTGCGGCTTGATGATCTTGTCGGAGTTGCGATAGGCGAGGCAGTTCTTGGAGCGCCAGCCCTCGATCTTCTCCCACCACTTGCTCAAGGCCGCGCTGTTCACCTTGCGGCCGCGCGATTTCCACACCTTCAGCATGTCTTCCAGCACATGGCCGACATCGCCGACGATGGGAATATCGACATGGATGACCTTGTTGATCGACGAGGGATCGATGTCGATATGGGCCTTGACCGAGCCGGGGCTGAAATCGGCGACGCGGCCGGTGATGCGGTCGTCGAAGCGCGCGCCCAGGTTGATCATCAGGTCGCATCCATGCATCGCCAGGTTGGCCTCGTAGAGGCCATGCATCCCAAGCATCCCGATCCAGTTCTTGCCCGATGCCGGATAGGCGCCCAGACCCATCAGCGTCGATGTCACCGGGAAGCCGGTCGCATCGGCCAGTTCGCGCAGAAGCTGGCTGGCCGCTGTGCCGGAGTTGATCACGCCGCCGCCGGTATAGAAGATCGGGCGCTCGGCCCGTTCCATCAGTTCGACCAGCCGGGTGATCGCCTGCAGATCGCCCTTGCGCGCCGGCTGGTAGGCGCCCGGCTCGACCTGTTTCGGGCCGACATAATCGGCCTCGGCGAATTGCACGTCCTTCGGGATGTCGATCAGCACCGGACCGGGGCGGCCCGAGGTGGCGACGTGGAAGGCCTTGTGGATGGTCTGGCTCAGCTGCGCCGTGTCCTTCACCAGCCAGTTATGCTTGGTGCAGGGGCGGGTGATGCCGACGGTATCGGCCTCCTGGAAGCCATCGGTGCCAATGAGGAAGGTCGGAACCTGCCCCGAGATGACGACAAGCGGGATCGAATCCAGGAGCGCATCCGTCAGCCCGGTGACCGCGTTGGTCGCCCCGGGACCCGACGTGACCAGAACGACGCCCGGCTTGCCGGTCGAGCGGGCATAGCCCTCGGCCATGTGGACCGCGCCCTGTTCGTGGCGGACCAGCACATGGGTGATGTCGTTCTGCTGGAAGATCTCGTCATAAATGGGTAGCACGGCGCCCCCCGGATAGCCGAATACGGTGTCGACGCCCTGATCGCGCAGAGCTTCAATCACCATTTTCGCACCCGTCATGCTTCGGGACATGTCCGTCTCTCCGTAATGAAAAATAAGGCGCGGATTTACGCCGCGCTGCCGCAAACTAGGGGGGCGGTTGGGAAGGGTCAATGCCAATTCGCGGAGAAAATGACGCGAAAATCGCGTTTTTTGTAATTTTATTTCCAGAAGCACGCCTGTGGCGCAAGTTTCATTCGGGTTGCGGCAGGGAAATCCGTGCCACCTGCTCGACGATCGGATCGACCGACAGCGGATGGGTCTCGCTGTTATGGCTCTCGGGGTCGCCGATCGGCTGCCAGACCCCGCCCTTGTAGATCTCCAGCGCCGAGAAGCGCGCCTTGTAATCCATCTTGCGGCTGCCCGGCACCCAGTAGCCCAGGTAGACATAGGGCAGCCCGGCCGAGCGGGCGAGTTCGACGTGATCAAGGATGATATGGCTGCCCAGGCTGGCCGCGCGCAGGTCCGGGTCGTAGAAGCTGTAGACGAGGCTCAACCCGTCATCCAGCACATCGGTCAGGCAGACGGCGGCCAGGTGATCCTCGGCCGCCTTGCCCCCGGCAGGCGCGCCGGCGGCGGCGGCTGCGGGCTTCTGCCCGTCACCAAGCGCGCGCGGGCCGCGATATTCGATCACCCGGCTTTTCACCGGGGTTTCCTCGATCATCGCGGCGAATTCGAAGATGTCCATGTCGGCCATGCCGCCATCGGCATGGCGATGGTCGAGATAATGCCGGAACAGCTCGTACTGTTCCTCGGTTGCCCAGGCACTGGTCGACAGGCGCCGCAGCGCGGCATTGCGGCGGAGGAGCTTGCGCTGCGTGCGCGAGGGCTGGAAATCCGCGACGCGGATGCGCGCCGACATGCAGGCGGTGCAGCTTTCGCAACTGGGACGATAGAGCACGTTCTGCGATCGCCGGAAGCCCTGGCGCGACAGCGCGTTGTTCAACTCGGCAGCGTTTTCCCCGTGCAGCGCGGTGAACAGCTTTCGCTCGGCCCGCCCGTGCAGATAGGGGCAGGGCTGCGGAGCCGTCACATAGAATTGCGGCGCATGGGGCAGGGTATGGCGCATCAGCTGCCTGCCGCAAGAAGCCTGGAAAGGTCAGTCGTCATGCACCTCGCCGGCGCTCGCCGACGCTCCTGATAATCGCGCCAATTGGCGGAACCCTACCAACCTTTGCCGGACGCGCCAAGCATTGTCGCAGTCCTCCGGGGGCCGTTCGGGGGCCGTTGACGCGATTCCCGCGATGGCTAGTGTGGCTGGCATGGATTTTGCCGCCTCGATCAGCCATTCGCCCATCCCCCATGATTCGGTCCGTGCCGAGGCCGCGCGCGAGGCGCTGGCCGGCCTGCCCGCCCCGGTTGTCGACCTCGCCGCCGGCGCGGCGGGCTGCAGCCCCTACCTCGCCGGGCTGATCGAGCAGGAAGCCGACTGGCTGGCCGGCGCGCTGGACCTCGACGACCCGGTGGCCGCCGTCACCGCGGGGTTCGAGGCGCTGGATGCCGATGATCTGGGCGTGGCGCTGCGACAGGCCAAGCGGCGGGTGGCGCTGTTCACTGCGCTGGCCGACCTGGGCGGGGTCTGGCAGCTGGAACAGGTGACGGGCGCGATCTCGGCTCTGGCCGACCGGGCCGTCGATCTGGCTCTGCGTGTTCATGTCGCCGCCGAGGCGCGGCGCGGCAAGCTGCCCGCCCCGCGCGAGGGCCGCGAGGTGGACGCCGCCGGCATCTTCGCGCTGGCGATGGGCAAGGGCGGCGCCGGCGAGCTGAACTATTCCTCCGACATCGACCTGATCGTCTTTTATGACGATGACGCCTATGATCCCGACGACCAGCACGAGGCCCGCGCCGCGCTGATCCGCGCCACCCGCAAGATGGCCGCGACGCTGTCGGACAATACCGAGCATGGCTATGTCTTCCGCACCGACCTGCGGCTGCGCCCCGATGCGGCGGTGACGCCGGTCTGCATCTCGGCCTCGGCGGCGCTGACCTATTACGAGGCCGAGGGCCGCACATGGGAACGCGCGGCCTATATCAAGGCGCGCCCGGCGGCGGGCGACCTGAAGGCGGGGCAGCGGTTTCTCGAGGAACTGCGGCCTTTCGTCTGGCGCAAGCATCTGGATTTCGCCGCCATCCAGGACGCCCACGACATGCGGCTGCGCATCCGCGACCACAAGGGTCTGGGCGGGCGGCTGGAGGTGCCGGGCCACAACATGAAGCTGGGCCGGGGCGGCATCCGCGAGATCGAGTTCTTCACCCAGACCCGCCAGTTGATCGCCGGCGGCCGCGATCCCGACCTGCGCCGGCGCGATACCGTCGGCGGGCTGGCGGCGCTGGCCGCGAAGGGTTGGATCCCGACCGAGGTTGCAGACGAGCTGACCGATCACTATCGCCAGCACCGCGACATCGAGCACCGCATCCAGATGGTGCATGACGCCCAGACCCACAGCCTGCCCAAGGATCACGAGGGGCTGCAGATCATCGCCGAGATGATGGGCGAGGCGGATGTGGAGGCATGGTCGTCCCGGCTGAAGGCGCGGCTGGAGCGGGTGCACGAACTGACCGAAAGCTTCTTCGCGCCGGGCGAGGCCGGCAAGCTGCCCGATCTCTCGGACGAGGCCAAGGCGATCATCGCCCGTTGGGCGGATTACCCGGCGCTGCGCTCGGACCGGGCGCGCGCGATCTTCCGCCGAGTCCAGCCCGAACTGCTGTCGCGCATGGCCCGCGCCTCGCATCCCGACGAGGCGCTGGCGCGCTTCGATGCCTTCCTGTCGGGCCTGCCCGCCGGGGTGCAGCTGTTCTCGCTGTTCGAGGCCAATCCGCAGCTGATCGAGCTGATCGTCGATATCTGCGGCACCGCGCCGGGTCTGGCCAGCTATCTCTCGCGCCACCCGGCGGTGCTGGACGCGGTCTTGGGCGGCAGCTTCTTTGCGCCATGGCCCCGGGCCGAAGGCTTGCAGTCCAGCCTTTCGGCGGCGCTGAAATCGGCGCTGGACGCGCCGGGGGGTGGCTATGAACAGGCGTTGGATACGGCGCGGCGTTGGGCGCATGAATGGCATTTCCGCATCGGCGTGCACCTGTTGCGGGGACTGATCGATGCCGACGAGGCGGCGGTGCAATATGCCGATCTGGCCGATGCCGCCATCGCCGCGCTGTTCCCGGTGACGGTCGAGGAGTTCTCGCGGCGCCATGGCCCGCCCCCGGGGCGCGGGGCTGTTGTGCTAGGCATGGGCTCGCTGGGGGCGCGGCAGCTGAACACCGGCTCGGATCTGGATCTCATCGTCATCTATGACGCCGAGGGGGCCGAGATGTCCGAGGGGCCGCGCCCCTTGGCGACCCGACCCTATTACGCGCGGCTTACCCAGGCGATGATTACCGCCGTTTCCGCACCGACCGCCGAGGGGAGGCTTTACGAGGTCGACATGCGGCTGCGTCCCTCGGGGCGGCAGGGGCCGGTGGCGACCTCGGTGCAGAGCTTCGAGAATTACCAGATGACCGAGGCCTGGACCTGGGAGCATCTGGCCCTGACCCGCGCCCGTCCGGTGGCTGCTGCCGGCCCGGATGGCGCGGCGCTGGCCGATCAGGTCGAGGCGTTGCGTCACAGGGTGCTGCAGGATCGGGGGGGCGCGGCGCAGGTGATGCCCGACCTGGCCGAGATGCGCGGCCGCATCTTCCGCGCCAAGGCCCCGGACGGGGCCTGGGAGGCGAAGATCGGGCCGGGTCATCTGCAGGATATCGAGCTTCTGGCGCAATCCTTCGCGCTGCGCACGGGCGATCCCGCGCGCGGTGTGGCGGCGCAGGTCCGCGCCGGCAAGCGCGCCGGGCTGATCGCGGGCGCCGAGGCCGACAGGCTGCTGTCGGCGCATCGTTTCCTCTGGCGGCTGCATGCCTCGGGGCGGCTCTTGACCGACCGGCCGCTCGACATGGAGGAAATCGGCGCGGGCGGGCAGGACCTCTTGCTGCGCGAGACCGGGGCCGCGACGCTGGACGCGCTGGCCGAAACGCTGGCGCGGCAGGGGCGCGAGGCCGAGGCGATCATCGCCGCGCAATTGCCGACGGTCGAGGTCGAGGGGTGAACGGGCAGCTTTGGCACGGCGAGAACCCGGCGCAGGGACGCGCCGGGTTGTGGTCATGTGGTGCCGAAAATGGCCGCGCGATCAGGCGGCCCCGCGCCTGCGGCGCATGAAAGAGAGTTGCAGATGGCGGGGCAGGGGCGCGGGCATCTTTCCGCGCGCGCCGGCATCGCTTCCACGATCACGGCGCGGGGCAGCGGCAGGCGCCGACATCTCCTGCGCTGATCCGAATGGCTCGTCCTCGGCGGTTCCCGACATCGAGTCCTGTCCCAGAATACTGTTCGAGGCGACCAGCAACTCGCGCAGCCTGTCCTGCAGCTCGGGCGCGGGCGGGGTCCGCCTTGCGCGGCCGTCATCGAGCACGCCCAGCACCGGGATCGCCACCGTCCCCGGCAGATGCGCGGCGGGGTTCTGCGGCATCGCCGCCGGCAGGGCCTCGGTCTCGGCCTGATCCTGCGGCCCGTCATAGACGCCATGCACGGTCTTGTCCCAGTAGAAGGGTTTGACAACGGCCTCGTAGATCGCCTTCCAGCCGGCGAGGCAGCCAAGCGGGTGATAGACATGCAGCGTCGGCACCCAGAGGCGCAGATGCCCGCGCTTCGAACCCCGCACCGCCCAGAGGCCGATGGCGATGTTGACCGCCTCGGCCGATAGCAGCAGCGCGACCAGCGCCGCGACCGCATGACCCGGCCAGAGCGTCGAGAGCGGCGCAGCCAGCGGATGCGGCAGGCCAAGGGCGATCAGCCAGAAGCTCAGCAGAACCGGGGCCAGCAGGTATTGCGACAGCGATCCGAGGAACTGCACCTGGAAGGCGATGAAGCGTTTCGCCCCCAGCTCTGCCAGCAGCCGGCGCGGATCGCGCATGTGCACGGCCCAGGTCAGCGCATGGCCCTTGATCCAGCGCGAGCGCTGCTTGACCCAGGGCACCGTGCGGCAATTGGCCTCTTCATCGGTGGTCGTGTCCAGCATCTCGGTGCGCAAGCCGCGACGGGCAAATCGCACGCCGAGATCGGCATCCTCGGTGACGTTCCACGCGTCCCAGGCCCCCACCTGCTCCAGCGCCGCGCGGCGGCAGAACAGCGTGGTGCCGCCAAGCGGAATGACCAGCCCCAGCCGCGCCGCGCCGGGCAGGATGGCGCGGAACCAGCCAGCATATTCGACGGTGAAGCAGCGCGCCAGCCAGTTGGTGCGGGGGTTGTAGAAATCCAGCGCCCCCTGCAGGCAGGCCACGTCCTCCGGGGCGAAGTGAAAGCGGCGGGCGACCTTATGCAGCTGCTCGGGCTCGGGCGCGTCCTCGGCATCCCAGACCCCGATGATCTGGCCGCGGCAGAAGTTCAGCGCATAGTTCAGCGCCCGAGGCTTGGTGCGGATCGGGCCGTCGGGCACGGTGACGACGCGGATCCAGCGCGGCAGGCCGGCCACGGCCAGCGCGTCGCGGGTGATGCGGTCGCCTTCCTCGATCACCAGCAGGATATCGGTCAGCTCGCGCGGATAGGTCAGCCGCGCCAGCCGCCCGACCAGCCGCTCGGCAATGTCGCTTTCGGCGAACATCGGCACCATGACGGAAATCAGTGGCAGCGGTCCGGTCATCTCGGGCGGGGTGCGGCTCAGCGCCGCCAGATCGGCCTTGGCCCGCCGCTCGGCCCGTTCTCCAGCGAGGGTTGCCGCGAAGCAAAGCGCCTTCAGCACGGTCACGCAGACCAGCGTGCCCATCACCCAGATCGCCAGTGCGGCGAGGATCGCCACCGGCGCGAAGACGAGGCCAAACGCCAGCATCGCCATCGCCCCCAGCGCGATCCGGGTCGCCCGGCCCCGGCTGGCCTGACGGCAGCTTTCCGGGGCTGGCACCCTTGCCTCGGCGGCGCGGATCAGTTGCGTGCGGCGGGTGAGCAGAATCGCCTCCTGCGCGGCGACTTCCGAGCAAAGCAGCATGCGCAGGTTGCCAAACCCCTCGGGAAACTCCTGCGACAGGCGGGCGAAAGCCTCGGGCCGCGCGGTGGCGACCCAAGTCAGCCCGGCGGTGCGGCGCCAGGGAACGAGGGCATGGGTCATGCAGAACTCGGCCCCCAACTCGTCGATGAGGCGCGGATCGGGGGGCTGGGCCTGCAGATCGACGGTATTGGTGCGCCATTGCCGGGCCAGCGCCCGGGTCAGCGCGTCTTCAGTAACCCAGCCCTGGGCCAGCAGGATGTCCTCGAGCCGGGCGTCCTGTCGCCGGCGCAGCACCGCCGCGCGCAGCAGAAGCTCGGAACTGACCGCGCCGTCTTCGAGGAGGATCTGGCCGAGCGGACGCAGCTCGCGCGGTTGGGGCGCGGCGTCGAGTGCTGCCCCGTAACGGGCAAGGGCGGCAGAGCGAAGGCCCGGCCCCGGCAGGGGCAGGACATTGTCAGCGCGATCCGGTGCGGCGGCAGCCGTGATCGGGTTGGCGGGGTCTTCGGCAGGCTCGGAAGCAATGGGCAGCATCGGGCGACTCCCTGCGGTTCACCCATTGCTTGCATGTCAGGCGTTAAAAAGCTGTTAAAGCAGCGTTTTCAGCCCGCGCGCCTTTGCGCCATCGCCTCGGCAAAGCGTTCGAACAGGTAGAAACTGTCCTGCGGACCCGGTGCCGCCTCGGGATGATACTGCACCGAGAAGACCGGCCGGTCCTCGACCCTGAGCCCGCAATTGCTGCCGTCAAAGAGGCTGACATGGGTCTCCTTGACGCCCTCGGGAAGGGTCTGGCTGTCCACCGCGAAGCCGTGGTTCATCGAGGTGATCTCGACCTTGCCGGTCTCGATATCCTTCACCGGGTGGTTGGCGCCGTGATGGCCGTGGTTCATCTTGATGGTCTTGGCACCAAGCGCCAGCGCCAGCATCTGATGGCCGAGGCAGATGCCGAAGATCGGCAGGTCACGCGCCAGCAGCGTCTGGATCATCGGCACGGCATATTCGCCGGTCGCCGCCGGATCGCCGGGGCCGTTCGACAGGAAGACGCCCTCGGGATCATGGGCCAGCACCTCTTCGGCGGTGGCCGTCGCCGGCAGCACCGTCACCTCGGCCCCGGTCGAGGCCAGCGAGCGCAGGATGTTGCGCTTGGCACCGTAATCCAGCGCCACGACGCGGAAGGGTTTCTCGCCATGGGGGCGCTCGGGCGTCTCGTCAAAGCCCTTTTCCCAGGACCACAGGCCCTGATCCCACCGATAGCTCTGGGCGCAGCTGACATCCTTGGCCAGATCGAGGCCGACCAGTCCCTTCCAGTCGCGGGCGCGGGCGACCAGCGCGGCAATGTCGAAATTCCCCTCGGGGTCATGGGCCAGCACCACATGAGGCGCGCCCTGCAACCGGATCGCGCGGGTCAGCCGGCGGGTATCGACGCCGCCCATGCCGATACGGCCACGGCGCTCCATCCACTCGACAAGGTCGCTGGTGGCGCGCCAGTTCGACGGCTCGGTCGGGTCCCATTTCACGATGATTCCGCTGGCCACCGGCTCGGGCGCCTCGTCATCCTCGGGCGTGACGCCGGTATTGCCGATATGGGGGAAGGTGAAGGTGACGATCTGGCTGGCATAGGAGGGATCGGTCATGATCTCCTGATAGCCGGTCATGGCGGTGTTGAAGACCAGTTCGGCCACGACCTCGCCGGTCGCGCCGAAGCCCTGGCCAAAGAACACCGTGCCGTCGGCAAGCGCCAGGCAGGCTGTGGGTTTGTCGGCCATCGCGGCACCTCTGTCTTGAAATCGGCCTGTCAATAGGGGGGGCGGGTGCCGGGGTCAAGCCGGCGCGGCTTGATTTGCGGCGGCAGACTCCCTAAATGACCGGCTTTCCGCCAGATGGGCGGAGCATGAGCAAGGATCAGACAATGGATTTGCGTGTCCGACTGCAGACCGCGACCAAGGAAGCGATGAAAGCCCGCGACAGCGAGCGGCTGTCGACGCTGCGCCTGATCGGCGCGGCCATCAAGGACCGCGAGATCGCCGCGCGCACCGGTGCCGGCGACGAGGCGGTGCTGAGCGATGCCGACCTGATCGCCATCCTGTCGAAGATGGTCAAGCAACGCCAGGAATCCGCCCGCGCCTACGAAGAGGGCTGCCGGATGGAGCTGGCCGAGAAGGAATACAACGAGATCAAGGTGATCCAGGAGTATCTTCCGCGCCAGATGTCGGCCGAGGAATCGGCCGAGGCGGTGCAGAAGGCGATTGCCGATCTGGGTGCCGATTCCGTGCGCGACATGGGCCGGGTGATGGCCGAACTGCGCACCCGCCATGCCGGGCAGATGGATTTCGGCGCCGTCGGCCCGATGGTCAAGGAAAAGCTGCTGGCCTGAACAGGCCGCTTGCGAAGCGAAAATGCGGCGTCTGGCCTTGGGTCAGGCGCCGTTTTCTTTTGCCGGGTCAGCGCAGGTCGGCCAGCCGGCGCAGCAATTCCCCGTGAAGTTCCCGCCGTTCCTCGGGCGTCAGGAACGCGCCCAGCTCGATCTCGCGCTTTCCGTCGGTGACGGTCAGGTAATCCTCGACCGGGCCTTTGCGCAGCACCGGGCGCGCCCAGTAGGTATTGGTTTCCCAGTCCCGCGCGGCGCGTCCCGGATCGCTGCGATGGATGCTGAGCCGCTGGCGGTCCATGCGCAGCACCTCGCGCGTCTCGCCGCTGCGATAGCTGCGCTGAAGTCCCCACCAGATGCCGCCCACCGCCAGCGCCATGAAGGGCAGAAGTCCCCAGAGCACAGCCGTGCCCAGAACCGCCGCCAAGGGCACGGTCAGCAGCACGACCGTCACACCGATGAACCAGACGAACCCCTTGCGCGGCAAGGAGCGGAAGGGCCACAGCACCAGCTCGGCCCCGCCCTCGTTCCTGTTGGTCCACGCATATGGCATGGGGCGATTTCTGCCGGGTCGCGGCGCAAAGCGCAACGGTCCCGAAGGATCAGCCGCCGCTGGCCGATGCTGCCGCCCGGCAGCCGATCAGTTCCTGCGCCTCGTCACCCAGTTTCCCGGCTGCCGCCGCAGCGGCGCGGTCGATCAACAGGCCCGGATCGGCCGTCACCGCCTCGGTCTTCTCGGCCAGCCCCGCCAGCCGCGCCTGCAACCCCTCCGCCGCCACGCCCAAGCGTTCCACCGCCTCGGGCAGGGCGGTCCCCTCGCGCACCGCCGCCAGATCGGCGCGCAGCCCCGCCACCTCGCCGGTCAGCGCCGCCACCTCGTCCCTGAGCGGCTGCACCGGGACTAGGTTCTGCGCCAGCTCCCCGGCCACGTCCGCGGTCACGGCATGGACCTCGGAGGTCAGCCGCCACGCGAGCCAGAGGCACAGGGCCACAAGGATCAGCGTGGCATTCAGCAGCGCAAGGATCAGGTTGCGGACGGTGGGCCAGAGGCGGCGGGCAGGCATGGGATTATCTCCTTGGGCGGCGAGCGAGGGTCACGTCGCGGCCCCCAGCGGCCCCGGTCGGCGTTCCTCGGACAGCATCACGTTGGCCTCGACCTGGCCGACGCCGGGCAGGGTCATGATCCTGCGGCGCAGGATGCGCTCGAAATCGGAAATGTCTCGGGCGGTGATTCGCAACCGGTAGTCGAACTGGCCCAGAACATGTTGAACCACCTGAACCTCGGGGATCGCGGTCACCGCGCGCTCGAAATCTTCAAGACTGGTGCGGCCCTTGGTGGCAAGGCGGATGCCCAGAAACACCGTCACCCCGAACCCCAGCGCGGCATTGTCCAGGACCACCCGTCGCCCGGCCAGCACGCCGGCATCGGTCAGCCGCTTGATCCGCCGCCATGTGGCGGGCTGGGTCAGCCCGAGGCTGCGGCCGATCGAGGCCGCGCTCAGCGTCGCATCGCGCGAGAGCAGCCGCAGGATCGCCTGATCGGTGGTGTCAATCTCGGTCACAGCGCAACCTCGGTGCTGTTCTTGATGGTCGAGACCAGCATCAGCGCGTCACTGTCGCTGACATGGGGCAGGGTCAGGATGCTGTCGCGATAGATGCGCTGCCAATGCGACATATCGCGCGCGATGACCGAGAGGCGCAGGTCGACGCTGCCCAGAAAGGTCTGGATCTCGGTCACTTCCGGCACCTTGCGGGCGGCGGCGATGAATTCGTCGAAGGCGCGCGGGTCGGTCTTGTCGAGGGTAAAGCGCAAGCTGACCTCGACCTCCCAGCCAAGGGCACGCCAGTCGATGCGCTGCTCGATCGCCTTCAGCACCCCCTGCGCCCTGAGCTTTTCCAGCCGCCGCCACAGGCTTGCCGTGGTCAGCCCGGCGCGTTCGGCCAGTTCGGCGGCGGGGGCGTCGGGATCGGCCATCAGGTGGCGCAGAATGCGGCGGTCGGTGGTGTCGGGCATGATTTTTTCGGTCCGTTCATCTGGCGCGCATGATTTTTTCGAGATCATGGCAAAATTCGTGATGAATGAACAGGACAAGGGCGAGGCTAGGGCGTAGAAACCCCACATCGGTTAACAAAGGACCACGACATGCGTGTCTATTACGATCGCGATTGCGATGTGAACCTCATCAAGGACAAGAAAGTCGCCATTCTGGGCTACGGCTCGCAGGGCCACGCTCATGCGCTGAACCTGCGCGATTCGGGCGCCAAGAACGTCGTCGTCGCCCTGCGTCCGGGCAGCCCCTCGGCGGCCAAGGCCGAAGCCGAAGGCCTGAAGGTCATGGAGATCGCCGAGGCCGCCAAATGGGCCGACCTGATCATGTTCACCATGCCGGACGAGCTGCAGGCCGAGACCTACAAGAAATACGTCCATGACAACCTGCGCGAAGGCGCGGCGATTGCCTTCGCCCATGGCCTGAACGTGCATTTCGGCCTGATCGAGCCGAAGCCCGGCGTCGATGTCATCATGATGGCGCCCAAGGGCCCCGGCCACACCGTGCGCGGCGAGTATGTCAAGGGCGGCGGCGTGCCCTGCCTGGTGGCCGTGCATCAGGATGCCTCGGGCAAGGCCATGGATATCGGTCTGTCCTATTGCTCGGCCATTGGCGGCGGGCGCTCGGGCATCATCGAGACCAATTTCCGCGAGGAATGCGAGACCGACCTCTTCGGCGAGCAGGCGGTGCTGTGCGGCGGTCTGGTCGAGCTGATCCGCATGGGCTTCGAGACGCTGGTCGAAGCCGGCTACGAGCCGGAAATGGCCTATTTCGAATGCCTCCACGAGGTGAAGCTGATCGTCGACCTGATCTATGAAGGCGGCATCGCCAACATGAACTACTCGATCAGCAACACCGCCGAATATGGCGAATATGTCAGCGGCCCGCGCATCCTGCCCTATGACGAGACCAAGGCCCGGATGAAGGCGGTGCTGCGCGACATCCAGACCGGCAAGTTCGTCCGCGACTTCATGCAGGAAAACTCGGTCGGCCAGCCCAGCTTCAAGGCCACCCGCCGGATCAACGACGAGCACCAGATCGAGCAGGTCGGTGCCAAGCTTCGCGAGATGATGCCCTGGATCTCCAAGGGCAAGATGGTCGACAAGGCGCGGAACTGATTTCGCGAGCAAAGAGCGGATTCGCGGGGGGCCTTCTGGTCCCCCGCTTCCGTTTTTGAGAATGGTTGAAGTGATACTTTGACTAGGTTGAAAGGTTCTTTGCTGTGCTAGAGTGCAAGCCATTCCATTCGGCAGTCCAAAAGTAATCAGCTTCAAGAACGATTAGGGGGTCCAGCCGCAACTTTCACTGAGCGGGCCAATCTTGGCGCGCAAGCCCGAAACGTCGAACGTGAATTCCAAGTTGGCGTTACTGTATGATTCGTATGCGACCGCCAATTTTTCTTTGTTCAAGAGATCTTTGATGAAGGGAATTGCGCGAGCGCCGGACCAGATACCAATTCCATCGCCACCGTTGATTGGTTCCATCCATACCGTTCGCATGGGTCCATCGTCCAAGCGATATTTGACTGACTGACCATCCGAGGTATAGCTGCTGAAGGAAATGAAGGCGTTTGTCGAGTTCTTCATGCAGCGTACAAAGAGCGTGGCATAGCTCGTATTTCCGTAGCCCGTTGCCTCTGCCTCATCGCTGGTAACCCGAAGATAGACGTCCTTGCGATCATCAAGGGCACTTCCATCAATCTCGACATGCCATTGCTTCCCAGCTTCAGCAGACTGCACAGGTGACGATGCTGATGTGGCGGAATCTGTCTCGGCAGGCACGCTGTATTCTGTAGCGTTGTCATAGCAGGCGAGCCGCTCTACATCCCCGATATTCGAGTGGCATGCCTTTGGATCGTTGGCCGCAATCGCGATCGTCGGAACCAGCGCAAATGAGAGAAGAAATTTCTTCATATTCGCTCCAAAAATCAAATACATAGTCTCAGGTGGCACTCACTTAGCTTGCGAGAAAATATACTCGGCTTGGCCTTGGAGAGTACACACATTTCAGTTTGCGCACATGACCGTGCTTATTGCCATCTCCCGTGACACACCCGACCCGGAACAAGGCGCATCGCGCCGCCGGGCCAGCGGCCCGTCGTCCCGGCGGCTGGCCGCTTGCGTGGCCATCCGCGCTGAACAGCCGTTCGATGCGCTTTGCGCCATAAAGCACCCCGACGATCTGCCGCAACGGCCACCCACGGCAGGCCACTGACCCTCTGCTGCGTCGCGGTTCGTCGGGCGGCACCAGCTTCGATCTTGCACCCGTCGCCACCCAGTGCCACATCCCCCCCATGGTGGAATGGCTCACAACCCCCGGTCTGACGGATTATGACGAGGCGCTGGCCGTGATGGAGGCGCGCGTCGCGGCGATCCACGCGGGCGAGGCGGATGAGCTGATCTGGCTGGTCGAGCATCCGCCGCTTTATACCGCCGGCACCAGTGCCAAGGCCGAGGACCTGTTGCAGGCGCGCTTTCCGGTGCACGCGGTCGGGCGGGGCGGGCAATATACCTATCACGGGCCGGGGCAGCGGGTCGTCTATGTCATGCTTGACCTGAACCGGCGCGGGCGGGATGTGCGGGCCTTCGTGCAGCGGCTGGAAAACTGGGTCATCGCCGCGCTGGCCGAGTTCGGGCTCAAGGGCGAGATCCGCGAGGGCCGCGTCGGCGTCTGGGTTGCCCGGCCCGACAAGGTGCCGCTGTTCGACGGCACCCCGCGCGAGGACAAGATCGCCGCCATCGGCGTCAAGCTGCGCCGCTGGGTCAGCTTTCACGGCATCGCCATCAATGTCGAACCGGATCTGAGCCATTACGGCGGCATCGTCCCTTGCGGCATCAGCGGCCATGGCGTGACAAGCCTCGTCGATCTGGGCTTGCCCGTCGGCATGGCTGATCTGGACGTGGCGCTGCGGCGCAGTTTCGACGCGGTCTTTGCCGGGGCGGATCAGAACCTCTCGTCCTGAGGCGCGATCAGCGGCAGGACCTGCTTGGGCACCCGGTCCCAGGGGACAAAACCGCTCTGCCGACCGGCGCGCAGGCGGGCGCCGCAGTCTTTCGGGACATGCAAAAGCAGGCTGCGGGTGATCCGGGCATGATCGGGCATGGCGCTGCGGGCGAGGCAGCTGAAGCCCACGGCGGCGGGCTGGTAGTTCAGTTCGAAGGGCGTGAGGAAGGTCATGGTGACATGGCGTCCCGGCTCGCTGTGGAAATACAGCCCGACATAGCCCGCCTGGCAATGCAGCAGCACCCCGCGAAACTCGCGCTGGCGGCCGGTGACGCGGTCCTTGCTGTCGCAGACGCCGCGGATGTCGAAACTGCGCACCACCCGCGCCCGCTCCAGCGTGCGGATCTGGATCAGGCTGACATAGGCGCAATCGAGCCGCGATTTCGCCCCCCGCCAGCGTTGGTAGATGCCATCGGGCAATTCCCGGCTTGGGGTGAAGTAGTCCTGGTCGGGGCAGGCATAGGCCATGGCCTCCTGCATCCCCAGATCGCCACGGGGCGGCGCATCGGCAATTGTGCGGCCATTGCGCAGCATCGCCAGCTGCTCGGGGGCCAGGATTTCGGTCAGGATGCGCGCATCGACGCCGAAGAAGCGGCAGATGCGCTGCAACACGTTGGGCTTGGGAAAGGATTCCGATCGCAGGTAGCGCTGGAACTGCACGCGGCTAATGCCAAGCTGACCGGCCACCAGCGTTTGCGGGCCGCGCAGGGCTGTCAGTTGACGCAGGTTCGCGCCAAAGACCTGCAAAACGTTCATGGCGGAACGGGGGCGAAACACGCTGAAAGACATCATTATCGCGCTTTTCGCGCCGGCTTTCAACGAAATTGCTGCACTTGCACAGCCCGCAACCCGCCCGTCAGGCAAGCGCCGTTCCGGCCCTGAAGCCGCAGGTGCTGGTCGAGGATAGCGGTATCGCGACACGTCAGCGCAACCGAACGGTTGCGCAGTACCGGCCCCCCCCGAGGCATTGCGCGGCCCGCCATCCTCTCCAGTCCCGGTCAAGCGCGGCAGCCGGATCGAACGGATGTTCCGCCAGGGAGGGCCCGGTTGATCCCGTCCGTGTGAGCATCCGGCCCGATCAGCGCAAGCAGGTCGCCGATGCGCCTGCCGAGGAGGAGAATGTGCTGTCGGGCCTTTGGCCAGCCGTCCTTGTCCGAAGACGAGATCGTTATACTCCTGCGTGTGTCAGACCGCGAGAGTCGTGTTTGACGCAGCTGGCTACGCAATTGTTAACGACGCCAGCTCTTTTTTGCCCGCTGTCGCGCTGCGGGTTGGCTGGTCGCGCAATTGCGACTAACCGACCATTGGCAGCCGGGTGTTTGCAGACCTATAACTGGCCGGGAGAACCAATTCTTGCAGTTGAGGAGTTGCAATGAAACAGATCATCATCAGCGCCGTGGCCACCCTGGCCCTTGTCAGCCCGGCCTTGGCGCAGGACGTGGCCACCGGCGAGAAAGAATTTCGCAAGTGCAAGGCCTGCCACATGATTCAGGATGCCTCGGGCACCGATATCGTGAAGGGCGGCGGCGTCGGCCCGAACCTGTTCAACGTCGTCGGCCGCAAGGTCGCGGGCCAGGAAGGCTATGCCTATGGTGACGGGATCAAGGAAGCCGCCGAGATGAACCCGGACCTCGTCTGGACCGAGGAAGAGCTGGCGCTTTACATCACCAACCCCAATGACTGGCTGGAATCCAAGACCAGCGATCCGGCCGCAAAGACCAAGATGACCTTCAAGCTGAACAAGGGTCAGGCGGATGTCGCGGCCTATCTGGCTTCGGTTTCGCCCGATGCCGCAGCTGCGGCCCCGGCCACTGATGCCGCTGCCGCACCGGCAGCCGAGGGCGAATCGGGCGAGGCACCCGCCACCAACTAAGGTCGCGGCCCAACCCGTTCGCCGGCCAGGCAAGTCAAGGCGGCTGCGACAAACCGCCGCCCGGAAAATCCAGAGCGCCCCCGCCGAAAACGCATTTTTTGGCGGGGGCGCTGCGTTTTAGGCCAAAGGACGCATTGCCGCGTTCTAAGGCCTCGTCTACAAAGGCGCGCAATATTGCCGGTCTCAACGCCGGCCGCACGACTTACGAGGGAGATCGCGCATGGCAGACGCAGCCGCACATGGCCACGACGACCATCACGACCAACGCGGGTTCTTTACCCGCTGGTTCATGTCCACCAATCACAAGGACATCGGCATCCTGTATCTGTTCACCGCCGGTCTGGTGGGTCTGATCTCGGTCAGCTTCACCGTCTACATGCGGATGGAGCTGCAGCATCCCGGTGTCCAGTACATGTGCCTTGAAGGCGCACGGTTCATCGCTGCGGCGGCGGGCGAAGTCTGCACGCCCAACGGCCATCTCTGGAACGTCATGATCACCTATCATGGCGTCCTGATGATGTTCTTCGTCGTCATCCCGGCGCTCTTCGGCGGTTTCGGAAACTATTTCATGCCGTTGCAGCTGGGTGCCCCGGACATGAGCTTCCCGCGGCTGAACAATCTCAGCTACTGGATGTATGTCGTCGGCGTCTGCCTGGGCATCGCCTCGCTTCTGGCCCCGGGTGGCAACGAGCAGGCCGGCTCGGGCGTGGGCTGGGTGCTTTACCCGCCGCTCTCGACGAGTGAAGGCGGTTATTCGATGGACCTGGCGATTTTCGCCGTCCACGTGTCGGGTGCCAGCTCGATCCTCGGTGCGATCAACATCATCACCACCTTCCTGAACATGCGTGCCCCCGGCATGACCCTGTTCAAGGTGCCGCTGTTCGCCTGGTCGGTCTTCATCACCGCCTGGCTGATCCTTCTGTCGCTGCCGGTTCTGGCCGGTGCCATTACCATGCTGCTGATGGACCGCAATTTCGGGACCACCTTCTTCGATCCTTCGGGTGGCGGTGATCCGATCCTCTATCAGCACATCCTGTGGTTCTTCGGCCATCCGGAAGTCTACATCATCATCCTGCCGGGCTTCGGCATCATCAGCCAGGTGATCGCGACCTTCTCGAAGAAGCCGATCTTCGGCTACCTGCCGATGGTTCTGGCCATGGCCGCGATCGGGGTTCTGGGCTTCGTCGTCTGGGCGCACCACATGTACACCGTCGGTCTGTCGCTGACCCAGCAAAGCTATTTCATGCTGGCCACCATGACCATCGCCGTGCCCACGGGCATCAAGGTCTTCTCGTGGATCGCGACGATGTGGGGCGGCTCGGTCGAGTTCAAGACGCCGATGCTCTGGGCCTTCGGCTTCCTTTTCCTGTTCACCGTCGGCGGCGTGACCGGTGTGGTGCTGTCGCAGGCGCCGCTGGACCGCGTCTATCACGACACCTATTACGTCGTGGCGCACTTCCACTACGTGATGAGCCTGGGTGCCGTCTTCGCAATCTTTGCCGGGGTCTATTACTGGATCGGCAAGATGTCGGGCCGCCAGTACCCGGAATGGGCCGGCAAGCTGCACTTCTGGATGATGTTCATCGGCTCGAACCTGATCTTCTTCCCGCAGCACTTCCTGGGCCGCCAGGGCATGCCGCGCCGCTACATCGACTACCCGGTCGAGTTCGCCTTCTGGAACAATATCAGCTCGATGGGCGCCTATCTGTCCTTCGCCTCGTTCCTGTTCTTCATCGGCATCGTCTTCTACACGCTGTTCTATGGCAAGAAGGTCGGGGTCGCGAACTACTGGAACGAATATGCCGACACGCTGGAATGGACCCTGCCGTCGCCGCCGCCGGAGCACACCTTCGAGCAGCTGCCGAAGCAGTCGGACTGGGATCACAACCGCGCGCATTAAGCGCCTGATCGGTGATGAGACGGAAACGGCCCCGCAGCGATGCGGGGCCGTTTACCATTCTGGCAATCAGTCCTGACGCCGCGTTCTCCTTCATTTGACGAGGGTCCGTCCCCAAGTGCAGGGTGAACGAGTGGCAGGAGGTTGACGATGAAAGAGGATACCGAAGGCCGGCGGGTGGTCGTGATCGGCGCGGGATTTGCCGGGCTGCAGCTGATCAAGGAACTGAAGGGCGCCGGCTGCGAGATCACCCTGATCGACCAGCGCAACCACCACCTGTTCCAGCCGCTGCTCTACCAGGTGGCGACGACGCTGCTGGCGACCTCGGACGTGGCCTGGCCGATCCGGCGGCTGTTCGCGCGGCGCAAGGACGTGACCACGCTGCTGGCAACGGTGACGGGAATCGACAAGGAGACGCGGCAGGTGCTGCTGCAGGACGGCGGGCGGGTGCCCTATGACATCCTGGTCATCGCCACCGGCGCGCGCCATGCCTATTTCGGCCATGACGAATGGGCCGAACACGCCCCCGGTCTCAAGACACTCGAGGATGCCACCACCATCCGCCGCCGGCTGCTCTTGGCCTTCGAACGGGCCGAGATGAGTCGCGACCCGGCCGAGCGCGCGGCCTTCCTGACCTTCGCCGTCATCGGCGCCGGTCCGACCGGGGTGGAACTGGTCGGCATCATCGCCGAACTGGCCCATCGCGTGTTGCCCGAGGAATTCCGCCAGATCGACACCCGCCATGCCCGCATCCTGCTGATCGAGGCCGGGCCGCGGATCCTTGGCGCCTTCAGCCCCGGATTGTCGGCTTATGCCGCCGAGGCGCTGGAAGAGAAGGGCGGGGTCGAGGTGCTGATCGGCAAGCCAGTGACCGACATCTCCGCCGAGGGGATCAGGCTGGGCGACGATTTCATCGCCACCCGCACGGTCATCTGGGCGGCCGGGGTGCAGGCGTCGCCCGCCGCCGAATGGCTGGGTGCCGAGGCCGACCGGGCCGGGCGGGTCATGGTATCGCCCGAGCTGACCGTGCCGGGCCAGCCCGAGATCTTCGTGCTGGGCGATACCGCCCATGTCGAATGCGAGGGCCAGATGGTGCCGGGCGTGGCACCGGCGGCCAAGCAGCAGGGCAATTACGCCGCGAGGGTGATCCGCGCCCGGCTGACCGGCCGCAAGCTGCCGGGACCGTTCCGCTTCCGCTCGATGGGGAACCTCGCCACCATCGGGCGCAACGCGGCGGTGATCGAATATGGCAAGCTCAGGATGCGGGGCTGGCCGGCCTGGTGGGCCTGGGGCATTGCCCATATCTACTTCCTGATCGGCACCCGCTCGCGGCTGGCGGTGGCGCTGAGCTGGGTGTGGAGCTTCATGACCGGGCAGAATTCTGCCCGGCTGATCACCCAGGGCGAGAAGCCCCGGGTCCGGTAGAACCCCGCCTCAGCGCGGGAAGAGGAATGTCACCACGGCGCGGGCGCCCCAGCCATCTGGGCCGTTTTCCGGCGCGTCCGCCCAATAGCGGATGCCACCGCCGACGCTGAGTAGGTTCGGACCCACCTTCACCACCTTGCTTGCCACGAGGTTCAAGGGCAGCGAGCCCTCGTTTTGCACCCAGTCATAGGTGGCCTCGGCATTGAACGAGATGGTCATCGCATCCGGGGTCGAATAGCTGACGAAGGGCTGGAAGAAGGTTGCGCTGATATCGGTCGCGTCCGAGCCGCCGCCAACATCCCACAGGTGATTGGCCAGCGCGCCGAAGGTCCAGGGCCCGCTCTGTTTCAGCACCACCCCGGTCACACCGGCGGCGAACTGGTCAGCCCCCAGATCATTCGTGGCGGTCGGCAGCAGGAAGACCGGACCCGCGCCCCAGATCAGCCCGCCATCGGTTGGCGCCTTGGGCGACAGGAAGAAGCTCTGCACCACGTCGCCCATGCCCGAGCGCGACTCGCCCGGGACGATGTCGCTGACATGGACGAAGGGGATGATCGTCCGCGAGATCAGGTTCCAGTCCTCGCCCAGTGAAAACGGCACGACCGGCTGGACGTTCAGCGTGCTGCGTGTGCCATTGCCATCCGGCCCGATGCCGGAATCATAGTTCAGCTGATAGGGAACGCTGATCAGCGAGGCGACCGGGTTGCTCAGGTCCTTGGCCAGGTCGCTGACATCCTGTGCGAAGGCCGCCGGGGCGGCCAGCAGGGCAAGGCCCGTAAGCCGGAAAAGATTGATGCATGTGGACATCGTTTCGATCTCTCAAACACAGCGGCGAGGGAAATCTTGCCGCTGCGTCAACTTACACCCCCAGCGTGCACAAGAGGAGGCGAGAGCAGCCCCTGCGCGCATCGGTCGCAGCGTCCGGCGCAGGGCTGGCGGGGTCAGTCCCCGCCCATGCCGGCGCGCATCAGCAGCCGGCGCAGCGGGCTGATCGCGTGCAGCGCGCCGAGGCCCGCCGCGCGCAGATCGCGCAGCGGGCGGGCCTCGGCCATGCTGATCCGGTTCAGCGCATCGATCCCGGTCAGCCGCGCCTGCGCCTCGGCCCGCCGGTCGCGGCCATAACCGGCCAGCGCCGTGGCATTGCCGGGATCCTCGGCGCTGAGATCGACCAGCGCGGCCAGATCGGCGAGGCTCATGTTCAGCCCCTGCGCCCCGATCGGCGGCACCACATGCGCGGCCTCGGCGATCAGCGCCACCCTCGGCGCGCTGAAACGATCTGCAATCTGGCTGATGATCGGCCAGGTGGTCAGCCGTGTCACCAGCGTCAATTCGCCAAGGATACCCGCCGAGCGGTCGTTCAGCGCCTCGGTAAACTCGGGCAGGGGCAGGGCCTGCAGCCGGGCGATCTCGGGCCCGCGCGCCATCCAGACCACGGCCGAGCAGGGCTGGCCGTCGCGATCGGGCAGGGGAACCAGCGTGAAGGGACCGCCGCTGCGATGCACCTCGGTCGAGACGTTCCGGTGCGGAAATTCATGGGTGACGGCAAAGGCCAGCGCCTTCTGGCCGTAGCGATAGGTTTTGACCCCGATGCCAAGCGCCTGCCGCACCGGGCTGTTCCTGCCATCCGCCGCGACCACCAGACTTGCGCGCAGGTGCTGTCCGTCGGTCAGGGTGACGAAGGCGGAATCGTCGCGGGCGATCAGACCGGCGGTGCCGGTGCCGGGGCGGAATTCCACATTCGGCAGTTCGGTCAGCCGCGCCATCACCTCGCGCCTGATCAGCCAGTTGGGCAGGTTCCAGCCAAAGGGGCCGTCGCCCAGATCGCCGGCATCGAAATCGCGGACCAGCCGCGCCTTGGGCTCGGCCCCGCCGGCATCGACGATGCGCATGATCTCCAGCGGCGCGGCATGGGGCGCAAGGCGCGGCCAGAGGCCGATGCGGTCCAGAAAGGCCACCGAGGGGCGCAGGAAGGCGGTGCTGCGCAGATCGGCGCCAGCCCCGGCCTCGTCAGTCACCGGCGGGGCCGGATCGACGCAGAGCACGCGATGCCCCTGCGCCCCGAAGGCCGCCGCCGCGATCAGCCCGGCGGGACCGCCGCCCGAGATCAGGATGTCGATCGGATCGCCGCTATTCATGCCAGCCCCTTCAGAAAGGCCGCGAGATCATCGGTGCGGTGCTGCACATGCGGCCCGTGTTCGTGATCGGCGGCCAGCTCGTCCGGCCCGTGACGGCCGATGCCGACCAGCACGGTGCGCATCCCCAGGTCATGCGGCACGATCAGGTTGCGCGGATCATCCTCGAAGAAGGCCGCACGCGCCGGGTCGATGGCCTCGGCCTCGATCACCCGGGCATAGGCGCGGGCATCGGGCTTGGGGTGGAAATCCACCTCCTCGACGCCCCAGATCGCGTCGAAGATATTCAGCCCGCGCCGGTCCAGCACCCGGTTTGCATAGGCGCTGTCGGCATTGGTGTGGATGATCTTGCGGCCGGGCAGGGCGCGGATCGCCGCAGCCAGCGCCGGATCAGGCTGTAAGACCGACATGTCGATATCATGCACGTCGGCGAGATAGGGTCCCGGCTCGATCCCGTGCTCGGCCATCAGCCCGGCCAGCGTGGTGCCGTGATGACGCCAGTAATCATCGCGCAGCCGCGCGGCCTGATCGGCTGTGACCCCCAGCTGCCGAACGACATAATCGGTCATCCGCCGCTCGATCTGCGCGAAGAGCGCCGCCGAGGGGTCGTAAAGCGTGTTGTCCAGATCGAAGATCCAGACGCTGACATCCTTGAAATCCATGGCCTTGGCATAGCGGCTGCGATGGGTGCTTGCAATTGCGCCCGGTGCGGCAGAACGTGCCGGGCATGAAGGACGCTTATTCCATGATCCTGTCGGCGATCGATGCCGGCGTCTACCAGCCCGGCGACAGGCTGGTCGAATCCGAACTGGCGGAACGCTTCGGCGTCTCGCGCACGCCCGTCCGCGAGGCGCTGCAACGGCTGGAAACGCAGGCCATGCTGACCCGCGACGGGCGCAGCCTGATCGTCTCGACGCTGGATCACAACCAGCTGGCCGAGCTTTACACCGTGCGCGCCGAGCTGGAGGCGCTGGCGGCCCGGCTTGCCGCCCGTCATGCCACACCCGAAGAGGTCCGCGTGATGAGCCAGATGGTCGCAGAGGATCGCAAGAGCCTCGACAACCCGCGCGTGCTGGCCCGCACGAACCGGCGCTTTCACCACCAGATCCACCTGGCCTCGCATAACCGCTATCTGGTGCAGCAGCTGGATCTGGTGCATCGCAGCATGGCCTTGATGGCGCGCACCTCGCTGGCGGCCGAAGGGCGCGGCTCGGTGGCGCTGGATGAACATCAGGCGATCGTCGATGCCATCGGCGCGGGCGATGCGCAGGCGGCGGACAAGGCGCTGCGCAACCATATCTCGATGGCCTGGGAAACCCGGCTGAAACTGGATGCGGCTTCCGATGACTTCTGAACCCTTGAGCCTTGAACGGGCTGACCCCAAGCGGCTGATCTACGAAAGCTTCCGCATCGAGGGCATCACCCCCGAGGAATGCCGGTCGATCTTCGTCGATTGGGCGCTGTCGCTGCCCGAAGGCGTCGATGCCGCAGAGGCGGCGCGGCTGCTGCTTGAAACCCATGCCCCCAAGGCGCAGGCGGCGGGAGAGGCGGGGCATCCGATGGTCAAGGTGCTGGTCGAGGGCGCGACCGCCGCCCGCACCACGCCGCGCCGCAAGGGCGGGCGCGCCGGGCGCTTTGCCGAGATGGAATGAGGCTGATCGAGAGTGCCGAGGACCTCGCCGAGGGTTCGGCCTGGTTGGCGCAGGTTTGCCCGGTCTGGGCTAGGGTGCTGCCGGACCTCGGGCCGCTGCCGCTGCGCCGCCGCGCGGACGGGTTCTCAGCGATTGTCGATGCTGTTGTCGGACAGCAGATCTCGACCCATGCCGCCGCCGCCATTGCCGGGCGCATGGCCGAGGCCGGACTGGTTACGGCCGAGGCGATTGCAGGGGCCGATGATGCAGCCTTGCAGGGGGCGGGCCTGTCACGGCCGAAGATCCGCTATCTGCGCGGCATCGCCGGGGCCGGGATCGACTGGCCGGCGCTGCGCGCGATGCCTGATGACGAGGTGATTGCGGCGCTGGTTGCGCTTCCCGGCATCGGCCAGTGGACCGCCGAGATCTACCTGAAATTCGCCCTTGGCCGGGCCGATGCCTTTGCCGCCGGCGATCTGGCGCTGCAGGAGGCGGCGAAGGTCATGTATGACCTGCCCGATCGCCCCGCGCCCGCCGCGCTGGTGCAGCTGGCCGAGCCGTGGCGGCCCTGGCGATCGGTTGCGGCGCGCGGGCTCTGGGCCTATTACCGGTTGGCAAAAGGGCGCGAGGGCGTCCGCTAGACACCAGGGGACAGCATGGTTCGAGAGTTGAAATCGCAGCGGCGCGGGCCGCAAAAACCCGATGCGGTGGTGGTTTTCCTGCATGGCTATGGCGCTGACGGGACGGACCTTCTGGGTCTGGCCGACCCGCTGGCCCCGCACCTGCCCGGCACCGCCTTCTATGCCCCGAACGCGCCCGAGCCCTGCCTGAACAACCCGATGGGCTATCAGTGGTTTCCGATCCCCTGGCTCGACGGGTCCAGCGAGGCGCAGGCGAAATCCTCGATGGCGCTGTCGATCGCCGATCTGAACGCCTTCCTCGACAAGGTGCTGAAGGATGAGGGGCTGGGTGCCGACCGCATGGTCATCTTCGGCTTCTCGCAGGGCACGATGATGGCCCTGCACGTCCTGCCGCGCCGCGATGAGGCGGTGGCCGGGATCATCGGCTGTTCCGGGCGGCTGTTGCAGCCGGAGCTGCTGGCCGCCGAGGCCAAGGCCAAGCCGCCGGTCCTTCTGATGCATGGCGATCAGGACCCGATGGTGCCCTTTGCCGATATGGGCCTGGCCGGCGAGGCGCTGAACGCCGCCGGCTTCGAGGTCTATGCCCATGTGATGAAGGGCACCGGCCACGGCATCGCGCCCGACGGGCTGTCGGCCTCGCTTGGCTTCATGAAGCAGGTGCTGGGGAAGTAACCGCTAGGGTGCCGGGCGGCGGGCCAGTTCCGCCGCCACATCCGCGTCCACCGGCGTCTCGCAGCTGTTCACGATGAAGCCCAGCACCGAGTAAAACCCGACCGTCGCCATCAGGTCGAACATGCCCGCACTGCCCACCGCCGCCAGCAGGTCGGCGCGGGTCGAGGGCAGCAGGCGCGCGTTTTCCATCAGCTCATCGACCGCCCGCGCGAGGATGCGGTCGCCGTCGCCGATTCCCTCCAAGGGACCGGCCAAGGCGGCGATGCGCGCGTCCTCCATGCCCACGGCGCGGCCACGGCTGACATGATGCGCCCATTCATAGGGGGCCTGCAGGTTATGCCCGGTGCGCAGGATCACCACCTCGCTTTGCTGGTCGCTCAGCGCCCGATCCAGCACCACATGCTGGCGCAGCGGTGCCCAAGCCGTCAGCAGCGCCGGGTGATGGGCCATGGTGCGATAGACGTTCAGCCGCGTGGCGAAGCCACCCTTCAGGCCGGCCACCGATTCCGGCCAGTCATTGTCGCCAAGGGGTTGGAATTCCTTAACCATCATTGCATCCTTTTTGGGCAAGCCTAGCAGCAGGATCCGGCCATGTCTCATGTCTTTCCGCGCCATACCAAGTCCCAGCCCCCGGTTGCCGTTGGTGGCGAGGGCGTCTGGCTGATCGATGCCGAGGGCAAGCGCTATCTCGACGGTTCGGGCGGGGCGGCGGTCAGTTGCCTTGGTCACGGCGATCCCGAGATCACCCAGGCGATCAAGGATCAGCTGGACAAGCTGGCCTTTGCACATACGGGTTTCCTGACCAGCGAACCGGCCGAGGCGCTGGCGGATCTTCTGATCAACCATGCGCCGGGGAATCTGGACCGGGTCTATTTCGTCTCGGGCGGGTCCGAGGCGACCGAGGCGGCGATCAAGCTGGCGCGGCAATACTGGGTCGAGAAGGGCGAGCCGCAGCGCTCGCGGCTGATCGCGCGGAAGCAAAGCTATCACGGCAACACCATCGGCGCGCTGTCGGCGGGCGGCAATGAATGGCGGCGCCAGCAATTCGGGCCGCTGCTGCTGGACGTCAGCCACATCGCGCCCTGTTACGACTACCGCGACCGGGCCGAGGGCGAAAGCCCCGAGGACTACGGGTTGCGCGCCGCCAATGCGCTGAAAGACGAGATCGAGCGGCTTGGCCCGGAAACCGTCATGGCCTTCATGGCCGAACCGGTGGTGGGCGCGACCGCCGGGGCGCTGCCGCCGGCACCCGGTTATTTCCGCCGCATCCGCGAGATCTGCGACGAGTATGGCATCCTGCTGATCCTTGACGAGGTGATGTGCGGCATGGGCCGGACCGGCACGTTGTTCGCCTGTGAACAGGACGGGGTGGACCCGGATATCCTCTGCATCGCCAAGGGGCTGGGGGCCGGATACCAGCCGATCGGAGCGATGCTCTGCAGCTCGGCCATCTATGACACCATCGCCAAGGGCAGCGGCTTCTTCCAGCACGGTCATACCTATATCGGCCACCCGGTCGCCACCGCCGCCGGTCTTGCCGTGGTCAGCGCCATCCTGGATCGCGGGCTGTTGCCTCAGGTGCGGCAGAAGGGCGAGGCGCTGCAACAGAAGCTGGAGGCGCGGTTCGGCCAGCACGCCCATATCGGCGACATCCGCGGGCGGGGCCTCTTTCGCGGCATCGAGCTGGTGCAGGACCGCGCGACGAAAGCCCCGTTCGATCCCGCGCTGGGGCTGGCCGGCAAGATCAAGAAGGCCGCCTTTGCCGAGGGGCTGATCTGCTATCCCATGTCGGGCACGATCGACGGGCGGCAGGGCGACCACGTGCTGCTGGCGCCGCCCTTCATCATTTCCGAGGACGAGATGGATCAGCTGGTCGAGCGGCTGGGTCGCGCCATCGATGCGGTGCTGCCCTGACGGCGCGCCGCGTGGTCCGGTGGCGCGAAGTCTGGTGGCGCGAATCGGAATCTGCGCAAGATACGGGGTGCAATGGCCTGACGGGCAAGGAAAATTCGTGATAGGTATTGTTACCGATTGCCAATCCCGATCACTGCGTTACCGTGGTTAATAACCCGTATGTGAAGCTGCGGGACAAAATCGTACAATTAGGGAGCATCCTATGACCATGTTCAAACCCGTTTTCCTGACCGCTGCGCTTGCACTTTGTGCAGGGACCGCCTCGGCGCAGGAAGAGCGTTTCATGACCATCGGCACGGGCGGCCAGACCGGCGTCTATTATGTCGTCGGCCAGTCGATCTGCCGCCTGGTGAACCGCGACACGGCTAAGACCGGGATCAAATGCACCGCGCCCTCGACCGGCGGGTCGGTCGCCAACGTGAACGCGATCAAGGCCGGCGACATGACCATGGGCGTCGCGCAATCCGACATCCAGTATCACGCCTATAACGGCAGCTCGGCCGAGTTCGAGGGCGACAAGAAGTTCGAGGGTCTACGCTCGGTCTTTTCGGTTCACCCCGAACCCTTCACCGTGGTGGCCCGCAAGGACGCCAATATCGCCACCTTCGACGACCTGAAGGGCAAGCGCGTCAACGTCGGCAACCCGGGCTCGGGCCAGCTGGCGACGATGGAGGTGGTTCTGGCCGCCAAGGGCTGGACCATGGGTGATTTCTCGCTGGCCTCGCAGCTGAAGCCGGCCGAGCAGTCGGCGGCGCTGGGGGACAACACCGTCGACGCCATCATCTACACCGTCGGCCACCCGAACGGCTCGATCCAGGAAGCGACCTCGACCGTCGAGGCCAACCTGGTGCCGGTCGAAGGCCCAGAGATCGACAAGCTGGTTGCGGACAATCCCTATTACGCCAAGGCGGTGATCCCCGGCGGCATGTATGCCGGCACCGACGCCGACACCAACACCTTCGGCGTCAAGGCGACCTTCGTGACCTCGGCCGATGTGCCCGAGGACATGGTTTACGAGGTGGTGAAGGCGGTATTCGACAATTTCGACCGCTTCAAGGGCCTGCACCCGGCCTTCGCCAACCTGACCCCGGAAGAAATGGTCAGCCAGGGCAACAGCGCCCCGCTGCACCCGGGCGCCGAGAAGTACTATCGCGAGAAAGGCTGGATCCAGTAATCTAGGCAGAACAATCAGGGGTCCGGTTCACGCCGGGCCCCTTGTCTCCACAACCAGCACGAGACTGACGAGGGAAGACAGGGATGAGCGATCACAACACCAACAACCCGGACCCGCAAAAGCCCAAGCGCGATGACGAGCAATGGGAAGCTGCCGCGGTCGAGATGGACGCCTCAGGTGCGGGCGGTCTGTCGCAGGATGAACTCGACGAGCTTGTCGCCTCGTCCGATACCGGGGCGCGCACGCCCGCGGGCATGGTCGGCAAGATCATCCTTGTGACCGCGCTCTGCTGGTCGCTGTTCCAGCTGTGGATCGCCTCGCCTCTGCCCTTCATGTTCGGCTTCGGGGTCTTGGACAGCACCGAGACCCGCTCGATCCACCTGGCCTTCGCGCTGTTTCTGGCCTTCATGGCCTATCCCGCCGAACGCTCGCCCTTCCAGCTGGCGCTGGCCGTGGGCGTGCCGGTTCTGCTCGCATTTCTCTTCATGTCCGGCGCCAAGGCCGGGGTTCCCAGCTGGTGGATCCCCGTGGTTGCCGCCGCGATCATCGCCTGCATCCTTCTCGGCAGTCCCAAGACCTGGGTGCCGCCCTGGGAATGGGCGCTGGCCTTGGTTTCGGCCTTCTGTGCCCTCTACATCTACCTGAACTATGCCGCGATCAGCACCCGCGTCGGTGCGCCGATCCTGATAGATTACGTGGTTTCGGTCGCCGGCCTGATGCTGCTGCTCGAGGCCACGCGCCGCAGCCTCGGCCCGGCGCTGATGATCGTGGCGACGCTGTTCCTGGCCTATACCTTCCTTGGCCCCTGGATGCCCGACATCATCGCCCACAAGGGCAACAACCTGTCGGAAGTGGTGAACCATCAATGGACCACGACCGAGGGCGTCTTCGGCATCGCGCTTGGCGTCTCGACCAGCTTCGTGTTCCTGTTCGTGCTGTTCGGCGCGCTTCTGGACAAGGCCGGGGCCGGCAACTACTTCATCCAGGTCGCCTTCAGCCTGATGGGCCACCTGCGCGGCGGGCCAGCCAAGGCCGCTGTCGTCAGCTCGGCCATGACCGGGCTGATCTCGGGGTCCTCCATCGCCAACGTCGTGACCACCGGCACCTTCACCATTCCGCTGATGAAGAAGGTCGGGTTCTCGAGCGAAAAGGCCGGTGCGGTCGAGGTGGCATCCTCGGTCAACGGCCAGATCATGCCGCCGGTGATGGGCGCCGCCGCCTTCCTGATGGTCGAATATGTGGGCATTCCCTATTTCGACGTGGTCAAGCACGCCGTCGTTCCGGCCTCGATCAGCTATATCGCGCTGGTCTATATCGTCCATCTCGAGGCGATGAAGGCCGGCATGAAGGGCCTGCCGCGCGCCTATGAGCCGCCGCCCCTGCTGCGCCGGCTGCTGACCACGGCCTTCATCATTGCGGGCATCTGCATCCTGTCGCTCTTGACCTATTACCTGATGGGCTGGATCCGTCCCGCCTTTGGCGATGCCGCGATCTGGGTGGTCTTCGGGCTGCTGACGCTGGTCTATATCGGCCTCTTGTGGCTCGGCGCGCGCGAGGAGCCGCTGGAGATCGACGACCCGAATGCCCCGGTGACGCAATTGCCGCTGCCGGGACCGACGGTGCGCTCCGGCCTCTATTTCATCTTGCCGGTGGTGGTGCTGGTCTGGGCGCTGATGGTCGACCGGCTGTCGCCGGGCCTCTCGGCCTTCTGGGCCACGGCCTTCATGATCTTCATCCTGCTGACGCAGCGGCCGCTGATGGCCATGTTCCGGGGCGAGGATCGCAGCGGCAACCGCAGCTTCGGCGCGACCTTCAGGGCCGGTTTCGCCGACCTGATCGACGGGCTGATCTCGGGCGCGCGGAACATGATCGGCATCGGCATCGCCACGGCGACGGCGGGTATCATCGTCGGCGCAGTCAGCCAGACAGGCGTCGGCTCGGCCTTGGCCGATGTGGTCGAGGTTCTGTCGGGCGGCAACCTGCTGGCGATCCTGTTCCTGACCGCGATCCTGTCGCTGATCCTCGGCATGGGCCTGCCGACCACGGCGAACTACATCGTCGTCTCGGCGCTGCTCGCCCCGGTCATCGTCACGCTTGGCCAGCAGAACGGGCTGATCGTGCCGCTGATCGCGGTCCACCTCTTCGTGTTCTACTTCGGCATCATGGCCGACGTGACGCCACCTGTGGGCCTTGCGAGCTTTGCCGCCGCCGCCGTCTCGGGTGGTGATCCGATCAAGACGGGCGTGGTGGCCTTTGGCTATTCGCTGCGGACGGCGGCGCTGCCGTTCCTGTTCATCTTCAACACCGATCTCCTCCTGATCAACACGGACTGGTTCCACGGCATCTTCGTCTTCATCACCGCGACGATAGCCATGCTGCTGTTTGCCGCGGCGACACAGGGCTGGTTCCTGGTGCGCAACAAGATCTGGGAAACCGTGCTGCTGCTGCTGATTGCCTTCACCATCTTCCGCCCGGGCTTCTGGATGGACATGATCGCGCCGCCCTGGAACGATCGCCCGCCGGCGGAACTCGAGCAGGCCATCGGAGAAGCCCCGGTCGGCGCCGACATGCGGCTGCGGGTCGAGGGTCTGAACGATGTGGGCGATCCGGTCGAGTTCGTCGCGCTTCTGCAGGTGCCCGAGGGCGCCGACGGGGCCGAGCGGCTGCAGAATGTCGGCATCCTTGGCCTCAGAACCGATGGCGACCAGGTGCTGATCGACGACGTGGCCTTTGACAGCGTGGCGCAGAAGGCCGGTCTCGATTGGGATCAGAAGGTTCTGCTGGTGCGCCAGCCCGCCGACGCGCCGTCGAAATACTGGATGTATATCCCGGCCTTCCTGCTTCTGGGCCTGGTCATCTGGTTGCAGCGCCGCCGCGAGGACCCCAATGACCGGGCGCCCGCCCAGAGCAAGAAAGGGCTGAGCCATGCCTGAGAACGTGCTTCTGCCAATCGCCGTCAACCAGCCCGAAAGCTGGCAGAAAGCCTTGCCCGCCGCGATCCGTCAGGCGGGCGAGGGCGGCACGATCCATCTTCTCGGCATCGTGCAGGATTTCGGCAGCTCGATGGTCGCCACCTTCCTGCCCAAGGATTACGAGAAGACCGTGCTCGAGGCGATGAAGGCCAGCCTGAACGAATTCGCCGCCGCGCATGTGAAGGGCGTCAAGGTCAAGACCCATGTCGGCCACGGCCATATCGCCGAGACGATCCTGAAAAGCGCCAAGAAACTGGGTGTCGATCTGATCGTGATGGGCAGCCAGAAACCGGACGAGCTGCGCAGCATGCTCTTGAGCAGCTATGCCAATGCGGTGGTGCGCCATTCGCCGGTCTCGGTGATGGTGGTGCGGTAAACCTCTGCCAAAACGCGGAAAAGGGCGCGGGGTTCTCCCGCGCCCTTTTCATGTCTGCCTCTGCCGCCCCGCGTCTTGCCACCCACCCATGGCCCGCTCTAACCTTCCCGCATGAGCGATCTCACCCAAATCTCCGCCACCGACCTTTCCGCCCTGATCCGAACCCGCTCGGTCTCGCCCGTCGAGGTGATGGAGGCCTGTCTCGACCGAATCGAGGCGGCCAATCCCAAGGTCAACGCCATCGTCAGCCTGCGCCCGCGCGAGGAATTGCTGGCCGAGGCCCGCGCCGCCACGGATGCGCGGGGCGAAGGCTGGCTGCATGGCATCCCCATCGCGGTGAAGGATCTGGCGCAGGTGCGCGGGCTGCGCAGCACCTGGGGCTCACCGCTGTTTGCCGACCATATTCCGACGGCGGATGATCTCGTCCCGGCGCGGATGCGGGCGGCGGGGGCGATCTTCATCGGCAAGACCAACACCCCCGAATGGGGCCTCGGCTCGCACAGCTTCAACGCCGTCCATGGCGTGACCGGCAATCCCTATGATCCGGCGCTGAGTGCCGGTGGCTCCTCGGGTGGCGCGGCGGCGGCGCTGGCGGCGAGAATGCAATGGGTCTGCGACGGATCGGACATGATGGGCAGTCTCAGGAACCCCGCCGCTTTCTGCAATGTCTACGGGTTCCGGCCCAGCTGGGGGCTGGTGCCGGGCGAGGCGCTGGGGGACAGTTTTCTGGCGACCATGGCCACATCGGGGCCGATGGCGCGAACGGTCGAGGATCTGGCGCGGCTGTTGGAAACCCTCGCCGGGCCCAACCCGGAAATGCCCTTCGACCGCCCGAACCAGCCCTTTGCCGCGCTGCTGGATCAGCCGGTCGAGGGGCTGCGCATCGGCTGGCTGGGCGATTGGGGCGGGGCCTATCCCTGCGAGCCGGGGATTCTGGCGCTCTGCGAGGCGGCGCTGGGGCAGATGCAGGATCTGGGTGCAACGGTGGTCGAGCTAACGCCACCCTTTCCGGCCGAGCAATTGTGGCAGTCCTGGACGACGATCCGCGCGGTGCTGAATGCCGGCGGCAAGCGGCGGCTTTATGACGACCCCGAAAAGCGCCCGCAGCTCAGCCCCGAGGCGATCTGGGAAATCGAGCAGGGGCAGGGGCTCACCGCTGCACAGCTTTATTCTGCCAGTGAACAACGCTCGGCCTGGTATCGGCGTCTCGCGGCTTTGTTCCAAGAGGTCGATCTGATCGCCTTGCCCTCGGCGCAGGTCTGGCCCTTCGACAAGACCCTGCGCCGGCCCGCGACGGTGGGCGGCCAGCCGCTCGACACCTATCACCGCTGGATGGAGGTGGTGGTGCCAGTCAGTCTGGCCGGGCTGCCCTGCCTCTCGGTGCCGGTGGGCTTTGGCGATGCCGGCCTGCCGATGGGGATGCAACTGGCCGGGCCGGTGGGCGCGGATGCGCGGGTGCTGGCCATGGGTCAGGCGTGGCACAGGGCGACCGACTGGCCGGGGCGGCGACCACCGGCGATCTAGCCGGGGGCGCTGCCGCCGGACTGCAAAATGCCGTGGCTATCACGATCTGTTAATAAATCGTTGGGCGATCACATTTCGCCGGATTAAATTCACAGTGGAATCACATTGGGTCGTCAATATCTGGACACAGCTGATTAATTTCCGGTTGGCGATTTCGACTTCATGTCCTTCTGCGGAGTTTCGGACGGCGAGATGACCCATTCAGGCGACATCATGGCAGGCTTTCCGCGCCTCTATCTGCTGGGGCGCTTCAGCCTGATCGGCGCGGATGGGCGGGACGTGACCCCGAAAAGCAAGAAGACCTGTGCGCTGCTGGCGCTTCTGGCGCTGTCGCCGCGCGGCACCCGCACGCGGATCTGGCTGCGCGACAAGCTGTGGAGCGAGAGCGACGAGGAAAAGGCCTCGGGCAGCCTGCGCCAGACCATCCGCGACCTGAAGCGCGCCCTGACCGAGATGGAGGGGGCGATCCTGACGGTCGATCGCACCTCGCTGAGCCTGAAACTGGACAGCCTCTGGATCGACCTGCGCAGCATTCACGAGGCGCGGGCGCTGCCCTCGGGGATCAGCGCCGATGTCGACCTGCTGGAAGGCTTCGACATTGCCGACGAGGAATTCGAGGACTGGCTGGCGATGGAGCGCGCGGTCTGGGCCGATCTGCGCGACAGCCTGCAGGACAGCGTTGCGCTGCCCGCGATTGCCCCGGCGGCGCCCGAAGGCGGCTTCGGCCAGCGCCCGATCTATCCGCATCTGATTGTCATCGGCCTTCTGCCGAGCATCGTCCATGGCAGCGACCAGCTGGCTCGCTATGTCGGCGATTACGTCACCGAATCCGTCGCCTGCACCCTGGCCGAATACCAGCCGGTGCAGATCGTCAACCTGGGCGACCGCTTCGGGGGCGATGCGGGTGACGCGCTGTCGCCCGACCCGGATTACCTGATCCGCACCCGGGCGCTGGTGGTCGGCAGCAAGGTCTCGCTGACCTTCCTCATCTACGAGGCCAGCAACCGGTCGCTGGCGCTCAGCCAGTCGGTGCAGATCCCGCAGCAGGATCTGGTCAATGACGATTTCATGCTGGCCAACCAGTTTGTCTCGCAGAACGTCGATCATCTGGCCAAGATCATCCTGCAACCGGGGCCAAGGCGCGCCGGCGTGCCGCATGATCAGGGCACGCTGATCGGCTATCGCATCTTGGCCAGCATGTTCGACCTGGATGCCGGCCGCATCCAGCAGAGCCAGTCGATGCTGGAACGGGTGCAGGACCGCGAGGAATCGAGCCTGTTCCACAGCCTTGGTGCCTATGCCAGTTCCTTCTCGCTTGGCGAGAATATCGGGGGCTGGGATCAGGCCCGGCTGGAGCAGACCGAGAAATTCGCCCGCGACGTGATGCAGGCGAACCCGTTCAACTCGATCTCGCTGGCTTGCATCGGCCATACGATGGGCTTCGTGCTGAACCGCCATGACATCGCCGCCGAGATCTTCGCGCGCGCGGTAAAGCTGAACCCGATGCAGGCCTTTGTCTGGGATCATCTGGCGCTGCACCGGCTTTACAACGGCGATCTCAATGGGGCGCGGGCGGCGTCGGACCGGGCGGTGATGCTGGGCCGCTACAGCCCGATCAGCTATACCTACGAGACGACGGCCTGCATGATCTCGGCGCTGCAGGGCGATCATCACCGCGCTGTCGAGATCGGCAGCCGCAGCCTGATGAAGCAGCCGCGCTTCCATGCAGCCATGCGCTACACGCTTTCGGCGCTGGGGCATCTGGGCGATGGCGAGCGCGCGGTGGCGCTGCGTGACCAGCTTCTGGGGATCGATCCGTCCTTCGCCAATCGCGACACGCAGGAAATGCGCTTCCGGCTGCCGCTGAAGGAGGCGCGTGGCCATGTGCTGAACGGGATTGCGAGGGCAGGATTATGAGGGAGGTTCCGGTGGTGTCCACGGACCTGGATTTGTTGAAGCGGACAGAGCTGGTCGTCACCTCGACCGGGCTGATCCTGCGCGGCGTCGCGCTGTCCCTTGGCGATGCCGGCTTCCCGACGCTGGAGACGCGCGGCACTACCGCCGGCGGATCGCTGGGGACGCTCTTGTCGATGAACCGCTCGGCCCGGTCGAGCCTGAACCGCAACCGCAATCGCAACCGGAACCGCAATCGCAACGCCGCCGCCGCGACCAACCAGGGCGGGCTGGCGCTGGAGCCGTGGCAGGAGCGCGCGGCGCTCTATGCGCGGGAAAGGGACTGGGTCAACCTGCCGATCGACCTGCCGCCCGCGCCCGCGCAACTGCAGGCCGAGGCGATCGAGATGCTGCGCAAGCAGGTGCTGCTGCACGGGCCGGCCGAGGCGATGCGGCGCGACGAGATCATCACCCAGAGCCAGCTTGAGTTGTCGGCCTATCTGCGCCCCCTCGGGATCGAGGAGGTGGCCGGCTACGAGGCGACGGTGGCGCTGGTCTATCTGGTGGTCTTGCTCTGCGACGAGATAGGTTTGCGCTACAAGAACCGCTTCAACGCGCCGCGCCCGAACAATGTCGAGCCGCGCCTGCGACCCTTCCTGCCCAATCCGCCGCATTCCTCCTATCCCAGCAACCATTCCTTCCAGTCCTTCGCCGTGGCCTTCACCCTGTCGCGGATCATTCCCGAGCATCCGGCCAGTTCGGAACTGTTCCTGCGCGCCCGCCGCGTGGCCGAGAACCGGGAATGGGCGGGGCTGCATTACGCCGCCGACACCCGCGCCGGCCATGATCTGGCGCGGATGCTGATGCCGGTGCTCGAGGTGGTCTGCCGCGACCAGATGCTTGCCGCCCAGAAGGAATGGATATGATGATCCCCGTTGCCAAGCCCATGCCGCAGGGGTCCGAGATCTATCCCGAATATGCTGCGCTCTGGCATCTGGAAAGCATCGGCGTGCTGGATGCGCTGCGCGACGGCGCCCGCCCGCCGGCGGATGCCAAGGTCAGCCGGGTGGCCATCATCGACACCTCGGTCGCGGTGAACCATCCCTGCCTGAAAGGGGCGGTGAACGACAAACTGGCCATCGACTTCTTCTCGAACCGGCTGGGGGCCTTTCCCTATCTGGGCGAGGCGCTGGCCGCTCCCTCGATCCCGAGCAACCTTGAAACCGACATTGCCGATGACCTGCCGGGCAGCCTTGCCCTGCTGCGCGAGCTGATCGACCGGCTGTCGCCCGGCGCGGCGGCGCATGTGAACGGCGTCGCGCCCACCACCTCGGCCGATTTCTCGAACCACGGCACGGCCATTGCCGGGCTGGTCGGCGCGCGTCCGGCGATCATGCAGATCGCGCCAGACTATCAAGGTCAGGACCCCGCCGAGATCGACGTGCCGCTGCCCTATTGCGGCACCGATCCCTTCTGCGAGCTGGTGCCGATCTCGACCAATTTCGACACCGATCCCGAGGCGCTGATCCTCGCGCTGCTTTATGCCGAGGTCATCGATGCCTCGGTCATCCTGATCCCGCGCTCGTTCCCCGATCCGTTCCGCACGCTTGGCGCCATCCCGGTCGATCTCGACCTGCTGGAAGCGGCGCTGCCGGCGCGGCCCACCGCGCGGGAACGCGCGCTGTGGGAGGAGTTGGCGCAGCTGCTGGTCGCGGTGTCGATGCGCCGCCCGATCATCTGCGCCGCCGGAAATTTCCAGGAGGTCGGTGGCATCTATCCGGCCAACCTGGCCAGTGATTATAACGGCATCATCTCGGTTGGCGCGGTGAACGCCAAGGGCCTGGTCGCCGGTTATTCGACCTCTCAGGGCATCACCGTCATGGCCCCCAGCAATGATGGCGAGACCTATGACCGGGTTTCGGTGCGGCTGGATGAACAGGATGCCGATTTCCCCGACCGGCGCAGCCCGGCCGAGAACGAGAATGGCAGCTTCTCGCATTTCGAGATCGTCTCGACCGATGTGCCGGGGCGCCACGGCTATTCCCACGGTCCCTTCTCCAGCGCCGAACCGGCCGACGGGCTGCGCGAATTCGGCTCGTATTTCTGCCGTTTCGGCGGCACCTCGGCCGCCTCGGCCATCGTTGCGGGCTTCGTTTCGCTGGGGGTCTCGCTTGGCCAGATCCCGCGCGCGGGCGATGGCGGCCTCGGGGTCAAGACCTGGCTCATGTCGCGGACGGTTCAGGTCGATACCGAGGAGAACGGCTCGTTCCACTATCTCTCGTGGAACGGCGCGGTCAGCTTTCCCGACCTGAAGGTCTGAGCGGGCTCATCGCAGTCGTCGGGCGGTCGAGACCAGGCGCTCGATCAGCGGGGTCAGGATCAGCTGCATCGCCAGATCCTGCTTGTTGCCGGGGATGACGATGGAATTGGCGCGGCTCATCCACGAGCCGTGGATCATCGACACCAGGTAGGGAAAGTCGATCCCGCGCGGGCTGCGGAAACGGATCACCACGAGACTTTCATCCGAGGTGGGTATCCAGCGCGCGATGAACGGGTTCGAGGTATCGACCACCGGCACGCGTTGGAAATTGATGTCGGTGGCGGTGAATTGCGGGCAGACGCAATGCACATAGGCATGCATCCGGCGCAGGATCGTGTCGGTCACGGCCTCGGTCGAATAGCCCCGGCTTTCGCGGTCGCGGTGGATCTTCTGGATCCATTCGAGGTTCATCACCGGCACCACGCCGATCTTCAGATCGCAGAGCGGCGGCAGGTCGACCTCGCCATTCGAGACGCAGCCATGCAGCCCCTCGTAGAACAACAGGTCCGCATCGCTGTCGAAGGGTGTCCAGGCAGTGAACTCGCCCGGCGGCACGCCATGGCGGTCGGCTTCCTTGGCGTCATGGACATAATGCCGGGTGCGGCCGGTGCCGGTCTCGCCGAATTCGCGGAAGGTCCGTTCCAGTTCCTCGAGTTCGTTGGCCTCGTAAGAGAAATGGCTGAAGGTGTGATCGCCCGCCTCGAAGCGGCGGCGCAATTCGGCCTTCATCTCGGTGCGGGAATAGCGGTGGAAGGAATCGCCCTCGACCGAGATCGCCTTGACCCCCTCGCGCCGGAAGATCTGGTCGAAGGTGCCCTTGACCGTCGAGGTGCCCGAGCCCGAGGCGCCGATGACCGAGATGATGGGGAATTTCTTGCTCATGTCTGGTCTCCGGTCAGCTCAGCGAAACAGGCCGCGCCGCCCGAACAGCGCACTTTCATCTTCGGGCAGGTCGTGATGCGTGGCCACCCGCGCAACCTGGTTGGCGCTGCCGAAGACAAAGGGCGTGCGCTGGTGCAGTGAGGTGGGCTCGAGGTCGAGGATCGGCCGGACGCCATCGCTGGCGCGCCCGCCGGCACCCTCGACCAGGTGGGCGATGGGGCCGCATTCATAGACCAGCCGCAATCGGCCTGCCTCGTATCCCTTGCGACTGTCGCCCGGGTAAAGGTAGATGCCGCCGCGGGTCAGGATGCGATGGGTCTCGGCCACCAGCGCGGCGATCCAGCGCATGTTGAAATCATGGCCAAGCGGGCCCTCGTTGCCGGCCAGCCGGTCGTCGATGAAGCTGCGGATCGGCGCGGGCCAGTGGCGGTAATTGGCGGCATTGATGGCGTATTCCGGCATCTCCAGCGGCATGTCGGGCAGGGAGCCGAGGTCGCGGAACTGCTCGGTGCCGCTGTCCAGCACATATTTGCGGGTCTTGCCGTCGCCGATGCGCAGCATCATCCCGCATTGCGGGCCATAGATGACATAGCCCGAGACCAGAAGCTCGCGCGCCGGGCGCAGCACGCTGGCGTCACCCGTTGCTTCTGCCGGGTAGATCCCGAAGATCGTGCCGAGCGGGGCGTTGCCGTCGATGTTCAGCGCGCCGTCCAGCGGGTCGATGACCAGCGCAAGTGTGCCATCCGGGTTGATCTCGACCAGCTTTGCCTGCTCCTCCGAGGCAAAGAAGCGCACCGCCGATCCCGCAAGCACCACCTGCGCCATGCCATCGGCGATCAGGTCCAGCGCCGTCTGCCGGTCGCCGCTGGCATTGACCCCGCCGTCAGCCGCGCCGAGGTCTTCGGACAGGCCATTGCGGGCGATGCGGGCGGCAAGGGCGATGCCCAGCCCGGCCAGCCGGTCCAGCACCTCGGCCAAGTCGTCAGGCGTCGCAGCGGGCAGGTGATCCAGATGGCGTGGCATGATGCGTCCTCCCCTCACCGCAACAGTGCTTGCACGGGCCTCAATTCCATGAAATTTAAAAAGATGATAGCCAAATTAGAAAGAAATTAATGTCGCAGATCTCTGCCATCACCCTGAAACAGCTTCGGGCGCTGATCGCGGTGGCCGAACAGGGGTCGCTGACCGGCGCGGCAGGGGTGCTGAACCAGACGACGCCGGCGATCCACAGCCAGATCCGCAAGCTGGAAGAGGCGGTGGGGCAGGCGCTGCTGGTCCGGGGTGGGGCAGCGGACGGGTTCAGCCTGACGGCGGCAGGCGTGGCGATGGAGCGGGTGGCGCGGCGGATCGAGGGCAACCTGTCGCAGGTTGGCGCCGAGATCGCGGCGATGACCCGCGGCTATAACGGCCATGTGCGGCTGAGCGTGGTTTCGACCGGCAAGTATTTCGCCCCGCGGCTGGTCTTGGCGCTGCGCCAGCAGGCGCCCGAGGTCGAGGTCAGCCTGCGGGTCGGCAACCGCCAGCAGGTGATCGCCGATCTGGACCAGGGCACGACCGATCTGGCGGTGATGGGCCGCCCGCCAAGCGAGCCGAAGGTCGTCTCGGTGCCCTTGGGCGCACATCCTCATGGCATCATCCTGCCGCCCGGCCACCGGCTGGCGGCAACCGATGGGTTCGACCCGGCGATGCTGATGGAGGAGACCTTTCTGGCACGCGAAAGCGGCTCGGGCACGCGTGACCTGATGATGCGCTACTTCGACCGTCTGGGTGAGGGGATCGAGCCGCAGCTGATCACCATGGATTCGAACGAGACGATCAAGCAGGCGGTCATGGCCGGCATGGGGATCGCGCTCTTGTCGCTGCATACTTGCAGCGAGGAATTGCAGATGGGCCGGCTGGTGGCGCTCAGGGGCAGCGGGCTGCCGTTGATGCGGCAATGGTACCTGGTCCGTCCCGCCGCCGCCAAGCCCGATGCCGCGACGCTGCGCGTGGCGCAGGCGATCGAGGATCTGGCCGGCAGCTATTTTCCACACCTCGCCGGTTAGGTCCGTTCAGCTTGCCGCGCTCATCACGTAGCCCGGATGGCAGGCCAGCCGGACGGTGGTGATCGGGCCGAGGTCGTTCCATGTCGTGCGGTGCAGGATCAACAGCGCCTGACCGCGCCGGACCTGCAACATCCGCGCATCGCGGGCATCGGCATTGGCGGCAGAGAACTCGACATCGGCATGAAGATAGGGGGCGTTCTGCACCAGCCATTCATTGGCGTTCAGCGCGCGAAAATCGGCACCCGCCACCTGCGGCAGGGCGGTGCGGTTGATCCAGCGATCCTCGAACTGGAAAGGCTTGCCGTCGCCGTAATGGACGGCGCGCAGATGGGTCAGGAGGCTGCCTTCGGGCAGGCCGGTCCGCGCCGCCACGTCCCCGGGGATCGGGCTGTCGCGTTGGGCGATGACCCGGTGACTATAGGCCATGCCCTCGGCCTCGATCTGCTCGCGCACAATGGGGATCGAGAAGGTGGCCTTGCGCACCGGGTTGACGGCGATGCGGGTGCCCGCACGCCGCTTGCGGTCCAAGAGGCCCTCATCCGCCAGCAGTTGCAGCGCCTTGTTCACCGTCGCCCGCGCCGCGCCGAATTCCACCGCCAGATCGGCCTCGTCGGGGATGCGGTCGCCCTGCAGCCATTCGCGCTCGACGATACGGCGGCGCACCTCGGCGGCGATCAGCTGCGCCTTGGGGGCTGTGGGGCCCGCTGTCACATCCGCTCCGACAGGCTGGCCATGGTCCGCAGATAGGCCGAGGTGATCGCCTCGCGCCGGATATGACGGCCATCCCGGACCATATGGCGGCCAGCGGCCCAGACATCGCGGATCAGCCCGTCGCCGCCGGCAAAGATCAGGCTGTCCAGCATCTGATCGCCCGCGCGGCCCGCCATGACCGGGTTCTGCAGCGAGACGGCGCAGAGATCGGCCCAGAGACCCGGGCGGATCGCCCCGGTCTCGCGCCCTGCCGCCGTGGCACCGCCGTCCAGCCCGGCCTCGTAGAGCACCCGCCCGGTCGATCGCTCGGGCGTGGCGAGGATCGCGCGCGCCCGGTCGCGCAGGCGCTGGCTGTATTCCAGCGTGCGCAATTCCTCGACCAGCGAGATGCGGATATTGCTGTCCGAACCTAAGCCCAAGCGCCCGCCGGCCTCGCGCCAGATGGTGCCGTTGAAGATGCCGTCACCGAGGCTCGATTCGGTCAGCGGACACAGGCCGGCAACCGCGCCGGTGGCGGCAAGGCGGCGGGTTTCGTCCTCAGTCATGTGGGTGAGGTGGATCAGTGTCCAGTTCGGGTCGGGCGCGTGATGATCCAGCAGCCATTCGACCGGGCGGCGGCCATAGGCGGCCTGAATTTCCTCGATCTCGGGGACCTGCTCGGCCAGATGCATGTGCAGCGGGCGGCCGGGGCGCAGGGTCGTGCAGAGCGACAGCGCCTCGGGGCTGACCGCGCGCAGCGAATGCGGCGCGACGCCGATGCCGGTATCAGCGGGCAGGGGGGCAAGGGCCGCCTCGGCGGCGTCCATCAGCCGGGCGAAGCCGTCCGGATCGGTGCCGAAGCGCGCCTGACCGGGGCCAAGCGGGCGGCGGTCGACGCCGCCGAACTGGTAATGCACCGGCAGAAGGGTCAGGCCGATACCCGTCTGCGATGCCGCCGCCGCGATGCGTTCGGACATTTCGCCCAGATTGTCATAGGCGCCGCCGCCGGGGCGGTGATGCAGATAGTGAAACTCGACATTGGTGGCATAGCCGGCTTCCAGCATCTCCATCTGCACCAGCGCAGCGATCGCCTCGACATCCTCGGGCGTCAGGTGGTCGAGAAAGCGGTACATGATCTGCCGCCAGGTCCAGAAGGTGTCGCGCGGCTCGGGCCCGCGCGCTTCGCTGAGGCCGGCCATCGCCCGCTGGAAGGCATGGGAGTGAAGGTTCGCCATGGCGGGCAGCAGCAGTTCGACCCGCTGGCCCGCGGGCGCCGCGCCGGGCGTGACCGCGCCGATGCGGCCCTCGGGGGTCAGCTCGACCCGCACCGCCTCTGCCCAACCCTCGGGCAAAAGCGCCCGTTCCGCCCATAGCTCGACCATCTTGCCCTCTATCTGCCATCCGGTGATTGACTGCGATTAAGTTTAGACATAGAACAGCAATAAGTCTAGACATAGAAAGTCACGAAAGGCGGCCCCATGCATCTTCTCAGCAATGTCCGGATTGCCGAACGGGACGCGGATACCGGGCAATATGGCCTCTCCGCCGCCACCGCGATTCTGCTCGAGGATGACCGGATTTCATGGATCGGTGACCCGGCCCAGCTGCCCGAGCGCTATGCCCATGCCGAACGCGAGGATCTGGCGGGGCGGGTGGTGACGCCCGGGTTGATCGACTGCCACACGCATATCGTCTTCGGCGGTGACCGCGCGCGCGAATTCGAGATGCGGCTGGAGGGTGCCGGCTATGAGGAGATCGCGCGGGCCGGGGGCGGCATCCTTTCCAGCGTCAACGCCACGCGCGCGGGGGATGAGGCGGTGCTCTTGGCGCAGGCTTTGCGGCGGGTCGATGCGCTGCTGGCCGAGGGGGTGACGACGATCGAGGTGAAATCCGGTTACGGTCTGGATGTCGAAAGCGAGCTGAAGATGCTGCGCGTCGCCCGGCTGATCGAGGCGCGGCGCGAGGTTTCGGTGCGCACCACCTGGCTGGCTGCCCATGCCCTGCCGCCGGAATACAGGGACGACCGCGCCGGCTATCTGCGCGAGGTGGTCATCGCCGGGATGAAACAGGGCCATGACGAGGATCTGATCGACGCGGTGGACGGGTTCTGCGAGGGCATCGCCTTTTCCCGCGACGAGATGGCGATGGTGTTCGACGCCGCCGCAGAACTGGGCCTGCCGGTCAAGCTGCATGCCGAGCAGCTGTCGGATCTCGGCGGGGCGGCGATGGCGGCGGAACATGGCGCGCTGTCGGCCGATCATCTGGAATATCTCGGTGCCGACGGCATCGCGGCGATGGCCAAGTCGGGCACCGTCGCGGTGCTGCTGCCCGGCGCCTTCTATACCCTGCGCGAGACCAAGCTGCCGCCGATCCAGGCGCTGCGCGATGCCGGCGTGCCGATGGCGCTGGCGACCGACTGCAACCCCGGCACATCGCCGCTGACCTCGATCCTGCTGACCCTGAACATGGGGGCGACGCTGTTTCGCATGACGCCCTCGGAATGCCTGGCGGGCGTCACCACCCATGCGGCCCGCGCGCTTGGACTGAGCGATCGCGGCAGCATCGCCGTCGGCCAGCGCGCCGATCTGGCGGTCTGGGACATTAAAGATCTGGCCGAGCTTTCCTATCGCATCGGCTTCAACCCCCTTCATGCCCGCATCGTCGGAGGCGAATTTGTCTGAACTCATCCTTACCCCCGGCGACACCACGCTGGCGCAGCTTGAACAGGTCTGGCGCGAGGGGCTGGCCGTGCGGCTGGCCGACAGCGCCCGGCCCGGCATCGCCGCCGCCGCCGCCCGCATTCAGGCCGCGGTCGAGGGCGATGCCGCCGTCTATGGCGTCAATACCGGCTTCGGCAAGCTGGCCTCGATCAAGATCGCGGCGAAGGACACGGCCACCCTTCAGCGGAACCTGATCCTGTCGCATTGCTGCGGCGTGGGCGAGGCGGTCGAGCCGGAAACGGTGCGGCTGATCATGGTGTTGAAACTGCTGTCGCTGGGGCGCGGGGCCTCTGGCTTGCGCCCCGAGGTGATTGCGCTCATCGAGGACATGCTGGCCAAGGGCGTGCTGCCGGTCATTCCGGCGCAAGGCTCGGTCGGTGCCTCGGGCGATCTGGCGCCCTTGGCGCATATGGCGGCGACGCTGCTGGGCGAGGGGCGCGCGACCTTTGGGGGCCGCGAGATGGCGTCCGCCGAGGCGCTGGCGGCGGCGGGGCTGACGCCCGTCGTGCTGGCGGCCAAGGAGGGGCTGGCGCTGATCAACGGCACGCAGGTCTCGACCGCCTTCGCGCTGGCGGGACTTTTCAATGCCTTCGCTTCGGCCCGGGCGGCGCTGGTCGTCTCGGCGCTGTCGACCGATGCGATCATGGGCTCGACTGCGCCCTTCCTCGCCGAAATCCATTCCTTACGCGGCCATCGCGGCCAGATCGTCGCGGCGCAGGCGATCCGCGACCTGATGGCGGGATCGGAGATCCGCGAAAGCCACCGCGAGGGCGATACCCGGGTGCAGGACCCCTATTGCATCCGCTGCCAGCCGCAGGTGACGGGCGCCTGCATCGACCTGTTGTGGCAGGCGGGCCGGACGCTGGAGATTGAATCGAACGCCGCGACCGACAACCCGCTGGTGCTGACAGAGGCCGACCAGATCGTCTCGGGCGGCAACTTCCATGCCGAGCCGGTGGCCTTTGCCGCCGACCAGATCGCGCTGGCCATTGCCGAGATCGGCGCCATCGCGCAGCGCCGCATCGCGCTGATGGTCGACCCGACGCTGAGCCATGACCTGCCGCCCTTCCTGACGCCCGATCCGGGTCTGAACAGCGGGCTGATGATTGCGGAAGTCACCAGCGCCGCGCTGATGAGCGAGAACAAGCATCTGGCAACGCCGTGCAGCACGGATTCCACTCCGACGAGCGCCAATCAGGAGGACCATGTCAGCATGGCCGCCCATGGCGCGCGGCGGTTGAAGCGGATGAACGCGAACCTTGGCCAGATCATCGGCATCGAGGCCATGTGCGCGGCGGCGGGCGTGGAGTTCCGCGCGCCGCTGGCGACCTCGGCGCCGCTGCGGGCGGTGATCGAGCGGCTGCGCGCGACGGTGCCAGCGGTGGTCGAGGATCGCTACCTCGCCCCCGATCTGGTGGAATCGGCCCGGCTGGTCAGCAGCGGCGCGCTGGTCGCCGCCGTGCCCGCCGAGGCCCTGGCCGAGGTTCACCCGTGACCCCGGTCGAAATCCACGAAGGGGACAGCCCGGTCATCCTCGGCCTGCCGCATACCGGCACCTTCCTGCCGGATGCGATCTTCGCCCGGCTGAACCCGCGCGGGCAGGAGCTGGCCGATACCGACTGGCATATCCACCGGCTCTATGACGAGCTTCTGCCCGGCGCGACCACGGTGCGGGCGACCTTCCACCGCTATGTCATCGACGCCAATCGCGGGCCGGATGACGCGAGCCTCTATCCCGGCCAGAACACCACGGGTCTGGTGCCGCTGACCGATTTCGACGGCGCGCCGATCTGGACCGAGGAGCCGACAGCCGAGGAGATTGCCGAGCGCAAGGCCCGCTTCCACGCCCCCTATCACGCAGCTCTGGAGGCGCAGATCGAACGGGTGAAGGCGCGGCATGGGGTGGCGATCCTCTATGACTGCCACTCGATCCGCAGCCATATCCCGTTCCTCTTCGAGGGCACCCTGCCGGATTTCAACATCGGCACCAACATGGGCGCGACCTGCGATCCCCGGATCGAGGCGGCGACCCTTGACGCCTGCGCCGCCACGGGTCGGACCCATGTGCTGAACGGCCGCTTCAAGGGCGGCTGGACGACGCGGCATTACGGCCAGCCGGGGCAGGGTGTCCACGCCATCCAGATGGAACTCGCGCAGTCGACACACCTCGCCACCGAGACCGCCCCCTTCGCCTATGACGAGGCCAAGGCCGCAGCCCTGCGCCCCACCCTCGGCAAGATCCTCAACGACCTCGCGGCGCTGGCCGCCGAACTGAAGGCATGAAGCGATGAACAATCCCCGCCACAACCCCCGTCACAATACCCGCGACATCTATCCCGCCACCGGCAACACGCTGACCGCGAAAAGCTGGCTGACCGAGGCGCCGATGCGGATGCTGATGAACAACCTGCATCCCGACGTGGCCGAGAACCCGCACGAGCTGGTCGTCTATGGCGGCATCGGTCGGGCGGCTCGGACCTGGAAGGATTTCGACCTGATCGTCAAAAGCCTGACGGATCTCGAGGCCGACGAAACGCTGCTGGTGCAGTCCGGGAAGCCGGTGGGCGTCTTCAAGACCCACAAGGACGCGCCGCGCGTGTTGATCGCCAATTCGAACCTCGTGCCGCATTGGGCCACCTGGGACCATTTCAACGAGTTGGATAAGAAGGGCCTGGCCATGTATGGCCAGATGACCGCCGGGTCGTGGATCTATATCGGCAGCCAAGGGATCGTTCAGGGCACCTATGAAACCTTCGTCGAGGCGGGCCGGCAGCATTACGGCGGAAGCCTGAAGGGCAAGTGGATCCTGACCGGCGGTCTTGGCGGCATGGGCGGCGCGCAGCCCTTGGCGGCGGTGATGGCCGGGGCCTGCTGCCTTGCCGTCGAATGCGACGAGACCCGCGCCGATTTCCGCCTGCGCACCCGCTATGTCGATGCCAAGACCCATGATCTGGACGAGGCGCTGGCGATGATCGATCAGTGGACCAGGGCCGGCGAGGCGAAATCGGTGGCGCTGATCGGCAATGCCGCCGAGGTCTTCCCCGAACTCGTCCGCCGCATGAAAGCAGGCGGCGCGCGCCCCGATATCGTCACCGACCAGACCTCGGCCCATGATCCGGTGCATGGCTATCTGCCGCTTGGCTGGACCGTCGCGGAATGGCGCGCGAAACAGGAAAGCGAGCCCAAGGCGGTCGAGGCCGCAGCACGGGCCAGCATGAAGCAGCACGTGGCCGCCATGGTCGATTTCTGGAATGCCGGCGTGCCGACGCTGGATTACGGCAACAACATCCGCCAGGTGGCGCTGGAAGAGGGGCTGGAAAATGCCTTTGCCTTCCCCGGCTTTGTCCCCGCCTATATCCGCCCGCTGTTCTGCCGGGGCATCGGCCCGTTCCGGTGGGCGGCGCTGTCGGGCGATCCGGAAGACATCTACAAGACCGACCAGAAGGTGAAAGAGCTGATCGACGATCCGCATCTGCACAACTGGCTCGACATGGCGCGCGACCGGATCAGCTTTCAGGGCCTGCCGGCGCGGATCTGCTGGGTCGGCCTTGGCCTTCGGCACAAGCTGGGCCTGGCCTTCAACGAGATGGTGCGGAATGGCGAACTTTCCGCCCCCATCGTCATCGGCCGCGACCATCTGGATAGTGGCTCGGTCGCCAGCCCCAACCGCGAGACCGAGGCGATGCAGGACGGCAGCGATGCGGTCAGCGACTGGCCGCTCTTGAATGCGCTGCTGAACACCGCCTCGGGCGCCACCTGGGTCAGCCTGCATCACGGCGGCGGGGTCGGCATGGGCTTCTCGCAGCATTCGGGTATGGTCATCTGCTGCGACGGGACGCAGGATGCCGATGCCCGGATCGCGCGGGTGCTGTGGAACGACCCGGCCACGGGCGTCATGCGCCATGCCGATGCCGGTTACGACATCGCGCTGGACTGCGCCCGCGAGCACCAGTTGAACCTGCCCGGCATCCTGTGATGCCGGTAAACCAAAAGACGACCAACAAGGAGAGACCCATGACATTGACCACCCTGAAAGGCGCCCTTCTGGGGATGACCATCCTTGGCCTTGCCACCCCGGCTCTGGCCGACCAGCTGGCCGACATCAAGGCGGCGGGCAAAATCGTCACCGCGACCGACATGCATTACGCGCCCTTCGACATGCTGAACAACGGCACCTACGAGGGCATGACCAAGGACCTGTTCGACGAGGTCTCGAAGGAACTGGGCGTCGAGCCGGTCTATCAGGACATCCCCTGGCCGGCCGAGCTGCCGGGCCTCGAGGTTGGCAAGTTCGACATCATCATCGCCCCGGTGACCGTCACGCCCGAGCGGATCGAGCGTTACGCCTTTGGCCTGCCCATCGCCGATGCCACCGTGGGCCTTGTCCGCGCGGTCAGCAGCGATGCGGTGCAGAAGCCCGAAGACATTGCCGGCAAGACCGTCGGCGTTCAGCAGGGCACGGCGCAGTTCAAGCAGCTCGAGGCCTATGGCGCCAGCCTTGGCGATGTGTCGATCAAGGAATACGGCACCACCGACGAGGCCTATGCCGACCTGGCCGCCGGACGTCTGGACGCGGTGGCTGGCTCCTCGCCGAACCTCGCCTACCTTGTGAAGAACCGCCCCGAGACCTTCGTGCAGACCGATCCCGCGACCTTTGGCGAGCCGAAGTATTTTGCCTGGGCGATGCAGAAGGACGAGGATTCGGCGTCGCTGGTCGAGGCGGTGAATGCCGCGATCCTGAAGATGCATGACGATGGCCGCATGGCCGCGATCCAGGAGAAATGGCTGGGCGTGGCGCCCGATCTGCCGCGCGAAGTCCCGACCGAGTGATCGCATCGCGGGCGGGGCCACCCCCGCCCGCATCTGCCAGAGAAAGCGGCGATGTTTTCCATTCCGACCTTCCTTGAAAGCTTTGGCCCTTTGGCCATGGCCGCGCGCTTCACGCTGCTGGTCTCGGGCCTTGGCATTGCGCTGGGGCTGGTGATCGGCGCGCTGGTCTGCGCCTGTGCCCTGTCGAAATCACGCGGGCTGCGCCGGTTCGCCGCCATCTGGGTCAGCTTCCTGCGCGGTGTGCCGCTGTTGGTGCAACTGCTGCTGATGTATTACCTGCTGCCCGTCGTCGGCATCAGCATTCCCGCACTGGCCGCCGCCGTCATCACCGTCGGCATCTGCGCCAGCGCCTATATCAGCGAGATCTGGCGCGGCGCGATCGGCGCGCTGCCCCCCGGTCAGTCCGAGGCGGCCGAGGCGATCGGCATGGCGCCGGGCACCATCTGGACCCGGATCGTGCTGCCGCAGGCCGTGGTCATGTCGCTGCCGGCGCTGGTCAACGAACTGATCCTGCTGGTCAAGGCTTCGTCGCTGGTCTCGATGGTCGGCATCATGGAGGTGACGCGCGCCAGCCAGGCGCAGGCCGCCACCACCTTCCGCCCGCTCGAGGTCTATCTCGCCGCCGCCTGCATCTACCTGGCCATCAACCTCTGCCTCGCCGGGATCGGCCGCTGGCTGGAACACAAGGCGGCCGTCTGATGGAATGGAGCGTCTTTCAGCAATACGGCCCGATGCTGCTGCGCGGCTTCGGCATCACCATCTTCTGCTGGATCATGGGCACCATCCTCGGCATGGCGCTTGGCCTGATGATCGCGCTGGCGCAACGCTATGGCCCGCGCCCGCTGCGCTGGCTCCTCCAGGCCTATATCGAGGTGATCCGCGGTACGCCCTTCCTCGTGCAACTCTTCGTTCTCTATTACGGTGGCCCGCTGGTCGGGCTCCGGCTGGATGCGCTGCCCGCCGGACTTCTGGGCCTGACCATCTATGGCAGCCCCTATTTCGCCGAGATCTTCCGCTCGGGCTTCAATGCCGTGCCGAAGGGCCAGATCGAGGCCGCGCGCGCCATCGGCATGGCCGAGGTGTCGATCATTCGCCGTATCCTTCTGCCGCTGGGACTGGTCTCGGCCCTGCCGGCACTGGTCAATTTCTCGATCATCCTGACAAAGGAGACGGTGATCCTGTCGATCATCACCGTGCCCGAGCTGATGTATCAGGTCAGCCGCATGTCCACCGAAACCTTCCGCTACCTGGAAGCGAATTTCGTGCTGGCGCTGTTCTTCTGGGGGCTGGTCGAGGCGATCTCGCGCCTTGGCCGCCGCTTCGAGACGCGCATCACCCAACATCTGATCGAAAGGGTCTGAGATGGTTCAGGCATCCAGCGTCGAGATCCGCAAGGTCAACAAGTTCTACGGCCCGTTCCAGGCGTTGACCGATATCGACCTGTCGATCCCGCCGGGCAAGGTCACCTGCCTGATCGGGCCGTCGGGCTCGGGCAAGTCGACCCTTTTGCGCTGCATCAACTTCCTCGAGGAATACGACTCGGGCGAGGTGCTGATCGACGGGCAGATGATCGGCTATGACGCGCCGGGCAAGAAGATGTCCGGACGCAAGCTGCGCGAGATGCGGCGTGGGATCGGCATGGTGTTCCAGCAGTTCAACCTCTGGCCCCACATGACCGCGCAGGAAAACGTGGCCGAGGGGTTGATCCGCGTGCGCGGGCTGCCCAAGGCCGAGGCCGCGAGCCGCGCCGCCGAGGCTTTGCGCAAGGTCGGTCTGGCCGACCGGATGGCGAACCACCCCGCGCGCCTCTCGGGCGGGCAACAGCAGCGCGTCGCCATCGCCCGCGCCATCGCCATGGAGCCAAAGCTGATGCTGTTCGATGAACCGACCAGTGCGCTTGACCCGGAACTGGTGGGCGAGGTGCTGACGGTGATGAAGACGCTGGCCAGCGAGGGCATGACCATGGTGGTCGTCACCCACGAGATGGGCTTTGCCGCCCATGTCGCCGATCAGGTGGCCTTCATGGAGGCAGGGGAACTGGTCGCCGTCGATGCGCCCTCACGCATCCTGCACCAGCCCGAGGATGCCCGCATCCAGTCCTTCCTGCGCACCTATCACGAGCGCAACGCCTTCTGAGCGCGCATTCCGAGGGCTGGCTTACGCGCGCTCGTCCTTGGGGCTGCCCATGACCACATGGGTGGTGATCGTGGCGATATGGGTGAAATCGCCCAGCACGTCGGTGTGGAACTGCTTGTAGGCGGCCAGGTCGCGGCATTCGACGCGCAGCAGGTATTCCACCGTGCCGGTGATGTTGTGGCACTCCCGCACCTGCGGCGCGGCGCGGCAGGTGCGCTCGAATGCCTGCTGCGCCTCGGTCGAATGGCGCGAGAGGCCGATCATCACATAGGCCACGAAGCCCACATCCCGCGCCTCGGCGCTGATGACGGCGCGATAGCCGGCAATGATCCCGCGCCGCTCCATCTCCTGCACCCGGCGCAGGCAGGCCGAGGGCGACAGCCCGACCTTGGCGGCGAGGTCGATGTTCGAGATGCGGCCGTCCGCCTGCAAGGCGCGCAATATCCGGTCGGAAATCTGGTCAATATCGCTCATGAATTGCAAGAATGACGGAATGAAGACGCAAAAAGCAAGACAATTGCGCGCGAGATAGCGCAAATATTGCGCAAGAAATCACAGAGGTCCGCCATGCAGCCCGACATCCTCATTGCCCTGATCGGCTTTGCCTTCATCACCTCGGTCACGCCGGGGCCGAACAACATGATGCTGATGGCCTCGGGCGCGAATTTCGGCCTGCGCCGCACCGTGCCGCATATGCTGGGCGTCTCGCTTGGCTTTGGCGCGATGGTCATGGTGCTGGGGCTGGGTTTCGACCGGCTGATCACCGGCTCGCCGCTCCTGTCCGAGCTGCTGAAATGGGCCAGCCTTGCCTATATGCTGTGGCTGGCGTGGAAGATCGCCCATTCCTCGCGCCCCTCCGAGGATAGGGCCGCCAGCGCACGGCCGATGACCTTCCTGCAAGCGGCGGCGTTCCAATGGGTGAACCCCAAGGCCTGGGCGATGGCGCTTGGCGCGCTCTCGGCCTATGCGGCGGGCGTCGGCGGGGCGCTGGTCGTGGGGCTGGTCTTTGCGCTGGTGAACCTGCCCTCGGTCTCGCTCTGGGCGGCGATGGGGCAGGGGCTGCGGCGGTTGCTGGCGGCACCCGGGCGGCTTCGGGCCTTCAACTGGACCATGGCGGCGGGGTTGGTGCTGTCGATGCTGCCGGTGCTGTTCCACTGAGGCGCTGCTGCCTCAGATCGCCACCCACAAGAGCCAGCCGACCCCGGCGACGATCAGCGCCATCCCGGCCAGCTGACGCGCCGAGACGCGCTGGCGGAAAACCCGGCCCGAGACCACTTGCGCAAAAGGCACCTCGATCAATGCCAGCGTGCGGACATTGGCGGCCGAGGTCAGGGCAAAGCCGGTGAACCAGAAAAGGGACGCAAAGGCGCCAAGCGCCCCGGCGGCCAGCGATCCGCGCCATTCGCGGACGATCCCGGCCAGAGCCTTGCGGTCGAAAAGCGTGAGCCAGAGCAGCGCCAGAACCGTCTGCACGGCGAGCGTCAGCGTCAGGATGGTCAGCGCGCGCAGGACAAAGCCACCCTCGGGCAGGGCCAGAATGGCGCCGCGAAAGCCGATGGCCGAGAGGCCGAACAGCGCCCCCGCCATCACACCGTCAAAGATGCTGCGCAGCCCGGCGCGGCTCCAGTCGGCGCCCGAGACCAGCAGCACGCCCAGAACAGCGGTGGCAATGGCACCGATACGGCCCCAGCCCAGTGGCTCGGCCAGGATCAGCGCGCCGATCAGCGCCAGCGTCACGGGTTCAGTCTTGCTGAGCGCGGTGGCGACTCCGAAGCCGCGTCCCTGCATCGCCATCAGCAGGAAGCCGGTCGCCAGCATCTGTGCCACGGCGCCCATCACCGCCCAGCCTATCGAGGCCGTGCCCGGTGTGGGCAGGGTGGTCACGAAGGCCGTGATTGCCAGCGCCAGCGCCGCGAAAGGCAGGCCGAAGATGAAGCGCACCGCCGTCGCGCCCGCGGTGCCGATGCGCCCGGTCAGGCCCGCCTGCGCGGCGTTCCGGCCGGTCTGGGCCAGCGCCGCGATCAGCGTGGTTGCGATCCACAGCATCTCAGGCGCTGCGCACCGCGTCGATCATCCGCGCCACGTTGTCGGGATCGGCATCCGGGGTGATGCCGTGCCCGAGGTTGAAGACATGCGGCCCGCCACGGAAGGCGCGGGTGATCCGCTGCGCCTCGGCCACCAGTTCCGGCCCGCCCGTGACCATGTGGCGCGGGTCCATGTTGCCCTGCACGCAGCCATCGACCTGCACATTGGCCGCCGCCCATTCGGCTGTGACCGAATTGTCCAGCGCCACGCAATCGGCCCCGACCGCCCGGCCAAAGCCGATATAGCGATCACCCGCCTGACGCGGGAAGGCGATGACCGGCACGCCGGGGTGACGCGCCTTCAGCGCGGCGATGATCTGGCGCGCGGGCGCAAGGGCGAAATCGTCGAAATCTTGGCCCTTCAGACTGCCGGCCCAGCTGTCGAAGAGTTTCACCACCTCGGCCCCGGCCTCGATCTGGGCGGAGAGGTAAAGGATCGTCGCCTCGGTGATCCGCTCGATCAGCGCGGTGAAGGCGGCGCGGTCGGCGGCGATCATCGCATGGGCCGGACCCTGATCGGGCGTGCCGCGACCGGCGACCATATAGGTCGCCACCGTCCAGGGCGCGCCGGCAAAGCCGATGAGGGCGGTTTCGCGCGGCAGTTCGCGCGACAGGATACGGACGGTTTCATAAACCGGGGCCAGCGTCTCGTGAATGTCCGCCGCCGGACGCAGCGCCGCCACCCCCGCGGCATCGGTCAGGGTCGAGAGGCGCGGCCCCTCGCCGGTCACGAACCACAGGTCCGCGCCAAGCGCCTGCGGCACCAGGAGGATATCGGCAAACAGGATCGCCGCGTCGAAGCCGAAACGGCGGATCGGCTGCAGCGTCACCTCGGCGGCCAGTTCGGGGTTATAGCAGAGCGACAGGAAATCGCCGGCCTCGGCGCGGGTGGCGCGATATTCGGGCAGATAGCGCCCGGCCTGGCGCATCATCCAGATCGGCGGGGTGGGCAGGGTCTCACCCGCGAGGGCGCGCAGCAGCAGCTTGGTCATGGGGCCTCCAGTCCCGCCCCTTCAAGGGGTCCAGCGAGGCGTTGTCAAGCGCGCGACCCGACGCTATGGCAAGGGCATGATGGATATGCCCACTTCCCAATCGCCGCTTCGCATCGGCACCCGCGGCTCGGCACTGGCGCTGGCGCAGGCGCACGAGACCCGCGCCCGGCTGATGGCCGCCCATGACCTGCCCGCCCTGGCCTTCGAGATCGTGGTGATCAAGACCACCGGCGACCGCGTCACCGACCGACCGCTGAAGGAGATCGGCGGCAAGGGCCTGTTCACCCGCGAGATCGAGGAGGCGCTGAGCGAGGGCGCCATCGACGTCGCCGTGCATTCGATGAAAGACATGCCGACGCTGCAGCCCGAGGGGCTGCTGATCGACTGTTACCTGCCGCGTGAGGATGTGCGCGACGCCTTTGTCAGCCCGCATTTCGCCTCGATCGCAGACCTGCCCTCCGGGACGGTGGTGGGGTCTTCGAGCCTGCGGCGGCGGGCGCAGCTGGCCCATCGCCGGCCCGATCTGCAACTGGTCGAGTTTCGCGGTAACGTGCAGACCCGGCTGAAGAAGCTCGATGAGGGCGTAGCCGCCGCGACGTTTCTGGCCATGGCCGGCCTGCGCCGGCTGGACATGGCACATGTGGCGCGCAGTGCCATCGATCCCGAGGAGATGCTGCCCGCCGTGGCCCAAGGTGCCATAGGGGTCGAGCGGCGCGCAGCCGATGACCGCGCCGCCGCGCTGCTGCACCGCATCAACGATGTCGAGACCGGCCAGCGCATCTTCGCCGAGCGGGCCTTCCTGACGCGGCTCGACGGCTCCTGCCAGACGCCGATTGCCGGGCTGGCCGAGCTGGACGGGACGCGGCTTGTTCTGCGCGGCGAGATCCTGTCGCCCGATGGATTGCTGGTCATTGCCGGACGGCGCGAGGGCAGCGTGGCCGAAGGCACGGCGATGGGCCACGATCTGGCCGAGGAGTTGCTGGGGAAGGCGGGGCCGGGCTTCTTTGGCTGAGGGCGTGTTTCGCGCCGCCACCTGTCAATAGCTGCGGATCAGCCCGACCAGACGGCCCTGCACCCGCACGGCGGATTCAGGCAGCACCCGGGTTTCATAGGCCGGGTTCGCCGCCTCGAGCGCGATCATCGCGCCGCGGCGGCGATAGCGTTTCAGCGTCGCCTCATGGCCTTCGACCAGCGCCACGATGATATCCCCATTCTCGGCCGTGTCCTGTTCGCGGATCACCACGACATCGCCATCGTTGATCCCGGCCTCGATCATCGAATCACCCCGCACCTCGAGCGCGTAATGGTTCTCGCGCCCGCGCAGCATGCTGCCCGGAACCGCGATGTGATGCGAGATTTCCGAGATCGCCTCGATCGGCACACCGGCGGCGATGCGGCCCATCAGCGGCAGTTCAACCGCCGGGCTGTCAACGACGCCGATGGCTCCGCGCGGCTGCGGCGGGCGGTTGTTGGTGATGACGCGGGGCGCGAAGCCCGGTGCTGGTTCGGCCGGGGCCGCGCCGGGAATGGCAGCGGCGCCGCCCATGCTGTCGGGCAGGCGGATGATTTCCAGCGCCCGCGCCCGGTGCGGCAGGCGGCGGATGAAGCCACGTTCCTCCAGCGCCGTGACCAGCCGGTGGATGCCGGATTTCGAGCGCAGGTCCAGCGCATCCTTCATCTCGTCGAACGAGGGCGGCACGCCGTCCCGCGCCATGCGTTTCTGGATGAAGTCCAGCAGTTCGATCTGCTTTTTGGTCAGCATCTGCGTCGATCCCCGGCAAGGCCCGTTCGGGCAGTGTTCGATGAATGTTCTAACCTGATTGACGAATCACGTCAACAATCTGCACCGCCAGCCGTGAACAAAAGGTTAACCTTCAGGAACGAAGCGGGATGAACTCGACCACTTCGCCGGCCTTGCGGGCGGGATCGTTTGCCGGGCGGATCATCAGCGCATCGGCCTGCGAAATCAGGGCGAGCCGGGCCGAATCCTGATCGCCGAAGGCGGTGACGCGGGGAAGGTCATCGCCCGTGCTCAGCGTCGCGCGCAGGTAATGCTGGCGCGGTCCCTCGGGGCGCAGGTCATTGGCCAACCGACCCTTGAAGGTCGGCACGAGGCCAGGCAAACCCTGCATCCGCAGGATGAGAGGTTGCATGAAAATAATTGCGCAAACTATTGACGATACGGGATTACCCGGCAGGCCCAGCATGGCGGTGTGGCCGATGGTTCCGGCCATCAGCGGCTTGCCCGGGCGCATGGCGATCTTGTAGAAGGCGCGATCCATGCCCAGCTCGCCGGCGACCTTGCCGACCAGATCGTGATCGCCGACCGAGGCGCCGCCGATCGTCACCAGAAGATCGGCGCCCGACGCGCGGGCAAAGCTGTCGCGCAGGCTGGCTTCGGTGTCGCGCGCGATGGGCAGGACCTCGGCATCCGCCCCGACGGCACGGGCCAGCGCGGCCACGGCGATGTCGTTCGAGCAGATGATCTGGCCCGGTCCGGGGATTTCGCCGGGGCGCAGCAACTCGTCGCCCGTGGCCAGCACCGCGACACGCGGGCGGCGGGCGACGGTGACGCGGGGAATGTTCATCCCGGCCAGAAGGCCAATGTCCGACGGTGTCAGCGGACGCTGCGGATCGAAGCGGTCGCCGTCGGAAAAATCATTGCCACGCGGGCGGATATGGCTGCCACCCGAGGCATCGGTGACAGTGAGAACATCACCTTCGCGCGCGGTGTTTTCCTGCATGACCACGCGGTCATAGCCCGCGGGCACGGCGGCGCCGGTGAAGATGCGGATGGCGGTGCCGGGCCGGGCCTCGCCTTGCCACGGATGCCCGGCGGCGGATTCGCCAATGACCCGCAGCGGCTTTGCCAGATCGGCTTCACGCAGCGCATAGCCATCCATCGCGGCGGCATCGAAGGGGGGCTGGGTCAGCCGTGCCGCGACCGGGGCCAGCAGCGCGCGGCCCACGGCATCGGCAATGGCGATCTCTTCGCCCTCGGGCTGACGGGCCAGCGCCAGAACGCGCTGCAGCGCCTCGTCGACGGAGATCATGCCTCGGCCTCGTAGGTGCCGGACTTGCCGCCGGATTTGCGCAGAAGGCGGATATGCTCGATCCGCATGCCCTTCTCGGCGGCTTTCAGCATGTCATAGATGGTCAGGCAGGCGACCGAGACGGCGGTCAGCGCCTCCATCTCGACCCCGGTCTGGCCGGCGGTGCGGACGGTGGCGGTGACGCGGATGCCGGGAAGGGAGGCATCCGGGGTCAGGTCCAGCGCCACCTTGGTGATCGGCAGCGGATGGCAGAGCGGGATCAGATCGGCGGTGCGTTTCGCGCCCATGATCCCGGCCAGACGGGCCACGCCCATGACATCGCCCTTCTTCGCCCCTCCCTGCGCCAAGGCCAGCGTCTCGGGCGTCATCACCACGCAGCCCTCGGCCACGGCCTCGCGCGCGGTCGTTTCCTTGCCGGATACATCGACCATATGCGCCTGACCGGCGGCGTCGAAATGCGTCAGGCTCATGCGGCCACCTTGAGGATGTCGCGGGTGGCGGCTGTGACGTCGGCCTGCCGCATCAGGCTTTCGCCGATGAGGAAGCGGCGTGCGCCGACGGCCATCATCGCGGCGAGGTCGGCGGGGGTGAATAGCCCGCTTTCGCAGACCAGGTCGCGATCCGCCGGAACGCGCGGCGCAAGCTCGCGCGTTACATCAAGGGACAGGTCGAAGGTCTTGAGATTGCGGTTGTTTATACCAATCAATGGCGATTTCAGCCGCAGCGCGCGGTCCAGTTCCTCGCCGTCATGCACCTCGATCAGCGCATCCATGCCCCAGTGGAAGGCCGCATCCTCGAGTTCCGCAGCCAGCGCATCATCGACCGAGGCCATGATGATCAGGATGCAATCGGCGCCCCAGCTGCGCGCCTCGGCCACCTGGTAGGGGTCATAGAGGAAATCCTTGCGCAGCACCGGCAGGTCGCAGGCGGCGCGCGCGGCCGTCAGGAACCCGGGCGCGCCCTGAAAGCTCGGGCCGTCGGTCAGCACCGACAGGCAGGCGGCACCACCGGCCTGATAGGCGCGCGCCAGCGCCGGCGGGTCGAAATCGGGCCGGATCAGCCCTTTCGAGGGGCTGGCCTTCTTGATTTCGGCAATCAGCGCCGGGCCTTGGGCGGCCTTGGCCGTCAGGGCGGCGGCAAAGCCGCGCGGGGCATCGGCGGCGCGGGCGGCGGCCTCCACATCGGCCAGCGGACGCGCGGCCTTGGCGGCCGCGATCTCGTCCAGCTTGTAGGCCTTGATCTTGTCGAGAATATGCATGGTCTGGTTCTACCCTTGCTGCGGCGGCAAAGGAAGGGGGCGCTGCCCCCGTCCTCTGCGCGGACTCCCCCGGGATATCTCGGCGGGAAAGAAGCTACCGGGTCCAGAGGATCGGGGCGCGGTTCTGCGCCGCCAGCCAGTCATTGATCCGGCTGAAGGGGCGCGAGCCGAAGAAGCCGCGCCGGGCCGAGAGCGGGGAAGGATGGGCGGTTTCGAGCAGCAGATCCTGCGGCCGGGGCAGGCCGGCCAGCGCCTTCTGCGCGTGGTTGCCCCAGAGGAGGAAGGCCAGCGGGCCATGGCGCTGCGCCTCCGTCACGGCTTGCCGGGCGAGGCGGTCCCAGCCCCACCTGGCATGAACGCCCGCCTGACCGGGCAGAACCGAGAGCGAGGTGTTCAAAAGGAGCACGCCCTGTTCGGCCCAGGGGGTCAGGTCGCCGGTGGCCGGGGCGTTGCCGAGATCCTCGCGGAGTTCCGCAAAGATGTTCTTCAGCGACCGGGGCAGGGCGATGTCGGGGGCGACCGAGAAGGCGAGGCCATTGGCATGGCCGGGGGTCGGATAGGGGTCCTGGCCCAGAATCACCACGCGCACCCGTTCGGGCGGCGTGGCGCTGAGCGCGGCGAAAAGGCGGTCGGGGCCGGGCAGCCAGTCCGGGGCATCGGCCAGCCGGTCGCGGATCGTGGGCCAGTCCTCGCGGAAGAAGGGCAGATGCGCCCAAGCGGAGGGAGGGATCATGCCTCGGGCGGGCCGGTGACCTCGGAGAGCGCGACAAGCCGGGCCTTGGCGGCGCCGCTGTCGATCGACTTGCGGGCAATCTCGGCGCCTTGGCGCAGGTCGCTGGCGCGGTCGGCGATGACCAAAGCGGCGGCGGCGTTCAGCAGAACCGCATCGCGATAGGCGCTGGCCTCGCCCTCCAAGAGCGACCGGAAGGCGGCGGCGTTATGGGCCGGTTCGCCGCCGATGATCGCCTCGAACGGGTGGCGGGTCAGGCCCGCATCCTCGGGCGTCACCTCGATCTCGGTGATCTGGCCGTCCTTCAGCGCCGCGACATAGCTGGTGCCGGCGATGCTGATCTCGTCGGTGCCATCGCCGCCATGAACCAGCCATGCGGCATCCGAACCCAGATCGCGCAGCACCTCGGCCATGGGCCGGATCCAGTCGCGCGAGAAGGCGCCGGTCAGCTGGCGGCGCACCGAGGCCGGGTTGGTCAGCGGACCCAGGAGGTTGAAGATCGTGCGCGTGCCAAGCTCCGTGCGCGGCGCGCCGACATGGCGCATCGCCGGGTGGTGCATCGTCGCCATCATGAAGCAGATGCCGGCGCGGTCCAGCGCCTCCTGTGCCACCTTGGGACCGCCCAGCACATTGATGCCCATCTGACTCAGCGCATCGGCGGAACCGGATTTCGAGCTGAGATTGCGGTTGCCATGCTTGGCCACCGGCACGCCCGCCCCGGCCACGACAAAGGCGGTGGCGGTCGAGATGTTCAGCGTGCCCTTGCCGTCGCCGCCGGTGCCGACGATGTCGATGGCGCCGTCCGGGGCGTGGATGCGGTTCATCCGGGCGCGCATGGCGCGGGCGGCGGCGGCGATCTCGTCCACCGTCTCGCCGCGCACGCGCAGCGCCATGAGGAGGCCGCCGATCTGGGCGGGTGTCGCATGGCCCTCGAACAGCGCGGAAAAGGCGGCCTCGGCCTCGGGGCCGGTCAGCGGGCGGCTGGCGGCAAGGCCGATCAGCGGGCGGATGTCATCGGTAATCATGCGGCCTCGCGACGCGGGGTGCAGCGCCCAAGGAAGGTTCGGATCATCTCGTGCCCATGTTCCGAGGCGATGGATTCGGGGTGGAACTGCACGCCCTCGATCGGCAGCGCCTCGTGGACCAGCCCCATGATCGTGTCGTCATCCGAGCGTGCGGTGACGCGCAGCGAGTTGGGCAGGCTTTCCGGCTCGACCGTCAGCGAATGATAGCGGGTGGCTTTCAGCGGCGAGGGTAGGCCCTCGAACACGCCGGTGCCGTCATGCAGGATCTGGTCAACCTTGCCATGCAGGATGCGGTTGGCGCGGACGATCTTGCCGCCGAAGGCCTCGCCGATGGCCTGATGACCAAGGCAGACACCCAGAAGCGGGATGCGCGTCTCTGCCACGGCGCGGATCAGCGGCAGGCAGATGCCCGCCTGCGCCGGATCGCAGGGGCCGGGCGAGATCACGATGCCGTCAGGGTTGAGCGCCAGCGCCTGCTCCACGGTCAGCACGTCGTTGCGGTGAACGGTCACCTCGGCCCCGGCCTCGCCCAGATAATGCACGAGGTTCCAGGTAAAGCTGTCGTAATTGTCGATCAGCAGGATACGGGGGGCTGTCATGGCCGGACCTTCGCGCTTGGGGTCGGGGGCGGTTTCCCCCGGATTTCGGACCCGCTATAGATGGGCCAAAGCGCGCCGGGGGGTCAAGCCCGGCCAGCAGGGAAACGAGGCGGATGGCAAAGGGATTCGGGACCGGGCTGATCCATGGCGGGCTTGCCGGTGCGGCGGGGCTGCTGGCGCTGGCGCTGGCGGTGCCGGTATCCGAGCCTGTGCCGGAACAGCCGGCAGAGGTACCGGTCGAAGCGCCGGCAGAGGCCGCATCGCCGCTCGAACCCGTCGAGGCGGCACCCGAATCTGCGGTCGTGCCCGCTCCTGTCCCCGAACCCGCGCCCGAACCTGCGGCGCTGTCGCCCGCCGAGACCCCGGTTGACGGCCCTGCCGATCCTGCGCCGCAGGCCGGATCGGTCAACCTGCCGGTCGGATCGGAATTTGCCCGCAGCGCCGATCTGGCCCCGCCGGTTCCGGCCATTCCTGCCGCTCCCGCCGCCAGTGCCAGCCTGACCGAGGCCCCGGCCGTCGCGGCCCCCGCCGCCGAGCCTGCGCCGGTTTCCTCGGCCGCCCCGGTCCAGATGCCCGATCCTGCCGCCGACCGCATCTCGGTCAGCCGGTTGAGCGCGCCCGAGGCCGAGGAGGCGCCGGACCTGTCGGGCGTTCTGTCGCGCGGGGCGCCGTCGCTGGCCGCCGCCCCGGCGGGTCTGGCCGATGCCGCCGTGCCGGATGACCTGCCCGACCCGGTCGCCCCGCTGCCCGAGGTGCAGGCCGACGCCGCGCCGACAGAGCCAGAGGCCGTCGAGCCAGCGCCGGTTGAACCGGAACCGCAGCCGGAACCGGAACCCGCGCCCGAACCGGTGGCGGTCGAGCCCGCAGAGGAACCCGCACCCGTCGCGGAAGCCCCGACCGAAGCCCCGTCGCAAACCAGCGCCGCTCCCGCGCTCGACCTTTCGACGCCGCCCGACCTTACCGAACTCAATCTCCTTGAACGGAACTGACATGTCCGCACCGACCAATCCCGCCATTGCCGCCACCTTCAGCCCCCCGGTGATGGAGGCGCGGCGCTGGTTGAACGGTGTGACCTTCCCGCCCGATCGGCCGCTGATCAACGTGAGCCAGGCCGCGCCGGTCGATCCGCCCCCCGAAGGGCTGCGCCGTGCCATTGCCGAGGCGGCGCTGAACCGGGCGGACGCGCATCTTTACGGGCCGGTGCTGGGCAATGCCGATCTGCGGCAGGCGGTGGCCGAGGAGTTTTCGCGCTCCTATGGCGCGACTGTCGCGCCCGCGCAGGTGGCGATCACCCAGGGCTGCAACCAGGCCTTCTGCACCGCCATGACCATGCTGGCGGCGGCGGGGGATGAGGTGATCCTGCCGGTGCCGTGGTATTTCAACCACAAGATGTGGCTCGACATGATGGGCATCGTCACCCGGCCCTTGGCCTGCGACGCCGCCATGCTGCCCGACCCCGAGGCTGCGGCGGCGCTGATCACGCCGCGCACCCGCGCCATCGTGCTGGTCACGCCGAACAACCCGACCGGGGCGGAATATCCCGAGGGGCTGCTGACGCGCTTCTATGACCTCTGCCGTGCGCATGGCATTGCGCTGGTGCTGGACGAGACCTATCGCGATTTCGATGCGCGCGAGGGCGCACCCCATGACCTGCTGACCCGCGAGGGGGCCGGGGAAACGCTGATCCAGCTCTACTCCTTCTCCAAGGCCTATCGCCTGACCGGGCATCGCGTCGGCGCGATGATCGCGGGGCAGGATCGCATGATCGAGGCCGAGAAGTTTCTCGATACCGTCGCCATCTCGACCTCGCAGCTGGGCCAGATCGGTGCGCTCTGGGGGATGCAGAACCTGCGCCACTGGCTGGCGGGCGAACGGGCCGAGATCCTGATCCGCCGTGCCGCCGCCACGCGGGTCCTGTCGCAATTGCCGGGATGGGAGTTGCGCAGCTGCGGCGCCTATTTCGCCTGGCTGCGTCATCCCTTTGCCGCCTCCTCGGCCGATCTCGCGCCGCGACTGGTTCGCGAGGCGGGCGTGCTGGCACTGCCCGGGACCATGTTCATGCCCGAGGGCGATGCGATCGGCGCGGCGCATTTCCGCATCGCCTTCGCCAATGCCGATGCGGCGGGCATTGCCGAACTGGGGCAGCGGCTGGCGGCCTTTACGGCCTAGCCGGGGCTGACGATGCCGTGGGCGCGGGGCCGCAGGGCCTTGTCGTCCCGCCGGGCGGGGCCTAAAGACGCCCAGACAGCAGAACTTGACAGGATGAGACGCGCGCAATGGCTAATCTGCGGACCAAGGGCAAATCGACCATCGTCTGGGTGTTGATGGGGATGCTCGTGCTGGGGCTGGGCGGCTTTGGCGTCACCAATTTCGGCGGCGGCCAGACCGAGGTCGGCCGGGTCGGTGACACCAAGATCACGGCGGGCGAATATGCCCGCGCGCTGCAGAACCAGATCAACGCCTATAGCCAGCAGACCGGCCAGCCCTTCACCGTGCAGCAGGCGGAATCCATTGGCCTCACGCAGCAGGTGCAGTCGCAGCTGTTCACCGCCGCCGCCCTGTCGGAAGAGGCGCGCAAGATCGGCGTTTCGGTGGGGGACCAGAAGGTCGCCGACACCATCCTGCAGGCGCCGAATTTCCGCGGCCCTAACGGCCAGTTCGACCGCACCGCCTATGGCGAGATGCTGCGCCGCCAGGGCATGGACGAGGGCGAGTTCGAAGCCCAGATCCGCGAAGACGAGGCCCGGCTGATCCTGCAGCGCGCCGTGGCGACCGGTGCCCCCGCACCGCAGCCAGCCATCGACCAGACCGTGCGCTGGATGCTGGAAAGCCGCGATGTGACCTGGCGCGAGATCACCGCCGACCAGCTTGCCGGGCCGGTCGAGCGTCCGAACGACGAGACGCTGAAGGCCTGGCACCAGGCCAATGCCGAACGGTTCACCGCGCCGGAACTGCGCAAGATCACCTATGTCTGGCTGACCCCCGACATGCTCGAGGGCGAGGTCGAGCTGGACGAGACTGCGCTGCGCGCCGAATACGACCGCCGCATCGCCGAATTCCAGCAGCCCGAGCGCCGCATGATCGGCCGGCTGGTTTTCCCGACGATCGAGGACGCCGAGGCGGCCAAGAAACGGATCGACGCGGGCGAGGTGCCCTTCGCGGCGGTGGTGCTGGAACGCGGGCTGACGCTGGATGATATCGAACTGGGCGAATTGTCGCAGGAGGACCTGGGCGGCGAGACCGGCGAGGCCGTCTTTGCGCTTGAACAGCCCGGCGTGGTCGGTCCGTTCCAGTCGGATCTGGGCCCGGCGCTCTTCTCGATGAACGCCATTCTCGAGCCGGTGGATATTTCCTTCGACGCGGCGCAGGACGAATTGCGCGGCGAGGCGGCGGCGGATCGCGCCGCCCGGATGATCGAGGACCAGAGCGGCGATTTCGAGGACATGCTGGCCTCTGGCGCCTCGCTGGAAGACGTGGCCGAGGAAACCCCGATGGAACTGGGCCAGATCGATTTCGACGCGGCTGCCGCGCCCCAGCATACCGGGATCGATGGCTACCAGTCCTTCCGCGAACGCGCTGCCGCCATTACCGAGGGCGATTTCCCTCAGCTTTATCAACTGGATGATGGCGGCGTCTTTGCCCTGCGTCTCGACGAGATCGTGCCGCCGACGCTGAAGCCCTTCGACGAGGTTGCCGATGCGGTGGCCGAAGACTGGATCGCCTCGGAAACGCACGGGATGCTTCTGGCGCTGGCCGAGGAAGAGGCCATGTCGACCGAGCCGGCTGCGTCCCATGCGCCTGCGCCCGAGACCGAACCCGCAGCCGAGGCCGCGACGGAAGGTGAGGCAACCGAGGGCGAGGGGACCGAGACTGCTGCGGCACCCGAAGAACCCGAAGCCGCCGCGCCGGTCGGCCAGACAGTCGAGGCGCTGACCCGCGACGGCTGGATCGACGGCACCCCGGCCGAGCTGGTTGCGCAGGCCTTTGCCATGACCGAGCCGGGCCTGACCCATGTGGTCAATGCGAAGGACCGGGTGTTCCTCGTGACCCTCGACGCCATCCACGAGGCCGACATGACCGGCGAAGCCGCAACCGAGGTGGCCGATACCGTCCGCCAGCGGCTGGAACAGTCGCTGCAGAACGACCTGTTTGACTACTACGTCCGCAGCGTGCAGGCCGAAAGCAGCATCCAGTTGAACCAGTCGGCCATCAATGCCGCCCAGACCATGGTCCAGTAATGGAGCTGTCGCCGGATTTTGCCGCCTTCGAGCAGGGCTGGGCCGAGGGCCGCAACCAGCTGGTCACGATCCGGCTGGCCGCCGATCTGGATACGCCGGTCAGCCTGATGCTGAAACTGGCCGAGGCCGCGCCGAACAGCTTCATGCTGGAATCGGTGACGGGGGGCGAGGTCCGTGGCCGGTTCTCGGTCGTCGGCATGAAGCCCGACCTGATCTGGGATTGCCGCGACGGCAAGGCCCGGATCAACCGTCAGGCGCGCTTCTCGACCGAGTTCGTGGCCGAGGATCGGCCGGCGCTGGACAGCCTGCGGGCGTTGATCGAGGAAAGCCGGATCGAGATGCCTGCCGGCGTGCCGCCGGTGGCGGCGGGTCTTTTCGGTTATCTCGGCTATGACATGATCCGGCTGGTCGAGCGTCTGCCCAACGTGAATCCCGATCCGATGGGCCTGCCCGATGCGGTGCTGCTGCGCCCCTCGGTCGTCGCCGTGCTGGACGGGGTGAAGGGCGAGGTGACGCTCTGTGCCCCCGCATGGTTCGACACTGCCGTTCCGGCCCGCGCCGCCTACGCGCAGGCCGCCGAGCGCGTGATGGAGGCGCTTCGTTCGCTCGACCGTCAGCCGGCCGAGCCGCGCGCCTTGGGCGAGGCCGCCGTGGTGGGCGAGCCGCGTTCGAATTTCTCAAAATCCGACTACCTGGCGGCTGTCGAGAAGGCCAAGGATTACATCCGCGCCGGCGACATCTTCCAGGTCGTCCCCAGCCAGCGCTGGTCGATGGATTTCCCGCTGCCGCCCTTTGCCCTCTATCGCAGCCTGCGGCGCACCAACCCGTCGCCCTTCATGTTCTACCTGAATTTCGGCGGCTTCCAGATCGTCGGCGCCAGCCCCGAGATCCTCGTGCGGTTGCGCGATGGCGAAGTGACCGTCCGCCCGATCGCCGGCACCCGCCCGCGCGGGGCCGATGAGGCCGAGGACCGGGCGCTCGAGGCCGATCTTCTCGGCGACAAAAAGGAACTGGCCGAGCATCTGATGCTTCTGGATCTGGGCCGCAACGATGTGGGCCGGGTGGCGAAGATCGGCAGCGTGACGCCCACCGAGCAATTCATCGTCGAACGCTACAGCCATGTCATGCACATCGTCTCGAACGTGGTGGGCGAGCTGCGCGAGGGCGAGGATGCGCTGTCGGCGCTGCTGGCCGGAATGCCCGCCGGCACCGTCTCGGGCGCGCCGAAGGTCCGGGCGATGGAAATCATCGACGAGTTGGAACCCGAAAAACGCGGCGTCTATGCCGGCGCCGTCGGCTATTTCGCCGCCAATGGCGAGATGGACATGTGCATCGCGCTGCGCACCGGGGTGATCAAGGACCAGAAGCTCTACATCCAGGCCGGCGGCGGCGTCGTTTATGACAGCGACCCCGAGGCCGAGTTCATGGAGACGGTGAACAAGAGCCGGGCCTTGCAGCGTGCCGCCGAGGATGCGGCGCGGTTTGTGCGGGGGAATGGCTAGGTTTTCCCCGTCCGCCATTCCCGCCATGTGAGAAAGATCACCAGCGCGTCGAATGCCGACAGCGCCAGCATCATCGGCGAGCCGGTCACGCTCCAGCGGTGCAGCTGGTAGGCGATGAAGCCGGCAAAGACCGCCATGGCCAGCGGATAGGCCATGGTGATCCGGCGTTGCAGCATCAGCACCACCACCAGCTTCACCAGCCCATGGGTCAAAAGGTAGATGGCATAGAAATGCTGGCTGTCGGCGCTGAAACGATCGGCCATCCGCACCGCGCGCGCGGCCAGAGGGTCCGAAGGGTCCTCGATCAGCTCGTTCCGCGTCAGCCAGTCCACGGCGCCAAGGATGGCGCCATGGGTGATGAACAGAAGCGCCGCCCCGGCCAGGCTTTCCAGCGCCGCAAAGAATCCCTTCAGCGCAAGGCTGGCCTCGAAGAGATTGTGTAGCGGGCCGCGACGGGCCGCGAGATGCTGGATCAATCCTCGCCCCGGTAGGGCTGGACATATTGCAGCGCCATATCCCAGGGGAAGAAGATCCAGGTGTCCTGGCTGACCTCGGTGATATAGCTCTGCACCATCGGCTTGCCCTTGGGCTTGGCATAGACGGTGGCGAAATGCGCCTTGGGATACATCTCGCGGATCAGTTCCAGCGTGCGGCCGGAATCGACCAGGTCATCGACGACCAGAATGCCCTCGCCATCGCCCATCAACGCGTCATCGGGCTTTTTCAGCACCTCGAGCTGGCCCTGGCCGGCCTCGGTGCCGACGCCCTTGTAGGAGCGGATCGAGATCGTGTCGATGGTGCGGATGTCGAGTTCACGGGCGACGATCATCGCCGGCACCAGCCCGCCCCGCGTCACCGCCACCACGGCGCGCCAGTCGGTGCCATCCAGCCGCCAGGACAAGGCGCGCGCGTCGCGGTGCAGCTGTTCCCAGCTGACATGGAAACCCTTTTCGTGGGGCAGACGGTCCATCATGGTCTTCTCCTTCAATGGCGCAGGATCAGCGAGAGGCCCAAGAGGCCGATCAGCCCCGCCGCCACCCGGTCGATCCAGAATTTCGCCGCATAATAGCGCCGCCGCAGCAAAGGCAAAGCCATCAGCGTCGCAAGCGCGGTATAAAAACCCAGCTCCACCGTCAACGCGGTGGCATAGATGGCGATCTTGTCCGCCGCCGTGAGCGCCGCCGGGAAGATCGACAGCAGCACGGCGGAGTAGAACAGCGCCGGTTTCGGGTTCGAGAGGTTCAGGATCAGGCCGCCCGAGAAGCCGGCGCCATAGCGTTTCTCGGCCGGGTCGGGCAGCGGGTCGGCGGCATGGCGCCACATCTTCCAGGCGATCCAGACAAGGTAGGCCCCGCCCAGCACCTTCAGCGCCACGAAAGTCCAGGGCAGCACCCGGAACAGGACCGTCAGCCCCAGCAGCGCAAAGAGGCACCAGAGCGAGGCGCCCACCGCCAGACCCCAGCCATAGGGCAGGGCGCGGGTGCGACCGAGCGCAAAGGCGCTCTGGCTAACGGCAATGACGCCGGGGCCGGGCGACAGGATCGCCACGGCCAGCGTGCCGACAAACACCGCCAGCTGCGCCAGGCTCACCACCATCGGGCTTCTTTCTCGCTCAAATATCCATGGGACGGTGCCGCCTGTCGCGGCCTCAGTGATTCTTCACCACGGTGGCGATATCGGGCGCATCCACCGCCTTCATGCCGACGACGTGGTAGCCGGCATCGACATGGTGGGTCTCGCCGGTGACGCCGGAACCGAGATCGGACAAGAGATATAGCGCCGACTTGCCGACATCGGCCTGCGTCACGTTGCGGCGCAGGGGCGAATTCAGCTCGTTCCACTTCATGATATAGCGGAAATCGCCGATACCGCTGGCGGCCAGCGTCTTGATCGGGCCGGCCGAGATCGCGTTCACCCGGATGCCGTCCTTGCCCAGATCCTCGGCCAGGTAGCGCACGGAGGCCTCCAGCGCGGCCTTGGCCACGCCCATGACGTTGTAATGCGGCATTACCCGCTCGGCACCGTAATAGGTGAGCGTCAGCAGGCTGCCGCCCTCGGGCATCATCGCCGCCGCACGCTGGCAGATGGCGGTGAAGGAGAAGACCGAGATGTCCATGGTCATGGTGAAGTTGTCGCGCGTGGTATCGACATAGCGCCCGCGCAGCTGTTCCTTGTCGGAAAAGCCGATGGCATGAACGACGAAATCGAGCGTGCCCCATTCGGCCTTCAGCGCCGCGAAAAGCGCATCGATCGAGGCCTCGTCACCGACATCGCAGGGAAGGACCAGCGAGGAACCGACCTCGGCCGCCAGCGGGTCCACCCGCTTCTTCAGCGCATCGCCCTGGTAGGAGAAGGCCAGCTCGGCGCCTTGCGCCGCGACGGCCTGGGCAATGCCCCAGGCGATCGACTTGTCATTGGCTAGGCCCATGATCAGACCGCGCTTGCCGGCCATCAATCCGGTATTCTGCTCGCTTGACATGGGGGGTTCCTCGCGCTTTCAACCTTTTGGGATGTGATTAGGCCAAAGGTCGGGGCGCATCAAGCGCCCGGGGGAGAGGTGATGGCAGGACGGGACGGCATCTTTGCGGGCGACGACCCCTTCATCATCGCGCGGCGCTGGCTGGCCGAGGCCGAGGCGACCGAACCCAATGACCCCAGCGCCATGGCGCTGGCCACGGTCGATGGCGACGGGATGCCCGATGTCCGGATGGTTCTGCTGAAGGAAATCGAGGCGCAGGCTTTTGTTTTCTATACGAATTACGAAAGTGATAAGGGCCGGCAACTAAATCTGACAGGCAAGGCCGCTTTCGTGATACACTGGAAATCGCTACGTCGTCAGATCCGCGTGCGGGGCCGTGTCAGCCGGGAGGAAGGGCCGCAGGCAGATGCCTATTTCGCCAGCCGGGCGTTGCAAAGTCGCATCGGTGCCTGGTCCTCGCCGCAGTCGCGGCCCATCGCCAGCCGCGAGACGCTGCTGGCCGAGGTGGCGCGGCAGGGTTTGCGGCACGGACTCAATCCGGCGCGGCCTCCGTTCTGGGGTGGTTATCGCATCCGGCCCGTGCAGATCGAATTCTGGGCCGATGGCGCCTTCCGGTTGCATGACCGGTTCAGGTGGAATCGGGAGGGTGACGAAAGGCCTTGGAAGATCGAGCGTTTGGCTCCATAAACTTGACGGACCGGTTCACTTATTGTTAATTGACTCCGTCAAGCTGCCGAAATGGTTAGGAATGCGTAGAAATTTACCCTACGGCAATCTTGCTGACGGATGTTGATGGTGGCCGCTGGTGGGCGTAGTTTCGTATGGACGCGTGTAGAAGGTGCGGCAAGGAAGAGTATCGCAGAATGACCGGGGACAACCCTGATGAGAAGACTGTCACGGGACTGATCAAGTGGTTCGACCCGGCCAAGGGCTATGGGTTCATCTACAATGACGAAGGTGGTCCCGACATCTTGCTGCACGCCAATGTGCTGCGCAATTTCGGCCAAGGGTCGGTTGCCGATAATTCCCAGGTGACGGTCCGTGTGCTGACCACAACGCGCGGCCTTCAGGCCGTCGAGGTCTACGCGATCAACCCGCCGGAAAGCCACGGCGTGCCGCCGATCGCCGATCTGCCGCAATCCGTCATCGACAATCTTCATGCCCTGCCGCTGCAGCCCGCCCGGGTCAAATGGTTCGACAAGGCCAAGGGGTTCGGCTTTGCCAATATTTTCGGTCGGGCCGATGACGTTTTCCTGCATATCGAGGTGCTGCGCCATTCCGGCCTTGCCGATCTGACCGTGGGCGAAGCGGTATCGCTGCGCGTGGTCGAGGGGCCGCGGGGCCTGATGGCCGCGCAGGTCGCCAGCTGGGACGATGTCCTGCATCAACATGGTGCGATGTCTGAAGCCGAAGGATCGACCGCCGGCTCGGATCAACCGGCCTCGGGCGATGACACGCCGAGCGGTGTGACCTCGCATCTCGCGGTCGGCTGAGGGCCGGGCGCGCGGATGAAGGATCGGATGGGCATCACCAGTCTTGCCGCAGTGCTGCTGGCCTTAGGGACCGCGCTGGTGCCGGCGGGTGCGGTGGCGCGGTCGCCGAAACTTGCTTCGGTTCAATGCGATCCGGGCAAGGCCATCCTTGTCTCGGACAACGGGCAATTGCCGATCACCGTCGAGGTCGCCGATGATCCGGCCGAGCGCGCGCAGGGGCTGATGTTCCGCCGCGCTCTGGAACCCCAGCACGGGATGCTGTTCATCTACGAGACGCCGCAGCCCGCCAGTTTCTGGATGCGCAACACGCTGATTCCGCTGGACATCATCTTCATGGATGCGACCGGCAAGGTGCGCCATATCCAGCCGAACGCCCGCCCGCTGGACGAAACGCCGATCCCCGGCGCGGCGGTGGGCGATCCCGATCCGCTGCGTCTCTTCGTGCTCGAGATCGGTGGCGGCGAGGCCGAGAGGCTGGGCATCTACACGGGTCAGGTCATGGCGTATCCGGCGATCGATCCGGCGCAGGCGGCGATTTCCTGCGAGTGACCCCTTTCCCCGCGCCGCCCGCCACGCTAGAAGGCGCAGGTTCGGGGCGTAGCGCAGCCTGGTAGCGCGACGGTTTTGGGTACCGTAGGCCGGAGGTTCGAATCCTCTCGCCCCGACCAGCACTTGGCTGAAATCAGGCACTCCATTTTACACTGCACCTAAGCGTTTTGCTCTGGTTCAGACCTTGCCGCGCTGCGCCCAGGCCCGGCGGACATGGCCGGGCAGGATCAGGAAGCCGCGACCATAGCGGGCCGCCAGCCGGCGCGGATTGGACAGCATCCGCCACAGCCACTCCATCTTGGCCTTGCGCATGAAGACCGGCGCGCGTTGCTGCTGGCCCGAGATGAAGTCGATGCCGGCGCCGATCGACGCGAAGCCGACGCCGGGCAGGGCGTTGCGGGCGCGGATGGCGAAACGTTCCTGCCGGGGCGCGCCAAGACCCAAGAGGCACAGCTGCGCACCGGAATTGGCGATCTGCCCGATCAGCCGCGCCGCCTCGGAGGCGTCGGGGTCGAAGGGGAAGCCGGGCACCGCCTGCATCACCACCTCGAGCCCCGGATGCGCGGCCATCAGCCGCTCGGCCGCCAGCCGGACCGAGGCCTCGCTGCCCCCGATCAACGCCACCGGAGCCTCGTGCCGGGCGGCCAGTTCCGCCAGCGGATGCACCAGTTCCGAACCCGGCACCAGTTCGACCGGCTGGCCTGCAATCTGCGACAGCCAGACGATCGGATTGCCGTCGGCGCAGATCAGGTCATGGGCCGCATAGGCGCGGCGAAAGGCCTCGTCCCGCGCCAGTTGTTCCAGGTGGTCGACATTCAGCGTCGCCAGCGCGAATCCCCGGTTCGCCGCCATCCGCGCCGCGACTCCAGACAGCAGCGCCTCGCGGTCGGGGCAATTGACCCGGACCACTTGACCATCTGGATAGGTAAATAGCATCTGAACGACCCGGTCGTTGGAACTGGTGATCTTTACTTGTATGGTCGGGGCGGTATGCCTTCCAGCATATTCGGTAGTCGTTTCTCAGTTGGTTATCCGATGCACGCGAACTCCCTTGCCACGATCATGCTGCTCAGTTGGCCGCTTTTCGCGGCGCTGATCTTCATGCGCATGGAGCGGGTGAACGCGGCGATCTGGTCGATTCTGCTGGCCTACATGTTCCTGCCGCCCTCGTACTACATCGACCTGCCGGTTGTTCCAGCGCTTGGCAAATACGAGATCGCTTCGGTCGCGACCGCAGTGATGCTGTGGCTTAGACTGGGCCGAAAGGGGGGCGTGCGGGATCCGATGGCCGATGATACGCGCCCGGTGATGCCCGTCTGGACCAAGTTTCTGGTATTCCTTCTGCTGGTCTCGGCCGTGCTTACGGTGTTGAACAATGACGATGCGCTGGTGAGCGGTATTTCCTATCGGCCCGGCATGCAGCTCTCGGATGCGGTCGCCAACGCCATCCTGCAGCTGATCGAGCTGATCCCCTTCTTCATCGGTTTCCGGTTGCTCTCGACGCCGCAGCAGACCCGCAAGTTGCTGGTGGCCCTGATGCTGGCGGTGCTGATCTATTCGATCCCGATGCTGCTCGAGGTCCGGCTGAGCCCACAGCTGAACACGTGGATCTATGGATACTTCCAGCATGAATTTGCCCAGGCCATGCGCTATGGCGGCTTCCGGCCCATCGTCTTCATGTATCATCCGATCTGGGTCGCGTCCTTCGCAACCATGGGATTCATCGCGACCCTGTGTCTGACGCGGACTTATCAGGTCAATGTCCGGATGATGCTGGTCATCTGCTATCTCATCGTGCTGCTGATCCTGTGCAAGACCATGACCGCAATCCTCATGGCGGTGCTGGCGATGCCACTTGTGTTGGTGGCCTCCCCTCGGGCTGTGCTTACAATCAGTGCGGTGGTCGCCATTGCTGTTTTTGTCTATCCTGTCCTGCGGCTGACCGATCTCGTGCCGACCGAAGACATCCTAGGCCTCATCGGTTCGTCGCAGCCCGAACGCGCCGATTCGCTTCAGGTCAGGTTTGACAATGAAGTCATCCTTATGGCCCGCGCGCTGGAGCGGCCCATGTTTGGATGGGGATCCTGGGGGCGCAATTTCCCGGTGGATCCGGTGTCCGGTCGCTATGGGGCGATTGCGGACGGCGCCTGGGTGATCACCATGGGATCGCGGGGCATTCTGGGCTATATCGCCCAGTTCGGTCTTCTGATCAGTCCGATCATCATCCTGTGGCAGCGAAGGTTTGCGCTGTTCCGGCGGTTCGACCATACGGATCTGTTGATGATCACGACGCTGGTGCTGATGATGGCGATCAACCTGATCGAGCTTATCCCCAATGCCACGCTGACGCCGCTGACCTGGCTGCTGAATGGAGCGATTCTCGGCCATGCCGCGCGGCTGCAATATTCGCGCGCTTTGCGCCGACGGTGGCAGCGCGAGGACAGCGAAGCGCTGGCCAAAAAGGCTGGATTGCGCCCGGCGCTTTGATGCAGGGACTGAAATGCGCCTAGGCATCGGGCAAAAATTACGAGTATGTTCTGAATATGCAGGTTGGATCGAATGGAAATGGTAGCGGCATGAACGATCATCGTGACCTGCAAATTGGCCCGAGCGATATTGCGGTCATCGGCATGGCGGCGCAATTGCCGGGGGCCGATGATGTCGCGTCCTTCTGGCGCAATCTCTGTGCGGGCGTCGAATCCATCCAGCCGGTCAGCCGCGAAGACCTGTTGGCACGGGGCGAATCTCCCTCGGTACTGTCAGACCCGAATTACGTTCCTGCGGCAGCAATCCTTGACCAGTTCGACGGGTTCGATGCCGAGTTCTTCGGTCTCAGCCCCAAGGATGCGGCGATCATGGACCCGCAGCATCGCAAGTTCCTCGAGACCTGCTGGCACGGCCTCGAGGATGCCGGCCAGATGCCCGAACACTTCGATGCGCCGATCGGGGTTTATGCCGGTTGCGGCATGGGCAGTTATTTCTATTTCAATATCTGCGCCAATCGGGAACTGGTCGAGAATGTCGGCCATTTTCTTTTGCGCCATACCGGGAATGACAAGGATTTTCTGTCCACCCGGGTCAGCCATATCTTCAACCTGACCGGGCCGAGCGTGAACGTGCAGACCGCCTGCTCGACCTCGCTGGTGGCGCTGCACATGGCCTGCCAGTCGCTCGCCTCGGGCGAATGCGACATGGCGCTGGCCGGGGGCGTGACGATCGAGATGCCGCATGGCCGCGGTTATCTGTTCAAAGAGAACGAGATCCTGTCGCCCGATGGCCATTGCCACGCTTTCGACCATCGCGCCGAGGGCACGGTCTTCGGCAGCGGTTCGGCGGTGGTCGTGCTCAGGCGGCTGGCCGATGCGCTGGCCGATGGCGACAATATCCGGGCGATCATCCGGGGCAGCGCCATCAACAATGACGGCTCGTCCAAGGCCGGCTATCTGGCCCCCAGCGTCGAGGGGCAGGCGCAGGCGGTGGCCGAGGCGCTGGTCATGTCCGGCTGCGCACCCGACAGCATCGGCTATATCGAATGCCACGGCACCGGCACCGCGCTTGGCGACCCGATCGAGATCGCGGCGCTGAACCAAGCCTTTTCCCGCGTACCGTCCGAGGGCAGCCGCACCGCGCCCTGCTATGTCGGATCGGTCAAGACCAATATCGGCCATCTGGATACGGCGGCTGGCGCGGCGGGGCTGATCAAGACCATCCGCGCGCTGGAGGAAGGGGTGATCCCGCCGACGCTTGGTTTCGAGGCGCCGAATCCGGCCATCGATTTCGACGCCGGCCCCTTTGCCGTTGCGGACCGGCTGATCGACTGGCGCCCGGCTCACGGCCCTCGCCGCGCCGGGATCAACTCGCTTGGCGTCGGCGGCACGAATGCGCATGTGGTGCTGGAACAGCCGCCTGCGGCCGTGCCCTCCGAGGAGGCCGACTGGCCGTTCCAGATCTTCGCCGTTTCGGGCCGCAGCAAGGCGGCGCTGGACGGCAATGCCGAGAAGCTGGCGGGATGGCTGAGTGCCAATCCCGAGACCGACCCGGCCGATATCAGCCACACCCTGATCAACCGCCGCCGCGCCTTCGAGCGTCGCCGCGTGCTGGTCGCCAAGGACGCCACCGAGGCGGCGCAGCTTCTGGCCAGCAACGACCCCTATCGCGTCTTCGACCATCAGCCGCTTGGCGAGGCGCCCGAAGTGGTGTTCATGCTGCCCGGCGGTGGCTCGCAATATGCCCGCATGGCGCGCGACCTCTATCAGACCGAGCCGGTCTTCCGCGACTGGATGGATCGCGGCCTCGACCATCTGGCGACGATCTCGGATCACCCGATCCGCGACATCTGGCTGGCCGAGGATGGCGATGTCGCCGGGGCGGATGCGCGTCTGTTGCAGCCCTCGGTGCAATTGCCGCTGCTGATGATCACCGAATATGCGCTGGCCCAGCAGTGGATGGCATGGGGCGTCATGCCCTCGGCGCTGATCGGACACAGCATGGGCGAGAATACCGCCGCCGCCGTCGCCGGCGTCATGCGCTTCGAGGATTGCATCGGGCTGGTGCATCTGCGCGGGCGGCTGTTCGACAGCGTGCCCGAGGGCGGGATGCTGTCGGTGCCGATGCCGGCGGATCAGTTGCGGGCGATCCTGCCGGCGGAGCTGGACCTTGGCGCGGTCAATGCCGGCGATCTCTGCGTCGTCTCCGGCCCGAAAGCGCCGCTGGAAGCCTTTGCCGCCACGCTGGCCGGTCAGGGTGTTGAGGTTCAGGTCATCCCGATCAGCATCGCTGCCCATTCGCGGATGCTGGAACCGATCCTGCCCGATTTCGGCGCCTATCTGCGCTCCATCCCGCTTTCCGCCCCGCAAATCCCGATCATCTCGAACCGTGACGGGCAGGTGCTGCCCGATGCCGATGCGATGGACCCCGAATACTGGGTGCGCCACCTGCGCGGCACGGTCGAGTTTGCCGCCGGTATCGAGACCTTGGCTGGGGGCGATCCGAAGATCTTCCTCGAGGTCGGGCCGGGCCGGGCCATGTCGGCCTTGGCGCAGGCCAATCCGGGGGTGAAGGCGCATCAGGTGATTTCCAGCCTGCGCCACCCGAAGCATCAGGTCGAGGATGACCTTTACTTCATGACCGCGCTGGCCCGGTTCTGGGCGGCCGGCGGCCGGATCGACTGGTCGCAGATCTGGGGCGAGGCACGGCGCAAGGCCCTGTCGCTGCCCGGCTATGCCTTCCAGCGCAAACGCTATTTCGTTGAACCCACGGCGGGGGCGCAGGTCACGGACACCGCGCTGATGCGGATCGAGGAACCCGAGGGCTGGGGCTGGCGACCGTCGTGGCGGCTGTCCGCGCCGGATGTGGAACTGGCCGCCGGCGGGTTGCCGCAAGCCGAGGCCGGGCAGGGCGTGCTGATCTTTGCTGACGAGGCCGGGCTGGCCGATCGCGTGGCGGACCTCTTGCGCAAGGCGGGGCAACCCGTCGCCACCGTCCGCAGCGGCGACCGCTTCGAGCGGGTGAAGCGCGGCGAATACCGCCTGCCGCCCGAGGAACAGCGCGACGGTTACGAGGTGCTGCTGGCGGCGCTGCAACAGGACGAGATCCCCATTACCCGGATCGGCCATTTCTGGTCGGTCACGACCGGGGCCGAGGCGCGGGCCGGGTCGAGCCTGTTTCAGGACCAGATGACCCGCGGCTTCTTCAGCCTCTTGCATCTGGCGCAGGCCCTTGGCGACGAGATGGCCGATCAGCCGCTGACGCTCACCGCCTTCAGCAATGATGCGCTGCGGGTTGCGGATGAGCCTGCGCCGACGCCGGAAAAGGCCACGGTTCTGGGGCCGCTCAGGGTGATGCCGCGCGAATATCCGATGCTCTCGACCCGGCTGGTCGACCTGCGCCTGCCGCCACCGGCCCGGCGCGGCCTTTTCGGCGGGCGCGGCGATCAGACTGCGCTGGATCAGCTGGCGCTGCAGATGGCGCAGGAATTGCTGGCAGCTTCCGGCGACACCGGCACCGAGGTCGCTGCATGGCGCGATGGCCGGCGTTTCGTGCAGCGTCTGGCACCGGTCCGGCTGGAACCACAGGATGGGGCAGCACCCGAGGGCGTCACCTTCATCACCGGCGGATTCGGCGGGTTGGGTCAGGCCGTCGCGCGGGATCTGGCGGCGCGGGGCGGGGCGAAACTGGCGCTTCTGTCGCGCGAGGCGCTGGGGCAGGACGGCACCGTGCCCTTCTCGGCCAAGGCCCGGCAGATGGCGGCCTTCCTGCGCGAATTGCAGGCGGCGGATGCCGAGGTCATTGCCGTCACCGGCGATGTCACCAGCCCCGAGGACATGACCCGCGCCCTTGCCGAGACCCGCGCCCGCTTCGGCTCGGTCGATACCGTCATCCATGCGGCAGGGATCATCAATGACGCGCTGATGGCCGGCAAGGCCGATGGCGAGGCCTGGGATGTGCTGGCGCCCAAGGTCCATGGCACCAAGGCGCTGATCGCGGCGCTGGAGGGGCATCCGCCGCGCCAGACCGTTCTTTTCGCCTCGACCAGCACCGCCTCGGCTCCGGCGGGGCAGGTGGATTACGTCGCCGCGAACGAATTCCTGAACGCCGTTGCCCGTGCCGCGCCCCCGGCGCTTGGCCGGGTGGTCGCGGTCAACTGGGGGGTCTGGGCCGATACCGGCATGGCGGCGCGGGCGATGGGGACCGAGGCCGTGCCCGATCCCGCCCCGCAGGACCCCGCAGCCGAGGCCGATAGCAGGCCGATGCTGGGAACCGAGGTCGCGGGCGGGCGCGGGGTGCGGGAATTCCACCGCCTCTTCTCGACTGCCGACTGGGTCATCGGCGGGCACCGCACCGCACAGGGTCAGGCGCTGATGCCCGGCACCGGCAATCTGGAGCTTTTCGTGCAGGCGCTGGTCGCCACCGGCACGCCGCTGCCGCTGACGCTGAGTGACACGCTGTTCCTGCGCCCGCTCTATGTCTCGGATGCCGAGCCCACGGCGGTCTCGGTGCAGATCGAGACGGTCGAGGGGGCTTCACGCATCACCATCGCCGATCCCGATGGCGGCGACAGCTATGCCACCGCCATGGCCGAACGCAGTGCGCCGCAGGATCGCCGCATCACGCCGCCGACCGATTGGGACGAAGAGGCGACGGGCGAGGCCGCGCTGCCGTCCGCGCAGGACCGGGTGATGCGTTTCGGCCCGCGCTGGCGGGTGCTGCGCGCGGTGAAGCTGGGGCAGGTCGAGGGCTGGGCCGAGCTGCGCCTGCCTGATGCCTTTGCGGGCGAGGCAGCGCAGCACCAGATGCACCCGGCGCTTCTCGACATTGCCACGGGTTGGGCGATGAAGCTGATCCCAGGCTGGGGCGGCGCGCGGCTGTGGGTGCCTGTGGGCTATGAACGCTTTACCCTGCTGCGCCCGCTCGGGCCGCATCTTCTCAGCCATATCCGGTTGCAGACCGGCACCGCCGAAGGCTCGGCCCGGTTCGACGTGACGCTGGCTTTGCCTGACGGCACCGTCGCCGCCGAGATCGAGGGGTTCACCCTGCGCCGGATGGAGGCGGGGCTGAGTGCCGCGACGACGGCAAAGCCGGCCCGAGGGCAGGAAAGTCCGGGCGAGAAGCGGCTGCGCCATAACGTGTCGCAGGGCATCCCCGGCGCGCTTGGCCCCGATGTGCTGCGCCGCGCCATGGCCCTTGGGCTGCCGCAGGTCTATGTCTCGTCGCTGGACCTGCCCGGTCTGGTGGCGGAAGCCGCGGCACCGGCGGTCAGCGCCCCGACCTCGGATGCCGCCTTCGAGCGGCCCGATCTCGATGCCGAATTCATCGCCCCGGCAGCGGGCACCGAAAGCGAACTGGCCTCGATCTGGTCCGAACTTTTGGGCGTGCGCCAGATCGGCGCGGGCGACAGCTTCTTTGATCTGGGTGGGCATTCGCTGGTCGCGGTGCGGATGTTCGGGCAGGTGCGCAAGGTCTTTGGCGTCGATTTCCCGATCTCGACCCTCTTCGAGGCGCCGAATGTCGGCAAGCTGGCGGCGCTGATCGAGTCGCGGGTCGGCCCGCGCGCCAGCACCCCGGCGGCGGCAGGGGTCGAGGGCGGGGCGGCGCTGGCCGATCCCGGCCCGGCCCGGCGCTATGTCGTGGACATGGGCGGGCGCGAGGGCGGCACGCCCTTCTTCATCGTCGCCGGCATGTTCGGCAACGTGATGAACCTGCACCAGATGGCGCAGCGCGTGGGTCAGGATCGCCGCTTCTACGGGTTGCAGGCGCGCGGCCTCTTCGGTGATGACAAGCCGCATGAGAGTTTCGCCGAAGCCGCGCAGGACTATCTGGCCGAGGTCCGGCAGATCCAGCCCGAAGGCCCCTATCTCCTGGGCGGTTTCTCGGGCGGCGGGCTGATCGCGCTGGAAATGGCGCGGCTGCTGGCGGCTGAGGGCGAAGAGACGGCGATGCTCGTCATGCTCGACACGCCCCTGCCAATGCGCCCGGCGCTGAGCCGCCGCGACAAGGTGCTGATCCGGGCGCAGGAAATGCGCGAACAGGGCCTCAGTTTCTGGTCGGACTGGGCGAAGACCAAGCTGGCCTACGAGTTGTCCAAACGGCGCAAGGAACGCGATGCGGCACATGAATCCGAGGAGGCCGAGGGTTTCCACGATCTGGCGATCGAGGCGGCCTTCCGTGGCGCACTGCCCAAGGTGGGGCTGACCGAATGGCCCGGCCCGGTGACGCTGTTCCGGCCGCCGCTGGATTACCGCTACAAGGTCTCGGACGGGCAGTTTGTTACCGCGGGGCGCGAATACCTGATCCCCGACAATGGCTGGGGCCGATGGATGCCGCGACTTGAGGTGCATGAGGTGCCGGGCGACCACGATTCCATGGTGCTGGAACCCAATGTCCGGCGGCTTGGCCTGCTTCTGCGCGAGATCCTGCGCCGGCATGACCCGGCCAGCCAGCAATCGGCAGCGGCGGAATAGGCGCGATGACCAACCTGCAGATCGTCATCCTGAACTTCCGCACGCCCGACATGACGGTCAAATGCGTCGAAACCGCGCTGGACGAAATCGCGGCGCTGAAGGCCGGGATCACCGCCGCCATCACCGTGGTCGAGAACGGCTCGGAAGACGGGTCCTATGACCTCATCAGGGCCGAGGGCGCGGCGCGGGGTTGGCTCGACGGCCGGCGCGTGGCACTGATCGACAGCGGCTGGAATGGCGGCTTCGGCTCGGGCGTCAATGTCGGCATCCGCGTGGGGATGCCCGGCGGGGGACGGGCCGATCTTGTCTATCTCCTGAACTCCGACGCCTTTCCCCGACCCGGTGCCGTCGCCTGCCTGATCGATCATCTGGCCACCCATCCCGAGGCTGGCATCGCCTGTTCGCGCCTGCGCGGTGCCGATGATGTCCCTCATGAGACCGCCTTCCGCTTTCCCTCGGCGGGCGGCGAGTTCGAGAATGCAGCGCAGACCGGCCCGATTTCCCGGCTGCTGCGCAACAAGATCGTGGCCCTGCCGCAGCCCGATGCCAACCTGCCGGTCGACTGGTCGGCAGGCGCCTCGATGATGATCCGGGCGGAGGTGCTGGATCAGGTCGGCCTCTTCGATGAAACCTTCTTTCTCTACTTCGAGGAAACGGATCTCTGCCGCCGTGCCGCCAAGGCCGGCTGGCAGACGCATTATGTCTGGGACAGTGTCGTCACCCATATCGGTTCGGTCTCGACCGGGATGAAGGAATGGGCGAAAGTCCCTGATTACTGGTACGACTCGCGCCAGCACTACTTCCAGAAACATCACGGCCGCACGGGCGCGCTGATGGCGACACTGGCCTCGCTTGCCGGCAACGGGTTATGGCGGCTGCGCTGCCTGATCCAGCGCCGGGAACACCGCACGCCACCGGGCCATTATCGCCAGATGCTCGGCCGCGCCCTTGGTAAACGTCACGATCGGAAAGGCAGCACATGACCCGTTTCAGCGCCATCCTTGTGGGCAACGAGGCGCTGATGCGCCATGCGACCCAGACCCTGCTGGACCGGGGCCACAGCGTCGCCGCCATCGTCACCCGCAATCCCGACCTGCGGCACTGGGCCGAGGGTGAGGGGCTGAGGGTCGAGGATCAGGATGCGCCGATGCCGGCCGATGCGCCGGGTGCCGACTGGCTCTTCAGCGTGGCGAACCTGTCGATCCTGAAGCCGGAAATCCTAGCCCGTGCCAGCCGTGGCGCGATCAATTTCCACGACGGCCCGCTGCCTGCGATGGCGGGGGTGAATGTGCCGGTCTGGGCGATCCTTCAGGGCAATTCCCGCCATGCGATCACCTGGCATCTGATCGATGGCGGCATCGATACGGGTGATGTGCTGGCGGTGCGGGCGTTTGACATCGCGCCGGATGAAACCGCGCTCACGTTGAATGCAAAATGTTTTGCACATGGGGCGGAGAGCTTTGGCGAGATCGTTTCGGCGATTGAATCCGGCGGTCTGTCTCCGCAACTCCAGCCTGCCGGCGCGCGCAGCTATTTCGCCCGTGACCAGCGGCCCGAAGCGGCGGCAGTGCTGGACCTGCGCCAGCCCGCCGCCGATCTGGCGCGGCTGGTCCGGGCGCTGGATCACGGCGATTACTGGAACCCTCTCGAGGTGCCGAAGCTGGCGCTGGGGTCGGATCGCCTTGCCCTTGTTGCCTCGGCTGAGGTGGTTGAGGGGTCGGGTGAACCGGGAACTGTGCTGGCGCGCGACGGTGACAGCCTGACGGTGGCCACAGGTTCCGGCGCGTTGCGGCTGGCGCTGGTGCCGGGGCAGGGAGATCTGCCCGAAGTGGGTTCGGTCCTGCCGCTGCCCGATGACGCGGCGCAGGCGGCGCTGGGGAATCTCGCGGGGCCGGCTGCCAAGAACGACGGGTTTTGGCGCAGGCAGTTGGCGCAGACGGCCTTGGGCCGGGCCGATGCCGCCACTGGCGACTGGTCGAGCCTGCCGGTCGCCGGCACCGCCGCGCCGCAAGCCGCTGCGGCCGCGCTGGCACTTCTGGCGCGGCGCGGGGCGGGTGGGGCGATCTCGGTCGCGCTGCGGCCCGAGGGCCATCCGGCAACCGGTGGCGTTCTGGCCGACTGGCTGCCGCTGACCGTGACGCCCGAGGGGCGGCTGGCGGAGTTCTCGGCCACGCTTTCGGGCGTCATCGCCGAACTGCAGAAGCGCGGCCCCTTTGCGGCTGACCTCTTGCACCGCGCGCCGGAACTGCGCGGGGCCAGCGCGCCCGAAACCGGGCTGGACCTGGCCGGTCGCGGCCCGATTCCCGGCACCGCCCTGACGCTGAGCCTTGGCGCAGGTGGCATCACGCTGCACCATGACAGCGCCCGGATCGACGCCGAGGAGGCGCAGCGACTGGCCGAGCGCCTCTCGCGTGCGCTGCAGGCCGGGCCGGAAACCCCCGTCGCCGCCATCGGCGCGCTGGACCCCGCGCGGCTGGATGAGGTGCTTCATGCCCGCAACGCCACCGCCACGGATGTCCGCGCGGCCTGCATCCATGAGCTGATCGCCGCGACGGCGGCGCAGGACGGCGGCGCAACGGCGCTGGCCTTCGAGGATCAGAGCCTGACCCGCGCCCAGCTTGAAGCTGCCGCCAATGCCTTGGCCCGCGATCTGGTGGCGCAGGGCGTCTCCCCGGATCAGCCGGTCGGCCTTTTTGCCAAGCGCGGCCCGGAACTGGTGATCGGCGCGCTGGCGATCCTCAAGGCGGGCGGCGCCTATCTGCCGCTTGATCCCGACTATCCGCAGGACCGGCTGAGCCATTACCTCGCCGACAGCGGCGCGCGGATCGTACTGACCCAACCGGGGCTGGCGGGACTGCCCGAGGGGCACGGTGCCAGCCTGATGTCCATCCCCGCAACCCCCCCGGCAGAGGACCCCGGTGCGCCGAAAACCACGGTCGGACCCGAACATCTGGCCTATCTGATCTATACCTCGGGCTCGACCGGCAAGCCCAAGGGGGTGATGGTCGAGCATCGCAACGTGGCGAATTTCTTCACCGGCATGGATGCGGTGATCCCGCACCGGCCCGGCGATGCCTGGCTGGCGGTGACGAGCCTCAGCTTCGACATCTCGGTGCTGGAGATCTTCTGGACGCTGGCGCGCGGGCTGAAACTGGTGATCGCAGGCGAGGAATCGCGGCTGGCGGTGTCAGGCTCGGCACCGGGCAAATCCCGCGCGGCGATGGATTTCAGCCTGTTCTACTGGGGCAATGACGATGGCGTCGGCCCGAAGAAATACCAGCTGCTGCTGGATGGCGCGCGCTTTGCCGACCAGAACGGCTTTACCGCCCTCTGGACGCCCGAGCGCCATTTCCACGCCTTTGGCGGACCCTATCCGAACCCCTCTGTAACCGGAGCGGCGGCGGCGGCGGTGACGACACGGCTTGGCATCCGCGCCGGCAGCTGTGTCGTGCCGCTGCACCATCCCGCGCGCATTGCCGAGGAATGGGCGGTGATCGACAACCTGACCGGCGGGCGGGCAGCCATCGCGGTTGCCTCGGGCTGGCAGCCGGATGATTTCGTGCTGCGCCCGGAAAACGCCCCGCCGAAGAACAAGGATGCGATGATCGCCGCCGTCGATGTGCTGCGGCGCCTGTGGCGCGGCGAGGAGGTCGAGTTTCCCAAGGCGGATGGCACGCCCCACAAGGTCCGCACCCAGCCCCGTCCGGTTCAGAAGGAACTGCCGATCTGGGTCACGGTTGCCGGCAACCCCGAAACCTGGCGCGAGGCCGGGCGGCTCGGCGCCAATGTGCTGACCCATCTGCTGGGCCAGTCCGTCGATGTGGTCGAGGAACGGATCAAGGATTACCACGCCGCCTTGCGCGAGGCCGGGCATGATCCGAAGGACTTCACCGTCACGCTGATGCTGCACAGCTACCTGGCCGCGGACCGCGAGACCGCGCGCGAGGTCGCCCGGGGTCCGATGAAGGATTACCTGCGGGCCGCCGCCGCGCTGGTCAAGCAATATGCCTGGGACTTCCCGGCCTTCAAACGCCCGGCCGGGCTGACCAACCCGATGGCCATCGACCTTGGCAGTCTCAGCGAAGAGGAATTGGACGGCATCCTTGAATTTGCCTTCCTGCGCTATTTCGAGGATTCGGGCCTCTTCGGCAGCGTCGAGGAAGCCGTGGCCCGTGTCGAGCATTTGCAGAAGATCGGCGTGGGCGAAATCGCCTGCCTGATCGATTACGGCATCGCGCCCGATGTGGTGAAGGGCTCTTTCCCGCTGCTCGGGCAGGTGGCCGCGGCCTTTGCCGGGGCCGAGGAACCCGATGCCGGGGATTTCTCGATTGCCGCGCAGATCCGCCGGCACCGCGTCACGCATCTGCAATGCACCCCCAGCATGGCCCGCATCCTCGTTACCGATCCGGCGGTGGCCGGGGCGCTGGCCGGCCTGTGCTGCATCATGATCGGCGGCGAGGCGCTGCCGCCCTCGCTGGTGCGCGACCTGCGCGCGGTCAGCGGGGCCGAGATCCTGAACATGTATGGCCCGACCGAGACGACGATCTGGTCCTCGGTCGCGCGCCTGGCGCCCGATCAGGACGCGACGCCGCTGGGGCCGCCCATCGCCAATACCCAGCTTTACGTGCTGGACGAGGCTGGGCAGCCGCTGGACGACGGCGAAGAGGGGGAACTCTGGATCGGTGGCCACGGCGTCACCCGCGGCTACTGGAACCGGGCCGACCTGACAGGCGCGGCCTTCCGCCCCGATCCCTTCGTGCGGCCTGCCGACGCCGCGCCTTGGGGTGCGCGCATGTATCGCACCGGAGACCTGGTGCGCTGGCGCTCGGACGGGCAGATGGATTTCCTCGGCCGGGCCGATGGCCAGATCAAGCTGCGGGGTTTCCGCATCGAACTGGGCGAGATCGAGGCGCGGCTGGCGGACCTGCCGGGCGTGCGCGAGGCGGTGGTGATCCTCCGACCCGACGCCTCGGGGCAGGGGCGTTTGCTGGCCTATGTGACCGGCGAGGCCGGGCTGGACGAGGCGCATCTGCGCGCGGCGTTGCAGGAGGTGCTGCCCCAACACATGCTGCCCGCCCGGATCACTCGGCTCGAGTCCATGCCGCTGACCCCGAACCGCAAGATCGACCGCAAGGCGCTGCCCGAACCGGCCGCGCCAGTGCAGGTGGCGCCACCTGCGGTCAGCGCCGCGCCGGTGGCGCCTGCCGCGAACGGCACCGATCCCTCGCCGGTGATCGAACAGGTCTGGGCCGAGACGCTTGGCCTGCCCTCGGTGGGGGTGCGGGACAATTTCTTCGCCATCGGCGGCCATTCGCTCTTGGCGATCCAACTGCACCGCACACTGCGCGACCGGCTGGGGCTGGCCTCGATCGGGGTGACGGATGTGTTCCGCTTCCCGGTGCTGGGCGACTATCAGCGCCATGTCGCGGGTCTGGCGGGCGCTGGCAAGCCAGCGGTCAAGCCGATTGAAGCCGCACCGCGCGCGGTGGCGCCGCCGACGGCTCAGGTCGCGGCGGACGATCCCATGGCGCGGCGGCGGGCCATGCGGGCGCAGTTGCGCAACAGCGAGTGAGCGCGGCCGAGCGGCTGTTGCACGCGGCGCGGGCGCTGCTGCCCGCCGATGTCGGCTGCGCCGTGGTGCCGATCGGCGAGGGGCGGCTGCTGGCTGAGGAGGCGCAGGCACTGGCGCGCGCCGTGCCCCGGCGGCAGGCCGAGTTCGCCACCGGCCGACTGGCTTTGCGCCGCGCCATTTCCGAAGCAGGCTTCGACCTGCCCGAGGATCGCCCCATTCTCCCGCGTTCGGATCGGAGGCCCGATCTGCCGGACGGTCTTGCCGTCAGCCTCGCCCATGCCGGCGATCTCTGCATCGCGCTGGCCAGCACCCGTCCGGGTCTGCTGCTGGGCCTTGACATCGAGTCGATGGACGCGCCCCGTCCCGAGGGGTTCGTGGACACGATCCAGCCCTTCCGTTTTCGGGGGGCAGGAGATGCGCTGGCGGCCTTCTGCGCCAAGGAGGCGCTCTACAAACGGCAGTATCCGGTCACCGGACGGATGCTGGAGTTTTCAGACCTCGCGCTGGTCCTGTCCACCGATGGCCGGTTTCGCGCCTGTGTCGCCGGCGTCGGGTCGATGCAAGGGCAGTGGCTGGAGGTCTCGGGCTACTATCTGGCCATCAGCATCGGGTCGGTCGCGACGGCAGAGCGATGGCCATGGGGCCAGTAAACGTCGTCAATGCTCAACTGCTCTCCTGTATCGATCCGATCAGCCGCCCGTCGCCCTCCGCTGCGGGCCGGTCTTTGCAGCTTCGGCCTGCTGGCGCAGCCAGTCCGTAACCTCGGTCCAGAGCCCGTTGCGGTGGTGGTCGCGGAAAAAGCCCATATGGCCGACCGGGCCGGTGCCGTCGCGGGCGGGATCGATCTGGCGGCGCGCGGGGGGCGAGGTGGCGAAATGGCAGTTCAGGAGATCGATCGCCGCCGGGGTGGCCCAGGGATCGTCCTCGAAGCCAAGGCTGAGCAGGGGGAAGTTGACCTTGGCAAACCGTTTTGCGGCGTCCAGCGTCGGATCATCGAAAAAGTAATTCCGCATCAGAATCCAGTGGCCCCAATCACGCATGGCGACGCTGGGGATGTTCTCGCCGACCCCCAGCCTCTTGCCGGGGAAGCATCCCGAGAGCCGCCCGGCAACCGGCACCACCGCGCGGAACAAGAAGCCGATGCGCAACCGCTCGGCCCGGCGCCGCACCAGCCGCAGCGCTCCGGCATGGCTGGCGATCAGCACCGCCGCCTGCAGCGGGCTGTCCTTGCCGCCCATGCCGATGGCGTGGCCGCCAAGGCTGTGACCGATCGCCAGCAGCGGCGCGCCGGGCAGGGTCCGAACCGCCCAATCCTGGACCGCCGGCGCGTCATCGAGCATCCAGTTGCGCATGGTCAGGTGGCGATTCCGGGTCAGCCCTGCGCCTGCGCCGACGCCGCGGTAATTATAGGTGATGACGCGGAAACCCTGTTCGACCAGAAAGCCGGCGAAGGGGTGATACATCCGCTCGCGCACGGCCGTCGCTGGGTGGATGACGACCACGGGACTGGTGCCGGCCTTGCCGCCATGCAGGGTCAGGGCGATCTCGCCGCCATCGGCGCAAGCTGTGATGAAGCTTTCCATTTGACCCGGTGCCTCTGCATGTTTTATTTCGCATATGAAGTAATTATTTCGTATCTGAAGTAAAATCAATAGCGGACCTGCCCATGCCTCACCTGACCACACGTCACGCGCCCCGGCTGATCTATCTGCTGACCACGGCGCAGCGCCGGCTGGAGGCCTGGATCGAGCGTGAAACCGAAGGCATGACCGCCGCGCGGATCGGTCTCTTGCTGGCGCTGCCAGCCGAGGGCGGGGTATCCATGTCCGCCCTTGCCCGCGCGCTGGATCTGGGGGCGCCGGCCTTGACCGGACTCGTCGATCGCATGTCGAAAGCCGGGCTGGTCCGGCGCATTCCTGACCCGGAGGACGGCCGGTCATCGCTGGTCGAGTTGCTCAACGAGGGGCGCGTCCAGCGCCAACAGGCACTGGAGCGGACAAGGAGATTGAACGATCAGCTTTGCGAGGGGTTCTCTGACGCGGAAATCGCCGTAGTCGCGCGCTGGTTGGACAATGTGCGCGTCAGATACGGGGCTTAACCTGGGCGTATCACACGCCCGCCAACCCTCGTTGGCGGGGACCACCTTGCCCGCATCGCGGCAGCGTTCAAGCGCGGCTTCGATCTTGCCTTCGTGCACCTCGGCCAGCAGGCTCATGTAGCTGGTCGCGAGTTCCCTGGTCGGGGCGTTATCGGTGCGCGTCGTATCTGCCGCCGCGATGATTGCTCGGGTGCGCTTGATCAATTGGTGCACCGGCATGTCGGCAGGTGCGCCCAGAGTCTCGCGCAGCATGGCGACAATCGCCGCTTCGTCCGTCGGCTCTTCCTCTTCGGAATCGCCCTCGACCGAGCAAAGCGCCTTCATGGCAATGGCCGGATCGTTGGTCGGTCCCGCACGCTTGATCGCCAGCACCTCGCCGCCGACTTTCGTGACCATGACAACCGGGCTGATGAAGCGATATTCGCGCCCCTCGATCTTGGCCTTGCCGGTCGGGGTCCAGGCGATCCGCGCCCAGATGCCATCCTGCCGCGCAGCCAGTTCCTCTATCCAGCCCGCCGCAGGCGCTTCGGCCCGGTTTTGACGGTCCAGCGCGTGATCCATGTCCACGGGCATCCCGCGTTCCACATCAGCGCGTGATGCTGCGATGACCGACGCCATATCCTTGACCACCCACGGCCCGCGCTTGTCCGTCAGGTCGAACTTGCCCGCAGGCAGGATCTGCACCCAGCTTTCCGCCTTGCCCGGTTCAAGCTCGGGCAGCGGCACGGTGGCCATCTGCTCTTGTCCCGCCATGGCGATCACTTCTGCAGATAAGGTGTGACCAGCAGGTCAGCCGAGCCGCGCCAGACGTTGGTGCCACCGCCGGTCAGCTCATCCGCAGTCAGCAGCTCGCGTGCAGCCGCCTCATGTGCCGGAGGAACCAACAGCATATTCGGCACCACGCCCATGATGCGCCCGCCATCATAGCGCATCGCCTGCATGGCGACCCGCGCCACCTCGTAATTCTCGGCGGTCAGGGGCTGCTTCGAGCCGAATGCGAATTGCCAGAGACCGTAGGCTGCGTTCACCCGCGCGCGCGGATCCCATAGAGATATTCGTCGCGCATGAAGACGTTGTTATCGCTGTCCTTGTTCAGCCTCTGCATCTGGTAGGGGATGCGCGTCTGGAACACGAGCGGCTTTACCTGGCGGCTGACATCCAGCAAGAACCACGGTGCATCTGTGCCCGCCTGCATGTTCGAGACCGAACCTTCCGTGCCATCCGCCTTCAAGATCGTATGATCGGTATCGAAGAACGTCTGACCATCATAGCTTTCTGCCTCGAAGCCACGTTTCAGCACCTCAAAGACAAGCTCGTCGGGATGCGAGGCGGCGGCATGCGCCATCATGCTGATCTGCGGCGCATAGACGCCCAGACGGTCATCCTCGATATCTTCGCGCCGCACCCGCAGCGTGGTCTCGAACTTGCGGTTTTCCAGCGTGTAACGGGCGGCCATCACGCCTTTGATATGACGCTCACCCAGCCATTCGCGCATCTGCGGCACGCCGGAAAGCCAGCCATGGGTTTCGTCCGATCCGGTGGACTTCACGTCCATCGCGATCTTGTTCCAATAGGTCGGCGTCGCCGCCACGGCCTTGTTGAAGAAGGTATTGAAGCCGCTGAACATCTCGTTCAGCAAAGAGGCGTTAATGTCCATGGTCAGGCTTTCGCTTTCGTCAGTTTGCTTTGAGGTTTTTCCAGAAGGTCTCTGCGCAGCCGCCGCACCCAGACGTTGGTCACGCCGTGCTTCGCGGCGATTTCGTTGGCTGAGAGATCGCTGTGGACCACATCGTGTTTCAGGCGGACCGAGCGCATGATACGCTCCGCATGGCCGCGCGAGGGCACGTCAATGGCGGTATCGCCGTAATAGCGCACCAGGACAGCAAGCAGCCCTGCGCCGAGTGGTTCCAGCAAGCGTCCGCCCACATTCTTGGGGATATGCATCCGCATTCCGCCAAATGAGGAAAGCAGCTTGTCGCAACCTTCATCCCCGCAGGAGCTGCGGACCAAGGACAGAATTTCGAAACAAGATAAGGCTTGCATCAGCACCTCTGGAACGGGATGCTTGCAGCATATTCCGGGGGAAAGATGTTTAGCCCTGGAAAGGGGTTTCTGGTGGCGGCAATGACCGACGATGACAATCAGTCTGGGCCCGGAGACAAAGCCAGTCATGTGACTGTGCATCTGTTCAGTCCGAACAGGAAAGTGCGTTCCTTTCCCGCCGATCAGGGAACACAAACGCGTTGGGAGAGCATTCGTCAGCTGATCCTGGGCAAAGTAGCCGAACTTGCCGCGCGAAATCCGAAGCCTGAACCTGTCGAGCGTGGCCCGGTGATTGTTCTGCGCGGGGAGCCGGACCCGTTCGATGTCGAGGCATGGAAACTTCATCTGGAAGAATACCGGAGCGACGAGCCAAGTAGCTTCCGTGATGCGGTGATCGAGTATGCCGAGGGGCATATCCGCGCCCTCGGTGGCGACCATGAAAAATCGCGCGCTGACGGCCAGTAGGGTGGCGGCGGCTATGCTTCCGCCCAAAAACACGAGAAGGCCGCTTTTGAACGCGCTCCGCAGGATTTGAACGGTATCCAGATCGCGACCTGTGCCGCGCGCTGCGTTCGAGGTGAGGAACCGGGCGGAATGACAAAGGGGGGCCGCCGCAGGTGAGGCATTCCGAGTTATAGGACATGGGCGGTGCATAAGGCCCCGCCCATGCTGCTCGCTAGGGGCACGCGCCTGCTTCGAGCTGGAGCGAACCTAATCGTATTGGATGGCTACGAGAACGACGCGGTTCCCCGATCTCGGATTTCGTCCCTACCGACATCGGAGTTCAGGGGTTCCCATTTTCACCGATAGCTCGATGCCCGCTTTCGGAGAACAGCAGTTTGTCTCTGACTTTCGGCGCAGCTCTGACGCGGATAGTTGCGCCAGCGCTTACGGGGTCGGTCCAGAGCTACCTCGCCTTGACCCTGATGAGAAGTATGCCGCTATTCGTTCTCGACCGGCGATGGCAACTTCAAGAGCGTTCGCGCCTCTTCAACCGTAGCGACCTTTCGGCCATGCCTTTCGAGGATGCCGGCGCACTGTCTGACCAGCGCCGCATTGGACGGCGCGAGGGTCATCTTGTCCAATCGCATATTGTCCTCAAGCCCTGTCCTGCAATGACCGCCCAACTCGGCACACCACTCATTCAGCGTCGCTTGATACTGGCCGATGCCGGCCGCACACCATGTTGCATCGGGCATCAGCCGTTTTGTCGTCTTGATCATGAACTCAAGGGCGTCGCGATCGACCGGCATCGCGTTCTTGACGCCCATGACGAACTGGACGTGAAGGGGCCCCTTCAGTCGTCCGTCCCGAACCATGCTGGCTGCCTGAAAGATGTGTGACAAATCGAAAGCCTCGATTTCCGGCCTGACACCGTATTTCAGCATCTCCGAGGCGAGCCAGTCGACAAGTCCGGGACTGTTTTCATAGACACGGGTCGGAAAGTTGTTTGATCCCACTGCCAGCGAGGCCACCTGCGCGGCGCGCGCGCGCGTGGCGGCAAAGCAAATTCAGTGACGAATCCGGTGACAAGCAGAAAAAACAGGGCCTAGCCGATTTGGCTAAGCCCTTGTTTTTATGGCTCCGGCGGTAGGGATCGAACCTACGACCAATTGATTAACAGTCAACTGCTCTACCGCTGAGCTACGCCGGAACACGTGGGCCGTATAGCAATGGTGTCAGGGGGCGTCCAGAGGGATTGCGACAAAATTTTCAGTCTGCCGAAAAGCGCGTCTGCCAGGTGATTTCGCCCTCGGGGCGGGCGGCGCCGAGGGTGCTCAGGGCGACCAGATGGGCGAAGACGTTCCGGGTCGCGGCGGGCAGAAGCTGGGGCGGCACGTCATAGATTCGCGCGGCCAGTGTGGCGGCATCGGCGGGGGCGCCGTCGCGCAGGGCGGCGAGAATCTGGGCGGTGCGCTGGCGGCGATGGGCGGCCAGTTCGGCGAGGCGCGGCAGCGGCGCGTCGATGGCCGGGCCATGGGCCGGGAAAAGACGCGCGGGCGCCAGCGCGGTCAGCCGGTCGAGGCTGCGAAAATAATCGGCCAGGTCGCCATCGGGGGGCGAGATCAGCGTGGTGGACCAGCCCATGACCACGTCGCCGCTGAAGGTCACATCGCCCCAAGCGAAGCACAGATGATTGCCGGCATGGCCGGGGGTGTGATGGGCGGTCAGGCTCCATTCGTCGCGGGTGATGGTCTCGCCATCGGCCAGCTGCCGGTCGGGGCGGAAGCTCAGGTCCAGCCCCTCGCCGCCGCCGGCGCCGCCCTCGGCAGCCAGCCGCTGCATCACCGCCGAACGGCCAGCCAGTGCATCGCCGAAGCCCAGCACCTCCGCCCCGGTCGCTTCGGCCAGCGCCGGCACGCCCTCGGAATGGTCGCGATGGGCATGGGTGACGAAGATATGGGTGATGCGGCCACGCCCGGCCGCCGCCAGAATCGCCGCGCGATGGGCGGGCAGATCGGGGCCGGGGTCGATGACGGCAATCTCGTCGGTGCCCAGAAGGAAGGTGTTGGTCCCGGGGCCCGTCAGGGGCGAGGGATTGGGCGCCAGAACCAGCCGCAGCCCCTCGGGCAGATCTTCGGGCCGGGGTGGCCGCGGCAGGGACGCGGCGTCTGCGGCGGGCGGGGCTTTCGCATCTTGGCTCATGACGCTAGCCTAGCGGCGTTCAGGCAGGGTTTCCATGGCATTCGGCCCCGATTTCAGCTGGCTCAAACGCTTCTTCCCGCGCGGGCTCTATGGCCGGGCGGCGCTGATCCTGTTCCTGCCGGTGGTGGTGGTGACGCTGGTGGTCAGCGTCACCTTCCTCCAGCGCCATTTCGAGGGCGTGACCCGGCAGATGACCGCCAGCATGGCGCGCGAGCTGGGTTTTGTGGCGGCGCGGATGGACCCGGCGGTGAACGGGCCGGCGGCGCTGCTGGCGGGCCGGGCGGTGGCCGTGCCGCTGGGGCTGTCGGTCGAGCTTCCGGCCGAGCCGAACGTCGATGATGACCGGATCTTCTATGATTTCTCGGGGCGGGTGGTGATCGAGGAACTGCGCGCGACGCTGCCGCAGGTGATGGGGATCGATCTGGCCAGCGACGAGAAGCGGGTGCGGATCACCATGAACGGCCCGTTCGGGCCCTATCTCCTGGCCTTCGATCGCAGCCGGGTCAGCGCCTCGAACCCGCATCAGCTGCTGGTGCTGATGCTGTTCACCTCGCTTCTGATGTCGGGGATCGCCACGATCTTCCTGCGCAACCAGCTGAGGCCGATCAAGCGGCTGGCGCGGGCGGCCGAGGATTATGGCAAGGGCCGGATCGTGCCCTATCGTCCCGCCGGTGCCATAGAGGTGCGCAGCGCGGGTGCCGCCTTCCTGGACATGCGCAACCGGCTCGAGCGCAGCAACGAACAGCGCAAGCTGATGCTGTCGGGGATCAGCCATGACCTGCGCACGCCGCTGACCCGGCTCAGGCTGGGGCTGTCGATGCTGTCGCCCGACCTGCCGACCGACCAGCCCGAGATCGACGCGATGACCGCCGATGTCGACGAGATGAGCCGGATGGTGGGGGCCTTCCTCGATTACTCGCGCGACGAGGCGCAGGAAGGGCCGCCGGTCGCCACCGAGGCCTTGCCCTTCCTGCGTGGGCTGGTGGCCGATGCGCAGCGCGCCGGGCAGAAGGTGCGGCTTGCCGAGGTCGAAGGTCCCGAGGATGGCCGCGTCACCTTCCGTCCCGACATGCTGCGCCGGGCGATCGAGAACCTGATCGGCAATGCGGTGCGCTATGGCGAACATGCCGAGGTCGATGCCGCGCTGGCCCCGCGCAGCCTGCGCATCAGCGTCGAGGATGACGGGCCGGGCATTCCTGAAGTGCAGATGGACGAGGCGATGCGGCCCTTTACCCGGCTGGACCCGGCGCGGAACCAGAACCGGGGGCAGGGGGTCGGGCTGGGCCTGTCGATCGCGGCGGATGTGGCGCGTGCCCATGGCGGGCAATTGCGGTTGGTGCGTGGGGCGCGGCTTGGCGGGCTGCGGGCCGAAATCGTGATTCCGCGGTGACTGCAAGCCGTTGCCACGCTGCGCGTCAGCCGGTGCCGGGTGCGGCATCGTTGCAGGGCGCAGATGCAGAACGCGCTTGGGGACCGGGCCGGCATGGCGCATATTGAACCCCATACGACCGGCCCCTAGATTAGGGGTCGCAGGGATCGTGTGCCGCCAATCGTGGGGCCGGGATCTCGGGCAGGAAAGGACTGATCATGAACGAATTCACACAACAGACTCATCCGGTATTGCCGCTGCGCGATATCGTGGTGTTTCCGCATATGATCGTGCCCTTGTTCGTGGGGCGCGAGAAATCGGTCCGGGCGCTGGAATCCGTGATGGAGGCCGACCGGCCGATCCTTCTGGCGGCGCAGAAAGATGCCTCGGTCGACGAGCCGGCCGAGGATGGCATCTACCGCACCGGCGTTCTGGCCAATGTGCTGCAACTGTTGAAACTTCCGGATGGCACCGTGAAGGTGCTGGTCGAGGGCCGGAGTCGCGTGCGCATCACCGGCTTTGTGCCGAATGACGATTACTTCGAAGCCACCGCCGAGCCGCTTGAACAGCTTCCGGGCGACGCCGACACGGTGACCGCCCTGACCCGCGCCGTGACCGACGAGTTCGAGCGTTATGTGAAAGTGCGCAAGAACATTCCCGAAGAGGTTGTGACCGCCGTCGCCGAGGCACGCGAACCCGCGCGGCTGGCCGATCTGGTCAGTGGCCATATGGGCGTCGAGATCGACAAGAAGCAGGACCTGCTGGAGACGCTGGATGTCGGTGCGCAGCTCGAGAAGGTCTATGGCCTGATGCAGGGCGAGATGTCGGTCCTGCAGGTCGAGAAGAAGATCAAGTCGCGCGTCAAGACCCAGATGGAGAAGACCCAGCGCGAGTATTATCTGAATGAGCAGATGAAGGCCATTCAGAAGGAGCTGGGCGACGGCGAGGACGGCCAGAACGAGATCGCGGAACTGGAAGAGAAGATCGAGAACACGAAATTCTCGAAGGAAGCCCGCGACAAGGCCAATGCCGAGCTGAAGAAGCTGAAGTCGATGTCGCCGATGTCGGCCGAGGCCACGGTCAGCCGCAACTACCTCGACTGGCTTCTGAGCCTGCCCTGGGGCGTGAAGTCGCGCACCAAGAAGGATCTGGCCCGTGCCGAGGCGGTGCTGGACGCCGATCACTATGGTCTGGAAAAGGTCAAGGAACGGATCGTCGAATACCTGGCGGTGCAGAATCGCAGCCAGAAGCTGAAAGGCCCGATCCTCAGCCTCGTTGGCCCTCCGGGCGTCGGCAAGACCTCGCTGGGTCGCTCGCTCGCCAAGGCGACGGGTCGTGAATTCATCCGCATCTCGCTTGGCGGTGTGCGCGACGAATCCGAGATCCGCGGCCACCGGCGGACCTATATCGGCTCGATGCCCGGCAAGATCATCCAGGCGCTGAAGAAGGCCAAGACCACGAACCCGCTGATCCTGTTCGACGAGATCGACAAGATGGGGCAGGATTTCCGCGGCGACCCGGCTTCGGCAATGCTGGAGGTTCTGGACCCCGAACAGAACTCGACCTTCGTGGACCACTATCTCGAAGTGGAATACGACCTGTCGGACGTGATGTTCGTGACCACGGCCAACAGCTACAACATGCCTGGGCCGCTGCTGGACCGGATGGAGATCATCCCGCTGGCCGGCTATACCGAGGACGAAAAGCGCGAGATCGCGCGCCGTCACCTGCTGCCCAAGCAGATCAAGGCGAACGGGCTGCGCAAGGGCGAGTTCTCGGTCAGCGACGAGGCGTTGAACCACGTCATCCGCTACTACACGCGGGAGGCCGGGGTGCGCTCGCTCGAGCGCGAGATCGCCAAGCTGGCGCGCAAGTCTGTGACCGAGATCCTCAAGGGCAAGACCAAATCGGTCGAGGTGACGCCCGCGAAGGTCGAGGAATATCTGGGCGTGCGCCGTCACCGCTTTGGTCTGGCCGAGAAAGAGGACCAGGTCGGCGTGGTCACGGGTCTCGCCTGGACGCAGGTCGGCGGCGATCTGTTGCAGATCGAGGCGCTGCGCCTGCCGGGCAAGGGCCGGATGAAGACGACCGGGAAACTGGGCGAGGTGATGAAGGAATCGATCGACGCTGCTTCGAGCTTCGTGCGCTCGATCTCGCCGGAACTGGGCATCCGTCCGCCGGAATTCGAGAAACGGGACATCCATGTCCACGTTCCCGAAGGCGCGACGCCCAAGGATGGTCCTTCCGCTGGTCTCGCCATGGTCACGTCGATCGTCTCGGTCCTGACCCAGATCCCGGTCCGCAAGGACGTGGCGATGACGGGCGAGGTCACGCTGCGCGGCAATGCGCTGGCCATCGGCGGCTTGAAGGAAAAGCTGCTGGCGGCGCTTCGGGGCGGCATCAAGACCGTGCTGATCCCGGCCGATAACGAGAAGGACCTGGCCGAGATCCCGGCCAACGTGAAGGAAGGCATGACCATCATCCCGGTCAGCAATGTCCGCGAGGTGCTGAAGCACGCGCTGGTGCGGATGCCCGAACCGGTCGAATGGGACGAGGCCGCCGAAGAAGCGGCTGCCGAGGCCGCCCGCCTGGCCGCGCGCCAGGAGGGTGGCGACACCTCTGGCTCTGCCGTCGCTCACTGATCCTGGACTAGGCAAAGTAACGGGGCCGCCTTCGGGCGGCCCTTTTTTATGTTGTCCAGAATATATGTTTTGATAAACTTTCCACTGGAAGGTTCTGTACCGATTTGTAGATAAATAATTAAATTATCGCTTGGCATTCCAACCGAAACCGGCAGGAAATGGATAGAACATATGGCGAGAACGCCGAAATCCGACACTGATGATGACGCCCAATTCGGGGCGGAGTCTCCCCGCGCTGCGCGGGTGGTGCAGAAGCGGGAATTCGTGGATCGCGTGGTCGAGGCGACCGGCGCCAAGAAGGGCGATGTGAAGCCCATCGTCGAGGCGACGCTGGACCAGCTGGGCCGCGCCTTCGCCTCGGGCGAGACGCTGGTGGTCAATCCCTTCGGCCGCGCGCGCGTCAGCATGCGCAAGAGCAATGGCAAGGGCAGCGAGGTCATCAACCTTCGCCTGCGCCGGCGCGGCGACGGCGCCGACAGCGACGAGGACTGACCGCAGCCGGCCCGTCGGCGCGGGGCAGGGAACGGGACGAAAAGCTGTCCGAATGCCTCTTGCATCGGAGGGACCGCGCCGCTACATAGCCGCCCACGGGTGATTAGCTCAGTGGTAGAGCGCTTCGTTCACATCGAAGATGTCAGCGGTTCAAATCCGTTATCACCCACCATTCTTTCACGGAACAGTCACTGTTTCGCGGGCCGGCCGAAAGGCCGGCCTTTTGCATTCGGGTGGAACGGTCGGATCACCGGGGCATGGTCGGGATTATCGTTGACCGCGTGATATGCCCTTATCTTTCACCAAAATCCGAAGCGCCGCAGGCTTTCCGGGTGATTGACCCGCGCCGACCGATCCGGCAATCAGGCGGGCGGGATGGCACCGGACCATGCCCTCACGTCATGCGGACAGGCCGATGTATCCCGATCTCTATCTCATGCGCCACGGCCAGACCGTGTGGAATGCCGAAGGCCGGATGCAGGGCAAGCTCGACTCGCCGCTGACCGACCTGGGCATCGCGCAGGCCAAGGCGCAGGCGCGGCTGGTCGCAGGCGTCGAAGCCGCGCGCTTTGCCAGCCCGCAGGGGCGGGCGCAGCAGACCGCGCGCATCGTCTTTGCCGGCCAGCCCTTCCAGACCGACGCCCGTCTGGCCGAGATCGACATCGGCACATTCAGCGGCCGCCGCTACCCCGATCTCGCCGCCGAGCACCCGGCGCTGTTCGAACTGGATGGCTTTGGCTGGTATGATCACGCCCCGGGCGGCGAGGGGTTCTCGGGCCTCATGACCCGCGCCCGCAGCTTCCTGGACAGCCTGACCGGCCCGTCGCTGATCATCACCCATGGCATCACGCTGCGGATGCTGCGGCTGATCGCCATGGGCTGGGACATGACGCGCTTCGAGGAATTGGCCCAGCATCAGGGCGCGGTGCAGGTCGTCCGCGCCGGCTGCCACGAGATCTGGCGCGAAGGCTGAGCCTTCGCCCTTGCCCACCGGTCCGCGCCGCGCTAAGAGGCCCCCCGTGGGGCGGTTAGCTCAGTTGGTAGAGCGTTTCGTTTACACCGAAAATGTCGGGGGTTCGAGCCCCTCACCGCCCACCATTTCCCATGATTCACAGTGATCTCTCAGCCGATCGCTGCCATCAGCCCACCCACTGCCAGTATCCCTGCCATCACCATCAGTGCGCGCCGATAGAGCCGCAGGCCTCGGTTGATGTCAGCGGCCCCCGGATCGCCTGCACTGCCGTTCAGCCAGGGCTCGTCCGACAACCGGTCGCCGTATTGACGCGGACCAGAAAGTCGCACCCCCAGCGCCGATGCCATGGCCGCCTCGGGCCAGCCGGCATTGGGCGAGCGGTGCAGATGCGCCTCGGCAAAGGCGGCGCGCAGCGGCATCATCGAACCCGCCGCCAGCGCGAACAAGAGCGCCGTCAACCGCGCCGGGATCAGGTTTGCCACATCATCCAGCCGCGCGGCGATCTTGCCGAACTGCTCGTAGCGGGCGTTACGATGGCCGATCATGGAATCGAGGGTGTTGATCGCCTTGTAGGCCGCCACGCCGGGCAGCCCCGCCACCGCCAGCCAGAACAGCGGTGCGATCACCCCGTCCGAGGCGTTCTCGGCGAGGCTTTCCAGACTGGCGCGGGACAGGGCGGCATCATCGGCACGGGTCACGTCACGGCCGACGATCATCGCGGTCGCCCGCCGCACCCCCGCCAGATCGCCCGCCGCCAGTGGCCGGGCGACGGCGGCGAGGTGGTCGTTCAGCGAGCGGGCGGCGATCAGCGGCCAGGCCAGCAGTCCGGCGATCAGCGGGCCGGTTATCTCGGCCAAGGCCCATGCCGGTAGCGTGGCGGCGGCGATGGTCAGCAACGTCGCCAGCCCGCCCTTCAGGATGCGATGGGGGCCTCGGTTCAGTCGCGTCTCCAGCCCGGCGATCAGCGCGCCGAGCCAGGTGACCGGGTGGCCGATGCGGCGATACAGCCGGTCGGGCCAGCCGATCAGCGCATCGGCAATCAGGGCGAGAAGGGCGGCGATCATGGCGCGGTCAAGTTCACCGCCTCGACCGACCAGTCGGCCCCGGCGCGGCGCAGGATGGTCAGCGACAAAGGCGAGACGGCGAAGGACAGGGCGGCGGGGCCGACGACCATGGACAGCGCGGCCCGCACGGTGCCGGCATGGGCGACGATCACGGTGTCCCCCTCAGCCTCGGCCAGACGCGGCAGCACCCGCGCCGCCATCTCGGCAAAGCTCTCGCCGCCTTCGGGCCGGTGGCGGGCAAGCTCATCGGGCGACAGTGGGCCGAGATCGGGCAAGTCAGCGAAGGGCAGGTTCTCCCATGCCCCGTAATCCTGTTCCCAGAGCTCGGGATGCAGGTCCGCGGCAAGGCCAAGCGCCTCGGCGGTCTGGCGGCAGCGTAGGGCGGGGCTGGCCCAGATCGACGGCACATGGGTGATGCGGGCGCGGAGGGCGGCGAAGGCCGGGGCATCGCTGCAATCGGCGGCCACGTCGCGGCGACCGGCCAGCCGCCCCCCGTTCAGGGGCGGGGCGTGGCGGATCAGGTAAAGGCGGGTCATGGCGGCGGCACCCCGGATTGCGATGCCGCCAGCCCTAGCGCGCCATCATGGTCGAGGGCAACCACAGCGCGACAGCGGGGAAGGCCATCAGGATCAGCACCGCCGCGACCAGCAGGAGGAAGAAGGGCAGGGCGCAGCGGGCTAGGTCAAAGATGTTCCGCCCGGTCACGCCTTGCAGGACGAAGAGGTTGAAGCCGACCGGCGGGGTGATCTGGCTCATTTCCACGACCAGCACGAGGAAGATCCCGAACCAGATCGGGTCGATCCCGGCCGCGAGCACCATCGGCAGGATGACCGAGACGGTCAGCACCACCATCGAGATGCCGTCGAGAAAGCAGCCGAGCACGATGAACAGCCCCATCAGCGCGACCAGCAGCCAGTTTGGCGAAAACCCTTGCTCGCCCACCCAGGCCGCCAGCGCGCGCGGGATGCCGGTATAGCCCATGGCGACGGTCAGGAAGGCCGCGCCCATGAGGATGAAGCAGATCATCGCGCTGGTCCGCGCCGCGCCCAGAAGTGCCTGAACTGCCGCCTGCCGGTCCAGCCCGCCGGTGGCCCAGGCAATCAGCAGCGCGCCAAGAACACCGATCACCGCCGCCTCGGTCGGCGAGGCGATGCCGGCGTAGATCGAGCCGATGACGGCGACGATCAGCCCGACGACCGGCAAGAGCAGGCGCAGGGCCGCGCGCTTTTCCGCCCCGGTGGTGGCGGGCTCAGTTGCGGGCATGCGCTGCGGGTTCATCAGCGCCCAGATCACGATCCAGCCCGAAAACAGCAGCGCCAGCATCAGCCCCGGCAGCACGCCGGCGAGGAACAGCCGGGCGATGGATTGCTCGGTCGCGGCGCCATACACGATCAGGATGATCGAGGGCGGGATCAGGAAGCCCATCGTGCCCGACCCGGCCAGCGAGCCGACCGAGATGTCGGGGTCATAGCCGCGCGCCTTCAACTCGGGCAGCGACATGCGCCCCACCGTCGCCGTGGTGGCCGCCGAGGAACCGCTGACGGCGGCAAAGACCGCGCAGCCCAGCACGTTCACATGCAGCAGGCCGCCGGGCAGCCGGCGGGTAAAGGGCGCGAGGCCGCGGAACAGGTCCGAGGACAGCCGCGATCGATACAGGATTTCGCCCATCCAGATGAACATCGGCAGCGCGGTCAGGTCCCAGACATTCAGCGCGCCCCAGACCTTGGTGGCGAAGACCGGGCCGGGCGGGGCCGGGGCGGCGGCGACCATGGCGACCAGACCCACGGCGATCAGCGCGAAGCCGACCCAGAGGCCGGTCGCCAGAAGACCGAACAGCACCACGACCAGCAGGATCGAGAGCGGCAGGATCTCCATCTATTCGCCCTCACCCGTCGCCGCAGCCTCGGCGGCCAGAAAGGCCGGGGTGCCCCCCCGCAGCAGCGTCAGCAGCGCATCGACCAGCGCCAGCGCCAGAAGCGCGATCCCCAGCGTCATTGCCCCCTGCGGCAACCACAGCGGCACCTTGATCATGCCATAGCTCAGCGAATTGAACTGCCAGCTGTCCAGCGCCTGCAGCGCGGAATGCCAGCCCGCCCAGATCGCCAGCCCCGCCGCGATGGCGGTCGCGAGGATGGTCAGCGCACCGGCGGCAAGCGGGGGCAGGGCGCCCGCGATCATCGTCACCCGCACATGCCCGCCCGATTGCAGCGTGCCCGCCAGCGCGAGGCAGGCGGCGGCCACCAGAAGGAAGCCGCCGATCTCGGCCAGCGAGGGCACGGTGATCTGCGGCGGTGCCGCGCCGATCAGCAGCGCCAGCCGGTCGATCAACCGGCCAGCGACCTGCACCAGCACCAGCACCGCGATCAGCACCATCGCCCCGCAGGCCGCCCAGAGACCCGCCGCGTAGAGACGGTCAAGCGCGGTCCTCATTCGGCGCGATAGGCGTCGATGATGGCCTTGCCGGGTTCGCCCGCGCGCTCCAGCCATTCATTGGTCATGGTCTCGCCGATGGCCAGCAACTCGGCCTGGAAGGCCTCGGACGGCTTGGCGACGGTCATGCCGTTCTTGGCCAGCGCCTCGGTCGCCTCGGTCGCCTCGACCGCCGACATGTCCCAGCCACGGGTCTCGGCCTGGGCGGCGGCCTGGGTGATGGCGGCGCGCTGATCCTCGGGCAGGGCGTTGAAGGCCTCGGTATTCACGATCACCATGTTCTTGGGCAACCAGGCCTGCGCATCGGTGTAGAAGCTGGTGAAGTCCCAGGCCTGCGAGGTGACGCCGGTCGAGGGCGAGGTGATCATGGCGCTGACCCTTCCGGTCGAGAACGCCGTGGGCACGTCTCCGGCCTCGACCTGCGTCGGGACCGCGCCCAGAAGCTGCGCCAGCCGTTCCGATGCGGCATTGTAGGCGCGCATGTTCTGGCCCTGGAAGCTGGCGGCGTCTTTTACCGCATCCTTGGTATAGATGCCCTGGCCCGGCCATGGCACGACATAAAGCAGCGTGAGCCCCTGATCGGCCAGCTTCTGGGTGATCGTCTCGCGGCTGGCCTGCCACAGTTTCAGCGCCTGATCATAGCCATTGGCGAGGAAGGGCACCGAGTCGACCTCGAAGACCGGGTCCTCGTTCGCCAGCCGGCTCATCAGCACCTCGCCGATGGGGGCAAGGCCCTTGCGCACCGAATCCTTGATCTCGGGATGGCCGAACAGGCTGCCGGCCGAATGGACGGTGATGGTCAGCCCGCCGCCGGTCGCGGTCGAGACCTCGTCGGCGAACTGGGCGATGTTGCGGGTGTGGAAATCGCTGTCGGCATAGGGGGTGGCCATGTCCCAGTTGGTCTGGGCCAGCGCCGGGCCGGTCAGGACAAGGCCCGACATGGCAAGGACTGCGATCAGGCTGATCTGTCTGGTCATTTTTTTCTCTCTCCCTGTGATCGGGGCAGGTTGGCCGTCCCGGGCGCCCCTGTCAACGATGCTGCCCTTGTGCCTGCTGCAGGGCTGGTCAAAGCTGGGTCGCGGGCGGGGAGGATGGTCATGGGTGCATTGGACGGGTTGCGGGTGGTCGAGATCGCGGGGCTGGGGCCGACGCCGTTCTCGGCGATGTGGCTCGCCGATCACGGCGCCGAGGTGATCCGCATCACCCGCCCCGGCGCGCGGCATGTGCTGGGGCTTGATCGCGACGTGCTGGACCGGGGCCGCGACTGGATCGAACTGGACCTGAAATCCGAAGCCGGGCGCGATGCCGCCCGCGCCCTCATCATCCGCGCCGATGCGCTGATCGAGGGGATGCGGCCGGGGGTGATGGAGCGTCTGGGTCTTGGCCCCGGCGATTTCCCCGAGAACCCCCGGCTCGTCTATGGCCGTATGACCGGCTGGGGGCAGGTGGGCCCGCTGGCGCATTCCGCCGGGCATGACATCACCTACCTGGCGATCACCGGTGCGCTGCATGCCATCGGCCCGGCGGATCATCCGGTGGCGCCGCTGAACCTGCTGGGCGATTTCGCCGGCGGCTCGATGTATCTGGTGTCGGGGATGCTGGCCGCCATCCTGCACGCGCGGACGACCGGGCAGGGGCAGGTGGTCGATGCCGCGATCAGCGACGGGGTGGCGCATCTGATGGCGATGATCTCGGGGATGCGCGCCGCCGGGATGTGGACCGACCGGCGCGCGGCGAATGTGCTGGACGGGGCCGCGCCCTATTACGGCACCTATGCCTGTGCCGATGGTCGCCATCTCGCCATCGGCGCCATCGAGCCGCAATTCTGGGCCGAACTGCTGGAGCGTCTGGGGATCGCCCCCGCCGGCCTGCCCGATCGCGCCGATCCGGCGAACTGGCCGGCGATCCGCGCGCGCCTCGCAGAGGTCATCGCCACGCGCAGCCGCGATGACTGGGCGGCACTGCTGGAGGGAACCGATGCCTGCGCCGCGCCGATCCTGTCCATCGACGAAGCCCCGCGCCATCCGCACATGCAGGTGCGCGCGAGTTTCACGGGAGCCGAACCCAGTCCGGCCCCGCAACTTTCCGCCACCCCCGGCAGCTTGCGGCCCGGCCAGCAGATCACCCCCGGGGCGGCGCTGGCCCGTTGGCAGGCTGCCGCCGGTGGTTGACGGAATCCGCGCAGTCGCGCAGGCTTCCGCTTGACTCGAGGGGGGCGGTTCACGCATAAGCTGCGTTAACTGAACGAGCGTTCAATAAACTGGAGGAGCCGGACGATGTTCACCCAAGGCATGGAATTCGATCTGGGCGAGGACGTGAATGCGCTGCGCGAGATGGTGCATCGTTGGGCGCAGGATCGGGTGAAGCCGATCGCCGCCGAGGTCGATCGCACCAACGAGTTCCCGAACGAGCTCTGGACCGAGATGGGCGATCTGGGCCTTCTCGGCATCACCGTCTCGGAAGAATACGGCGGCTCGGGCATGGGCTATCTGGCCCATGTCATCGCCACCGAGGAAATCGCCCGGGCCTCGGCCTCGGTCAGCCTCTCCTATGGTGCGCATTCGAACCTCTGCGTGAACCAGATCAAGCTGAACGGCACCGACGAACAGAAGGCGAAATACCTGCCCGATCTCTGCTCGGGTGCGGCGGTGGGCGCGCTGGCCATGTCGGAAGAGAGCGCCGGCAGCGATGTCGTCTCGATGAAGCTCCGTGCGGAAAAGAAGAACGACCGCTATGTGCTGAACGGCAACAAATACTGGATCACCAACGCCCCCGACGCCAAGACGCTGGTGGTCTATGCCAAGACCGACCCGGAAGCGGGCAGCAAGGGCATCACCGCCTTCATCGTCGAGCGCGGCATGGCCGGCTTCTCGACCTCGCCCCATTTCGACAAGCTGGGGATGCGTGGCTCGAACACCGGCGAGCTGATCTTCGAGAATTGCGAGATCCCGTTCGTGAACGTGCTGGGCGAGGAAGGCCGGGGCGTGCGCGTGCTGATGTCGGGCCTCGATTACGAGCGTCTGGTCCTGTCGGGCATCGGCACCGGCATCATGGCCGCCTGCCTTGACGAGGTGGTCCCCTATCTGCGCGACCGCAAGCAGTTCGGTCAGGCCATCGGGTCCTTCCAGCTGATGCAGGGCAAGCTGGCCGATATGTATGTCGCGCTGAACACCGCGCGGGCCTATGTCTACGAGGTGGCGCGGGCCTGCGATGCCGGCAAGGTGACGCGGCAGGATGCGGCGGGCGCGGTGCTTTATGCCAGCGAACAGGCCATGGTGCAGGCGCATCAGGCGGTTCAGGCATTGGGCGGCGCCGGCTTCCTGAATGACAGCGTGGTCAGCCGCCTCTTCCGCGATGCCAAGCTGATGGAGATCGGCGCCGGCACCAGCGAGATCCGCCGGATGCTGATCGGCCGCGAACTGATGAGCCTCGCGTGATGCGGCTGGCGCTGGCCACAACCTGCCTGCTGCTGGCCGCGCCGCTGGCCGAGGCGCAGGAGCCGGCCTTTGACGGCGCGCTGATCGATGCCTGCCTTGTCGAGCAATCGGGGCGGGATGGGCAGCTGCAAAGCTGCATCGGTGTCGCCGCCGATGCCTGCATCGACCAGCCGGCTGGGGATAGCACCGTCGGCATGACCGGCTGCCTCATGGGCGAGTATCAGCATTGGGACGGGCTTCTGAACAGCGCCTATGCCGAGGTGATGCAGAAAGCCGAGGCCAATGATGCCGAGCTGAAGCAGCTGGGCTCGGCCGCCGAGGCGGAAGCGCCGCTGCTGAAGGAGATGCAGCGCAAGTGGATCGCCTTCCGCGACGCCGCCTGCAACTGGGAGCGCAGCAAGTGGGGCGGTGGCACGGGTGGCGGACCCGCCAGCGCGCAATGCGCCATGACCCTGACCGCCGAGCAATATCTGCGCCTCGCCTCGCGGCTGCGCGAGGGCGGCTGATGGGCCGCCTGCTGGCAGTGCTGGCTCTTGCCCTTGCGCCTCTGCCGCTGGCGGCGGGCGAGGCATCGGGCATCGATCCGAACGAGATCGAGCATTGCCTGTCCCGGTCCGCGACCGACGGAACGCGGCTCGATTGCGCCGGATCGGTACAGGCCTCCTGCCTTGCCCGCGTGCAAAAAGCCCAGCCCGACCTGCACCCGGTCGACCGGCAGCTTCAGTGCATCGATGCCGAGGCGCAGTGGTGGGAAGCCGAGCTGAACACGCGCTATGCCCGGCTGAGGAAGATCGAACGGGCGCGGGGGGCCGAGCGTGCCGAGGCGTTGAAGCAGATGGAGCGCGACTGGATCAGCTTCCGCGATGCCCGCTGCGCCTATGACCGGCTGACCAATGGCAGAGGCACCGGCGGGGCTGTGGCCGAGCCGCTGTGCCGGATGCAGGAAACCGCAAGGCAGTTCGTCCTGCTGGGCGCCTATCTGCGCGACCGGGGGGTGTAGTCGATGGCGAAGCGGTCCCCTTCGGCGCGTATGCTGGCCGGCGACAGCTACGATAACCTGCGCGCGGCCTTTCGCTGGACTTTTCCGGCGCGGTTGAACATGGCCGATCAATGCCTCGACCATCTCGCTGACGCGACCGCGATTATCGACTATGACGGCAGCCCGCGCCCTGTCACCTTCGGCGATCTGGCCGCGATGACCGACCGTTTGGCCCATGCGCTGACCGCCGAGCGTGGCGAACGGATCGCCGTCCTGCGCACCCAATCCGCCTGGACCGCCGCCGCCCATCTGGCCGCGTGGAAATCCGCCGCCATCTCGATCCCGCTCTTCAAGCTCTTCGGCCCCGAGGCGCTGGCGCTGCGGCTGAATGATGCCGGCGTCCGCACCGTGATCGCCGATCCCGAGGGCCGCGAGATGCTGGCGGGCTTTCCCGAACTGCGCGTCATCGTGCCCGAGGACGGTCTGCCCGAAGCCGGGCCTTTCGCCACCCGCGAGACCGGCCCCGAGGATCCCGCCGTCATCATCTATACCTCGGGCACCACCGGCGCGCCCAAGGGGGCGCTGCATGGCCACCGCGTGCTGACCGGCCATCTGCCCGGCGTCGAGATGAGCCATGACCTTCTGGGGCAGCCCGGCGACTGCCTCTGGACGCCGGCGGACTGGGCCTGGATCGGCGGGCTGTTCGACGTGCTGATGCCGGGGCTGGCGCTTGGCGTGCCGGTCGTGGCCGCAAGGATGGCGAAATTCGACCCCGTCGCCGTGACCGGGCTGATCACGGATTGCGGCGTGCGGAATGTCTTCTTCCCGCCCACCGCGCTGAAGATGCTGAAGGCGGCGGATGTGGCGATACCGGGCCTGCGCAGCGTCGCCTCGGGCGGCGAGACGCTGGGGGCCGAGATGCTCGACTGGGGCCAGCGCGCCTTCGGCCTGACGATCAACGAATTCTATGGCCAGACCGAATGCAACATGGTCGCCAGTTCCGCCGCCTCGCTGTTCCCGGCCCGTCCCGGTGCCATCGGCAAGGCGGTGCCGGGCTTTGACGTGCAGGTGATCGACGACGCGGGCCAGCCGACGACGGGAGAGGGCGACATCGCCATCCGCCGCGGTGCCGGTTCGATGATGCTGGCCTACTGGAACCGCCCCGAAGCCACCGCCGAAAAATTTCGTGGCGACTGGATGCTGACCGGCGATCGCGGCGTGATCGAGGACGGTTATATCCGCTTCGTCGGCCGCGACGATGACGTGATCACCAGCGCCGGCTATCGCATCGGCCCCTCGGAGATCGAGGATTGCCTGCTGAAACACCCGGCGGTGGCGCAGGCCGGGGTGATCGGCAAGCCCGATCCGCTGCGCACCGAAATCGTCAAGGCCTACATCGTCCTGCGCGCCGATGTTGAGCCGTCGGACGAGCTTGCGGCCGAGTTGCAGGCCCATGCCCGCCGCCTCTCTGCCGCCCATTCCTATCCGCGCGAGATCGCCTTTCTCGACGCCCTACCCATGACCGTGACCGGCAAGGTCATGCGCCGCGAATTGCGCAAGCTGGCGGTGGCGGAAGGATGATCCGACAAGGTTTCCTGATCGCGCTGCTGGCCACGACGCCGTCATTGGCGCAAGAGGTCTCGGTCGATAGCGCCACGGTCGAGGCCTGTTTTGACAGCACGGCCGGCGGCGAGACCCAGCCCGATTGCATCGGAGCGGCCCAGACCGCCTGCATCGCAGCGACACCAGGCGGTGCGAACACCCTGAACATCTGGCAATGCACCCAAGCCGAAACCCAAGTCTGGGACAGGCTCCTGAACCGGGAATACAAGGCCACGCGGGCCCATTTCGCGGATATCGAGGGGATCGGGGATCAGCTTCTGGCGGCGCAGCGTGGCTGGATCGCGCTGCGCGATGCCGATTGCACGATTGCCTATGACCGATATGGCGGCGGCTCGATGCGCAACATCGCCGCGACACATTGCAAGCTGACATACACGGCGCGACGGGCGCTGGAACTGAAACACATGCGGGAGCCGTGAGATGAAACTGAAATCGCAGGCGCTGACCAATTCCGACACGTTCCGCGCCAATCGCGAGGCGCATCTGGCGCTGATCACCACAGCGCGCGAGGCGGCCGATGCCGTGCTGGCCGGTGGCGGACCCAAGGCGATGGAGCGGCACACCTCGCGCGGCAAGATGCCGCCGCGCGAACGGGTGGCGAACCTTCTGGACCCCGGCAGCGCCTTCCTCGAGATCGGCGCCACCGCCGCCCATGGCATGTATGACGGCGATGCGCCGGGCGCGGGGGTGATTGCCGGGATCGGCAAGGTTCAGGGTCAGGACGTGATGGTCGTGGCCAATGACGCGACGGTCAAGGGCGGCACCTATTACCCGATGACGGTGAAGAAGCACCTGCGCGCGCAGGAGATCGCCGCAGAATGCAACCTGCCCTGCGTCTATCTGGTCGACAGCGGCGGGGCGAACCTGCCCAATCAGGACGAGGTTTTTCCCGACCGCGAGCATTTCGGCCGGATCTTCTACAATCAGGCCAATATGTCCGCGCGTGGCATCCCGCAGATCGCGGTGGTGATGGGCTCGTCCACGGCGGGCGGGGCCTATGTCCCGGCCATGTGCGATGTCTCGATCATCGTGCGCAATCAGGGCACCATCTTCCTTGCCGGCCCGCCGCTGGTGCGCGCGGCCACCGGCGAGGTGGTCAGCTCGGAAGATCTGGGTGGCGGCGATGTGCATACGCGCCTGTCGGGCGTGGCCGATTACCTGGCCGAGGATGACGCCCATGCGCTGGCGCTTGCCCGCCGCGCGGTGGCGCAGCTGAACCGCCGCCTGCCGCAGACCGTGGTCTGGCAGACGCCTGAGGCCCCGGCCTATGACCCCGAGGAGATCCTCGGCGTGGTGCCGGGCGACCTGCGCACCCCCTATGACATCCGCGAGGTCATTGCCCGCGTTGTCGATGGCTCGCGTTTCGACGAGTTCAAGGCCCGCTTCGGCGAAACGCTTGTCACCGGCTTTGCCCATATCGAGGGCTGTCCGGTCGGCATCGTCGCCAATAACGGCGTGCTCTTCTCGGAAAGCGCGATCAAGGGCGCGCATTTCATCGAGCTTTGCAGCCAGCGTTCCATCCCGCTGGTGTTCCTGCAGAACATCACCGGCTTCATGGTCGGGCGCAAATACGAGAACGAGGGCATCGCGCGGCACGGCGCGAAGATGGTGACGGCGGTGGCGACGACCTCGGTGCCGAAGATCACCATGCTGGTCGGCGGCAGCTTCGGCGCCGGCAATTACGGCATGGCCGGCCGCGCCTATTCGCCCCGCTTCCTCTGGACCTGGCCGAACAGCCGAATCTCGGTCATGGGCGGCGAGCAGGCGGCGGGCGTCTTGGCGACCGTCCGCCGCGACGGGATCGAGCGCAAGGGCGGCACTTGGTCGGCCGAGGAAGAGACCGAGTTCAAGCGCCCCACCATCGAGATGTTCGAACGTCAGAGCCACCCGCTCTATGCCTCGGCCCGGCTTTGGGACGATGGCATCGTCGATCCGAGGAAGACCCGCGAGGTGCTGTCGCTGTCCCTGCGCGCGAGCCTGAACGCGCCGATCGAGCCGACGCGCTTCGGCGTCTTCCGGATGTAAGGGCGGATCATGGCCTCCGGCGGGGATATTTTTGCGAGCGAGAACCCGGTGGGCTTCACCTTCGGGGATTCCCGCGCGCTGAACCAACGGCTTCTCGGGCTGGTCCGCGCGGGGACGAAAACCGCGACCTGCGGCGCGCTGCGGGATTTCCAGGCGGACGGCGAGCCAATGCCGGTGGTTGGGCGGCAGGACATCGCGCTTGACTGGGACGGCAAGCCCGCGCTGAGGATCGAGACCGTGGAGGTCACCATCCGCCGCTTCTGCGACGTGCCCGAGGAGTTCGCTCTGGCCGAGGGCGAGGGCGATTTCGAGGCGTGGAAAACCGGCCATATCGCCTTCTTCACCCGCAATGGCGGCTTCGATCCCGAGATGGAACTGGTCTGCGAACGCTTCCGGCTGGTCGAGGTGCTGGCATGACCGGCTTCGCGCGGCATCTGCTGATCCCCGCCCTGCTGGCCGCCGGTCCCGCCGCAGCCGATGGTGCGGCGCTGCTGCGCGCCGCCGCCAGCGGTGATGCCGCCGGGGTCCAGTCCGAACTGGCCACGGGCACTCCCACCGACACCCGCAACACCAAGGGCGAGACCGCCCTGATGATTGCCACCCACCTGAACCATGTCGAGGCCGCCCGCGCGCTGATCGAGGCGGGTGCCGATGTGAATGCGAAGGACGGGATCGAGGATACGCCCTATCTCTATGCCGGCGCGCGCGGTCATCTGGAGATCCTGCGCCTTACGCTGGATCACGGCGCCGATCCGACCGATCTCAACCGCTTTGGCGGCACTGCGCTGATCCCCGCGGCCGAGCGCGGTCATGTCGAGACCGTGCGCGAACTGATCGCAGCCGGGGTCGATGTGAACCACGTCAACAAGCTCGGCTGGACCGCGCTGATGGAGGCGGTGATCCTGGCCGATGGCGGGCCGCGCCATCAACAGATCGTCGCGCTGCTGCTTCAGGCCGGTGCCGATCCGAACATCGCCGATCACGAGGGGGTCACGCCCCGGCAACATGCCGAGCGCATGCGGCTCGACACCATGGCTGCGCTGATCGCAGCGGAGGGCGGGCGATGATCCGGGTCTGGCAGGGCGACATCACCACGCTCGAGGTGGATGCCATCGTCAACGCGGCGAATGCCTCGCTCTTGGGCGGGGGCGGGGTCGATGGCGCCATTCACCGCGCCGCCGGTCCCGGGCTGTTGGCCGAATGCCGCACGCTTGGCGGCTGCCCGACGGGCGAGGCGCGCATCACCGGGGGCCACAAGCTGAAAGCCCGTCATGTCATCCACACCGTCGGGCCGGTCTGGAAGGGCGGCGATGCGGGCGAGGCCGAGCTGCTGGCCTCGGCCTATCGCAACAGCCTTGCGCTGGCCCGCGAGCATGGGCTGACCAGCATCGCCTTCCCGGCCATCTCGACCGGCATCTACGGCTTCCCGGCTGATCAGGCCGCCCGGATTGCCGCCACCACCATCCGCGACCATGGCGACGGGCTGACCGTTACGCTGGTCGCCTTCGATTCCGCCGCGGCGCAACTGCTTGCAGAGGCGCTGTCATGACCATCACCTGGTCCAAATATCCCGCGGGGGTCCGGGGGCGCGAAGCCCCCGGCCAACGCCAAGCCGAGGAGCCGACATGTTCCAGAAGATCCTGATCGCCAACCGGGGCGAAATCGCCTGCCGCGTCATCGACACCTGCCGCAAGCTGGGGGTCGCCACCGTCGCCGTCTATTCCGACGCCGATCGCGGGGCGCGCCACGTGGCCATGGCCGACGAGGCCGTCTACCTGGGCGGTCCCGCGCCCGCCGACAGCTATCTGAAGGGCGATCTGATCATCGCCGCCGCGAAAGAGACCGGGGCCGAGGCGATCCATCCCGGTTATGGCTTCCTGTCCGAGAACCCCGAATTCGTCGATGCGGTCGAGGCGGCGGGGCTGGTCTTCATCGGCCCCTCGGCCAAGGCGATCCGGGCCATGGGTCTGAAGGACGCGGCCAAGGCGCTGATGGAAAAGGCCGGGGTGCCGGTGGTGCCGGGCTATCACGGTGCCAATCAGGACCCCGACTACCTCGCCCAGCAGGCAGGCAAGATCGGCTATCCGGTGCTGATCAAGGCCGTGGCCGGCGGTGGCGGCAAGGGGATGCGCATGGTCGAGGAACCGAAGGGTTTCGCCGACGCGCTGGAATCCGCCCGCTCCGAGGCGCAGAAGGCCTTTGGCAACCCCGATGTGCTGATCGAGAAATACATCCTGCAGCCGCGCCATATCGAGGTGCAGGTCTTTGGCGACGGCCATCGCGCCGTGCATCTGTTCGAGCGCGACTGCTCGTTGCAGCGCCGCCACCAGAAGGTGATCGAGGAGGCCCCGGCCCCCGACATGCCGCCCGAGATCCGCAAGGTCATGGGCGCCGCCGCCACCCGCGCCGCAGAGGCCATCGGCTACAAGGGCGCTGGCACCATCGAATTCATCGTCGATGGCAGCAAGGGTCTGCGCGAGGACGGGTTCTGGTTCATGGAGATGAACACCCGGTTGCAGGTCGAGCATCCGGTGACCGAGCTGATCACCGGGGTCGATCTGGTCGAATGGCAGTTGCGCGTCGCGAGTGGCGAGCCGCTGCCGGCGCGGCAGGAGGAACTGCACATTCACGGCCATGCCTTCGAGGCCCGGCTTTATGCCGAGGACGTGCCGGCGGGCTTCCTGCCGGCGACCGGGCGGCTGGCGCATCTGCACTTCCCCGACCACGCGCGGATCGAGACCGGCGTGCGGCAGGGCGACACGATCAGCCCCTGGTATGACCCGATGATCGCCAAGGTCGTGACCTATGGCCCGACCCGCGCCATTGCGCTGCGTGCGCTGGAACGTGCGCTGGTCGATACCGAAGTCGCGGGCAGCGTCACCAATGTCGATTTCCTCATCGCCCTGACCCGGCACGAGGGCTTCCGCAAGGGCGAGGTCGATACCGGCCTGATCGGCCGCGATCTGGATGATCTGGTCCGGGCCGCGCAGCCCGATCCGGCGGCCGTGGCGCTTGGCGTCGTCGGGCTGGCGGGTCTGGCCGATCCTGCGGTCAAGGGCGGCATGACCCTGTGGCAGCCCTTGCGCCGCACCATTGCCTGGGACGGCGGCGAGGCGGTGCTGGAGGTCGAGGGGCCGGGTGCCGCGCGGGTGACGCTCGAGGATGGCAGCGCCCATGAGGTGCGCTGGCAGGGCGATCGCTGGTGGGTTGACCAGCACCTGCGCCGCAACCGCATCGTCAGCCATGATGCCGGGGTCAGCGTCTTCGGCGGCCGCACCGTGACGCTGGTGCCGCTCGACCCGCTGGCGCGGGATGATGGAGGGGCCGGGGGCAGCGCGCTGACCTTGTCGCCGATGCCGGGGCTGGTGAAATCGGTCCATGTCGAAGCCGGGCAGGCGGTCAAGGCGGGCGACCGTCTGGCGGTGCTGGAAGCGATGAAGATGGAACACAGCCTGACCGCCGCCCGTGACGGCGTGGTGGCCGAGGTCTTCGCGAAGTCCGGCGACCAGGTCGAAGCCGGCGCGCCGCTGATCCGTCTCGAGGAAGAGGCAGAGGCGGCGGCATGAGCCCGGCGCCGCAGCCGATCCTCTGGCATGCGCCGCAATCGCGCTCGATGCGGGTGCTGTGGCTCCTGCACGAGATCGGCTGCGACTTCGCCGTCGAGGAACTGGATTTCTTCGACGGCTCGATGCGCCGGCCGCCCTATGCCGCGATCACCCCCGTCGGGCGCGTGCCGACGCTGCAGGATGGCGCCGTCACGCTGCACGAATCCGGGGCCATCACCGAATGGCTTTGCGAGACCCGCGCCCCCCATCTGGGCCGCGCGCCGGGTTCGCCCGAGCGCGCGCAATGGCTGGACTGGGTGCATTTCGGCGAGACGCTGGGGCAGCATATCGCCAATCTCAGCCAGCATCACATCGTCTTGCGCGAAGAATGGCAACGCTCGCCCACAGTGATGAAGCTCGAGGCGGCGCGGCTGTCGCGCGCCCTGCGGCTGGTCGAGGCCGGGCTGCAGGGCCGCGACTGGCTGCTGGGTGACTTCTCGGGCGTCGATTGCCAGGTCGGCTGGACGGTCTGGGTAGCCGAACGCTTTGTCCGCTTCGATGATCGCCCCTTGCTGGCCGCCTATGCCGCCCGCTGCGCCGCGCGCCCGGCCTTTCAGGCGGCGCTGCCGAAAGCCGGCTCGACCCTGATTTACACCAACGATTTCTACGAGGTGCCCGATGTCTGAGACGGTCGAAATCTTCGAGATGGGTCCGCGCGACGGGCTGCAGAACGAGAAGCGCCTGATCCCGACGGCGGAAAAGATTGCGCTGGTGGACCTTCTGTCCACCGCCGGTTTCCGGCGGATCGAGGTCACCAGCTTCGTCAGCCCGAAATGGGTGCCGCAGATGGGCGATGCCGCCGAGGTCATGGCCGGCATCACCCGCGCGCCGGGGATCAGCTATGCGGTGCTGACCCCGAACATCAAGGGTTACGAGGGTGCGAAGTCCGCGAAGGCCAGCGAGATCGCCATCTTTGCCAGCGCCTCGGAAGCCTTCAGCAAGGCCAACCTGAACGCCACCATTGCCGAAAGCCTCGCGCGTTTCGCCCCGGTGGCCGAGGCGGCGCGGGCGGATGGCATTCCGGTCCGAGGCTATGTTTCGATGGTGACGGACAGCCCGTTCGAGGGCGACGTGCCGCCCGCCGACGTCGCCCGGGTGGTCGCAGCGCTGCGCGACATGGGCTGTTACGAGGTGTCGCTTGGCGACACGATCGGGCAGGCGACACCGGAGAAGATCGATGCGATGCTGGCCGTGGTGCTGGAGGAAATCCCCGCCGCGCAACTGGCCGGGCATTACCACGACACGGCGGGCCGGGCGTTGCAGAACATCGACGCCAGCCTCGCGCGGGGCCTCAGGGTCTTTGACGCGGCGGTCGGTGGGCTTGGCGGCTGCCCCTATGCGCCGGGTGCCAAGGGCAATGTGGCGACCGAGCTGGTGGCCAACCATCTGGCGGCGGGGGGCTTTGACACCGGGCTGGACATGACCGTCATCGATCAGGCCGCGAACATGGCGCGGGCCATGCGGGTGGGGCCATGAGTGCGAGGGTCGTCCTCGCCGCGCTGCTGCTGGCGGGATGCGCGGCGGCACCGGGCGCAACGGTTGCGCCGATCGCCACCGCTCCCGCCTCGGCCGATCAGGGGCAGGCGCAGGCGGGTTATGCCGCGCAGCGCGCCGGGCTGCGCCGCATCGGCTATCGCAATTGCGACGGCTACGCGATCGAGCTGTTCGCGCCCGCCCGCATCTCCGCCGCCAGCGCGCCGGGGCAATCGCTGTTCCTGCGCGGCTATGCCTATCGCGGCGGCGGTCCGATCCGGTTGAGCCTGCCGGGCGCGGCCCCGCGGCTGCAACAGCAGACGGCAGGTGGCTGGCAGGAGCTTCCCCGCCACTCCGCGCTGGCGGGGTCAAGCGTCACCGGCTCGACCTCGGGTGCCATTGCTTCGGCCTCCCTGCCGCAGCAACTGGGCTTCGTCGAACTGATGAATCCCGGCCATTACCGCGCCTGGCTCGGCCAGTTTTCCGCCACGCGGGCGGGCGGGGCGTCCTGCGCCATCACCCCCGTCTGGCAATTCGACATCTCCTGAGGAGTTCCCATGTTCAACACCATCCGCATCGACACCGACGCCCGCGGCGTGGCCACGCTCTGGCTGGCGCGACCCGAGAAGCACAACGCGCTTTCGGCCGAGATGATCGCCGAGCTGACCGAGGCCGCGCAGCAACTGGGCGCCGATCCGGCGGTGCGCGTGGTGGTGCTGGCGGGCGAGGGGGCCAGCTTCTGCGCCGGGGGCGATCTCGGCTGGATGCGCCAGCAGATGGGGGCCGATGCCGAGACAAGGCGGCAGGGCGCGCGCAAGCTCGCCATGATGCTGAACGGGCTGAACCTCTTGCCCAAGCCGCTGATCGCGCGGGTGCAGGGCAATGCCTTCGGCGGCGGCATCGGCATGATGGCGGTCTGTGACATCGCCATTGCCGCGCGCGGGGCGAAATTCGGGCTGACCGAGGTGCGGCTGGGGCTGATCCCCGCCACCATCGGCCCCTATGTTCTGGCCCGCATGGGCGAGGACAAGGCGCGGCGGGTGTTCTTCTCGGCCCGGCTCTTCGACGCTGACGAGGCCGTGCGGCTGAACCTCGCCGCCGCCGCCGTCGATCCGGCCGATCTGGACGCGGCGGTCGAGGCCGAGATCGCGCCCTTCCTGCAGGCCGCCCCCGGCGCCGTCGCGGCGGCCAAGGCGCAATGCCGCGCCTATGGTCCCGTGATCGACGAGGCGCGGATCAATGACAGCATCGACCGCCTGGTCGCGGCCTGGGAGGGCGACGAGGCGCCCGAGGGCATCGGCGCCTTCTTCGACAAGCGCAAGCCGCGCTGGCAGTCGTAAAACCCGCAAACCGGACGACGGGAAAAGTAAAACGCCCGCCGGAAGATCATCCGGCAGGCGTTTGATTTTCTGTCGATTTCCGGCCAGACCTGCTGACCGAAAAGAAGGCTCAGGCGAGGCTCGGGTCGATCTGCTTGCAGGCGGCCACGAGGCCCTTCACCGCATCGACCGACTTGTCGAACATGGCCTGCTCGGCCTTGTCCAGCTTGATGTCGATGATCTTCTCAATGCCCTTGGCGCCGATCACCGTCGGCACGCCGACATAGAGACCGTTCAGCCCGTAAGCGCCATCCACATAGGCGGCGCAGGGCAGGACGCGCTTCTGGTCCTTCAGATAGGCCTCGGCCATCTCAATGGCGCTGGTGGCGGGCGCATAGAAGGCCGAGCCGGTCTTCAAGAGGCCAACGATCTCGGCGCCGCCGTCACGGGTGCGCTGTTCGATCGCGTCCAGTTTCTCCTGCGTGGTCCAGCCCATCTTGACCAGGTCCGGCAGCGGAATGCCGGCGACGGTCGAATAGCGGGCCAGCGGCACCATGGTGTCGCCATGACCGCCCAGCACGAAGGCGGTCACGTCGCGCATCGACACGCCGAATTCGAGCGACAGGAAGTGGCGGAAGCGGGCCGAATCCAGCACGCCGGCCATGCCGACGACCTTCTCGGCGGGCAGGCCGCTGAACTGCTGCAGCGCCCAGACCATCGCGTCGAGCGGGTTGGTGATGCAGATCACGAAGGCGTTCGGGGCGTGCTGCTTGATGCCTTCGCCGACCGATTTCATCACCTTGAGGTTGATGCCCAGCAGGTCGTCGCGGCTCATGCCCGGCTTGCGCGGCACGCCTGCGGTGACGATGCAGACATCGGCGCCGGCGATGTCGGCATAGTCATTCGTGCCCTTCATGACGGCATCGAAGCCTTCCGAGGGGCCCGATTCCGCGATGTCGAGCGATTTGCCCTGCGGCGTGCCCTCGGCAATGTCGAACATCACGACATCGCCCAGTTCCTTCATCGCGGCCAGATGCGCCAGCGTGCCGCCGATCTGCCCCGCACCGATAAGTGCGATCTTGGGTCGGGCCATGGAAAACCTCCGGTTTGGCTGTTCAAGTCGCGGGTTGCGTAGTCCTTCGGGATCGAAACCGCAAGAGCGGGCGGGGAGGGCTTGCGCTAACACGGTTAAAGCGGGCAACTGGCGAAAGATTCTTTTCGGACGCGGGTAACGGGTTGACGGGGTGAGATGATCGAATTGTCGGTGACGGGCTGGGTTCTGGCGGTGATCGCGGCGATTGCCGTGGGTCTGGCCAAGGGCGGGCTGTCGATGGTGGCGGTGCTGTCGGTGCCGCTTCTGTCGCTGGTCATGTCGCCGGTTCAGGCGGCGGGGATCCTGCTGCCGGTCTATATCGTCTCGGATATCGGCGGTCTGGTCGCCTATTGGCGCCATGCCGACTGGCGGGTGCTGAAGATGCTCTGGCCCGGCGCGTTGCTGGGCGTCTGGATCGGCTGGCTGACCGCGAGCCTGGTGCCGGTTGAGGGCGTCGAACTGATCGTCGGGCTGATCGGCTTTGCCTTCGCCCTGACCGCGCTGCTGCGACGCGCGCCCGAGGGGCCGCCGCGCCCCGGGCGCTGGTCGGCGGCCAGTTTCTGGGGCGGCATTGCCGGCTATACCAGCTTTGTCAGCCATTCGGGCGCTGCGCCCTACCAGATCTATGTCCAGCCGCTGCGTCTGGCGCCGCAGGTCTATGCCGGGACGGTGACGGTGTTCTTTGCGGTCATCAATGCGGTGAAGCTGATCCCTTATGCCGCGTTGGGGCAGCTGTCGCCCGGCAATCTGGGCATCGCCGCGATGCTGACGCCGGTGGCGCTGGCGGCGGTCTGGGCCGGTGTGCGGCTGGTCAAGATCATGCCGCCGCGCGCCTTTTACCTGTTCATCACCTGGGCCTTGCTGCTGGTCTCGATCAAGCTGATCTGGGACGGGGGCGGCGGATTGCTTGCCGGTTGAACCGCCAATGCCGCAGGGCTATTCTGCGGTGCAGCAAATTCGGCCTTGCCATTTCTGACGCAACGCGGCAGTTTCACGCAAGATTGTTGCCGCGAGGATTCCATGACCCGTCCCTATCGCTCTGTGCTCTATATCCCTGCCGCCAATGCCCGTGCGATGGAAAAGGCGCGGGGGCTGGCGGCTGACGCGATCATCTTTGACCTCGAGGATGCGGTCTCGCCGGCGGAAAAACCCTTCGCGCGGGATCAGCTCGCCGCTGCATTGCAGAACGACTATGGCGGGCGGGCGCGGATCGTGCGGATCAACGGGCTGGATACCGAATGGGGCCAGGCGGATGCCGAGGCCTGCGCCGCGCTGGCCGGGCTGGCCGATGCGGTGCTGATCCCCAAGGTCTCGAGCCCCGCCGATCTGGACCGCGTGGCCGCGATCGTCCCCGACCTGCCGCTCTGGGCGATGATGGAGACGGCGCAGGGAATGCTGAACGCGGGCGCCATCGCCGCCCATCCGCGCCTTGGCGGCATGGTCATGGGGACCAATGATCTGGCCAAGGAGATCAATTCGCGCTTCCGCCCCGACCGGCTGCCGATGCAGGCCGGGCTGGGCCTGTGCCTCTTGGCGGCCAAGGCGCATGGCATCATCATCATCGACGGCGTCTTCAACGCCTTCAAGGACGAGGACGGGCTGCGGTTCGAATGCGAACAGGGCCGGGACATGGGCTTTGACGGCAAGACCCTGATCCACCCGGCGCAGCTCGAGATCGCCAATGCCGCCTTCGCGCCCACCGAGGACGAGCTGGGCCTTGCCCGCCGTCAGATAGAGGCCTTCGAGGCGGCAACCGCCGAAGGCAAGGGCGTCGCGGTGGTCGATGGCCGGATCGTCGAGAACCTGCATGTGGCGACGGCGCGCAAGATGCTGGAACAGGCACAGGCGATTGCGGCCCTCGCCAGCTGATGGCAGACAGGGCGGGACAGACATCAAGCGAAAGGAAGCCAGATGTTGATCCTGATCCTGGGCGTGGCGCTGTGGTGGGGCGCGCATCTGTGGAAGCGCGCGGCACCGGAACACCGGGCACATGTCGGTGACAAGGGCAGGGGGCTGGTCTCCGGCCTGTTGATCCTGTCGGTCGTGCTGATGGTCTGGGGCTATCGCAGCGCCGATGGCGCGGTCTGGTGGGGGCCGTCGCCGATGCTGAAGGGCATCAACAACCTGCTGGTGCTGTTCGCCATCTACCTCTTCGCCGCCTCGGGCATGAAGACCGGCATCACCCGCCGCATCCGCCATCCGCAGCTGGTGGGTTTTGCGGTCTGGGCCTTCGCGCATCTTCTGGTGAACGGCGATCTGCCGTCCTTCGTCCTGTTCGGCGGCCTGCTGCTCTGGGCGCTGGTCGAGATCACCCTGATCAACCGCGCCACGCCCAGCTGGACCCCGCCCGCCCCCGTTCCCGCCCGCAAGGAGGCCATGGCCGCCTTTGGCGCGGTTCTGGTCTTTGGCGTGATCGGCCTGATCCACGCCTGGCTTGGCTATAACCCGTTCGGAGCCTGAGATGACGACCCTCTACCGCTGCATTACCGAAGACGACACCTCGCAATTCTGCCACCGTGTCAGCGAGGCCCTGTCAAAGGGCTGGTCGCTGCATGGCGGCGCCTCGATGGCCTTCGACCCGGTCAAGGGGGTGATGCGCATGGCGCAGCCCATCACCAAAGAGGTCGATGTCGCCTATTCCCCCGACCTGAAACTGGGACAACAATGAGCAAGACCAATCCGGGCCGCTTCTTCGAGGACTATGCCATCGGGCAGGTGATCCGCCACGCGGTGCCGCGCACGGTGGCCGAGGGGGAAAGGGCGCTCTACCACGCGCTCTATCCCGCCCGGCACGCGCTTTATTCCAGCGACGAGTTCGCCGCCGCGAACGGGCTGGAAAGCAGTCCGCTGGACGACCTGATCGCCTTTCACACCATCTTCGGCAAGACCGTGCCCGATATCAGCCTGAACGCCATCGCCAATCTGGGCTATGCCGAGGGGCGCTGGCTGCTGCCGGTCTGGCCCGGCGATACGCTGCGCTCGGAATCCGAGGTGATCGGGCTGAAGGAAAACAGCAACGGCAAGTCGGGCGTCGTCTATGTCCGCACCCGCGGGCTGAACCAGATGGACCAGCCGGTGCTGGAATACGTGCGTTGGGTGATGGTCCGGAAGCGTGACTCCGCCGCGCCCGCGCCTGAACCCGTTGTGCCGGACCTCGCCAAGGTCGTCGATCCTGCCGATCTGGTGATTCCCGAGGGGCTGGATTTCAGCGATTATGATTTCGAGCTTGCCGGCGAGCCGCATCGCTGGGGCGATTATGCCATCGGCGAGAAAATCGACCATGTCGATGGCGTCACCGTCGAGGAGGCCGAGCATATGCTGGCCACGCGGCTGTGGCAGAACACCGCCAAGGTGCATTTCGACGCCACCAACCGCGAGGATGGCAAGCGGCTGATCTATGGCGGCCATGTCATCAGCATGGCACGCGCGCTCAGCTTCAACGGGCTGGCCAATGCGCAGATGATCGTGGCGCTGAATGCCGGCGCCCATGCCAATCCCTGTTTTGCCGGCAAGACCATCCGCGCCTGGTCCGAGGTGCTTGACAAGGCCGAGACCGATGCGCCGGGCGTCGGCGCGATCCGGCTGCGACTTGTTGCCACAACCAGCGACAGTGCCAGCTTCCCGTTGAAGGGCGAGGACGGGAAATACCTGCCCGAGGTGCTGTTGGATCTGGATTACTGGGCGCTGATGCCGCTGTGAATCGCTGCTCCGGGGGCATCGCGCCCCCGGACCGCCCGACGGTAATTCCGCAGGGTCGAGGTGGCGATGGCTTCTGTGATCACGAGCGGGGCGGGCGTGATCACAAGCGGCGAAATTCCGCGAAAATCGTGATCGGGTATGGCATAAGACCGTGACACTTGGCAGAAAGATCGACAGAAGCAACGCAATTCGCCAGCCCGCGCGGCCAGCCCGTTGTGCTGGACCGGTCGTGGGCCCGCGCCAGACGCGACACAGGAGGGCCACGCATGGCTGATGTGAACCGGGGCAACAACCGCCCGCTTTCCCCGCATTTGCAGGTCTATAAGCTGCCCATCGCGGCAGTGACCTCGATCCTGACGCGGATCACCGGCCATGCGCTGGTCGCGGGCATCCTGCTGTTGGTCTGGTGGCTGATCGCCGCCGTCTCCAGCCCGGGCTATTTCGCCTTCGTCGATGGCATCCTGCGCAGCTGGTTCGGCTTCCTTGTCATGCTCGGCTCGGCCTGGGCGCTGTGGTACCACACGCTCGCGGGCATCCGGCACCTCTTCTACGATGCCGGCAAGGGTATGGAGATCGAGACCGCCAGGAAATCCAGCTGGGCGATCATCATCGGGTCCGTGGTGCTGACGCTGATCAGCCTGATCCTGTTCTTCCTCTGAGAAAGGCCAAGCGGATGCGCTATATCACCCCCTTGAAAGCAGCCGAAGGCCTGGGCGCCAGCCATACCGGCACGCTGCATCACTGGCACATGACCGTCAGCGCCGTGGCGCTGGCCATCCTGACGCCGGCCTTCCTGATGGTCGTCGGCAATGCCATCGGCCTGCCGCGCGAAGGCGTCATCGCCTATTTCGGCCGTCCCTATCCGGCCATCGTTACCGCGCTGTTCATCGTCGTGGGCATGATCCACTTCATCAAGGGCACGCGGATCATGATCGACGATTACCTCGACGAGACCGAGCGCAAGGTCGCGATCATCTTTTCCGTCATCTTCGGCTGGGGCGTCATCGCCGCCGCGGTCTTCGCCTTGGCGAAAATGGCATTCACGGGCTGAGGGCTGAGAGCACAATGGACCAATACGAAATCCACACGCATGATTACGACGTGGTTGTCGTCGGTGCCGGCGGCGCTGGCCTGCGCGCCACGCTTGGCATGGCCGAGCAGGGGCTGCGCACCGCCTGCGTGACCAAGGTTTTCCCGACCCGCTCGCACACGGTTGCGGCGCAGGGCGGCATCGCCGCCTCTCTGGGCAATATGGGCCCGGACAGCTGGCAATGGCACATGTACGACACGGTGAAGGGCTCTGACTGGCTGGGCGACACCGATGCGATGGAATATCTCGCGCGCGAAGCGCCGAAGGCCGTCTACGAACTGGAACATTACGGCGTGCCGTTCTCGCGCACCGAAGAGGGCAAGATCTATCAGCGTCCCTTCGGCGGTCACACGACCGAATTCGGCGAAGGCCCCCCGGTTCAGCGCACCTGCGCCGCCGCCGACCGCACCGGCCACGCCATCCTGCACACGCTCTACGGCCAGAGCCTCAAGCATAATGCGGAATTCTTCATCGAGTATTTCGCCCTCGACCTGATCATCACCGACGGCAAATGCACTGGCGTCGTCTGCTGGAAGCTGGACGACGGCACCATCCACGTCTTCAACGCCAAGATGGTGGTGCTGGCGACCGGCGGCTATGGCCGCGCCTATTTCAGCGCCACCTCGGCCCATACCTGCACCGGCGACGGTGGCGGCATGGTCGCGCGTGCGGGCCTGCCGCTGCAGGACATGGAATTCGTGCAGTTCCACCCGACCGGCATCTATGGCTCGGGCTGTCTGATCACCGAGGGCGCGCGCGGCGAGGGCGGGTATCTGACCAACAGCGAGGGCGAACGCTTCATGGAGCGTTATGCACCGACCTACAAGGATCTGGCGTCCCGCGACGTGGTTTCCCGCTGCATCACCATCGAGATCCGCGAGGGTCGCGGCGTGGGCGAGAAGAAGGACCACATGTTCCTGAACCTCATGCACCTGCCGCCGGAAAGCCTGCATGAGCGCCTGCCGGGCATCTCGGAATCGGCCAAGATCTTCGCCGGCGTCGACGTGACGCGCGAGCCGATCCCGATCCTGCCGACGGTGCATTACAACATGGGCGGCATTCCGACGAACTACTGGGGCGAGGTGCTGAACCCGACCGAGGAACACCCGGACCGCATCTTTCCGGGCCTGATGGCGGTGGGCGAGGCGGGCTGTGCCTCGGTGCATGGCGCGAACCGGCTTGGCTCGAACAGCCTCATCGACCTCGTGGTCTTTGGCCGCGCCGCTGCCATTCGCGCGGGCGAGATCATCGACCGCGCCGCGCCGATCCCGGCGACGAACACCGAGGCCGTGGACAAGATCATGGTCCGCTTCGACAGCCTCCGGAATGCCAATGGTTCGGTGCCGACGGCGGTGCTGCGCGACGAGATGCAGCGCACCATGCAGGCCGATGCGGCGGTGTTCCGCACCGACAAGACCCTGGCCGAGGGCGTCGAGAAGATGGAAGCGATCGCCGGCAAGCTGCGCGATGTAAAGGTCACCGACCGCAGTCTGATCTGGAACAGCGACCTGATGGAAACGCTGGAACTGGAAAACCTCATGCCCAACGCGATGGCGACCATCGTTGCCGCCGAGGCGCGCAAGGAAAGCCGCGGCGCCCATGCGCATGAGGACTGGCCCGAGCGGGATGACGCCAACTGGCGCAAGCACTCGCTTGCATGGGTGGACGGAAACACGGTTAAACTGGCCTATCGCCCCGTCCATCTCGATCCGCTGACCAAGGCGGACGAGGGCGGGATCGACCTGAAAAAGATCGCGCCGAAGAAAAGGGTATATTGATGCGTTCCTTCCGCCTTCCGATCCTGCTTGCCGCCGCCGCTGTCGCGGTGACGGCCTGCGTTCCCGTCACGCCGATGACCGGGCAGCCGCCGGTGACCGCTGCCCCGCCGCCGGTGGCAACGACGCCGACCGTGCTTGACGCCAGCTCGCGCGCCATCGCCCGCACCACCATCAATGCCGAGATGTCGAAGCGTCTGCCGGGGGCGAATACCGCGCCCTATACGGATTGCGTGGTCAACAACGCCACCACGGCCGAGCTGATCGACATCGCCCAGATGACCAATGCCGGCGCCTCGGGCGCGGGTGACAGCGTCGCGGCCATCGTCAAGCGTCCGGCCACAACCCAGTGCATCGCCGCGGCTGCGGCCTCGGCCTGAGACCGACCATGACCCTGACCCGCACCGGATCACGCCTGTCCCTTCTGGCGCTGCTGCCCCTGGCGGCAGTGCTGGGGGCGTGCGCGCCGGTGCCGGTCGACCAGGCCGAGCGCAGTTGCCTGCGCGACGTGCAGGCGGCGAACCAGCCGCCGCGCACCGAGGTGGGCATCGGCGTGGCCTCGGATTTCGATGGCGGCGTTCGGCCCTATGGCTCGGTCTCCTTCGAGATCAGCAGCGACCGGCTGATGGGGCGCGACCCCTCGGATGTCTTTGCCCAATGCGTCATGCGCCGCTCGGGCCAGCCGCCCACCGTGTCGCTCTATGACCAGCCGCGCTGGCAGGGCTAGACCATGGCGGAATCCTCGTCAGCCGCAGGCAGCGACCCCCGGGTGATCGTTCACCTGGGCGTGCAGAAGACCGGCAGCACTTCGCTGCATCATTTCCTGCAAAAGAACGCGGCGGCGCTGGCCGACCGGCTGGTGATCCGCACGCCCGAGGCCGGAACGCCCATGCGTCCGCTAGGCCGCGCGGCCATCGCCTATAGCCTCGATGGCGAGCGTGGCGACGAGGCGCGGTTGATGGAGGCGGTGGCGACGGTCTGCGAGGGCTTGCCGCAGGACGGGCGCACCGTCCTGATCAGCCACGAGAACCTGGCCGGCGCCATGCCGGGCAATGGCGGCGAGACCCGGCTTTACCCGGCGCTGCCGCGCATCATCGCGCTCTTGGACCGTGCCTTTGCGCCGCTGGTCCCCGTCTATGCCGTCTACAGCCGGCGGATGGAGGCGTGGAAGGCCAGTGTCTGGGCGCAGGCGGTGCGCACCGATGGCTATGGCGGCAGCTATGACGAATTCCTGTCCGAGACCCGCGACCTGCCGGGCTGGGACGATCTGCTGGACCGGCTCGAGGACGCGGCACCCGGTCGCCTGCACCACTTCGAGCTGGTCGACGAGCGCGACCGGATGCGTCCGGGCCGCCAGCTGCTGGCGCTGGCCGGCATCAGCGCCGAAGAACACGCCGCGCTTGAGCCGCTGACCGGCAGCTCGATGCAGCGCCTGAACGCGGGCGCAACCGAATTCCTGCGGCAGCTCAACGGCCTGCCGCTCAATCCGCAGGCGCGGGCCAAGGTGGCCAATCTTGTCGCCAGCACCCAGAACCTGTTTGACGCCGATCACCGGCCCGACGGCACCCTGTAAGAAGAGGCACCCCATGGTCCAGTTCACCCTTCCCAAGAACAGCAAGATCACGGTCGGCAAGACCTGGCCCGCGCCGCAGGGGGCGACCCGGACCAAGGTGTTCAAGATCTATCGGTGGGACCCCGACAGCGGCGAGAACCCGCGGCTGGACACCTATACGCTGGATCTCGACAAGACCGGGCCGATGGTTCTGGACGCGCTGATCAAGATCAAGAACGAGATCGACCCGACCCTGACCTTCCGCCGCTCCTGCCGCGAGGGCATCTGCGGCTCCTGCGCGATGAACATCGGCGGCGGCAATCACCTGGCCTGCATCTACGGCATCGACGAGGTCAAGGGCGACATCTCGATCTATCCGCTGCCGCATATGCATGTGGTCAAGGACCTGGTGCCGGACCTGACGCATTTCTATGCCCAGCACGCCAGCATCAACCCCTACCTGATCACCAAGTCGCCCGAGCCCGGCATCGAGTGGAAGCAGTCGATCGAGGACCGCAAGAAGCTGGATGGCCTCTACGAATGCATCCTCTGCGCCTCCTGCTCGACCTCCTGCCCGAGCTATTGGTGGAACGGCGACAAGTACCTGGGCCCGGCCGCGCTGCTGGCGGCCTATCGCTGGATCATCGACTCGCGCGACGAGGCCACCGGCGAGCGGCTGGACAACCTCGAAGATCCGTTCAAGCTCTATCGCTGCCACACCATCATGAACTGCACCAATACCTGCCCCAAGGGGTTGAACCCGGCGAAGGCCATCGCCGAGATCAAGCACATGATGGTCGAGCGCATCGTCTGATCGGGCGGTCGCCGGGGGCGCTTCGCCCCCGTTGCCGACTGGTCCTCGGACCAGTGGCGAACCAGCCTGCGCCCCCCCCCCGAGGATATTTGGACAAGGTGAAAGGGCGGCCTCCGGGTCGCCCTTTTTCTTTTGGCGCGAGTCCGGCCGATTGACGGGGGGCGAGGAAGCGGGCAGTGTTTCCGCTAACAGTCGTCTTCTCCTTCGAGGCCCAAGATGATCCCCAAGCGTTCCACATTTCCGCCCGGATTCCTCTTCGGCGCCGCGACCTCGGCCTATCAGATCGAGGGCACGCGCTTCGGCGGCACCGGACCCTCGCATTGGGACACCTTTGCAGCAACACCGGGCAATACCTTCCAGGGACAGGATGGATCGCGTGCCTGCGAGCATTATCTGCGGTGGGAGAGCGATCTGGATCTGCTTAGGGACGCGGGGTTCGATGCCTATCGCTTCTCGACCTCCTGGGCGCGGGTGCTGCCGGACGGGCAGACCGTCCATCCCGAGGGCCTCGATTTCTATGACCGGCTGGTCGACGGCATGCTGGCGCGGGGGCTGAAACCCTTCCTGACCTTCCACCACTGGGACATGCCCTCGGCACTGGCCACGCGCGGCGGCTGGCAGAACCGCGAGATCGTGGATCACTTCGCCCGCTTCTGCCAGACCGTCTATGCGCGGATCGGCGATAGGGTCGAGACGGCGGCAACGCTGAACGAGCCCTGGTGCATCTCGTGGCTGTCGCATTTCATGGGCTTTCACGCGCCGGGCCTGCGCGACATCCGGGCGACGGGGCACGCGATCCATCACGTGATGCTGGCCCATGGTACGGCCATTGCCGCGCTGCGGGCCGACGGTGCGCGCGACCATCTGGGGCTGGTCTTGAATTTCGAAACCGCGCATCCGGCGGATGACAGCGCCGAGGCCCGCGCGGCGGCGGCGCGGCAGGATGCGATCTACAACCGCTGGTTCGTGCAGGCGGCGATGGGGCAGGGCTATCCGGCCGAGGCGATGGAGGGGCTGGAACCGCATCTGCCGAAGGGCTGGCAGGACGATCTGGCCATGATCGCGCAGCCGCTGGACTGGCTGGGGGTGAATTACTACACGCGGAAGAATTACGCTCCTGCGCCGGGACTCTGGCCGCACACGGCCGAGGTTCCCGGCCCCTTGCCCAAGACCCAGATCGATTGGGAAATCCGTCCCGAAGGGCTGACCGAGTTCCTGGTCCGGCTGAAGCGCGACCATACCGGCGATCTGCCGCTCTACATCACCGAAAGCGGCGTGGCCTTTGCCGATGAGATCGAGGACCAAAACCGCATCGCCTATATCGCCGCGCATCTTCAGGCGGCGCAGGCGGCACTGGCCGAGGGCGTCGACGTGCGCAGCTTCTTCTACTGGTCGCTGCTGGACAATTACGAATGGTCGCTTGGCTATCAGCCGCGCTTCGGGCTGGTCCATGTGGATTACGCGACGATGGAACGCACCCCCAAGGCCAGCTGGCACGCGCTGCGCGAGGCGCTGGCCGGGTAGGGGGCGCTGCCCCCGGCCCTGCGGGCCTCCCCCGGGATATTTTTCGTGAAGAAGAAAGGGCCGGAGTTGACCGGCCCTTCTAAGTCCGGCGCTCCGCGCGTTCGGCGCTGAAAAAGGTCCACTGGACCTTTTTCCGGGCGCGCCTCACCCCTCGATCTTGGTGAAATCCGCGATCTGGCGGCCGGCCTCGCGGATGCGGCTCAAGAGGTTCAGCCGGTTGCGGCGCAGGATCTGGTTGTCGCTGTTCACCTGAACCGCCTCGAAGAAGGCGTCGATGGGCGCGCGCAGCGCGGCGATGGCCGACATGGCGGCGGGGAAATCCTCGGCCTTGGTCGCCTGGCGGATCGCCGGTTCGGCGGTGTCGAGCGCGGCGAAAAGCGCGCGTTCCTGATCGGTCTCGGCGAATTTCTCGTCGGCGCCAAAGCTGTATTCGACCCCGTCCTTCTCCTCGGCCTGCGCAAGGATATTCCCGGCGCGTTTCAGACCCTGAGTGAGGTTCTTCCCGTCCTCGGTCCTCAGCATGTCATTCAGCGCCGTGGCCCGGTTCACCACCAGCACGAGATCGTCATTGCCGGGCTGCGCCAGCACGGCATCGATGATGTCGTGACGGATGCCTTGGTCGCGGAGGTAGACTTTGAGGCGGTCATGGAGGAAGGAGAGGAGTTCGGTTGTTAGCTCGCTAACCGTCGGAACCGCCTGAGGATCGCGGCCAAGCTGATCGATTGAGGTATCTATCTCGTACTCGGGTGCGATCCGATGATCGTTGAGCTTGAGAAGAAATATATCCTTTGGCATCTGCAATCCAACAGCTTCATCTGCGTGCAAAATATATCCGCTGGTCCAACGCGAGCGTCCATCTTCCATATTGAGTAAATGGCCAAGCATCCACGGGCGCTGGTAGCGGGCCCAGTATGCTTCACCTGCGCTGCTTTCGATTATTGGACGTAGCTTCCCGGACAGCTTATTCCCCAGCACCAACCTGATCACCCCCAACGCCGCCCGGCGCAGCGCAAACGGATCCTTCGACCCCGTGGGCTTCTCATCGATCGCCCAGAACCCGGTCAGCGTATCGATCTTGTCGGCCAGTGCCACGGCGACCGAGACCGGCGCGGTCGGCACGTCGTCGCTCGGGCCGAGCGGCGAGTAATGGTCGCGGGCGGCGTCGGCGACGGCTTGCGGCTTGCCGGCGGCGGCGATGTAATAGCGGCCCATGATCCCCTGCAATTCGGGGAATTCGCCGACCATCGATGAACGCAGGTCGAGCTTGGCCAGCGTCGCGGCTTCCCCGGCCTCATCGGCATCGGCGCTGACCAGCGGCGCGATCTCGCGGGCCAGTGCGGCGATGCGGGCGATGCGGTCGGACTGGCTGCCGAGCTTGTTGTGGAAGGTCACCGATTTGAGACCTTCGGCCCAGTGACCCATGCCGGACTTGGCTTCGCGCAGATCGTTCTCGTAGAAGAAGGCCGCGTCCGAGAGCCGCGCGGCCAGCACGCGCTGGTTGCCCGCCAGAATGGTCGCGCCATCGTCGGGCGTCTCGATATTGGCGACGGTGACAAAACCCTCGATCCGGCCGGTCTTCGGGTTCCGGGCCGAGAAGAACTTCTGATGCTCCTTCATCGAGGTTTGCAGCACCTCGGGCGGCAGGTCCAGAAAACGGTCCTCGATCACCCCCATCAGCGGCACCGGCCATTCGACGAGGCCTGCCACCTCGGTCAGAAGCCCGGCATCGGCAACGATCTCCCAGCTGCGGGCGAAGGCGAGGTTGTCGGCCTGCTGGCGGATGGCGGCTTCGCGCTCGCTGGCGTCAAGGATGACATGGGCGCGGCGCAGTTTCGCGGCATAATCGTCGAAACCCGTCACCGTGAAGGGTTCGGGCGACAGGAAGCGGTGGCCGCGGGTCTGGTTGCCCGAGGCGATGCCCTCGACTGTCAGCGGCACGATCTGTGCCCCGGCCTCGTCGGTCAGGAGGCAAAGGATCGAATGCAGCGGCCGGACCCAGCGCAGATTGCCCGCGCCCCAGCGCATCGACTTGGGCCAGGGGAAGTTGCGGATGGTCGTCTCCAGCACCTCGGCCACGATCTCGGCCGCCGGTCGGCCGGGTTTTTCCAGCGTCGCGAACCAGACCTGGCCCTTCTTGTCGTCGCGGGCCTCAAGCTGGTCCTTCGTCAGCCCGGTCGCGCGCAGGAAGCCCTGCAGTGCCGCCTCGGGCGCGTCGGTGCGCGGGCCCTTGCGTTCCTCGCGCGTGGTCGGGCTGTGGGCGCTGAGGCCCTCGATCGCCAGGGTCAGCCGGCGCGGGGTCGAGAAGGCCCCGGCGCTGGCATAGGTCAGCCCGGCCTCGACCAGCCCGTCGGTGACCAGCTTCTTCAGATCCTCGCGGGCGCGGGACTGCATCCGGGCGGGGATTTCTTCCGAGAAGAGTTCGATCAGCAGGTCGGCCATCAGTCCATCACTCCGCGTTCGGGTGTCTTGTCATTATATTGGTGCCAGCCAAAGGCGCGGCCATCGGGATAGATCGCCAGCACCCGGTCGACATCGGGGCGGATCTCGGAGGTGCCGAGCACCGCCACTGCCGCGCCGGATTCGAGGTCATGGGTGATCTGGTCGGCGTCATAGCAGTCGAACCAGCCCGGTCCGTTCAGCGGCGTGGCACCCTCGAACGGCGTCAGGCTGTCGGGCAGCGGCGGCTCGGTCAGGCGAAAGCAGGCGCGCCAGCGCAGCGGCGAGGATGTGGCGTCGATGCCCTGAAAATCGGCGACGGGCAGGTCCAGCGCACCGCCATCGGCGGCAGAAACGGCGGTGACAGCCGCCCCCGGACCGGCGGGGTCGATGCGGTCATAGAAGCCGTATTCCTGCGCGTACCACACGCCGCCCCCGGTGCCGAGGCCGGCAAGGACAAGGACAATGGCTGGCCATTTGCCGTTCATGCTGTCACCTTCACGCGCTGATTCGGATGGATATGGGGCAGGCCGTGGACCACGCGTTTTTCATCACCACACTGGGCGGCGCCTTCGCCATCATGAACCCCTTCGTGGTGCTGCCGCTGTTTCTGGCGGTCACTCATGGCATGGACCCGGCGCTGCAACGCCGCGCGGGCCTGCGCGTGGCCTTCTTCAGCGCCGTCCTGTGCGCGACCGTGGCGGTCAGCGGCGCGGCGATCCTGAAATTCTTCGGCATCAGCGTCGATGATTTCCGCGTGGCCGGTGGTCTGGTCCTGATGACCATTGCCATGGGGATGCTCAGCGGCTCGGGCAGTCCCGCCCACGAGGCCCCGGCCAAGGCTCAGGCCATGGCCGTGCAGGAACCGCCCCGCGCCGATGTCAGCTTCTATCCACTGGCCTTCCCGATGGTGGTGGGGCCGGGGACGATCACGGCGATCATCGTCTATATGGGGCAGGCCAGCACCATGGCCGACAAGAGCGCGGTGGCCGCGGCCTTCGGTCTGGTGCTCGCCGTGCTGGCGGTGGTGCTGTTCTTTGCCTCGACCATCGGTCGGCACATGTCCCAGACCCTGCGCGTGATCATGACCCGTCTGATGGGCATGATCGTCGCGGCCATGGGCGTGCAGATGATCGCCGCCGGGCTGAAAGCGATCTTGCCCGGTCTGGCCGGCTAGGGTCGTCGGACAGGGCTGCATCAGGCGGTCTCGTCCACCCGCGCGGCATCGGTCGTCAGGAACAGGTCGGCACAGGCCTTGGCCAGCGCCCGCACCCGGCCGATATAGGCCTGCCGCTCAGTGACCGAGATCACGCCGCGCGCGTCCAAGAGGTTGAATATATGGCTGGCCTTGATCGCCTGGTCATAGGCGGGATGGGCCATCGGGATGCGGCGGCCGGCGCTGTCTTTCTCGGGCGCGGCGAGGATGCGGGCGCATTCCTCCTCGGCATCCTTGAAGTGCTGGAACAGCATCGCCGTATCGGCCTGATCGAAGTTCCAGCGGGAATATTCGCGCTCGGTCTGGCGGAAGATGTCGCCATAGCTGAGCGGGATCGGGCTCTGCGGGTCATTGAACGGCATGTCCATCACATGCTCGATCCCCAGAACATACATGGCCAGACGTTCCAGCCCATAGGTCAGCTCGCCCGAGACCGGGCGGCAGTCATGGCCGCCGACCTGCTGGAAATAGGTGAACTGGCTCACCTCCATGCCGTCGCACCAGACCTCCCAGCCCAGACCCCAGGCGCCAAGCGTCGGGCTTTCCCAGTCATCCTCGACGAAACGGACATCGTGGATCAGCGGGTCAAGCCCGATGGCCTTGAGGCTGCCGAGATAGAGATCCTGCAGGTCAGGGGGCGATGGTTTGATGATCACCTGATATTGATAATAGTGCTGCAGCCGGTTCGGGTTCTCGCCGTAACGCCCATCGGTCGGGCGGCGCGAGGGCTGGACATAGGCGGCGGCCCAGGGACGGCTGCCAAGGCTGCGCAGCGTGGTCGCCGGGTGGAAGGTGCCGGCGCCGACCTCCATGTCATAGGGTTGCAGCACGGCGCAGCCGGTCGCGGCCCAGTAGTTTTGCAGGCGCAGGATGATCTCCTGAAAGCTGCGGGGTCGGTTGGGGCTGGTCATCCGGGCCATCCTTTTGCATAGATCATGCGAAGCTCCGCGCCTTCTAGGCGTGGGATGGGACAGGGTCAATTGCGGGGTCGGCTGATGCGGCGCTTTCACTGGTTACTGATGGCGGCCTGGCTGCCGGGCGCGGTCTGGGCGCAGGACGGCGGCGCGGTGATCCGTATCGAGGCCAAGCGCGGCGAGGCGGCGACCGCCGAGGCAGCGGCCAGCTGGAGCGCGCAATTTCCCGATGTCGTGACCTTCCGGGTGCCGGGCGGCTGGACCGCCATCGGCCTTGGCCCGCAGACCCCTGCCGAGGCCGCGGCGCGGCTGGAGAGCCTGAAGGCCGAGGGCAAGATCCCGGCGGACAGCTTTGTGGCCGAACCCGGATCGAACGTGACGCTGACGGCGGTGACGCCGGCTGCCGCTGCGCCCGTGGCCGAGACCCCCGCCGAGGCTCCTGCGGCTGAGGCTTTGACCGCCGAGACCGTTGCCGTAACCGATCCCGCCCCCGCCGAGACCCCGGCACCCGCCCCCGATGCGCCGAACCATTACCTGCGCCTCGAGGCGCTGGCGGACCGCACCGATGCCGATGGCGCGCTGGAAAAATGGCGCGAGAATTTTGCCGATGCGGGCCTCTGGCAATTGCCGAATGACCGCTTTGCCGTGGCGCTTGGCCCGCTGACGGAAGCGACGGCAAACGCCTGGCTCGCCGCCTTCAAATCCGCGGGCGCCGCCCCGCGCGACGCCTTCCTTGCCACCGGCGAGGAACTGGGCACGCAGGTCGTCGCCGGCGCTGCCCCCGATCTGCCCGCCCCACCCGAGGCCGCCGCCGAAATGCCGCCTCTGGACGAGGTGCAGCGGGCGCTGCGGTGGGCCGGCTTCTATGATGGCAAGATCGACGGCAAGGGCGGTCCCAAGACCGAGGCCGCCATCAATGCCGAGATCCTGGCCGAGCGCCTGTCGCCCGACGCTGGCACCGCCATGCAGAAGCTGATCGAGCGTCGCGCCGCATGGCGCAGCGAGATGGGGCTGTCGCAGTTGCAGGATGCCCATACCGGCCTGTCGGCGACGGTGCCGATGGACAAGCTGGCCTTTGACCGCAACGAACGCGCGCTGGCGATCTATGGCCCGAAGGACGGCTCGGGCGCGGCGCTGATCCTGTTCTCGCAGCCGGGCGGTCAGCAGGACCTGCTGGATCTCTCGGGCCTGGTCATCGCCCTTGGCTGGGTGCCGCAGCCCGTGCGCGACGTGCAGCCGGGGTCGATCACGCTTGACGGTCGCAACGACACCCATATCGGCCATGCCGAGGGACAGGTGCGCGATGGCCGGGCCGAGGGTTTTGTGCTGATCTGGCCGGTCAGCGATGCCGAGAACCAGCAGCGGCTGGCGGCGGAACTGTCGGACAGCTTTGCCCGCTTCGCCCCGGCGGCGAATGATGCGGCTGTGGCCGCGCCGGCCCAGCCCGCACTGCCCGACATGACCCCGCAGCCGGTTGCGCCAGAAACGGAACCCGAAGCCCCCGCAGGGAACTGATCGCGCAGGCGGTTGCCCTTCCCCCGGACTGTCGCCAGACTGCCCGAAAACGGAGGATGCGCGATGAGCGATTATGTCATGTCCATGCCGAAACCCGGCACCGCCGACGAGTTCCAGCGGCGCGAGATCGCCACGCCGGTTCCGGGTGCGGGGCAGGTGCTGATCCGGCAGGATGCCATCGGGCTGAACTTCCTGGATGTCTATCACCGCAACGCCACCTATCCTTGGGCGGTCGAGCGCGATCTGGTCCCGGGCTCGGAAGGGGCGGGCGTGGTCGAGGCGGTGGGGCCGGGCGTCACCGATTGGCAGCCCGGCGACCGGGTGGCCTATACCCAGCCCCTGAACGCCTATGCCTCGGCGCGCCTCATTGCCGCCGACCGGCTGGTCCGGGTGCCCGAGGGCGTGACCAGCGAGCAGGCGGCGACGCTGATGCTGAAGGGCATGACCGCGCATTACCTGATCCATTCGACCTTCCGCATCGAGCCGGGCATGGTCGCGCTGGTGCAGGCGGCGGCTGGCGGTGTCGGGCAATTGCTGGGGCCGTGGATCGCCGCCAAGGGCGCGACTGCCATCGGCACGGCTGGCGGGGCCGGGAAGGTCGCGCTGGCGCGCTCGCTCGGCTATGCCCATGTCATCGACTACAACAGCGAGGATGTCGCCGCCCGGGTGGCCGAGATCACCGGCGGCAAGGGCGTGAACGTGGTCTATGACGGCGTGGGTAAAGCGACATGGCGCGGCTCGATGGACAGTCTGGCGGTGCGCGGGATGATGGTCAGCTTTGGGCAGTCCTCGGGGATGGTGCCGCCGGTGCCGATGTCGGAACTGGGGGCGAAGTCGCTGTTCCTGACCCGGCCAACGCTGTTCCAGCACATCGCCGATCCGGCGGAACTGCAGCAACGCGCGGCAGAGATGTTTGCGGCGCTGAAATCCGGGATCATCCGCGCCGAGGTGTCGCAGCGTGTGCCGCTGGCCGAGGTCGGCCGCGCCCATACCGCGCTGGAAAACCGCGAGACGACTGGCGCGACGGTGCTGATCCCCTGATCTGCTGAACGGCGGGCCTCAGGCCCGCCAGAAGCGCGGCAGCAACAGGACCAGCACGGCGATCAGCTCGAGCCGGCCCAGATACATGCCAAGCGTCATCAACCATTTCGCACTGGCCGGGAAGTTCGAGACCGAACCATTGGCGGTGATCTCGGGCCCCCAGGCCGGGCCGACATTGGCGATCGCGGTCCAGGCGGCAGTCAAGGCCGTCCGCGTATGCAGCCCGGTCAGCGACAAGCCGACGATCAGCAGGCCGAAGGTCAGCATGAACAGGGTGAAGAAGGCCATGACCGAATTCACCACGTCCTGGTCCAGCGGCCGGCCCTCCAGCCGCAGCGGATAGATCCGGTGCGGGCTGTGCATCCGGCGGATCTGCACCCGCACCGCCTGCAACAGCACCAGATAGCGGAAGATCTTGACCGAGCAGCCGGTCGAGCCGGTGCAGCCGCCGATCAGCCCGACGATGATCAGGATGCTGAAGGGCAGATGCCCCCATTCCAGCATGTTGGTCGAGGCATAGCCGGTACCGGAAAAGGTCGAGATGGTGTTGAAGACGGTTTCCCGCACCAGCTCCAGCGGGTGCTGATCCTGCTGCATGTACATCAGCCGATAGGCGACGATCAGCCCGCAGGCATAGGTGATCCAGCGCAGGTAGGCGCGGATCTGCACATCCTGCCAGAAGGGCACGAACTGGCCGCGCATCACCTGCACCATGCGGATGAAGGGCACCGAAGCCAGCACCATGAAGACCGAGGCCGCCCATTCCGGCCCGCCCAGATAGGCGCCGAAACTGGCATCGTAATTCGAGAACCCGCCGGTCGAGATGGTGGTCAGCGCATGGATCACCGCGTCGAAGCCGGTCATCCCCAGCAGGATATAGGTCAGGATGCAGGCCCCGGTCAGGATGAAATAGACGCGGGTCATCTCGGCCGCGATCTCGCCGGCGCGGGGCAGGATCTTGCCAAGCGTGTCGAAGCCTTCCGAGCGGAAGAACTGCATGCCCCCGACCTTCATCACCGGCAGGAACACCATGGCCACGACCACGATCCCCAGGCCGCCCGACCATTGCAGGATCGCCCGCCACAGATGCGTGCCCTTGGGCAGCGCGTCGAGCGCGGGAAAGGCGGTGGTGCCGGTTGTGCTGACCCCCGACATGGCCTCGAAATAGGCATCGGTAAAGCTGGAATGCGGTGCGCCCAGCATGAAGGGCAGGGCCCCGAACAGCGGCAGCACCGCCCACAGCCCCGCGGTCAGCAGGAAGGCCTGCTGGATGTTCAACCCCTCCATCTGGCCGCGCGTGGCGATGGTCGCCATCAGCCCGGCCAGAACGGTCAAGAGCGAGGTTTGCAGGAAGACCTGATAATGCGGGTCGCCATGCCACCAGTCGACGAGCATGGGGAACAGCATGCCCACGCCCATCACGGTGACGAGTCTGCCGATGGTGTGGACGACGGGTCGAAAGTCGATCATCCGCCCTGATTGCCGCGCGCCGTCCGGCCCGTCAAGAGACCGGGCGCGGCCGAGGCGCAGCGCCCGCCGCTCACGGCCAGGCATAGCCGTTGGGCGTGGGTGGCGGGCGGTTTGGGGCAGGCTCGGTCGGGGCGAAAATCTCGACCAGAAGCGGATGGCAGGCGGCCGCATCCGAGGAATGCTGATCGCTGCAATCGCCGCCGGGGCAGGCCGACAGTCCGCCGATCAGGTCGATCTCGGCGAAGAACTCGATGTAATCGCCGGGGCGGACCGGGCTTGCCTTCATGAAATACTGGCCGGTGTCGCGGGTGAAGCCGGTGCACATGAAGACGTTCAGCACGTCATGGACCAGCGGCTCGGCCTCGCCTGGGGATTGTCCCAGATGTTTCGCAAGGGCATTCGTCAGGTTGGAATGGCAACAATGGTGATAATTGTCACCACCCGACAGCAGGTGATGGGTATAGGGATCGCAGCGCGTGCCGATCACGTCATGGACCGATCCGCCGAAGGCATCGATGCCGTACCAGTCGAGCGTATCCTCGGTCACGGTGGCAATCGGACGCAAATGCGGAAACGAGGACCACATGCGGTCGCCGGGGCCCAGATGCGTGCCGTGCAGCGCGCGGGTCTTGCCGGAATAGAAGCGTTCGGAGGGATCGACGGCGCTCCACAGGTTCAGGTCGCCGACCTGCGGCCCCTCGATGCTGGTGATGCGGAAGAACTGGCCCTGCGGCACCCCGAAACAGCGCCCCTCGCGCGGCGGCACCCGCAGCTCGCCAACCTTCCGCGCGCTTGCCCGCGCCGCGCGCAGGGCGGCAAGGCCGGGATCGGGCAGGGTGGCCGGGTCATAGCAGATCACCGGCCGGACGGCCCGGCGCTGCTCGGCATCCTTGGGGGCGGGGTGGCTGCTCATGGGTGCATGATGCGCAGGAGGCGGGGCGTTGGGAAGGGGAAATGCAGCGGTGGCGGTGGCGCCCTCTGTGCCCGTCGCAAACAAAAAGGGGACCGGATGGTCCCCTTGGAAAACTCGTGATGTGGCGCGGCCTCAGGCGGCGCGCTTGGCCGCGAGGATCGCGCCGGCGGCATCCAACTCGCTGATGACGCGGTTGCCGTCATTGGCGGCGCGCAGGAGGAACTGGGTCTCGCGGCTGTAATAGCCGAACATCTGGTCGATCGCTTCGTCGGCGAGGCGGTCGGTGCGGGGCGAGGCGGTCATGTGTTTCGCCATGGTCTTGTCTCCGGTCATGTGGAGGTGTTCTCCCATGCCGGCGAAATAGGCAATTGAACCGGGGCGTTCAATGCTGCGACGCGGCGTCACCGCCGCGCCGCATGGCTGCCATGCGTCAGGGTCAGATCAGCCGATCTGCACCATGCGGTGCTTCTTCTTGCCGACCGAGACCTTCAGCCCGTCGCCCACCAGCGCCGCATCGACCGGCATCTGCGGGTCGGTCACGGCGTCGTTGTTCAGCCTGAGACCGCCCTCGGCGATCAGGCGCTTGGCCTCCTTGCCGCTGCCGGTGATGCCGGTCTGGACCAGCATCTGCGCCACCGACAGCCCGCCCTCGAAGGCCGAGGCCGGCAGGATCGCCACTTCCAGATCGCCACCGGCACCGCCCTGCTCAAAGACCTCGCGCGCGGTCGCTTCGGCGCTAGCCGCTGCCTCGGCCCCGTGCAGCAGCGTCGTCACCTCGTTGGCCAGCCTGATCTTGGCGTCGTTGATCTCGGCCCCCTCCAGCGCGCCAAGGCGGTCGCATTCCTCCAGCGGCAGCTCGGTATAAAGCTTCAGGAACCGGCCCACATCGGCATCGGTGGTGTTGCGCCAGAACTGCCAGAACTCGTAGGGCGACAGCATCTCGCCGTTCAGCCAGACCGCACCGCCCTGCGACTTGCCCATCTTGCGCCCGTCCGAGGTGGTCAACAGCGGCGAGGTAAGGCCCCAGATCTCGCGGTCGAGCACCCGGCGGGTCAGGTCGATGCCGTTGATGATATTGCCCCACTGGTCCGACCCGCCCATCTGCAGCCGGCAGTCATAGCGCCGGTAGAGCTCGAGGAAGTCATAGGCCTGCAGGATCATGTAGTTGAATTCGAGGAAGGACAGCGACTGCTCGCGGTCGAGCCGCGATTTCACCGATTCAAAGCTGAGCATCCGGTTGACGCTGAAATGCCGCCCGATATCGCGCAGGAAGTCGAGATAGTTCAGCCCGTCCAGCCATTCGGCGTTGTTCAGCATCAGCGCCCGGTCATCGCTGTAATCGATATAGCGCGCGAAAACCTTCTGCATCCCGTCGATATTGGCCTGGATCTGATCCGGCCCCAAAAGCGGGCGTTCGTCCGAGCGGAAGCTCGGGTCGCCGACCTTGGTGGTGCCGCCACCCATCAGCGTGATCGGGCGGTTGCCGGTCTTCTGGAACCAGCGCAGCATCATCACATTCAGCAAATGTCCCACATGCAGCGAGGCCGCAGTGGCGTCATAGCCGATATACGCCGTCACCGGCCCCGCGCTGAGGGCATCGTCCAGCGCCTGATAATCAGTGCAGTCGGCCATGAAGCCGCGCTCGATCATGATGCGCATGAAGTCGGATTTGGCGTGATAGGTCATCGGGGTTTTTCCTTCTCAGTGCTGCGGATATACCTGCCACGGCAACAAAGGAAAAGGCGCGATGATCCGGGCTTTGGGGATGATGTCGGGCACCTCGCTTGACGGGGTGGATGCGGCGCTGATCGAGACCGACGGCCAGAGGATCGGCGGCTTCGGGCGCAGCGCCTATCGCGCCTATTCGGACAATGAGGCCTCGGCGCTGCATGGCGCGCTGGGGCAATGGCCGGGCGGCGAGGGCGTGGAGGATGCGGCCGAGATTTCGGTGGCGAGCCATGCGGCGCTGGCGGAAGGTTTCCCCGAGGCCGAGATCGTCGGCTATCACGGCCAGACGCTGGCGCATGACCCGGCGGGCGGTCGGACGCATCAGGCCGGCGATGGCGGGCAACTGGCCCGCAAGATCGGGCGGCCGGTGGTCTGGGATTTCCGCAGCGAGGATGTGCGGCAAGGGGGCGAGGGCGCGCCGCTGGCGCCCTTCTTTCACTGGGCCTGCGCCGAATGGGCGGTTGCGGCGGGGCATCTGCCGCCCCGGCCCGTCGCCTTCCTGAACCTTGGCGGCGTCGGCAATATCACCTGGGTCGATCCCGCCGCCGCCGCGCCCGAGGCCGTGGGGGCCTGCCTCGCCTTCGACACCGGGCCGGCCAATGCCCCGATCAATGACCTGGTGCGCAGCCGCCTCCGGCAGATGCGGGATGAGGGCGGGGCGCTGGCGGCCTCGGGTCGCGCGGACGACGCAATTGTCTCGGCGTTTCTTACCCATCCCTATTTCGAGCGCGTGCCGCCGAAATCGCTGGACCGCGATGCCTTTGCCGGGCTGGTTGCCGCTGTCGAGCCTCTGCCCGATGCCGATGCGGCGGCGACGCTGGTGGGGGCGCTGGCCGCTTCGGTCGCGGCAGGGTTCCGCTGGTTGCCGAGCCCGCCCGAAATGGTGCTGGTCTGCGGCGGTGGCCGGCACAATGCGACCATCATGGCGGCGCTTCAGGCCGTCCTGCCTTGCGCGGTGCAGCCGGTCGAAACCGCAGGGCTAGATGGCGACATGCTGGAAGCGCAGGCCTTTGGCTGGCTGGCCGTGCGGGTGATGCGCGGTCTGCCCACGTCGGGGCCATCGACCACCGGCGCACCCGGTCCAGTCTGCGGCGGCCGCATCAGTCACCCGCGTTAAAGCAAGACTTATCAAATGTTTATTGGCAACAATTGGCGGATTTCCGCCAGTTGCGATCTTCTGCGGAACGCGCTTCGAAGTTGTCGCGTTGGGGCTGTGACGGGCAAAAGACGCCCGCAAGCAATAGCTTCGAAGAGGAGTAACATCGATGAAACGCTTGCTGATGAGTGCTGCGATTGCTGCCCTGGCCGTGCCGGCCTTTGCGCAGGACGGCAACACGCCGGAGACGGCCACCGAAGAGGCCGTGCAGGCCACCGAGAACGCTGCTGACGCCGCGACCGATGCGGCTGATGCCGCTGCCGACGCTTCGGCCGATGCCGCTGCCGATGCAGCGGGCGAGGCTGCTGATGCGGCCGGTGAGGCTGCCGATGCCGCTGCGGACGCTGCTGCCGATGCCGGTGCTGCTGCCGAGGCAGAAGTCGAGGCCGATGCCGCTGCTGACGCCGCTGCGACCGAAGAAATGACCGAAGAAGCTGCCGAAGAGACCGTGGTTGCGCCGACCGAGGCTCAGCCGACGCTGGACGCCAGCACGCCGAGCATGCTCGGGAGCTGGGTTGAAGGCCTGCAGGTCTACACCACGAACCAGCCCTCGGACAGCGAATGGAGCGTGCTGGAAGGCGACGCGGTTCCCGAAGAGTGGGATTCGATCGCTGACATCGGCGACATCGTGATCGACGAAGTCGATGGCAAATATGTCGTCGCCGGCTATGTGGTCGACATCGGTGGTTTCCTCGGCATTGGCGCCAAGGAAGTGCTGATCAGCACCGACGCGATGAAGATGGCGACCTTCGGCAACGATGTGATCTTCGCCACCAACTACACCCGCGACGAGCTTGGCGCGCTGCCGGACTTCGACGATTCGATGATGCTGCCCGCCACCCTGGCTCCGGCTGCCGACGCGGCTGCGGCTCCGGCTGACCCGGCTGCCGCCCCGGCGGACCCGGCTGCGGCTCCGGCCGAAGGCGAGCCGGCTCCGGCCAGCAACTAAGGGTCTGACGACCTTCCGGCGCGGCCTGTTCCGCGCCGGCTCCAAGGGGCAGCTTCGGCTGCCCCTTTTTCCATGGATCTGAACTTGTTGTCCGGAAGGTCGGATTTTCGCGCGATCCGCCCTTGACCTCTGCGCAAGCTCTGCGTAAACCGCCCCTCACCCCGGCGGGCGATCGACCGGGGAGGTGAGTGTGCGGTTGTAGCTCAGTTGGTTAGAGTACCGGCCTGTCACGCCGGGGGTCGCGGGTTCGAGCCCCGTCAACCGCGCCACACACACCTTCGCCCGACAAGATATGCGCGGTTGTAGCTCAGTTGGTTAGAGTACCGGCCTGTCACGCCGGGGGTCGCGGGTTCGAGCCCCGTCAACCGCGCCATTGTCTTGCCCTTCCCCCGATCCGTCAGAGAGTTTCTGCCCGAAAGGGGCGATATCGTCGCCCGTGCGCGATCCTCATGGCATGATCATCCCGCCTCACCCGCGCTCGACGCGGCAGTGATAGCAGTTGTTGCTGGCGCTGCGGATGTGGAGAAAGGCGATCTCGGGTCGGGTCAGCAACTCCTCGCAACGCGCCTCGATTTCAGCAGTCGGGACCACCGCGCCGGTGCCATAGATGATGCGCTCGTCACGCGAATAGCCCCGAACGATATAGGCGGGGCTGGTCAGCATCGCGGCGGGGAAATCCGGCCCGCCGGCGGCGCAATAGTCCGAGCACAGAAAGACGGGGCCGGTTTCGGTATAGGGGTTCAGGTCGTCGAAGGGCCGATAGGCGACGATCAGGTAGGGCCTGCCTTCGGGCACTTGACCCAGGCAGTGGCGGCAGGGTGTGCCGCTGCCGGTCGAGGCGGCGACCATTTCGGGCAACAGGCCATAGCTGTCGGTGCCGTGCCTCAGGGCGTTTGCGGTCTCGCTCTTGATCGGCAGGAAACGGATGATCATTTCGGGACTCCTGTTTTGGGTTCCGCTCCGGTATGACGGGCAGGCCCGTTGAACGGGCGCAGAATTCGGGCGTTTCATTCGCAAGGGGGCCGGGGATGAAGGACATGGACAACGCCGAGCAGCTGATCCAGCGCATGGGCGCCGCCGCGCAGGAGGCCACAGCGGCCCTGCGCGAGGCCAGCGCCGAACGCAAGCACGCGGCCCTGATCGGCGCGGCCGAGGCGATCCGGCTGTCGGTGCCAGAGATCCTTGCCGCCAATGCCCTTGACCTCGACTTCGGCCGCGAGAAGGGCCTGTCGGACGCGATGATGGACCGGCTGAAGCTGACCGAGGACCGAATCCGTGGTATCGAGGACGGGCTGCGCGCGGTGGCCGAGCAGCCCGATCCGGTGGGCAGTGTCATCACCGAATGGGACCGGCCGAACGGGCTGCATATCCAGCGCGTGCGCACGCCCATCGGGGTGATCGGGGTGATCTATGAAAGCCGCCCGAACGTCACCGCAGATGCCGGCGCGCTGGCGCTGAAATCCGGCAATGCGGTGATCCTGCGCGGCGGATCGGAAAGCCTGCACTCCTCGAAAGCCATTCATGACTGCATGGTCAAGGGTTTGATTTCGGCGGGTTTGCCGGCCGAGGCGATCCAGCTGGTGCCGACCCGTGACCGGGCGGCGGTCTCGGCCATGCTGCAGGCGCAGGGGTTGATCGACGTGATCATCCCGCGCGGCGGCAAGGGCTTGGTCGGGCTGGTGCAGCGCGAGGCGCGGGTGCCGGTCTTTGCCCATCTGGAGGGCATCTGCCATGTCTATGCCGACCGCGACGCCGATGCGGAGAAGGCATTGCGGGTCGTGCTGAACGCCAAGACGCGGCGCACCGGCATCTGCGGTTCGGCGGAATGCCTGCTGATCGACCGCGCCGCCGATCCCGCCCTGCGCGAGCAGTTGATCACCGCGCTGGTCAAGGCCGGCGTCGAGGTCCGGGCCGAGGGTGAACTGGCGCAGATCGCGGGCACGGTTCAGGCCGCGCCCGATGATTTCGGCCATGAGTTTCTCGACATGATCATCGCCGCCAAACTGGTCGATGGCGTCGAGGGGGCCATCGCGCATATCCGCCACCATGGCAGCCAGCACACGGAATCGATCCTGACCGAGAACGATGCGACCGCGCAACGGTTCTTCAACGGGCTCGACAGCGCCATCCTGATGCGCAACGCCTCGACCCAGTTCGCCGATGGCGGCGAGTTTGGCATGGGGGCCGAGATCGGCATCGCCACCGGCAAGCTGCATGCGCGCGGGCCGGTGGGTGCGGAACAGCTGACCAGCTTCAAGTACCTGGTGACGGGCGACGGCACCGTCCGGCCCTGATCGGGGCCGGGCAGGGGCTGCGACGATCGGTCGCGGCCCCGAGCAGCGCAGATGCGGGGCACGGGGGAAAGGGGCGGCGAAGCCTTGACATTCCCCCCCTCAGCCCCAGTTTGCAGACAAAGAAAACCAACAGGCAAAAGGGCATTTGCATGGCTAATCAGGGCCCCTGGGGCGGCGGAGGCGGCAATAATGGCGGCGACGATGAGGACGGCAAGCGTCCCTCGAACCGTCCATGGGGGGATCAACGCCCCCCGCGCGACCCGCAACGTCCCGAGCGACCCGGTCAGGGCGGCGACCAGATCCCCGAGATCGAGGAGCTGATGAAGAAGGGCCAGGAACGGCTGCGCGTGCTAATGGGCGGCGGCCGTGGCGGCAATCGCCCCAATGGCGGCGGTGGCGGCTCGGGGCCGCGCCGGCCGAATTTCAGCATGAACCGCTCGACCATCGGGCTGATCGCGCTTGGCGCGCTGGCCTTCTGGGGGTTCATGAGCTTCTACACCGTCAAGCCCGAAGAGCGCAGCGTCGAGTTCCTGTTCGGTGACGCGGTAGGTGTCGGTGAGCCGGGTCTGAACTTTGCCCCCTGGCCGTTCGTCACCGCCGAGATCGTGCAGGTCACCGGCGAGCGCGTGACCGAGATCGGCACCGGTGCCGGGCCGATGGATAGCGGGCTGATGCTGACCCGCGACCAGAACATCGTGGACATGGAATATCAGGTGGTCTGGAACATCAACGATCCGGCCAAGTACCTGTTCAACCTGGCCGATCCGCGCGACACCATCCGCGCCGTGGCTGAATCCGCCATGCGCGACATTATCGCGCGGTCGGAACTGGCGCCGATCCTGAACCGCGACCGGGGTGCCATTGCCGAGGATCTGCAGACCCAGGTGCAGCAGACCCTGAACGCCTATGAATCGGGGATCAACGTGGTCCGGGTCAACCTTGACCGCGCCGACCCGCCGCAAGAGGTGATCGACGCCTTCCGCGAGGTGCAGGCCGCGCAGCAGGAACGCGACCGGCTGGAGAAAGAGGCCGATGCCTATGCCAACCGCGTGCTGGCGAATGCCCGAGGCGAGGCCGCATCGCAGCTGGAACAGGCCGAGGCCTATCGCGCCCAGGCCGTGAACGTCGCCGAGGGTGAGGCCGCGCGCTTCAACTCGGTCTACGAGGAATATGTGAAGGCGCCCGACGTGACCCGGCGCCGGATGTATCTGGAAACGATGGAAAAGGTTCTGGGCGACGTGGACAAGGTCATCATCGACCAGTCGGCCGCTGGCGGGCAGGGCGTGGTGCCCTATCTGCCGCTGGACCAGCTGCGCCGTGACCGGCCTGCCAGCAACACCAGCAACACCGGCGGGAACACCGCAGCAACCAACAATGCCACGACCAGCGGGGGGACCAACTGATGGCCACGCCCAGATCCTTTCTCTCCGTCATCGCCATTCCGGCGCTGATCGTCGTGGCCGTGGTGGTCATGTCCTCGCTGTTCATCGTGGACGAGCGCGAAAAGGCGCTGGTGCTGCGCCTCGGCCGCGTCGTCGATGTGAAGGAAGAGCCGGGGTTGGCGGTGAAGGTGCCGTTCCTCGACACGGTGGTGAAATATGACGACCGTATCCTCGGCTTGCCGACCACGCCCTTGGAGGTGACGCCGCTGGATGACCGCCGCCTTGTGGTCGATGCCTTCGCCCGCTGGCGCATCACCGATGTCGTCCGCTTCCGCCAGGCCGTCGGCGTGGCCGGGATCGAGGCGGCGCTGGTGCGGCTGGAGCCGATCGTCAAGACCGCCATCCGCGAGGTGCTGGGTTCGGTGCCCTCGACCGACGTGCTGTCGGATGACCGCACCAGCCTGATGAACCAGATCCGCGACGAGGCCCGGCGCAACTCGACCGGCCTCGGGATCGAGATCATCGACGTGCGCCTGACCCGGACCGACCTGCCCGAGCAGAACCTGTCGGCCACCTATGCCCGGATGCGGGCCGAGCGGGAACGCGAGGCCGCCGACGAGGTGGCGCGCGGGAACGAAGCGGCGCAGCGCGTGCGCGCCGCCGCCGACCGGACCGTGGTCGAGCTGACCTCGGAGGCGCGCAAGCGCGCCGAGGTGGTGCGCGGTGAGGCCGATGCGACGCGGAACGCGATCTATGCCGATGCCTTCGGCCGCGACCCCGAGTTCTTCGCCTTCTCGCGCTCGATGCAGTCCTATGAACGGGCGCTGCAGGGCAGCAACAGCTCGTTCGTGATGCAGCCCGACAGCGAGTTCTTCGACTACCTGGCCAGCGATGGTGCAGAGCGGGCCAACCCGCCTTCCGTGCCGGTGCCGGCAGGAAACAGCGCCGGCACCACGCCTGCGCCGGAAGCGGCGACGGACGAGGAGCTGGTGACGCCGACCGTGACCGACCGTGAGGGCAAGCCGCTTGGTGAATCCGCCGGGGTGAAGCTGACGCCGGTGCCCGAAAGCCTGGTGACGCCGCCCGAGGAACATTCGGAGATGGTGCCGCCGGTCGCGCCGGAAGCGGAGCCGGCCGCAGCAGAGGGCGAGGCCGCACCGGCCGCAGCAGAGGGCGAACCCGCGCCAGACACGGTGGCAGAGCCGGCGCCGGACGAGGAAACAACCGGGAATTGACCATAGCGAAGGGCGGGCCGTGATGCGGACCCGCCCTTTTCGTAACAAAAGTCACGATCAGTTCACTGCCCGAGAGCGTGGTTTATTTGCAACGCGTCCCTAAATCCATGTCATATCAACCCGATCCTGACGCCCGCCGCGAGGACGCGCCGGAGGCCCGCCGGATCATCGAAAAAGAACATGAGGACCATTCGAATGAAGTCGAGTTCCAAGAAATTCCTGACCGCCTCGGCCATCGCGCTGTCGCTGGGTCTGGGCGTCGCGGGCGCGCAGCAGGCCGTCGAGACCGCGCCCTCGGACATCTCGCCCGAGGCGCAGCAGCAGGCGCAGGAAGCCGCCAACCAGAACCAGCCGCTGACCGCGCCCGAAGCCCAGGTGCCCGGCCAGGTGATGCCCGACAGCTTTGCCGACCTGGTCGAGCGGGTCGCCCCGGCGGTTGTCAACATCACCACCACCTCGGTCGTGTCGCAGCCGACCTTTGGCCAGGGTGGCCCGAATTTCCCCGAAGGCAGCCCCTTCTCGGACCTTTTCCGTGATTTCGGCTTCCCCGGCATGCCCGAGGGCGGCCCGGGTGCCCCCGGCGGACCGCGCGGCCAGCAGCGCTCGAACGCGCTCGGTTCGGGCTTCGTCATTTCGGCCGATGGCTTCATCGTGACGAACAACCACGTCATCGACGGCGCCGACGAGATCGAGATCGAGTTCTATTCGGGCGAGACCCTGCCGGCCAAGGTGATCGGCACCGATCCCAAGACCGATATCGCGCTGCTGAAGGTCGACAATGACCAGAACCTGCCCTTCGTCGAGTTTGGCGATTCCGACACCGCCCGCATGGGTGACTGGGTGCTGGCGCTGGGGAACCCGCTGGGGCAGGGCTTCTCGGCCTCGACCGGGATCGTCTCTGCGCGGAACCGCGAGCTGTCGGGCACCTATGACGACTACCTGCAGACCGACGCCGCCATCAACCGCGGCAACTCGGGGGGGCCGCTGTTCAACATGGATGGCAAGGTCATCGGCGTGAACACCGCGATCCTGTCGCCCAATGGCGGCTCGATCGGCATCGGCTTCTCGATGGCCTCGAACGTCGTCGACAAGGTGGTGAACCAGCTGCAGCAATTCGGCGAGACCCGCCGTGGCTGGCTGGGTGTGACCATCCAGGATGTGACCCCGGACATGGCCGAGGCGCTTGGTGTCGGCGATGACACCAAGGGGGCGATGATCACCGAGGTGATGGACGGCCCGGCCAAGGCGGCCGAATTGCAGGCCGGCGACGTGATCGTCGAGTTTGCCGGAGGCGCGGTGGATGACACCCGCTCGCTGGTGCGCCGCGTTGCCGATTCGCCTGCGGGCGAGCCGGTTGATGTGGTGATCCTGCGCAACGGCGAGCGGATGACCAAGCAGGTGACGCTTGGCCGCCGCGAACTCGCCGAGGGCGAGGGCGGTGCCAGCTCGGTGACGTCGGAGGCCCCGGGTGCCAGCGATATGATGGGCATGACGCTGTCGACCCTGACCCCCGAGATCGCCGCCGAACTGGGCGTCTCGCCGGACCTGAATGGTCTGGTGGTGCGCGAGGTGGCCGCCGATGGCGTCGCCGCCGAGAAGGGCCTGGCCGCCGGTGACGTGATCGTCGAGGCGGGCCAGCAGCCGCTGGTCGCGGTCTCGGACCTGGAAACCCAGGTCAATGACGCGCGCGAGGCGGGCCGCAAGTCGATCCTGCTTCTGATCCGTCGCGCCGGCGAGCCGCGCTTCGTGGCACTGCCGATCCAGGACAGCTGAGGCCCGCAAGTGGGGGCGCTGCCCCCACACCCCCGGGATATTTGAACCAGGTGAAAGGGCGGGTTTTATCTCGCCCTTTTCAATGCGCGGCGGATGACCTATTTCCGGCTGCGACAGTGAGGATAGCGACATGGCCAAGATCACCTATATCGAGCACAACGGCACCGCCCACGAGGTCGAGGTCAAGACCGGCATGACCGTCATGGAAGGCGCGCGGGACAATGGCATTCCCGGCATCGAGGCCGATTGCGGCGGCGCCTGCGCCTGCTCGACCTGCCATGTCTATGTCGATGCGGCCTGGATCGACAAACTGCCGCCGAAGGACCCGATGGAAGAGGACATGCTGGATTTCGCCTATGAGCCCGATCCGGCACGTTCGCGCCTGACCTGCCAGCTGAAGGTCTCGGACGCGCTGGACGGGCTGGTTGTGCAGATGCCCGAGCGCCAGATCTGAACGCCGATCCGGGTGAGGTCGCGTTTTGGCGCAAAATGTCGCCTGCAAGGCGGGGCTTGGCCGCAAGGCGGGGTAACGCTCGGGAAACGAACGGAGATTTGACCCCATGTCCGAACTTGTCCTGACCGTCACCTGTGCCTCGCGTCGCGGCATCGTCGCGGCCATCGCCGGTTTCCTGGCCGATCACGGCTGCAACATCACCGATGCGGCACAGTTCGATGACATGGAGAACGGCATGTTCTTCATGCGCGTCAGCTTCCGTTCGGAAGAGGGCGCGGATGCCGAGACGCTGCGCGCCGATTTCGCCGAAGTTGCCGGGGCGATGGAGCTGGACTGGGCGATCCACGATCCCTCGGTGAAGGCCAAGGTCCTGCTGATGGTGTCGAATTTCGGCCATTGCCTGAACGACCTCCTGTATCGCTGGCAGATCGGCGCGCTGCCGATCGAGATCGTCGGCGTGGTCAGCAACCACATGACCTATCAGAAGGTGGTGGTGAACCACGACATTCCCTTTCACCACATCAAGGTGACGCCGGCGAACAAGCCCGAGGCCGAGGCTCGGCTGCTGGCGCTGGTCGAAGAGACCGGGGCCGATCTGGTGGTGCTGGCGCGTTACATGCAGGTGCTGTCGGATGCGCTTTGCCAGAGGATGTCGGGGCGGATCATCAACATCCATCACAGCTTCCTGCCCAGCTTCAAAGGGGCCAACCCCTACAAGCAGGCCTTCGAGCGCGGGGTGAAGCTGATCGGGGCGACGGCGCATTACGTGACCGCCGATCTGGACGAGGGCCCGATCATCGAGCAGGACACGGTGCGTGTGACCCATGCGCAGTCTGCTGCCGATTACGTCACCCTTGGCCGCGACGTCGAGGCGCAGGTTCTGGCCCGTGCCATCCATGCGCATATTCATCACCGGGTGTTCCTGAATGCCGGCAAGACGGTCGTCTTCCCGGCCAGCCCCGGCGGCTATGCCTCGGAGCGGATGGGCTAAGCCTCGATCCGCTGGGGTTTCAGGCTGCCGGTGAGGTTGTTGCCGGCAGCGGCCATCGAGTCCATGTAATCGCTGAAGGCCTGGTGCGCGGCATCGGCCGGGTTCAGACCCGGATGCCAGGCGGTCATGTTGCCGTCGATGGCCATGCGGGCGAGGCCGAACAACAGGCATCGACCGCTGACCAGGATCGAGTGGATGTTCGTCGACCGTTCGATCTGACCGGCGTCCTGGGCATTGGCCAGAAGCCGCAGCATGGTGTCGTGCATTGCCCGGACATAGCGGGCGAGATTTTCATTGGCCTCGAGATCGACCAGCTTGCTGTGCTGAAGAAGGCGGAACTGGGCCGGGTTCTCGATTGCCCAGTTCAGGTAGGCCGTTCCGAGCGCACGGAACTGCGCGATCGGGTCGTCGGGCGGCGCCTGGGTCACGGTGCGCAGGCTGACATCGAAGAGCTTCATCAGCCCCTGTTCGGCCAGCGTGTCGAGGATATCCTGCACCGAATCGAAGACCGCCCGCACCGCTTCCTCGTCCTGTCCGGCGCGCAGGGCGATCTCGGGGATCTCGGGGAAGGACGGCCGATGCTCGGCAATCATCTCGAGCAGCGCCATCGAGACGCTGTCATGCAGACCCGGTCCCGGGCGGGGTGGAACTGGCGGATGACGAACCTTCATGCAGCAGAGATTAGCACCGCTGCGAATGAACGCAGAGCGAAAAACGCGCCGCTGGCGCAACTCGGTGTTTTTGCAACCGAATCGGGCAATTCAATGGCCAGATTCAATTGGAAATTGCAATCAGTGCGCAGGCTATTCAGACAAATCAAGCCGCTATGCGAAACCGCTGAACGCAATCTCAAGAATCAGTTCTAGCCTGACGTTTCCGCTCGTGCGGGTCAAGGAATCGCTTCCTGAGACGGATATTCCGGGGCGTCACTTCGACCAGTTCGTCGTCGTCGATATAGGCAATCGCCTCTTCCAGCGACATGCGGACCGGGGGCGTCAGGCGCACCGCCTCGTCCGTGCCCGAGGCGCGAACGTTGGTCAGTTTCTTGCCCTTCAGCGGATTCACTTCCAGGTCGTTGTCGCGGCTGTGCTCGCCGATGATCATGCCGGTATAGATCTGTTCCTGCGCGCCGATGAACATCTTGCCGCGCTCTTCGAGGTTCCACAGCGCATAGGCCACCGAGACGCCGTTCTCCATCGAGATCAGCACGCCCTGGCGGCGGCCCTGGATGGCGCCTTTGTAAGGGGCCCAGCCATGGAAGATGCGGTTCAGCACGCCGTTGCCGCGGGTGTCGGTCATGAATTCGCCGTGATAGCCGATCAGCCCGCGCGAGGGCACATGGGCGACGATCCGGGTCTTGCCATGGCCGGCGGGGCGCATGTCGACCATGTCGCCCTTGCGGTCGCCGGTCAGCTTCTCGATGACCACGCCGGTATACTCGTCATCGACATCGATGATGACCTCTTCGATCGGCTCCAGCCGCTCGCCGTTCTCCTCGCGGAAGATGACGCGGGGACGCGAGATCGACAGCTCGAAGCCTTCGCGGCGCATGTTCTCGATCAGCACGCCCATCTGCAATTCGCCCCGGCCCGAGACGATGAACGCATCGCCGCCCGGCGTGTCCTCGATCTTGATGGCGACGTTCGATTCGGCCTCTTTCATCAGCCGCTCGCGGATGACGCGGGACTGCACCTTCTTGCCATCCTGACCGGCCAGCGGGCTGTCATTGATGCCAAAGGTGACGCTGATGGTGGGCGGATCGATCGGCTGCGCCGGCAGGGCGGTATCGATCTCGGGGGCGCAGAGGGTATCGGCCACGGTGGCCTTGGCCATGCCGGCGATGGTGACGATGTCACCGGCCTCGGCCACGTCGATGGCGGTCTGGGTCAGCCCGCGGAAGGCCATGACCTTCGAGATGCGGAACTGCTCGATCCGCTCGCCGTCGCGGGCCAGCGCCTTGATCGTGTCACCGGCTTTCGCACGGCCGGCCTCGACCCGGCCGGTCAGCAGGCGGCCGACGAAGTTGTCGGCGCCAAGCGTGGTGGCCAGCATCTGGAACGGCTCGTCCTTGCGGGCGATCTGCTTGGGCGGCTCGACATGGCGCAACACCATGTCGAACAGCGCCGACATGTCCTTGCGCGGGCCGTCCAGCGACTCGTCGGCCCAGCCCCCGATGCCCGAGGCATAGAGATGGGGGAAATCCAGCTGTTCGTCGGTGGCGCCGAGGTTGGCGAACAGGTCGAAGACATCGTTCAGCGCGTCATCGGGCTCGGCCGCCGGCTTGTCGACCTTGTTCAGCACCACGATCGGCTTCAGCCCCAGCGCCAGCGCCTTCGAGGTCACGAACTTGGTCTGCGGCATCGGGCCTTCGGCGGCATCGACCAGCAGGCAGACGCCATCCACCATCGACAGGATGCGCTCGACCTCGCCGCCGAAATCGGCGTGGCCCGGGGTGTCGACGATGTTGATGCGCGTGCCCTTCCACTCGACCGAGGTGGCCTTGGCAAGGATGGTGATGCCCCGTTCGCGCTCGATGTCGTTGCTGTCCATCATGCGCTCGGCGGTCGCCTGGTTCTCGCGGAAGGCCCCGGACTGCTTCAGCAGTTCATCCACCAGCGTGGTCTTGCCATGGTCGACATGGGCGATGATGGCGATGTTGCGGATATCCATTGGGGCGCGTCCTTCAGTATGCGGGGCCGCCCTAGCGAATTGGGCAGGGAAAAGCCAGATCGAAATTCACAGGACAAAGGGCCGGCCGGAACGCGCCGCCCTTCGCTGATCAATCGCGAGAGAGTGACGGGCATATGGCGGTCATCGCCAGACTTGGCAAGGGCCGCGATTGCCGCCGTGGGGTCATCCAGACGCGCGCGCTTTCGTCATACAGAAAACGCGGCCCTGTCGATGACAGGGCCGCGCATCGCGATAGCCTCGGCGGCCGTGGTTCAGCGCAGTCCGAGCATGGACAGGATGAACAGCACGACGACCACGAGGCCGATGATGTAGATGATCGAGTTCATAGCCTCTGTCCCTGGTTCCGGTCGCGGTTACGACACGAACGAGATGACGGCCAGAACGACGACGACGAGACCGACGATATAGATGATGGAATGCATCCGCTTCCTCCGTTGATGGCTGCAACGTCTGGCAGGTCAGCGCCCGACGCCCTTCTGGTCATGCAACGAATTGAAAAGGCGCATGGTTCCCGACAGGCAGAGGGAATACCGATCAGCGCGCCCGATTTGCCTTGCCGAGCCAGCCCAATCCCGCCTCGGTTGTCCCGGCCGGCTTGTATTCGGCGCTGACCCAACCGGTGTAATTGTCGGCCAGCAACTGCTTCAGGAATGCGGCATGGTCGTTCTCGCCCTTGTCCGGCTCGCAGCGGGTCGGCGCGCCGCCGATCTGGACATGGCGCACCAGCGCGCGGTGGCGCTGCCAGCAGCCCGCCACGTCGCCGGTGATCCGGTGGGCATGGTAGCTGTCGAATTGCAGCCCCAGGTTGGGCGCGCCGACCGCCGCGATGATCTCGGCAGCGAGGTCGAAGTCGTTCAGGAAATAGCCCGGCATGTCGGTGCCGTTCAGTGGCTCGATGGTCAGGCTGGTCTGGGGTGCCCGCGCCGTGGCCCAAGCCAGATTGCCGATCAGCGTCTCGCGCGCCGCGGCCCCCTCTGCCACGCCGGACATGATGTGGATATGCTCGGTCCCCAGTGCCCGGCCAAAGCGCAGGGCGCGGTCGAAATCGGCCCGGAACCGGCCGACCAGCGAAGGATCGGCGGCAAAGCCGCGTGCGCCGCCCGTCCAGCTGGGCGGCGGTGCGTTCAGAAGCACGAATTGCAGCCCGTTCGCCCGTGTGGCCTGAACCAGCTCCTTGGCGGCAAGGTCATAGGGGAACAGCACCTCGACACCGGTGAAGCCCGCTTGCGCCGCCGCCTCGAAGCGTTGCAGCAGCGGGCGCTCGGTGAAGAGCATGGTCAGGTTGGCAGCGAACTTCAGCATGAAGGCAGGATTAGCCTAGAATTCCAGCGGGAAGAATTGGCCAGAAGAGCGCACCCCCACCTTGCCCTGGGGGCCCTCATCCGCCGCCGCCGCCAGCCGGTAGAAGGTCTTGCGGTCGATCAGCGCCTCGAGCCCCCGGCGCACATGCACATAGGGGCGCGGCTCCTGCGCATCTCCGCGCAGGATGATCGGGTTCTGGGCATCCGCCACCACCTCGTCGCCGACATTGGTGGTAAAGGTGATGCGGTCAGGGGCGATCTCGGCATCCACGGCGATGAAGGGCGCATCCTCGACCACGATGCCGACCTTCTCGACCGGGGTGACGAGGAAATACTTGTCACCCTCGCGCTTCAGGACGGTCGAGAACAGCCGCACCATCGCGGGCCGGCCAATCGGCGTTCCCTGGTAGAACCAGGTCCCGTCGGCCTTGATGCGCATGTCCAGATCGCCACAGAAGGGCGGGTTCCACAGATGCACCGGCGGCAGGCCGGTCTTGCCCGCCTTGCTGGCAGCCGCCGCGATACCCTCGGCGCTCGGACTTGCGCTCACGCGATTGTCAGTCTCATCTGCCATTCGATATGGTCGCCCGAACTTCTGTTATCTATGGTCGGTCTAAAGCACAAATGAGGCGTTGTCATGGGTTCGGACGAAAAACTGGTGGCGGATGTCGAGGCGCTTGGCGATGCGTTGAAGCGCGCGCGCGCCAGCATCGAGCGGCGCTTTGTCGGCCAGCATGCCGTGGTCGAGCAGGTGCTGGCCGCGATCCTGTCGGGCGGTCACGCGCTTCTGGTCGGCCAGCCCGGTCTGGGCAAGACCATGCTGGTCGAGACGCTTGGCACGGTGATGGGCCTTGGCACGCAGCGCATCCAGTTCACTCCCGACCTGATGCCCGCCGATATCCTCGGCTCCGAGGTGCTGGACATGACCGCCGATGGCCGGCGCGAGTTCCGCTTTATCGAAGGCCCGGTCTTTACCCAGCTGCTGATGGCGGACGAGATCAACCGCGCCAGCCCGCGGACGCAATCGGCGCTGCTGCAGGCGATGCAGGAGCATGAGGTCACCATCGGCGGCCAGCACCGCCCGCTTGGCCGGCCCTTCCATGTGCTGGCCACCCAGAACCCGATCGAGCAGGAGGGCACCTATCCGCTGCCCGAGGCGCAGCTGGACCGCTTCCTGTTGCAGATCGACGTGGATTACCCCGACCGCGACACCGAGCGCGACATCCTTCTGGCCACCACCGGGGTAGAGCAGGGCGAGGCCCATGCCGCCTTCGATCCCGAGGCGCTGATCGCCGCGCAGCGGCTGATCCGGCAGATGCCGGTGGGCGAAAGCGTGGTCGAGGCCATTTTGTCGCTTGTCCGTTCGGCCCGTCCCGGCGCGCCCGAGGCGGCGGGCTGGGTCGCCGACAGCCTGATCTGGGGTCCGGGTCCGCGCGCGGCGCAGGCGCTGATGCTGGTCACGCGGGCGCGTGCCGCCCTGCATGGCCGTTTCGCGCCGACGCTGGAAGATGTCGAGGCGCTGGCCGCGCCGGTCATGCGTCACCGCATGGCACTGTCCTTTGCCGCACGGGCGCGGGGCGAGACGGTGGATGGCGCGATCCTGCGTCTGCTGGATGAACGGTCGGGTCAGACGAGGGCCGCGTGAGCACGGACGCCGCCGATCTTCGCGCAAGGGCCGAGGCCGAATCCGGCGGCCTGCCGGCGCTGGTCCTCTCGGCCGAGCGTCTGGCCGCGCTGATCGCGCCCGGGGCGCATGGCCTGCGGCGCAGCGGTCCGGGCGAGGATTTCTGGCAATACCGCCCCGCGCGCGAGGGCGACACCGCCCGCAGCATCGACTGGCGGCGCAGCGCGCGTTCGGACGCGCAATTCGTCCGCGACCGCGAGGCGCAATCGGCGGAGGCGGCGGTGATCTGGGCCAGCGCCGGGCAGGGCATGGGCTATCGCGGCGCCGCCAGCCGCCCGACCAAGCGCGACCGCGCGCGTCTGCTGGCATTGGCGCTTGGCATGGTGCTGTTGCGCGGGGGCGAGCGTGTGGGTCTGGCCGGCCAGCCTCCGCGCGCGGGCCGGTTGCAGACCGACAGGCTGGCGCAGGGCTTGGCGATGCAGGCCGAGGCCGGCACCGATGCCGACCAGCCGCCACTGACCGCGCTGCGCCCCAACCAGCGGGTGGTGCTGATTTCCGACTTCCTCGGTGATCCCGGATGGGTCAGCGATTACCTCGCGCGGGCGGCGGCGCTTGGCGTCTCGGGAGCGCTGCTGCAGGTGCTCGACCCGGATGAAGAGGTCTTTCCCTTCGATGGCGCGGTGCTGTTCCGTTCGGTCAGCGGCCGCGTCAGCCATGACACCCGCGATGCGGCGGGCCTGCGCGCCGCCTATCTGGATCGGCTGGCCGAGCGGCGTGATTTGCTGACCCGAGGCGCGCAAGGCGCGGGCTGGCATTTCGGCACGCATGACACGGCGACACCGCCGGCAGCGGCGCTGATGTGGCTCTATCAGGTTCTGGGGGGCTGATCGGTGCTGATCCTTGGCCCCCTTGGCTTTGCGACGCCCTGGATCCTTGCGGCGCTGGCGGTGCTGCCGGTCCTGTGGATCATCCTGCGCGCCATGCCGCCCGCACCGCGTCTGCAGGATTTCCCCGGCGTCGACCTGCTTCTGGGCCTGCGCGACCCGGTGCCGGTGGCGCGGCGCACACCCTGGTGGCTGTTGCTGCTGCGCCTGCTGGCCATGGCGCTGCTGATCATCGCCTTTGCCGGGCCGGTCTGGAAACCGGTGCTGCGCGCCACGGGCGATGGCCCGCTGCTGGTCATCATGGATGCCGGATGGTCTGCTGCGCCGGGCTGGGCCGAGCGTCAGGCGCGGGCCGAGCGTGCGCTTCAGGATGCCGCCGGCGATGGCCGTCCGGCGGCGCTGCTGATGGCGGATGGCCGGCAGACCGGCGCGCTGGCCTTCAGCCCGGCCGCTGAGTTGCAGGCACGGTTGCGTGCGGCGCTGCCCGCCCCGTGGTCGAGCCGCCTGCCCGAAGACCCTGCGGCGACGCTGGCCGACCAGCCCGAGGGAACACTGGACACGCTCTGGATCAGCGACGGGCTCGATCATCCGACCCGAGCGGCATGGCTGGCGGAACTGACCGCGCGCGGATCGGTGACGGTGCTGCCGCCGGTCCAGCCCCTGCGCGCGCTGACCCTGCACGCGGGCGACACGCCCTCGCTGACGCTGCACGGCTTTGACGATGAGGCGCCGGCGATCCTCGCCATCGGTCCCGACCCGCAGGGCACGCCGCGCGAGCTGGCGCGGCTGACCCCGGGCGAGGCGGTGACGGGCGAGGGCGGTGCGATCACGCGTCCCGTCGCCATCGACTTGCCGCCGGAACTGCGCAACCGCATCACCCGCTTCCAGATCGAGGGCCAGACCCATGCCGGTGCGGTGGTGCTGGCCGATGACCGGGTGCGCCGCCACAAGGTCGGGCTGGTGGGCGATGCCGACCGATCGGCCGAGGGGCAGCAACTTCTGTCGCCGCTGCATTACCTGCGCCGCGCGCTGGCGCCGACGACCGATCTGGTCGAGGGCGGGCTTGGCGATGTGCTGGATACCGCGCCGGATGTCATCATCCTCGCCGATCAGCTGCTGCAGGACGAGGTTCCGATGCTGACCGAGTGGGTGGACAAGGGCGGCTTGCTGATCCGCTTTGCCGGACCGCGCATGGCGGCTTACGAAAACCTGCCCGAAGAACCGCTGTTGCCCGTGCGCCTTCGTCCGGGCGGGCGCGATATCGGCGGCGCGCTCAGCTGGGGCGATCCGCGCGGGCTGGCACCTTTTGCCGCCGACGGGCTTTTCTCGGGTCTGACCGCGCCCGAGGAAGTGGCGATCCGGGCGCAACTGATGGCGCAGCCCGCGCCGGAACTGGCCGAGCGCACCATTGCCGCGCTGTCCGACAACACGCCGCTGATCACCCGGTCGGGTCTGGGACAGGGGCAGGTGGTGCTCGTCCATGTGACCGCCAATGCCGACTGGTCGAACCTGCCGCTCTCGGGCCTGTTCGTCGCCATGCTGGACCGGCTGGTCGCCACGGCGCGGACCAGCGACACCGCGAACCAGACGACCGAGGACCGCGAACAGCCCTTCTGGACGCCGGAATCGGTGCTGGACGGGTTTGGAACGGCCGAGGGGCCGGGCGATCTGGCCCCGGTCGCCGCCGAGGATCTGGCCGAGGGTCCGGGGCCGGGCCAGCCCGCCGGCATCTATGCCGCGGGCGAGCGGCGGCAGGCGCTGAATGCCGGGGCGGCGATGGTTCGTGCCGACTGGCCGGGCGCGACGGTCGAAAGCGTCGGCGAGGTGCCGGGGCGTGACCTGACCGGCTGGCTGATCGCGGCGGCGGCGCTGCTTCTGGCGCTCGATGCGCTCGGCTCGGCCCTGCTGGGACGGGGCGGACGGCGGATGGCGGCGGCGGGACTGCTGGCGACGCTGATGATGGCCCTGCCGCAGGACGGTGCGCAGGCGCAGCAGACCCCGCCAACCGACGAGATCGTCAATCCCGAACTGCTGCGCGCCGCCAACGAGGTGGCGCTGGCCTATGTCATCACCGGCGATGCCGAGGTGGACCAGATCTCGGAACAGGGCCTCGAGGGCCTGTCGCGCGCGCTCACCTATCGCAGTTCGGTCGAACCGGGCGAGCCGGTGGGGATCGATCTGGATACCGACGACCTGTCGATGCTGACCTTTCTCTACTGGCCAGTCACCGACAGCCAGCCCTTGCCCTCGGCCATGGCCTATCTGCGGCTGAACCATTTCCTGCGCTCGGGCGGCATGATCCTCTTCGACACGCGCGACGGCGATCTGGCAGGTCTCGGCGGTCCAGATATGAGCGCCACCTTGCAGACCCTCGCCGCGCCCTTGGAGATCCCGCCACTGGCCCCGGTGCCCGAGGATCACGTCCTGACCCGAGCCTTCTACCTGCTCGAGGATTTCCCCGGCCGTTGGTCAGGCCGAACGGTCTGGGTCGAGGCTCCGCCCGCCGGGGCCGAAGCGGCCGAGGGCGTGCCCTTCCGCAACCTGAATGACGGGGTGACGCCGGTGGTCATCGGCGCAAACAGCTGGGCCGAGGCCTGGGCGGTGGACGAGGCGGGGATGCCACGCTTTCCGGTCGGGCGCGGTTACGAGGGCGAGGAACAGCGCGAGATGGCCTTCCGCTTTGGCATCAACCTGATCATGTATGTGCTGACCGGCAATTACAAATCCGACCAGGTGCATGTGCCGGCGCTGCTCGAACGGCTGCGCGCCGAAGAGGTGATGCCGTGACCGCGCTGCGTTTTGACCCGATGCTGCCCCTATGGGCGATCTACGCGCTGGCGGCGCTGGCGCTGCTGATCGCGGGTTTCGCGCTGTGGCGCGGCCTTCGGGGCTGGGCCTGGCGCGGGCTGGCCGGCCTCGCGGCGGCGGCGGCACTGGCCGGGCCGGCGCTGGAGATCGGGGCGCGGGCTGGGCTGTCGGACATCGTGATCCTTCTGGATGACCGCAGCGCCAGCCAGACCCTGCCGGGGCGCGAGGCGCAGACCGATGCAGCGATCGAGGCGCTGACCCGGCAGATCTCGGACCTGCCGAATACCGAGCTGCGCCGGGTGACGGTGGGCGATGATCCCGATGGCAGCCTGATCGGCACCGCGCTGACCCGCGCCATTGCCGCCGAGCCCGACAGCCGCATCGCCGGTATCATCAGCGTGACCGACGGTCAGGCGCATGACCCCTCGATGATCCCGGCGGGCGCTTCCGCGCCGGTCCACACGCTGCTGACCGGCAACCCCGAGGACTGGGACCGCCGCTTGGTGATCGAGGAGGCCCCGGCCTTTGGGCTGGTGGGCGAGGAGGTGCGCATCCGCCTGAGGATCGAGGATCAGGGTGCGGTGCCCGAGCCGATCATCGGCCAGTCGACCAACCTGCGCATCAGTCTCGATGGCGGGCCGGAACAGGTCTATGCGGTGCCGCCCGGCGTGTCGCTGGAACTGCCGGTGACGCCCGACCATGCCGGCCAGAACGTCATCCAGCTGGCTTTCGACCCGCCCGGCGGCGATGGCGCGGGCGAGTTGACCGACCGCAACAATGCCAGCGCCGTGACCATCACCGGCGTCCGCGACCGTCTGCGGGTGCTGCTCATCTCGGGCGAGCCTCATGCCGGCGAGCGGACCTGGCGGAACCTGTTGAAATCCGACGCGGCGGTGGACCTGATCCATTTCACCATCCTGCGTCCGCCCGACAAATCCGATGGCGTGCCGGTCAACCAGCTGTCGCTGATCGCCTTTCCGACGCGCGAGCTGTTTCTGGAACGGATCGACGATTTCGACCTGATCATCTTCGACCGCTATCGGGTGCGGGGCATCCTGCCGCCGGATTATTACCGCAATGTCGCCCGCTATGTCCGCGAGGGCGGCGCGGTGCTGGTCTCGGCGGGGCCGGAAATGGCCAGCGTCGAAAGCCTGAACCTCTCGCCTCTGGGCGAAATCCTGCCCGCGCGCCCCACCGGGCGGATCATCGAACAGCCCTTCCGCCCGCACCTGACCGAGGCCGGTCGCCGCCATCCGGTCACTGCCGGACTGCCCGGCGCACCCGCCGCCGATGGCACCCGCGCGGACAGCGACTGGGGCCGCTGGCTGCGCATGGCCGAGGTCGTGCCCGATCGCGGCGAGGTGGTGATGACCGGCGAGGATGACCAGCCGCTCCTCATCATGGACCGGGTGGACAAGGGCCGGGTGGCTATGCTGACCAGCGATCAGGTCTGGCTCTGGGGGCGCGGCTTCGAGGGTGGTGGGCCACAACTGGAACTGCTGCGCCGCATCGCCCATTGGTCGATGAAGGAACCCGATCTCGAGGAAGAGGCGCTGTTGGCCGACCAGCTTCCCGGCCTTGGGCTGCGCATCACCCGCCGCACCATGGCCGAAACCGCCGGGCCGATCACCCTGACCAGCCCCGATGGCAGCGAGACCAGCGTCGATCTGGCCGAAACCGGGCCGGGCCGCTGGACGGCAGACTGGCAGGCGCCGGGACCGGGGCTTTACCGGCTGAGCGATGGCGAGATCACCCGGGTCATCGTGCTGGGTCCCTCGGCACCGAAGGAATTCGAGGAAACCGTGGCCAGCGACGCGCGGCTTGCGCCCTTGTCCGAGGCAACGGGCGGCGCGGTCATGAACCTCTCGGACGGCATTCCCGACCTGCGCGCGGTCCGCATGGGCCGGCCCGCCAGCGGCGAGGGCGTCACCGGCAGCTGGATCGGCGTCACCCCGCGCGAGGCCGCCACCGTCACCGGCTTGTCGCGCCGCCCGATCCTGCCCGGATGGGCCTGGCTTTTGCTGATCGGCGGGCTGATCCTGACCGGCTGGCTGACCGAGGGGCGGCGCGGCACCGCAAGGTGAGCGCGCGATAAGCTTGCCAAGCCGTCGGCCCGTTGCTAACCCCGTTCGAAACCGCTGAAGGGACAGATCATGGCAGAGGCAACCCGCAACCCCGCCCCCTATACCGAGGCCGATCTTAGCCTCATCAAGCGGATCATCCCGCACCGCTATCCGTTCCTGTTCATCGACAAGGTGCGCGACATCGTGCCCTTTGAAAGCGCGGTGGGCATCAAGAACGTGACCTGCAACGAACCGCATTTCGAGGGCCATTTCCCCGGCCAGCCGATCATGCCCGGCGTGACCATCATCGAGGCGATGGCGCAGACCTCGGCCGTGGTGGTGGGGATCAGCCTCGACGTGATCGACAAGCCGCTGTCGACCTATTTCATGGGCATCGACGCCTGCAAGTTCCGCCGCATGGTGGTGCCGGGCGACGTGCTGGAGCTGCATGTCACGGTGAAGCGTCCGGGCGGCAAGATCTGGAAATTCGAGGGCAAGGCCTTTGTCGAGGGGCAATTGGCCGCGCAGGCCGAGTTCACCGCGATGATGGATCTGAAATCGGATGGCTGACCCTGTCATCCACCCCTCGGCGGTGATCGAGCCGGGGGCGGCGATTGCCGAGGATTGCCAGATCGGACCCTTCTGCGTGGTCGGGCCGCAGGTGCGGCTGGCGCGCGGCGTCACGCTGAAATCGCATGTCGTCGTCACCGGGGAAACCTCGGTCGGCGAGGAGACGGTGATCTTTCCCTTCGCCTGCATCGGCGAGATCCCGCAGGACCTGAAATTCAAGGGCGAGCGCGCCGCGCTGGAAATCGGCGCGCGCAACCGCATCCGCGAATATGTGACGATGAACCCCGGCACCGAGGGCGGCGGCGGGCTGACCCGTGTGGGCGATGACGGCCTCTTCATGGCGGGCAGCCATGTCGCCCATGACTGCCAGATCGGCAACCGGGTGATCCTGGTGAACAATGTCGCCATCGCCGGCCATTGCGTGCTGGAGGATGACGTGATCGTCGGCGGGCTGTCGGGCGTGCATCAATTCGTGCGCATCGGTCGCGGCGCGATGATCGGCGCGGTGACGATGGTCACGGCAGATGTCATTCCCTTCGGGCTGGTGCAGGGGCCGCGCGGTCATCTGGACGGGCTGAACCTCGTCGGGCTGAAGCGTCGTGGCGCCAGCCGGGCCGAGATCGCCGCCTTGCGCGAGATGCTGGGCGATCTGGGCAAGGGCTCGTTCCGCGACACCGCGCGGGCGCGGATCGAGGCAGCGACCGGGATGGAGCGCGAGGTGCTGGATTTCATCCTCGGCCCCTCGGATCGCAGCTTCCTGACGCCCAGGGCGCATGACTGAGCGCAGATGACGAAAACCGCCATCATCGCGGGCGAGGGCGGGCTGGCCCCGGCCATCGCCGCCCATCTGCCCGGCGCACCGGTTTATGCACTCGAGGGCTTTGCCCCGCCGATCCCGGCCGAGACCTTCCGGCTGGAGCGGCTGGTGCCGTTTCTCGATCACCTGCTGGATCAGGGCGTGAGCCGGGTGATCTTTGCCGGCGCGGTCCGCCGCCCGGCGCTGGACCCGGAACAGTTCGATCCCCGCACCGCGCAACTGGTGCCGCGCATCCTGATGGCGATGCAATCGGGCGATGACGCGGCGCTGCGCACGGTACTCGAAATATTCGATGAATCAGGCCTAACTGTCTGCGGAGTTGAAGAAATCGCGCCGGACCTGATCCCGTCCGAGGGCCATCTGACCAGCGCGCCCTCGGCAGCCGATGAACAGGATGTTGCCCGCGCCGCCGAGATCGTCGCGGCGCTGGGGCCGCTGGATCTGGGTCAGGGCTGTGTCGTCGCGCAGGGGCTCTGCATCGCCATCGAGACGCTGCCCGGAACCGCTGCCATGCTGGATTTCGCGGCACGGCACCGCGACCTGCGCGCCAATCCCAAGGGCGGGCGCGGGGTGTTTTACAAGGCGCCGAAGCCGGGGCAGGATCGCCGCATCGACCTGCCGACCATCGGGCCGGATACCGTCGATCAGGCTGCAGCGGCGGGACTTGCCGGGATCGCTTGGGCCGCCGGCAGCGTTATCCTGTTGGACAGGGACGAAACCATCCGCCGCGCCGAAGGGGCGGGGCTGTTCTTGTGGTCGCGCTCTGGTTGAGTGGCGTTCGGGGCGAGACGGTAATAAGCTGTCCTCGTCCCGCAGGACCATTCTTCCCTGCGGCGGGAAAGGCGCATTGGCATGAAACTGTTTCTGATCGCGGGTGAGGTCTCGGGCGACGCGCTTGGCGGCGCGCTGATGGCGGGGCTGAACCAGTTGCAGCCGGGCATCGCCTTTGACGGCATCGGCGGACCGCGGATGCAGGCCGAGGGGCTGGTGAGCCGCTTTCCCATGGATGAGCTGTCGCTGATGGGCATCTGGGAGGTGCTGCCGAAATACCGCCACCTGAAGCGCCGGATCAGCGAAACCGCCCGCGCCGTGGCCGAGTTCGCCCCCGATGCGCTGATCACCATCGACAGCCCGGATTTCTGCCTGCGCGTGGCGCGCGAGGCGCGGGCGCTGAACCCGGATCTGAAGACCATCCATTACGTCGCGCCCTCGGTCTGGGCCTGGCGACCTGGCCGGGCGCTGAAGATGGCCGAGGTGATCGATCACGTGCTGGCGATCCTGCCCTTCGAGCCGCCGCTGATGGAAGCCGCCGGCATGTCCTGCGATTTCGTCGGCCATCCGGTGGTGGCCGAGCCGGTGGCCGGACCGGACGAGGCCAATGCCTTCCTTGCCGCGCACGGGATCAGCGCCGATGCCCCGGTGGTCCTGTGCCTGCCCGGCTCGCGCAAGGGCGAGGTGACGCGGCTTGGCCCGCGTTTCGACGAGGCGCTGATGCGTCTTCGCGACCGGGTGCCCGAGATCCGGGTGGTGATCCCGACGGTGCCGGGCGTTTCGGCGCTGTTGCGCGACATGGTGAAACGTTGGCCCACCGCGCCGATCGTGGTCGAGGACCCCCAGGAGAAACTCGCGGCCTTTGCCGCCGCCGACCTGGCGCTGGCGGCCTCGGGCACGGTCAGCCTGGAACTGGCGGCGAACCGGGTACCGATGGTCGTGGGTTACGACATGGCGCTGCTGAGCCGGCTGATCGTCGGGATGATGCTGAAGACTGATACGGTGACGCTGGTCAACCTGGTCAGCGACACCCGCGCCGTGCCGGAGTTTCTGGGCAGCAACTGCCAGCCCGGCTCGATGGCCGATGCGCTGCTGGCGACGCTCGAGGACATGTCGGCGCGCAAGGCGCAGTTCGAGGCGATGGATCTGACGATGGACCGCCTCGGCAAGGGGGGGGAGGCGCCGGGCCTTCGCGCGGCGCGCTCGGTGCTTCAGGCGATCAGCCGGCCGCGGCCGTCACGATGATCTCGACCTTGTAGTCGGGGGTCGCCAGTTTCGCCTCGCCGGTGGCGCGGGCGGGGGCATTGCCCTGCGGCACCCAGGCGTCCCAGACCGCGTTCATCTCGGCGAAATCGGCCATGTCGGCCAGCCAGATCTGGGCCGAGAGGATGCGGGTCTTGTCGCTGTGGCATTTCTTCAGCAGCGTGTCGATCTGCGCCAGGATGGCGCGGGTCTGGTCAGTCACCGATGCGCCGGCCTGACCCACCTGACCGGCCAGATAGGCCACGCCGTTATAGGTGACGGCCTGGCTCATCCGCTGGCCGGTTTCGATCCGTTTGATGTCGCTCATGTGTGTTAGCCTCCGTTGAACAAGCGCCAGAAAAAGATGGCCGTCATGCCAAAGCCGATGGCGGCGATCAGCGCGCGCAACTGCGGCATCGGAATGCGGCGAGAGACCGGCGCGCCCAGAAGGCCGCCGGCAATGGTGCCAAGGGCCATGATGGCCGCCGGGATCCAGATGACTTTGCCACCGATGGCAAAGATTGCAAAGCTGATGACCGACAGCGCGAAGCTGAGCCAGCATTTCAGCCCGTTCATCTGGTTGAGGTCGGTCAGCCCCCACAGCGAGAACAGCGCCAGCAGGATGATCCCGAGACCGCCGTTGAAATAGCCGCCATAGATCGCCACAGGCAGAAGCGTGCCAAGGCCGAAGGCAGTCACGTCGCGGGCATGTTTCGCGGCAAAGGCGCGGATCGCCGCGCCCTTGAGAAAGATCAGCGTGGCAGCGAGCAGCAGGAACGGCACCAGAAGCGAAAAGGCGGCATTCGAGCTGACCAGCAGCAGCACCGAGCCGATGGCCGAGCCGACGATGGTCCAGCCGGTCAGGCGTTTCAGCTGGTGACGCTCGATCAGCAGGATGTCGCGGCGAAAGCTGATCGCGGCGGCGAGATAGCCGGGCAGGGCGGCGACCGTCGCCGTGGCATTGGCGGCGACCGGCGGGATGCCGGTAAAGACCAGCGCCGGGAAGGTGATGAAGGTGCCGCCACCGGCGACCGCGTTCATGATGCCGCCGATCAGTCCGGCGCAGAACAGAAGAAGTAACTCGGTCATGGGCGCAATCGGCTCTGCGGCAACGGGGACAGGGGGCCGTGTGCGGCCGGTTCGGCCCGTCTTGGCGCAAATTGTCGCGGCTGTCGAGGCCCTGCCGCGCGCGGTGCACTGGGTGAGGTTCAGACAGGGTGACGAACATGTCAGACAACTATTGACAGTATGCCAGACATGATTGTATCCGGGTGACGAGGCGGCCGCGAATCCGTGGCCCGGAAGTCAGACAGGGACGGACAGGAATGATCATCACCGAGGTCGAGGCGCGGATTTTCAAGACCACCACGCGGCGGCATTCCGACAGCGCGGGCCATGCCCATCCGGGTCCGGCGCATCAGGTGCAGCAGGCGATCCTGACCATCCGCACCGAGGACGGGCAGGAGGGTCACAGCTTCACCGCGCCCGAGATCGTCCGCCCGCATGTTCTCGAGAAATTCGTCCGCAAGGTGCTGATCGGACAGGACCACCGCGACCGCGAACGGCTGTGGCAGGACCTGGCGCACTGGCAGCGCGGCTCGGCGGCGCAGCTGACCGACCGGACGCTGGCCGTGGTCGATTGCGCGCTGTGGGATCTGGCCGGGCGCAGCCTGGGCCAGCCGGTCTACAAGTTGATCGGTGCCTATCGCGACAAGGTGCTGGCCTATGGCAGCATCATGTGCGGCGACGAGCTGGAAAACGGCCTTGCCACGCCCGAGGATTACGGCCGCTTTGCCGAAATGCTGGTCAAGCGCGGTTACAAGGGGATCAAGCTGCACACCTGGATGCCGCCGGTCAGCTGGGCGCCCGATGTGCGCATGGACCTGAAGGCTTGCGCCGCCGTGCGCGAGGCGGTCGGTCCCGATATCCGGCTGATGATCGACGCCTTCCACTGGTATTCGCGCAGCGACGCGCTGGCGCTTGGCCGGGGGCTGGAGAAGCTGGGCTTCGACTGGATCGAGGAACCCATGGATGAGCAGAGCATGTCATCCTACAAGTGGCTGGCCGACAACCTGGATATCCCCGTGGTCGGCCCGGAAAGCGCCGCCGGCAAGCATTGGCACAGGGCCGAATGGGTCAAAAATGGCGCTTGCGATATCCTGCGCACCGGCGTGAACGATGTGGGCGGCATCACCCCGGCGCTGAAGACGATGCGCATGGCCGAGGCTTTCGGCATGGAGTGCGAGGTGCATGGCAACACCGCGATGAACTTGCACGTGGTCGCCGCCTCGAAGAACTGCCGCTGGTATGAACGCGGGCTGCTGCATCCCTTCCTCGAATATGACGACGGGTTCGACTATCTGAAATCGCTGTCCGATCCGATGGATGCCGATGGCTATGTCCATGTCCCCGACCGGCCGGGTCTGGGCGAGGACATCGATTTCACCTTCATCGACAACAACCGGGTGGCGTGATGACCCGCGAGGTTCTGGCCTTCGGTGACAGCCTGACCTGGGGCGCGGACCCGGTGACGGGCCTGCGCCATCCCGCCAGCGGGCAATGGCCGCGCGTGCTGGAAGCCGCGCTGCCGGGTGTTCGGGTTCATGCCGATGGCGTCGGCGGGCGCACCACCTGCCGCGATGACGATGCGGGCGCCGCGCCCCGGAACGGAGCCAAGGCGCTGCCGGTGGCGCTGTCGGCGCATATGCCGCTGGATCTGGTGATCCTGATGCTGGGCACCAATGACCTGAAGGCGGTGCATGGCGGCCGGGCCGATGGTGCGCAGGCCGGGATGAAGCGGCTGGCCGAGATCGTCGCCACATTCCCCTATAAGCCGCTCGGCGCGGTGCCGCGCCTGCTGATCGTCGCCCCGCCGCCGACCGGCCCGGGTGCGGCGGGCGGGCGCGACCCCGGCGAGGCGCGGCGGATCGCGCCCCTCTATCGCGCGCTGGCCGAAGAACTTGGCTGCGGCTTCTTCGATGCGGGTGAGGTGGCCTCGGTCAGCCCCGCCGATCAGGTGCATCTGGACGCCGAGGCGACGGCCGCCATTGGCCGGGCGCTGGTGGCGCCGGTGACGGACTTGCTCGCCTGACAGGCGGGCGCAGGACTGCCGCAGGGAAGCTGCGGATGAGATGGCGCGCCGCGCGCCCGTGACGCGGCATAAGGGAGGACCCATGAAACATTTTCTTGCTTCGGTGGCGCTCGGCGCGCTTTTGATCGGGGCGAACCCGCTGGCCGCGCTGGCGGAAACGCCCGAGGATCAGCTGATCGTCGCCACCTCGATGAACAATATCCTGACGCTGGACCCCGCCGCCATCACCGGCCGCGAAACGGTGCAGGTCTTGAACAATGTCTATGACACGCTGGTCATCCTCTCGCCCGAGGATCGCAGCATCCAGCCGCGCCTGGCCGAAAGCTGGGAGGTCGCGCCCGATCGCATGTCGATCCGCTTTACCCTGCGCGAAGGTGCGAAATTCGCCTCGGGCAATCCGGTGACTGCGGCGGATGTGGTCTACAGCTTCAAGCGGCTGATGCAGCTGAACCTTGCGCAGGCGTCTTTCCTCAAGACCCGCGGCTTCACCCCCGAGGCCGCCGATCAGTCGTTCGTGGCCGAGGATGACCGGACCTTCGTGCTGAACCTGCCGCAAGCCGATGACCCCAATCTGGTCCTGATGACGCTGGCGCTGAGCGGCCCCGGCTCGATCCTCGACAGCAAGCTGGTTCAGGAGAACGAGCAGGACGGCGACCAGGGCACGGCCTGGCTGACGCTGAATTCGGCCGGATCGGGTCCCTATGTGCTGACGCAATGGGCCTCGAATGAATACATCATCCTGACCCGGAACGACGCCTATTGGGGCGAGGCGCCGGCGATGACCCGGGTGATGATGCGCCACCTGCCGGAATCGCAGTCGCAGCGGCTGATGCTGGAACAGGGCGATATCGACGTGGCCTATTCCATGCAGGCCCCCGACCTGACCGCGCTGGCCGGGAACGAGGCGCTGAAGGTCGAGTCGACCCCCGGTGCGGGTTTCTATTACCTCGCCGTGTCGATGAAGGATGAGCGTCTGGCCAATCCCAAGGTGCGCGAGGCACTGCGTTACCTGATCGATTATGACGGGCTCGACAAGGCGGTGATGCCCTTCTACGGCAAGAAGCACCAGCGTCCGCTGTCGACCGGGGTGATGGGGCTCTTGCCCGATCCGGGCTACACGCTGGACGTGGAGAAGGCCAAGGCGCTCTTGGCGGAAGCCGGCTTTCCCGACGGGTTCAAGACCACGCTGCGCGTGCTGTCGGAAGACCCGTTCATGAAGGCGGCGACGGCGATCCAGAACACGCTGGCGCAGGCCGGGATCGAGGCGGAGCTGATCACCGGCTCGGGCGACCAGATCTATGGCGCGATGCGCGAGCGGAATTTCGAACTGATCGTCGGTCGCGGCGGTGGCGGCCAGCAGCCGCACCCGGACAGCAACCTGCGCTCGATGGCCTATAACCCCGATAACAGCGACGAGGCCAAGCTGACCAACTACCAGGGCTGGCGCACCAGCTTCTATGATGCCGACCTGAACAAGATGATCGAGGAGGCGCTGCTGGTGCAGGACCCGGCGGCGCAGGCCAAGGCCTATGAGGACATCCAGACCCATATGGAAACCGCGGTCATGTCGATCCAGCCCTTCTCCGAGGTGATCGATACCGCCGCCTACCAGGCCGATATCTCGGGCATGATCGTCTCGCCCTGGGTCTCGCGGTTCGAAGGAGTCACCAAGGAGCGGTGACAGGGACCAAAATTTCCTCCCGGAGGCGGGCGCATCGCAGGATGCGCCCGTTTTGGTTTGTGTAACAGAGGGGCAGCGCCGGCCCGTGGGGTGGCATCGCGGCGGTTCGCCGGCGTGGTTTATGGTGCCAAGCCCCTCGTCTGCCAGAGCTCGGGACTGACGCACCAAAGCGCCGACCCGGGGGACGGGCCGGCGCTGGCCCGGGCGGGCTTCGCCCTTGTTCCCGGGCAGGGTGCGACGGCGATCTGCAGTGTCGCAACGAGAAAGGCCGCACCTCTCGGCGCGGCCCTTGCTGCTGTGCTTGGGGCGATGCCCTACATCAGCCCCTCATATTCCAGCGAGGCCCCGATCAGTTCGCGCGCATAGGGATGGCTCGCGCCGTTGCCGGGGATTGCCTCGCGCGGCAGGATCTCGGTGATCTCGCCATGCAGCATGACGGCGAAGCGGTCGCACATATGGTCAACCACCGCCAGATCATGCGTCACCATGATATAGGTGAAGCCACGCTCCTCGCGCAGCCGCGCCAAGAGGTTCAGGATCTCGGCCTGAACCGAGACATCCAGTGCCGAGGTCGGCTCGTCCAGCAGCAGCACCGAGGGCTCGAGGATCAGCGCGCGGGCAATGGCGACGCGCTGGCGCTGGCCGCCGGACAGCTGGTGCGGAAAGCGGTCGAGGAAATCGACCGGCAGACCGACATCGACCATCGCTGCGCGCATCCGCGCCTCGCGCTCACCGATGCCGTGGATGCGCAGGGGTTCCGACAGCACGGTGCGCACCGACTGGCGGGGATGCAGGCTGCCATAGGGATCCTGGAACACCATCTGCAATTGCCGGCAACGCTGCTGCTGCGGCAGATCGCGGACGCTTTGGCCGTCGATCCGCACCTCGCCCTGCCAGAAATCGGTCAGCATCGAGACGCAGCGCAGCACCGTGGACTTGCCCGAGCCGCTTTCGCCCACAAGGCCAAAGCACTCGCCCGGCGCGACCGAGAAGGTGACGCCCGGCAGAACCTTCACGGCGGACGGGCCGACCCCAAAGGTGATCGACAGGTCCTTGATCTCGACGGATTTGGTCACAGCACGGCCTCCTCTTTCCATTCAGGGCGACGGTCCAGCACGGCCAGCGGTTGACGGCCGCCGCCGATGCGCGGCTGCGCGGCCAGAAGGCCGCGGGTATAGGGATGCTGGGCGCGGTCCATCTCGGCCGCGTTCAGCGTTTCGACCACCCGACCCGCATACATGATCAGCACCCGGTCACAGAAATTTCGCACCAGGTTCAGGTCATGGCTGATCATGATCAGCCCGATGCCGCGATCGCGCACCAGCCCGTCGAGGATGTTCAAGACCTGCAGGCGCACGGTGACGTCCAGCGCGCTGGTCGGCTCGTCGGCGATGACCAGATCGGGGTCCGCCAGCAGCATCATGGCGATCATCACCCGCTGGCCCATGCCACCCGAGATCTTGTGCGGGTAAAGGTCATGCACCCGCTCGGGGTCGCGGATCTTCACCGCCTCCAGCATCTCCAGCGTCTTGGCCTTGGCGACGGCCCGTGAGGCGGGGAAATGCCGCAGATAGGTCTCGGCCACCTGATCGCCGACCCGGTGGATCGGGTTCAGCGAGAATTTCGGGTCCTGCAGGATCATCGACATGCGCCGGCCGCGGATCTTCAGCATCTCGGCCTCGCTCTGGGCCAGAAGGTCCAGATCCTCGAAGCGGATGCGGTCGGCGCTGATCTTTGCGCCGGGCAGCAGCTTCAGCAGTGCCCGGCCCACGGTCGACTTGCCCGAGCCGCTTTCGCCGACGATGCCAAGGCGCTCGCGGCCAAGGGTGAAGCTCACCCCGCGCACGGCATCCACCGGGGAACCGGCATAGCGGATGGCAAGGTTCTGCACGTCAAGGATGGGGTCCATGGCTTACCTCCGGTTCATCTGCTTCGGGTCAAGGGCGTCGCGCAAACCATCACCCAACAAGTTGAAGGCAAGGCTGACGGTCAGGATGGCGAGGCCGGGGAACGTGACCAGCCACCAGCTGTCGATCATGTAGCGCCGGCCGGTGGCGATCATCGCACCCCATTCCGGCAATGGCGGCTGCGCGCCAAGGCCCAGGAAGCCGAGGCCCGCGGCGGTCAGGATGACCGTGGCCATGTTCAGCGTCAGACGGATCATCACCGAGGGCAGGCACATCGGCACGATGGATTTCAGGATGATCCGCATGGGCGAGGCGCCCTGCAACCGCGCGGCGGCGATGTAATCGGCCTTGCGGAAGGTCATGGTCTCGGCCCGCGCCAGCCGCGCGATCGGCGGCCAAGAGGTCAGGCCGATGGCGATGATGGCATTGTTGAGGCTGGGACCAAGCGCGGCGACAAAGGCCAGCGACAGGATCAGCGAGGGGAAGGACAGGAAGATGTCGGTGATACGCATCATCACCGTGTCGAAGCGCCCGCCGAAATAGCCCGACGTAGTGCCGACGAGAAGGCCAAGCGGCCCGACGACGATGGTCACGAGGAAGATGATCGTCAGGGTGATCCGCGCGCCCCAGACCAGCCGGCTGAAGATGTCGCGGCCGAGCTCATCCGTGCCGAAGAGATGGCCGTTCCCCGGCGCCTGAAGCACGTTGTTCAGGTCCTGCACATAGGGATCGTGCGTGGCGATCAGCGGCGCGAAGATCGCCGTCAGGATCAGCACCGCCAGCACGATCAACCCGAAGGCCGAGGTTGGCTGGCGGATCAGGAAGGTCAGGATGTTGCGCAGCGCCAGCAGAGGGCCGGGGATGCGGCGGGTCGGCAGGGGAAGATCGGTCATTTCGTCCTCGGGTCAAAGACACGGTAGAGAAGGTCCGAAAGCAGGTTCAGGGCGATGAAGATGACGCCGACGATCAGCACGCAGGTCATCACCGCGTTCATGTCGCCGATGATCAGGTTGTTGGTCAGATACTGACCGAAGCCGGGCCAGCCAAAGACCGTCTCGATCAGCACCGCGCCTTCCAGGAGCCCGCCATAGGCCAGCGCCACGATGGTCACGAGCTGCACCTTGATATTGCCGAAGGCGTGGTGCCAGATCGTCTGCCGCTTCGACAGGCCCTTCACCCGCGCCGTGGTCATGTATTCCTGACCCAGCTGGTCCAGCATGAAGCTGCGGGTCATCCGGGTGATATAGGCCGAAGAGGAATAGCCCAGCAGCGCGGCGGGCAGGATCAGGTGGTTGATCGCCGACCAGAACACGTCCATCTGCCCGGCCAAGAGGCTGTCGATCAGCAGGAAGCCGGTGCGGTCGGGGACCATGCCGATGTAGAACTGGCTCATCCGCCCCGAACCGCCGACCCAGCCCAGCTTGGCATAGAAGATGATCAGCGCGATCATCCCGGTCCAGAAGATCGGCATGGAATGACCGAAAAGGCTGAAGACCCGCACGACATGATCCGGCCAGCGGTCCTTGTTCACCGCCGCGATGACGCCCAGGGGCACACCCAGACCGGCACCGATCAGGATGGCCAGCGTGGCGAGTTCAATGGTCGCGGGCATCACGTGCAGGATGTCGTTGATCACCGGCTGGCCGGTGCGGATCGAGGTGCCGAAATCGCCGCTGAACACGTCGCCCAGGTAACGCAGGAACTGTTCCCAGACCGGCCGGTCAAGGCCAAGCTGGTTGAAGACCTGCTCATAGGTCTCGCGCGAGGCATCCTCGCCGACAATGGCGCGGACCGGATCGGCCGGCATCATCCGGCCGATGATGAAGGTCAGCAGCAAGAGGCCAAGCAGGGTGATCGCGATGGTGGTCGCTTGACCCAGAACGCTGCGCAGGCGGGGATATTCGGTCAGCACGGGTTCCTCCCTTCGCCGCAACCTGGCGGCGGAAACGAATCTGACAGGCTTGCCATCATGTCTGACAAGTTATGACATGTCTGTCAAGTCACCTGCGAGGCGGCGGCTAGAGAAAATCGTCCCGGCGCGGGGTGAAGCAGTCGATCAGCTCGCCGGCCTCCAGGCATTCGCAGCCATGTTCGACATTCCCGGCCATGACCAGGCTGTCGCCGGCCTTGATTTCATGCGCGACGCCATCGCGGAAAAAGCGAAAGCGTCCGCTGGCCACATAGGTCGATTGCACATGCGGATGCCGGTGCAGCGCGCCGGTTGCGCCGGTGTCGAAGCGGAAGGAGACGACCATCAGATCCGGGTTCTCAGACAGAACCTGACGGGCGACGCCTTCTGACGGGTGATGGACGGGATACTGGGGCAGGGGCATCAGACTCTCCGATTACTGGGGCGTGCCATCGGATATATCAGACCAAGTTATATGACAAGTATCTGATCACGCCTCGGCGCTGCTTTGCCGATGGCGCAGCAACAGCTTGTAGCGTTCCAGACTGCCGCGCAGATGCTGCCGCATCCGGTCGCGCGCCGCCTCGGCATCGGCCTCCATGATCGCATCGACGATGACGCCATGCTCCTCTTGCAGCGCCTGGTTATAGTCCTTGGGCCGCGCCCCCGGCTGCGCGCCTTGCAGATCGCCGCGCGAGATGATGCCGCCACGGATCAGCTGCAGGAATTCGGGAAAGCGCCGGTTCTGCGTGGCCTCGGAGATGGCGAGGTGAAAGGCGAAATCGGCGTCGCGGGTTGGCTGATCCGCCAGCAGGCAATCGCCCACCGCACGATGCGCGTCCAGAATGGCTTCAAGCTGCGCGGGCGAGCGGCGCGCGGCAGCCAAGGCTGCGGCTTCGATCTCGCAGGCGGTACGCAGTTCCAGCAGCTCGATGACCGAGGAAATCCGCGCCGTCGCCAGATCGTCAAAGGGGCGCGCGGGGCGGTTGCTGAGATCCAGTACGAAGACCCCCGCCCCCTTGCGGGCCTCGACAAGCCCGTCGGCACGCAGGCCGGCAATGGCCTCGCGCACCACGGTGCGGCTGACCGAATGGATGCGCGTCAACTCGTTCTCGCTCGGCAGCTTGTCGCCCGGCTGGAACTGGCCGGCCTCGATCTCGCGGCGCAGCCCGTCGGCGATCTGCTCGGCCAGCGAGGCGGGGGCGGGCATCAGGTGGGACAGCGTGCTCATCATGGCCTCGCGGGAATGTCTGACAGGTTGGCATCATGTCCGAGTGGTAGCGCGGCGCCGGGCGTCGCGCAAGCCTTCAGGCCAGTGCGGTCTGCAGCCAGTCGAAGGCCGCAGCTTGTCGGTCGGGCAGGAAACTGTGGCCGGTTTCGGGGCGATGCAGCGACAGGTGCTCTGCCGCGCCCCATGCCGTCCAGACGCTGCGCAACGTCTGAAAGGCCGGATCGACGGCGGCGTCGGGGAACAGGTGATCGCCCCGCCCGACCTCGACCCAGAGCGGTTTCGGCGCGGCCAGTGCGGCGATGTCCGGCAGGTCCAGATGGCGCATCAGCACCGGATGGGTCATCCAGAAGGCGGATTGTCCGCGGGCCTGGTTGTTGCCGGGAACCATCAAGCCGGGCAGGCTCGCCATCCATGAGATCGATACAGCGGCGCGCACCTGCGGCGACAGTGCGGCCACCTGCCAACTGCGAAAGCCGCCAAGCGAAAACCCGACCGCCGCGATCCGGCCTGAATCGACTCCCGGCAGTTGCGCCAGCACCTCGGCCGCCCGCGCATCCTCCCAGGCCATCAGTCCGGCCGGGCTGGTCCCGATCGCCATCAGGTTCGCTGCCAGCGCCTGCTGCGCCTCGTAACCATTGCCGGGCCTTGCGCCCCAGCCCGGCGCATCCACCGCCAGCACCGCAAAGCCGCGCCGCGCCAACTCGTCGCCCGGAACTTGCCCGCCGAAGAAGCGACCCGCCCAAGCCGCGACCCGTGGGGCAGTGGCACCGGGCGGGGTCAGGCATTTCTCCTTGCCGATGCCAAATTCCGAGCCGTGATCGTGCAGCATCAGCACGGCCGGGCAGGGGGCTGAGGTCTTGGGGCGCAGGAACAGGGCCGGGGCATCCCATCCCTCGGCCAGATGCAGGGTCAGTGATTGCAGCAGATGGGGCCCGAGATGCTCTTCGGCCTCGACGGTCCAAGACGGCGCAGACACGGGCAGATCAGGCAGCGCCAGATCGCGCATCAGCGCCAGCCCGTTCTTGCGCCACGCCTTGGGGTCCAGCCCCTCGCGCCAGCCATCCGAAAACCCGCGCTGCGCCGCGAGGGCGATCAGCGCGGGGATGCAATTGTCCTCGGTGATCTGGCGAGGCCCGGTCATTGCCGCCCTCAGGCGGCCATGCGGCGTTGGTGGGGGCCGATCAGGGCGGCCAGCATCTCTTCCTCGGCGCCGTCGAGATCGGTCAGCGGCGAGCGGACCTTGCCGGCGGCGAAGCCCTGTAGCCGCACGCCGGCCTTGATGGCCGAGACGGCATAGCCCTTCTGCCGGTTGCGGATCGCCATGAAGGGATAGAAGAACTCGTTCAGGATCCGCTCGCAGGTGGCGCGATCGCCGCCGCGCAAAGCGGCATAGAACTCGTTCGCCAGACCCGGCACGAAGTTGAACACCGCCGAGGAATAGGTGGTGAAGCCCGCGCCCAGATAGGCCTCGGCAAACAGTTCCGCCGTCGGCATCCCGCCCAGGTAGATCAGCCGGTCGCCCATCTTGGCGGTGATCTGCCGCACCAGCCCGATATCGCCGGTGCCGTCCTTGAAGCCGATGAGGTTCGGGCAGTCGTCGCAAAGCCGCGCCAGCGTGTCGGGCAGCAGCACGGCATTGTCGCGGTTATAGACCATGACGCCGAAGTCGACCGATTGGCAGATGCGCTTGATATGCTGGTAAAGCCCTTCCTGCGGCGCGTCGATCAGGTAATGCGGCAGCAGAAGGATGCCATCCGCGCCGATCTTTTCCACCGATTGCGCGATCTCGATGGCGGTTTCCGTGCCATAGCCGCAGCCCGAAACGATCGCCGTCTCGCCCGAAACCTCTTTCGCGGCGGCGACGATGCCGGGGATCTCGGCCGGCGTCAGCGAGAAGAACTCGCCCGTGCCGCCCGCGGCGAAGAGGACCGGGGCGTTGTAGCTGGCCAGCCATTCGACATGGGCGCGATAGCTGTCGGGGGCGAATTTCCCCTCGGCGTCGAAATGGGTGACGGGAAAGGAGAGGAGGCCGGAGCCGAGGGCGGATTTCAACTGATCGGGGGTCATCGGGCGATCCTTGTTCTGGGTTCTGACGCTCGCTTACGGCAACTCGTATGATGTGTCAATAGTTATCATACAAGTTATCGCGCCATCCAGCCACCATCGACATTCAGCACCACGCCATGCAGGTAGCCGGCAGCGTCCGAGCAGAGGAAGGTGGCGGTGCCGGCGATATCCTCGGGTCGGCCCCAGCGTCCGGCGGGAATGCGGTCCAGGATGGCGCGGTTGCGACCCGGGTCGGCGCGCAGGGCCTCGGTATTGTTGGTCTCGATGTAACCGGGCGCGATGGCGTTCACGTTGATCCCCTTCGCCGCCCATTCATTCGCCATCAGCTTGGTCAGCCCGGCCACGCCATGCTTGCTGGCGGTATAGCTGGGCACGCGGATGCCGCCCTGGAAGCTCAGCAGCGAGGCGATGTTGACGATCTTGCCGGGCGCGCCGCGGGCCAGACAATCGCGGGCGAAGGCCTGACAGGTGAAGAACAGCGCCTTCAGGTTCACGTCGATCACGTCATCCCAATCGGCTTCCGAAAACTCGACCGCATCGGCGCGGCGGATGATCCCGGCATTGTTCACCAGAATGTCGAAGCCGGCGCCGGTAAACACATCCCGCGCCGCCATCGGATCGGCGAAATCGAGCCGCAGGTAGCCGCCGGTGCCGCACGCTGCCGCGATCATGCGCAGGGTCTCGTCGCAGTCGCGGCGCGCGGCGCAGATGACCTCGGCCCCGGCGGCGGCCAGCCCGACGGCGATGGCCTGACCCAGCCCGGTATTCGCGCCCGTCACCAGCGCCTTGCGACCCGCAAGCGAGAAGGGGTTCACCGCAGATCCTCCGGCTGGATGAAGTCCATGTCGGTATAGTCGACATTGTCGCCGGCCATGGCCCAGATGAAGGTATAGCTGCCGATCCCCGCGCCGGAATGCACCGACCAGGGCGGCGAGATCGCGCCTTCCTCGTTGCCGATGAACAGGTGCCGCGTCTCCTGCGGCTCGCCCATCAGGTGCAGCACGCGCGATTGCGGTTCCATGCCGAAATAGAGATAAGCCTCCATCCGCCGGTCGTGGATATGGCTCGGGATGGTGTTCCAGACCGATCCATCTTCCAGCGTGGTATAGCCGAGGATCAGCTGGCAGCTGTCCATGACCAGCGGGTGGATGAACTGGTTGATGGTGCGCTTGTTCGAGGTCTCGGCCGCGCCCAGCTTGACCTCCTTGCTGTCGGCAAGGCGGATCAGCCGGTTCGGGCAGGTTCGGTGCGCCGGGGCCGAAGTCAGGTAGAAGCGGCCCTGACCGGCGAAGGTCACCGGCCCGGCGCCCATGCCGAGATAGAGGACATCGCCCCGCTCCAGGGTGAAGCTGTCGCCGCCGGCGCTGACCGTGCCAGTCTCGCCGATATTGACGATGCCCAGCTCGCGCCGGTCGAGGAAATTGGGCGTCTTGGTCTCGGCCACTTGGTCCAGCACCAGTGCGCCCCCCGCCGGCACCGCGCCGCCCATGACGAAGCGGTCGTAATGGGTGTAGATCAGCCGGATCTCGCCGTCGCGGAACAGGTCCGAGGCGAGGAAGTTGGCCCGGAGGGCGGCCGTATCCATGGCTTTCGCGTGCTCTGGGTGGACGGCATGGCGGGTTTCGACGTGAAGCATCCGGGCCTCTCCTCATTCACATGTATGACAAGATGAGGCTTATCATCTGATATCTAGTAGCGGTCAAGGAAAATCGGTTTGCGGGCGACAGGACAGGGCCGAAGTTGCGCCCGATCGCAGCGTCGGGGCGCGCTTTCCTGCGAAACACTTGTATGATTACTGCCTTGCGGGCATATGCTGTATGAACGCGGTCGAAGCAACGGCCGGGCAGGGAGGCGCAGATGAGCAGATCGACAGGCGGGGAACAGCCGGGCCAGACACTTGTGGTCAAGGTGCAGGACGCGCTGCGTGCCCGTATCGCCGATGGCAGCCACAAGCCCGGCGACCGGTTGCCCTCCGAGGCGCAACTGACCCGCGAATTCGGCGTCAGCCGCACCGTGGTGCGCGAGGCGATTGCCGCCCTGCGCTCGGACGGGCTGGTCGAGCCGCGCCAGGGGGCCGGGGTCTTCGTGCTGGAACCGCCGGCGCCGCAGCCCTTGCCCTTCGGCAATCTGGACCTCGCCCGGGTCTCGTCGCTGATCGAGATGCTGGAACTGCGCACGGCGGTCGAGGGCGATGCAGCCGGTTTCGCCGCGCTCCGCCGCTCGCCTGCGCAGGAAGAGGCCATCGTCGAGGCCTTCGGGCGTCTTGGCCGGCTGGCGGCCAGCGGTCAGCCGACCTCGGATGCGGATTTCGCCTTTCACCTCGCCATCGCCGAAGCCGCCAACAACCCGCGCTTCAGCGAATTCCTGCGGCTTCTGGGTCAGACGCTGATCCCGCGCCGCGCGGTGACGGATGGCGCCGAGCCGCAGATCACCCCGGACTATGCCCGCATCCTCGAGGCCGAGCACGAGGCCATCGTTGCGGCGATTCAGGATGGCGACGAGGCGGCGGCGCGCGACGCCATGCGGCGGCACCTGAAGAACAGCCAGGCGCGCTATCGCGAGCATCTGCGGGCGGTGCGGCGGTAAACAGGGGAAAACTGGAGCGGGTGAAGGGAATCGAACCCTCGTATTCAGCTTGGGAAGCTGCTGCTCTACCATTGAGCTACACCCGCCTGCGTGACGTGACCTAGCCCAAGGGTCCGAAGCCGTCAAGACCACGCGTGGTGGTCAGATCAGCCCCATCTCGGCCAGCCTTGCGGCGACCTCGGGCGGCAGAGGCGTGTCATCCACTGCGCCGCGCGGCAGGTCGATCGGCGCCTCCGCGCCATTGAGGTAGCGCCAACCCTGGAACGGGCGGCGGGGAACGGCGGTGACGCGGATCAGTTCGGGGTCCAGCATCAGGGCGCAGCGGCGGATGCCGTCCTCGCCGATGCGCTCCTCGAGCCCGATCAGCCGCTGCCGCGCCGACATCACCCCCTTGAACACCCAGTAGAGCGAACCGCCCTGCAACAGTTCGTCCTCGCGCTTGGGCCACATGCGGGTGACATGGCAGGCGGTGCCGCCACCAAAGCGCATCTGCTGCCAGGCCAGCAGGTCCTCGGGCGCGTCGGCGCCGACGCAGAGCTTCATCAGGTTCAGGGGTGCGGGACTCATGGCCGCAAGATAGGGGGCGGGGAAATCCCCCGCAAGGCGGGGTGGTCAGCGTTCGGTCAGCTTCAGCTCGATCCGGCGGTTCAGCGCCCTCGCCTCGGGCGTATCGCCGGCGGCGACCGGGCGGGTATCGGCAAAGCCGGTGGCGGCGACACGGCCCGCCGGGAAGCCCAATTCGTCGATCATGTAGCGCACCACGGCCAGCGCCCGGGCCTGGCTGAGTTCCCAGTTGTCGCGATAGCGCCCGGTGCCCGACAACGGCGTGTTGTCGGTATGGCCATCGACGCGGATGATCCAGTCGATTTCGGGCGGGATCTCGCTGGCGATGCTGTCGAGAAGCCCGGTGACATTGCGGATCTGCGTGCGACCGGCTTCGGACAGCGCGGCCTCGCCCGGCTGGAACAGCACTTCCGAGGAAAAGACGAAGCGGTCGCCGACCACCTCGACGCCCTCGCGGCCCTGCAGGATCTGCGACAGCCGACCGAAGAATTCCGAGCGGTAGCGGGCCAGATCCTTGGCCTCGGCCTCGGCGGCCTCGCGCGCCTGCTGTTCCAGCGCCAGCCGGGCCTGCCGTTCTTCCGAGGTCCGCAGCAGCGCGGCGTTCAATTGCTGGCCCAGTTCCGCCACCCGCAACTCCGCCGTTTCCTGACCCTCGCCGGCGCTGTCCAGCGCGGCCTGCAAGCGGCCCAGTTGCCCGGTCAGCGAGGCCACCTGTTCGTTCAAGAGCGCCACGCGGCGCTGGCCCTCGGCTGACAGATCCTCCTGCTTGGCCAGCTCCGCGCGTGCCGTGGCCAGCAGCGCCGCCTGCTGTTCCGCCTCGCTGGTCTTGGCGGCGATCTCGCCCCCCAGACGCTCGCGCGCGGCCTCGGCGGCGGCCAGCAGGGTCAGCGTCTCCTCGGCCTTGCGGCGGCTTTCCTCCAGCGACAGGGTCATCGCCGTCAGCTCGCTGTCGGCGCTTTCCAGCCGCGCGCGCAGGGCCTCGGCGGCCTCGGATTCGGCCAGCCGCGCCGCCTCGGCCTCGCTCAGTGCGGTCTCAAGCTGCGCCTGATCGGCGGCGGCGCCGGAACTGCGGCTGCGTAGGTCGGCGATCAGCGCCTGCAGCGCGTCGCGGCGGGCGGCGGCCAGCCTTGCCTGTTCGGCCTGCGCATCGATCTCGTCCCGTGCCGCAGCCACCGCCAATTCCGCCGCCGAAGATTTGCGCTGTTCCTCGGCCAGTTGGTCCTGCAATTCGGCTTCCCGCGTCGCGGCCTGCGCCGCACCGGCCTCGCGCGCGGCGATAAGGGCGGCAACCTCGGCCTCGAAATCGCTCATCCGGCTTTGTGCCTGTTCCAGCTCCTGCCCGGTCTCGGCGAGCTGCTGTTCCTGCGCGGCAAGCTGCTGGCGGCGGGCGGTCAGGTCGGTGCTGAGCCGGGTGATCTCGGCGGCGCGGCGCCGCGCCTCGGCCTCGGCATCGGCCAGTTGTCCGCCAAGCGTCGCCGCCTCGTCCTCGGAGGCGGTCAGCGCGCCGGTCAGCTGCGCGACCTGACTTCCCAGCACGCCAAGCCGCTGTTCCTGCGCCGAGAGCCGCTGGTCCTGCAGGGCCAGCTGCTGGTCCTGCAGGGCGATCTCGTCATCCTTGCTGGTGATCTGGTCGCGCAGCACCGATTGCACCACCAGTGCGATTGTGAGGACGAAGATCATCACCATCAAGAGCGTCGCCAGCGCATCGACGAAGCCCGGCCAGATATTGGTCGAGAAACGCTTGTTCGAGGCGCGGTTGAGGGCCATCGGCTGACCTAGCCCGGATCGCGCGGCGTTTGCCCGCGCAGCGGTGGCAGCTTGTCATCGCGGAACGGATCGCCAAAGCGCGCCGCCCGCACCGCCCGGGTCAGCACCAGAAGGTCCGAGCGCAATTCGACCAGCATCTCCTCGCGCCCGATGTTCAGGTCATCGGACAGCCGCAGCAGCGCCGCCTCGATCCCGACCAGGTTGCCGGCACCCGGCGCGGCTGTGCCGCCGGCCTCGCCCTGCGCGATCAACCGGTCCTGCCCGTCGGCGATGCGGTTCAGCGCCGAGTTCAGCGAGGCTGCGCGGGCGACGGTCGCCTCGCGCTCGGCCACGACCTGGCGCAGTAGCGCCTCGACCGACTCGGCCATGACCACGACCCGTTCGTCCGCCTGCTCGGCAGCCTGGTCGCGGTCGGCATCGCGTTCGGGGTGGAATTGCTGCAACCGGTCCATCTGCCCGGCCATCTGGTCAAGGAAACCGGCGATTGCCGCCTGATCGATGGCATCATCCTCGGACCCCGCCAGCGAGATGCGGGTAAAGCCGGACATCCACTCTTCCAACTCGCGGAAGAAGCGGTTCTGGCCATGGGTGGCGAATAGCTCCAAGAGGCCCACGACCAGCGATCCGGCCAGACCAAGAAGCGACGAGGAAAAGGCCACGGCCATGCCGCCCAGCTGCGCCTCGAGCCCGCCCATCAGCTTGGCAAAGACCTCGACCCCGGTTTCGCCCTCCTGCGGGGCCAGCGCCCGGATGGTCTCGACCACCGCCGGCACGGTGGTGGCAAGGCCGTAGAAGGTGCCCAGAAGCCCGAGGAAGATCAGCAGGTTGGCGAGATAGCGGGTGATGTCGCGCGCCTCGTCGATGCGGGTGGCGACCGAATCGAGGATCGAGCGACTGGCCCCGGTCGAGATCACCCCGCCGGTGGCGTCGCGATTGCCCAGCAGCGCGGCCAAGGGGGCCAGCAGGCGCGGCGCATCGCTGGACTGCTCGGCCTCGGCCGAGCCGACCGAACGCCCCACGGCCAGCGCCTCGCGGCGCGAGGCGGCGAAACGCTCGATCCAGCTGACCGATTGCACCAGCTGCGCCACCTGCCAGAAGCAGGCCAGCACGCCGAGGACGAAGACACCGAGGATCAGCCCGTTCAGGAAGCGGTTGGCGGCAAAGATCGGCAGGATGCGGCCATAGGCGAACCAGGCGCCGAGGATGACCAGCACCAGAACCGTCCCCATCAGGAAGATCTGCCGCACCGGCTGCGAGAATTGCGGCTTGACCACCGCCCCCAGACGCTCGGCCCGCTTGGCGGTGATGCGGCGGCGGGCGGAACCGCTGCCACGCTCGTCGGAACTGCGGGGCTGGCCGGTCGGGTCGGTGGTCGGATCAGTCAACTGTGTCGCGCCCCGTGCTTTATCCTGTGGGATCAGGGGCGAGTGTAGGGGGCGCCCCGTCACTTGCCAAGCAGGCAGAAAGGATAAGATTATCCGGGTTTTCCATCACCCTCGCTGTGGCCCCTGCCGCGCTCGGCGATCAGGCGCCGCACATCTTCGGACAGCTTGTCCAGCTCGGCGCAGGACAGGCCGATCTGGGCCAGGTGCCGGGTGGTGTTGAACAGGTAATCGGCATTCGGCCCGCGCAACCCCTGCGCGCCCGAGATGATCCGCGCCTGTTCGCAGGGCGACAGGTTGCCCGCGTATTGCGCATGGTCACGCTGCATCACATAGGTCAGCGCCTCGACTCGCCGGCCATCGCTGAGCGTGACGGGCAGGATCGCCTCGCGATAGGCATAAGTGACCATTTCGCGCTCGCGCAGATAGGCCAGCACCTCGTCGCGGTCCTGATCGGCAAAGCGCAGGGCGATGCCGGTGCAATGCGCTGCCGGATCCTCGTCCAGACCCAGCACCAGCCCCGGCGCCTCCTTGGTGCCGCGATAGCGGGTCGAACGCAGGCAGAAGCTGCGCGCGAAGCCGTCCAGCCGCGCTGTCACCGACTCGACCACCCGGAATCCCGGGTCCCACATCAGCGAGCCGTAACCAAAAACCCAATGAAGTGATGACATTCTTCGTGATGCCCTTCCGTCTGATGCCAAGTTAGGCCACGATGCCGCCGGTTCCAAGACCCGCGCGACCCGCGCGCCGGCTGGAGCCTTGGAATGAGGACTTGATGCGCGTGCTGATCTGGATCGTGGTGCTGGTTGCCCTTCTCGTGGGCGGAGTGTGGCTGGGCGGGGAAAGCTGGCTGGCCGGCCGGGCGACGGCGATGATCGACCAGCGCGAGGATGTCGCCGCCAGCGCGGTCACGCCGCTGCGCGAGACGCGCCGAATCGGACTGCGCGCCGATCAGGTCGAAGTGACCGGGCAGTTGCGCGGTGCCCCGGTCGAGATGACCTTGCCCTGGGTCGATCTCTGGGTGCCGCCCACCGCCCCGGTCGAGTTGCACGCGACCCTGCCCGAAACCGCGCAACTGACGCTGGACGGCCAGCCGGTCGCGGCGCAGATGCAGGCGGCCGAAATGTCGCTGCGCGTCTCGCCGACGAAGAACATGGCGGTGTCGCGGGTGAGCCTGTCCTCGGGCGCGGTCGATCTGGACGGGCAGCCGCTGCTGCGGGCCGTGTCAGTGAACGCGCGGCTGGCCTCGCTTGGCCATGACGCGCCGGCGGCGGCGGGGGCTGCCTATGACGTGGATCTGGCGCTCGATGGGCTGGACCCGGCGGTGATGGCGGGCCTCGGCCTGCCGCCGCTTGTCGTGCCGGGGCAGGTGGGGCTGCAGGGTCAGGCGCGGGTCTGGCTCGATGCCGCGCCGGGGCGCGGCATGCTGCAGGGCCAGCGCGAGCAGGTGCGGCCCGTCGGTTTCCGCAGCGACGGGATGGAGCTCCGCATCGGCGATCTGACGGCGCGGCTGGTCGGCGAAGTGCTGACCGATGATCGGGGTCTGCCCACCGGGCGGCTCGCGCTTTACAGCACCGACGGTCAGGCCTGGCTGAAAGCGGCGTCCGATGCCGGGCTGATGCCGGCGGCGGGGGTTAGCTTCGGCAATGTGGTGCTGAACGGGCTGTCGCAATTCCCGATGGAGCCGGTGCAGAAAGAGGGGGCCGAGGTTCCCGCAGCGCCTGCGCGAGCCGGCTTTACCTTCCCCGCACCGGCCGAGGGCGAGACGCGGCTGCCCTTGTTCCTGCGTGACGGCAAGCTGTTCCTCGGCGCCATCCCGATCGCCCGGCTGCCCGGATCGCGGAAGGGTTGACCCCTTCGGTCAGCCCTTGCCCTCGGCCTGTTTCGTCCCCGCGCTGCGGCCGAAATCCGCAGCATCGGTATCCTGACCGGCCTCGATGATGCCGCGGCGGATGGCGCGGGTGCGGGTGAAGTAATCGTGCAGATGCTGCCCGTCGCCCATGCGGATGGCGCGTTGCAGCACGAACAGCTCCTCGGTGAAGCGGCCAAGTATGTCCAGCGTCGCGTCGGTATTCTCAAGAAACACGTCGCGCCACATGGTCGGGTCGCTGGCGGCGATGCGGGTGAAGTCGCGGAAACCCGCCGCCGAATACTTGATGACCTCGCTTTCGGTCACGCGGCGCAGGTGATCGGCCACGCCCACCATCGTGTAGGCGATCAGATGCGGCACATGGCTGGTCACGGCCAGAACCAGATCGTGATGCCCGGCCTCCATGTCCTCGGTATTGGCGCCCATGCCTCGGATCAGGTCCTGCAGCCGCGCCAGCGCCGCCGGGTCGGTGCCCTCGGTCGGGGTCAGCAACCACCAGCGGTTCTGGAACAGGCTGGCAAAGCCCGAGAGCGGCCCGGAATGCTCGGTCCCGGCCAGCGGGTGGCCGGGGATGAAATGAACGCCTTCGGGGATATGCGGCCCGACCGCGTCGATGACCGAGCGTTTGACCGAGCCGACATCGGTGACGGTCGCGCCGGGTTTCAGATGCGGGGCGATGGCTTCGGCCACCTCGGCCATGGCGCGCACCGGCACCGCCAGAACCACCAGATCAGCATCTTTCACCGCCTCGGCGGCGCTGTCATGGATGCTGTCGCACAGATGGATGCGCCGCGCCGTCTCGCGCGTCTCGGCCGATCGCGCATAGCCTGCGACATGGCCCGCCAGTCCATGGGCGCGCATGGCATGGGCCATGGACCCGGCGATCAGCCCCAGCCCGATCAGGGCCACACGTTCATAAACCACGCTCATGCCGCGCCCCGCTGATCTGCCATGAAGTCACTGATGATGCCGATCACCCGGCGGCATCCGTCCTCGTCGCCCACGGTGATGCGCAGCGCCTCGGGCAGGCCATAGCTGGCGACCGGGCGCACGATGATCCCGGCCTCGCGCAGGGCGGCGTCGCAGGCCTTGGCCTGACCGGGGCTGGAAAATCGAGCCAGCAGGAAATTGGCATGGCTTTCGTCGCAGCCGACGCCCATCTGCACCAGCTGCTCGCGCATCCAGCGGCGCAGGCGCGCATTCTCGCTCGCGCAGCGGGCGGTGAAGCCGGTGTCGCGGATCGCCGCTTCCGCCGCCGCCATCTGCGCGTTCGACAGGTTGAAGGGCTGGCGGAGGCGGTTCAGCACGTCGATCACCTCGCGCCGGGCATAACCCCAGCCGATGCGCAACCCGCCGAGCCCGTGGATCTTGGAAAAGGTCCGGGTCATGATGACATTCGGAAACTGTTCGACCAGCGAGACGCCGCCGTCGAAGCCGTCTGCAAACTCGGCATAGGCACCGTCCTGAACCAAGAGGCAGGTTTCGGGCAGGTCGGCGGCCAGCCGGTGCAATTCTTCTGCCGTCAGCATGGTGCCGGTGGGATTGGCGGGGTTGGCCAAAAACACGATGCGCGTGCGGTCATTGGTCGCGGCAAGGATGGCGTCCACGTCGATCCGGCGGTCACGCTCGGCCACCGTAACCGGCGTCGCGCCGACCGCATGGGCGAGGATCGGGTACATGGCAAAGCCGTGCTGGGTGGTGATGACCTCATCGCCCGCGCCGGCAAAGGCCTGTGCCACGAATTGCAGCACCTCGTCCGAGCCGACGCCGCAGATGATCCGGTCGGGATCGAGGCCGTGAACCTCGCCGATGGCCCGGCGCAACCCGGCATGATCGGTCGCCGGATAGCGGTGCAGGTCTGTCGCCGCCGCCTGAAAGGCAGCCGTCGCCGCCGGGCTGCAGCCATAGGGATTCTCGTTGGCCGAGAGCTTCAGCACATCGCTGCGGCCCGCCAGCTTGCTTTCGCCGCTGACATAGAGCGCGATCTCCATGATGCCCGGCTGCGCCGCGATCCCTGCCATGCCCTTGCCCCCACTTGTTGCGCAGCCGTCATAGCCGGGGCGAGGGGGTAAGGGAAGGGTGGCGCGGACCCTAGACGAAGGGCATCTCGGCGGTTGGCGGCTGCCAGCGGAAGCGCGCGACGATCAGGCCGTGATCATTGGTGCCGCTGGTCTTGTGATCGTCCCAGTTCAGGTGGTCGTTCACCACAAGCATGTCGTCAAAGCGCCACAGCCGGTCGCGCGAATTGTCATAGAACTCCTCGCTGACGAGGATGTGGTCCAGGCTGTCATGCATGTCCTGGTGGATATGGGTGTAATAGACATCGCGGACCGAGCGGTATTCCTGCAGCACCTGCGCCGTGTACATGGCATTGTCGCCGCCGCCCCGCGACAGGGTCGAGAGATAGCGCGGCTGCTCGGTCAGGAGGTTCAGCGTGTTGCTGTCCTTGCTGTCATTCATGTCGCCGATCATCACCACCGGGACATGGCTGCCCTTGGCGATCCGGGTGGCCAGCACGCGCAGGGCCGCCGCCTCCGCGGTGCGGCGGATGGTGGAGAGCGCGTAGCCGATGGCATTGGCATGGGGGGCATGGATGTTGCGGTCATACCAGTCGCGCTCGCGCCAGACCTCGGCCGGGCGGCGCGACTTGAAATGGCAGACGAAGACATGGATCACCGGGGTCGAGGGATCGGACTGCACCTGCAGGTGCAGAACGGGGCGGGAAAAGCCGCGCAGCCCGACCGCGATCGCCGGCTGCTGCGGATCGTCGCCGGTCGAGCGCAGCACCATCTCGGGCGGGAAATCGGTGATCCACTCGGCCTCGCCCACCAGCATCTCGCGCCGCACCACCGCCGCGCAGGTGATCCTCGTGCCCGGATGGCCCGGCGGGGTGACGATCTGATGGCTGGCGGCAAGCCCCGACTGGTCCAGCGCCTGCTGCAGCGCCTCGGGCGCCCAGAGCTCCTGGCAGCCATAGACATCTGCGTCGAGCCGGTCGAGCGCCGTGGCGGTGAAATCGATCTTCTTCTGATAGATCCCGGCATCCCAGCCATTGGCATCGGTATAGACCGGCCGTCCGGGCAGCTGCAGGTTCAGGAGATTGAAGGAGGCAAAAGAGATATCGCGTCGGGCCATGGCTGGCATTCCTTCCAAGATGTCAGGGCAGACGCGGATAGGTTGAGGATAGCGGAAGAGGGGAGGGCTGTCGATTGGGGAGATGGGGGTGAGCCGCGCCATGGCAATCCGTGCTTTGCCCCGCGTTCCGAACAGAGGGACAGCGCCGGCCCGTGGGGTGGCGCCGGAACGGCTCGCCAACGCGGTTTATGGTGCCAGGGCCCTCTCTTGCCGGAACTCGGGACCAGCGTCACCAAAGCGCCAGCCCGGGGGACGGGCAGGCGCTGGCCCGGCGGCACTGCGTGCCTCGATTCCGGGCCGGGTCTGTAGGCGAAACGGTGGCGTTCGTGTAGACTTGGCGGGCGACTGCCGACAAACAAAAACGCCCCCGCCAGATCTCTCTGGCAGGGGCGTCCCGTTCTATCGCGGCGCGATCAGTCCGCCGTCAGCAGCGGCGGCTTCGACTTGCCGATGCGCGGGGCGTCGGGGCCGGTGATGTCGAAGACCAGCTTGTCATCCTCGAGCTTCACCTTCACCACGCCGCCCTTGGTCAGCCGACCGAACAGCAGTTCTTCGGCCAAGGGCTTCTTGATCGTCTCCTGGATCACCCGGCCAAGCGGCCGCGCGCCCATCTTGTCGTCATAGCCCTTTTCGGCCAGCCAGTCGGCTGCTTCCGGGGTCAGCTCGATATGGACGTTGCGGTCCATCAGCTGGGCTTCCAGCTGCAGCACGAACTTCTCGACCACCTGCACGATGACCTCGCGCGGCAGCGGCGCGAAGCTGACCACCGCGTCCAGACGGTTGCGGAATTCCGGCGTGAACATGCGTTCGATCGCCTCGACATCCTCGCCCTCGCGCCGGTCGCGGCCGAAGCCGAAGGCGGCCTTGGCCTGATCGGCGGCACCGGCATTGGTGGTCATGATCAGGATCACGTTGCGGAAATCCACCTGCCTTCCGTTATGGTCGGTCAGCTTGCCGTGATCCATCACCTGCAAGAGGATGTTGTAGACATCCGGATGCGCCTTCTCGATCTCGTCCAGCAGCAGCACGCAATGCGGATGCTGGTCGACGCCATCGGTCAGAAGCCCGCCCTGGTCGAAGCCGACATAGCCCGGAGGCGCGCCGATCAACCGGCTGACCGCGTGTTTCTCCATGTATTCCGACATGTCGAAACGCAGCAGTTCCACCGCCAGCGTATTCGCCAGTTGCTTGGCGACCTCGGTCTTGCCCACCCCGGTCGGCCCGGCGAACAGGTAGTTGCCGATCGGCTTTTCCGGTTCGCGCAGGCCGGCACGGGCCAGCTTGATGGCGCTGGCCAGCGCCTCGATGGCCTTGTCCTGACCGAAGACGACCCGCTTCAGCGAGACATCCAGGTCGCGCAGCACCTCGGCATCGTCCTTGCTGACGTTCTTCGGCGGGATGCGGGCGATCTTGGCCACCACGGCCTCGATCTCCTTCGGCCCCAGCGTCTTGCGGCGCTTGCTTTCGGCAACCAGGTGCTGCGCCGCGCCGGCCTCGTCGATCACGTCGATGGCGCTGTCGGGCAGCTTGCGGTCGTTGATGTAGCGATGCGCCAGCTCCACCGCCGCCTTGATCGCGTCATTGGTGTAACGCAGGTCGTGGTGCTTTTCGAAATGCGGCTTCAGCCCCATCAGGATCTTGATGCTGTCGGGCACCGTCGGCTCGTTCACGTCGATCTTCTGGAACCGCCGGCTCAGCGCCCGGTCTTTCTCGAAATGCTGACGGTATTCCTTGTAGGTGGTCGAGCCCATGCAGCGCAGCTTGCCACCGGCCAAGGCCGGCTTCAGCAGGTTCGAGGCATCCATCGCCCCGCCCGAGGTCGCGCCGGCACCGATCACCGTGTGGATCTCGTCGATGAACAGGATCGCGTCGGGATGGTTCTCGAGCTCCTTCACCACGGCCTTCAGCCGTTCCTCGAAATCGCCCCGATAGCGGGTTCCAGCCAGTAGCGCGCCCATGTCGAGCGAGAAGATGGTGGCCCCGGACAGCACGTCGGGCGTGTCGCCCTCGACGATCTTCTTGGCCAGACCCTCGGCGATGGCGGTCTTGCCCACGCCAGGATCGCCCACCAGAAGCGGGTTGTTCTTGCGGCGGCGGCACAGCACCTGGATGGCGCGCTCGACCTCGGGTTCGCGGCCGATCAGCGGGTCCACGTCACCCTTCTTCGACTTGGCGTTCAGGTCGACGCAATATTTCGCCAGCGCGGTTTCGTCCTTGGGTTCCGGCGCTTCGGCGGCCTTGGCCTCTTCCTCGTTCTCGGCGCCGACGATGCGCCGCGCCTCGCTGAAGCTGGGGTTCTTGGCGACGCCATGGGCGATGAAATTGACCGCGTCGTAACGGGTCATGTCCAGTTCCTGCAGGAAGGCGGCGGCGTTCGATTCGCGTTCGGCGAAGATCGCGACCAGCACGTTCGCCCCGGTCACTTCCGAGCGGCCCGAGCTTTGCACATGGATGGCGGCGCGCTGGATCACCCGCTGGAAGGCGGCGGTCGGCACGGCCTCGCTGCCCTCGACATCGGTGATCAGCGTCGACAGGTCATCCTCGATATATTCGATCAGCAGTTTTCGCAGCTCGTCCAGATCGACGTTACACGCGCGCATCACCTTCACCGCCTCGGGCTCGTCCGTCAGCGCCAGCAGCAAATGCTCCAGCGTGGCCAGTTCGTGGCGGTGTTCATTGGCAAGCGCGAGGGCTGCGTGGATGGCCTGTTCAAGCGATGTCGAAAAACTCGGCACGGGCGTAGTCTCCTGTCAGTCGGCCTGCGGTATGGGCCAAGATGTAGCGGCCCACCTGTCCAGACTGTCACGATACAGTTAAGATTTGGTGGAATGGGTCTGGCTTCAAGTGAATTCTTAAAGCTGGGCCGCAAAAATCCGCGATTGAGGCAAATCTGTTCACCCAAAAGACAGATTTCAAGGTTCAGAACGAGTCCTTCATCGAACGCAGCCGGGCGAAGACTTCTGCATCGGATGCGCCTGCAAGCCCAAGCGATCCCCGCAACTCGGCCACACGCAGGAAGGGATTGGTTGCCCGCTCCACCGCCAGCGTCGCCGGTGCGCAGGGCAGGGCGCCACTGCTGACCCCCGACAGCCGTTCCTTCAGCGCGGCATTCTCGGGATCGACCGAGAGCGCGAAGGCGCCATTGCCGGCGCAATAGTCATGGCCCGAGCAGATCAGCGTTTCGCCGGGGAGGGCGTTCAGCCGCACGAGGCTGTCCCACATCATCGGGGCGCTGCCCTCGAACAGCCGGCCGCAGCCGATGGCCATCAGGCTGTCGGCGGTGAAGGCCAGCGCCGAACCGGGCAGGTGGAAGGCCACGTGCCCGACCGTATGGCCCGAGACGTCGATCACCTGCGCCTCTTCGCCGCAGACCGTGAAACTGTCGCCCGGCGCGACGGCCTGATTGAGCGCTGGCAGGCGGTGGGCATCGGCGGCGGCACCCGTCACCTTCGCCCCGGTGGCGGCGACGATCTCGGCCACGGCCTGCACATGATCGGCGTGGTGATGGGTCAGCAGGATCCGGTCCAGCGACCAGCCCCGCTCGGCCAGGGCCGCAAGGATCGGCGCGGCCTCGGGGGCGTCGATCAGCACCGTCTCGCCCGCGCCATGGATCAGGTAGGCATAGTTGTCCTGCAGGCAGCGGATGGTGACGAGTTCGACCGGCATTGGCAAAGTCCTTTCCCTGTGATGGGATCAGGGTGGCAAAACCACGGACCGGGTGCAATGCATCACGACATCGCCGATCTGCAACGCTTCTATTACCAGCGGTCCATCGGCCGGGTGGTCCAGCGGGTGCTGCGCGACCGGCTGGTGCAGCGCTGGCAACCCCAGCAGGCGCAGGGGATGAGCGTGGCGGGCTTCGGTTTCGCCGCGCCGATGCTGCGTCCCTATCTGGCAACGGCGCGGCGGGTGACGGCGCTGATGCCGGGTCCGCAGGGGGTGATGGGCTGGCCCGCCGGGGCGGCCAATCACAGCGTTCTGTGCGACGAGACGGCCTGGCCCATCGATACCGGCAGCCTCGACCGGCTGGTGATGCTGCACGGGCTCGAGACCAGCGACCACCCCGACGCGCTTCTGGCCGAGGCCTGGCGGGTGCTGGGGCCGGGGGGGCGGATGCTCGTCATGGTGCCGAACCGGGCGGGGCTCTGGGCGGCCTCGGACCGCACGCCGTTCGGGTTGGGGCGCAGCTATACCGCCGGGCAGCTGGACCAGCAGGCGCGGCGCGCGGGCTTCGTCAGCGACTGGCATGGCGCGGCCCTCTATATCCCGCCCTCGGACCGGCGTTTCTGGCTGCGCAGCGCGCAGTTCTGGGAACGCACGGGTACGCGGATCAGCCGGGTGCTGATCGCGGGTGTGGTGCTGGCGGAACTGTCGAAGCAGGTGCTGGGGCCGGTGGGCACCGGGGTCGGCGTGCATGTGCCAAGCCCGATCGAGGTGCTGGGCGGCATCGCCCGGCCGCGGCCCGGGCGGCAGGAAGTGGCGCGGCATCAGCCGGGCGGCAAGCACGACTGAGCGACAAAGGCCGAAACTTCGGGGAAAGGTGAGAGGCTGGACAGCGACCCAAGCGGGATTCGTTGCGGCTGCTTCCTTCCGGACCTGACCGGGTTGGCGAAACGCTCGCCCGCGCCAACCTCTCGAGGGGCTAGATAGGGCAGGGCGCGGGCGGGATCAAGCCCGGGAAAGATTCAGGCGGATGCGGATGAAGCCATCTTCCGTCTCGCCGGCGCATTCGGCCTTGTAGTCGCTGGTGTTTTCCAGCCGTGCCAGGTGCTTGACCGCCAATGGGCCGGTTTCGAAGATGGCCGATGCCCCGTCAACCGGCAGAAATTCCCAATGCTGGCTGTCCAGAGGCAGGACGCGACGGCGGCGACGGACATAGCGGCGCAGCACATCGCGTGTCATCGCCTCGTCGTCCAGCACCACGCGATTCTTGCCGACCAGCGGCCCGAACAACCCGCAGGTGGCCAGCCGATAGGAATTCGTCGCCAAGAGGAAACGGTCCTCGTCGGCGACCGGACGGCCATGATGGGTCAGGTTGCGGATGCGCGAGGTCTCGGGGTCCAGAAGCTGGCCATTGGGGTGGAAGCGCCGGGGGCGTGTCAGATCGACCTTCCAGCCGAGGCCGTCGATCACGTCGAAATTGTAGCTGGGGAAGTCCGGATCGATCAGCGGCTGGTCCGCCAGCCCGGGCTGCATCTGCTGGAAGATCCCGGCCGAACGCTCGAGCCAGCCGCTCAGCTGCGCGCCGGTCACTTCGATGGCGCAGATTCGGTTGGGGTAGAAATAGAGATCGGCCAGGTTGCGCAGGGTCAGCGCACCGATCGGGACATCGGTATAGTACTCGGGCCCGCCCCGCCCGCCGGCGCGGAAGGGGGCGACCGCCGAGAGGATCGGCAGGTTCGCCCATTCGGTATCGCGCAGCATCCGGCGGACATGCCAGCGCTGCGCCATCGCCACCAGCCTGAGGCCGGGATCCTGCCCGATCAGCGCGAAATAGCTGTTCAGCGGCGCCTCGGTCCGTCCGACGCGGCGGCGGATATGGCGCAGCGTCTCGCGATGGGCCCCGATGGTGGTGGAGTAGATCCGGCGCAGCGGAAGGTGCTTGCTCTCGACCGCTTCGGCCGCGACGGTGAAGTCGGCGACGCGCCAGCTGCCCTCGTCGCTGCGGGCAAGCTGCAGGTCGATCACCCCCAGATGCGAGCCGCCGAAACCCGCCATCACCGCCGGCTTGCCCATCAGCGTGCCGCGCAGCGGATCGGCACCGGGCTGGGGCGGGAATTGCGGATCGGGAAAGACCTGGTGGGTATGGCCCGCGATGATCACATCGATCTCGGGCAGGGCGGCCAGCGCGGTGGCGGCATTCTCGATTCGCGGCGTCGGCTCGATCGGGCCGATGCCGCTATGGGCCAGCGCGATGATCAGGTCGGCGCCTGCGGCTCTTAGCCGCGGCAAGAGGCGGCGGGCGCTGTCGAGGATGTCCTCGCTGGCCAGTTCATTGCCGAGGTTGCGGTCCCAATCGACGGTCTGCGGCGGCGCGAAACCGATCACCCCGATGCGGATCGGATAGGCAGTGCCATAGCCATCGACCAGCTTGCGCTCGAGCATCAGCCAGGGCGAGAAACCCGGGCCCGAGCGGGGCATCAGGTTGGCGACGGTCACGGGAAAGGCCGCGCCGTTCAGCACCCGGCGCAGGAAGCCGGTGCCGAAGGTGAAATCGTGATTGCCAAGCGTGCCCGCGTCATAACCCATGGCGTTCATTGCCGCGATCGCCGGATGCGGGCTGCGCGAGCTGACCCCGCGCACCTCGGCGATATAGTCACCCAGCGGATTTCCCTGCAGGAAATCGCCATTGTCCAGCAGCAGCGAGTTCGCCACCTCGGACCGCCGCGCCTCGATCAGCGAGGCGGTGCGCGCCAGTCCCAAGCGGGTCGAGGGTTTGTCGGCAAGGTAGTTGTAGGGCAGCACATGCATGTGCATGTCGGTGGTCGCCATGATCCGCAGCGCAAGCGTGGCCGTATCGGCCGTCCAGCCGTTCCGGCCTGCCGCGGACTTGATGCCTCCGTTGCCGTCAGCCACTGCTGGCTCCTCGCTCCTACATCCCCCACGGTTTTCGCGTTTTCGGCGGCGTCGCCCAAGGCGTGCCGCGCATGTCCGATGATCGCCGGGGGAGGCGATGTCGTTCCGACTCGCGCTGCTCTCAACTGACGATTGAGTCAATCGCCCGTCGAACGGCGCGCGTCAACAATTTCGTTGCGGGCCCCCTGTCAGCGGATCACCGGGCTGACTTGAAAACCTCACGACTTCCTTCTAACTGCACAACGCTTTCGTAACCGGTTCCGTTGCATTCCATCGTCAATCAGATTGGTCGTTCATGAAATTCTCGACCCGCAAGGATACCGAGCTGACTGCGGATCAGCTGTTTCAATCCCTCGTCGATTTCGATCGGCTCGAGCGCATCCTGGCACGTCGCGGCGCGGCAGTGACCCGGCTGCACCCGGCGCAGCAGCCGGCGGCGGGGGCGGGTTGGCAGGTCGGATTCGACTGGCGCGGACGGCGGCGCGAGCTGCGGCTTGAGGTCATGCAACTCGAGGCGCCCGGGCGCATGGTGATCAGCGGGCTCTCCGAGGCCTTCGACCTGATCATCGACCTGACCGTGATGGCGCTGAGCAAGCAGCGGTCGCGGGTGATCTTCGAGGCCGAGGCCCTGCCGCGCAACATGCGCGCCCGGCTGATGCTGCAGACCGCGAAGCTGGGCAAGTCGCAGCTTGACCGGAAATTCGACACCGGCGTCGCGCGGCTGGTGAACGAGTTGACAGCCGGCCGCGCCTGAGGCGCGGGCCGGTCAGCCCTCGCCCTCGACCGGCTGCTCCTGTTCGGCGCGCAACGGATCGGCGGGATAGACGCCGAGGATCGACAGGCTCGAGGAGAAGAAGGCCAGCTCGTCCAGCGCGCGGCGCACATGCGGGTCCTCGGGATGACCCTCGATATCGGCATAGAACTGCGTCGCGGTGAAGACGCCGTCGGCCATGTAGCTTTCCAGCTTGGTCATGTTGACGCCATTGGTGGCAAAGCCGCCCATCGCCTTGTAGAGCGCCGCCGGGATGTTGCGCACGCGGAAGACGAAGGTGGTCATCATCTTCTCGGCGCGGCGGGCATGGTCGTCCACCCGCGACATGATCAGGAAGCGCGTGGTGTTATGGGCGTGATCCTCGATATGGCGGGCGAGGATGGTCAGGCCGTGGATCTCGGCGGCCAGGTCCGAGGCCAGCACGCCCTCGTCGCGCTTGCCGCTGACCGCCAGTTCGGCAGCGGCCCCGGCGCTGTCGGCGGCGGATTCGCCACGGATGCCGTAGCGCGCGAGGTAGGAGGCCGATTGCGGCAGCAGCACCAGATGGGCGCGGACCTTACGGATATCCTCGATGGCGACGCCGGGCATCGCCATCAGGCTGATATGGACGCGGACAAAGGCCTCGTCGACGATATGGAGCCCCGATTCCGGCAAGAGGCGGTGGATGTCCGCCACCCTGCCATAGGTCGAATTCTCGACCGGCAGCATGGCCAGATCGGCCTGACCGCTGCGCACCGCCTCGATCACGTCCTCGAAGGCACGACAGGGCAGCGGCTCCATGCCCGGGCGGGCATTGCGGCAGGCCTCGTGGCTATAGGCGCCAAGTTCGCCCTGGAAGGCGATGCGGTTTGTCGGGGCGAACTGGGTCATGGTACAATCCATAGGCTGGTCCGGCACCGGGCCGGTCAGGGCAGGGGAGCGGTGGCAGGGGCTGTGACTTATCACCCGGTTTCTGCCATGTTCGGGCTAACTATACCTTGATCCCGCAAAGAGAAAGCGGATAGATACGGGCCAAATTTAAGGCTTACCAAACCGGGGACGGCAGGCAATGTTCGATACCATGACCATCACCAAGGCGGCTGGCGCGCTGATCGGCGCGCTTCTGTTCCTGCTGCTCGCTGGCTGGGCTGCCAGCGGCATCTATCACGTCGGTGCCAGTGGTGAAGGGTCTCACGACGGCGAGGCCGCCGCACAGGCCTATACGATTCCGGTGGAAGAGGCTGCCGGCGGCGATGCCGGCGCCGAGGAAGAGCAGATCGATTTCGCCGCGCTGATGGCCCAGGCCGATGTCGCTGCGGGCGAGAAGGATTTCGGCAAGTGCAAGGCCTGCCACAAGCTGGACGGCAGCGACGGCACCGGCCCGCACCTGAACGGCGTCGTCGACCGTGCCGTGGCCTCGGTCGGTGGCTTCGGCTATTCCGATGCGATGGTCGCCCATGCCGGCGAAGCGCCGAACTGGACCCCCGAGGCGCTGCAGGAATTCCTGGCCAACCCGAAGGGCGTCGTGAAGGGCACCAAGATGTCCTTCGCCGGCCTGAAGGACCCGCAGGACCGCGCCGACCTGATCGCCTATCTGGCGTCGCAGCCGTAAGACTGTCTCTTCGGGTGAGAATGAGGGGCGTGGCCGGTGGCTGCGCCCTTTTGCTTTTGGGGGGAGGCAGAAATGTGGGGCCGCTTGCCTTGGGCGACGATTATCGCGCGCAGGGCATAGGGCCAGTGGTCGACCGCCGGGGGGCCGCTGCAGCGGTCGGGCAGATCACCTTTATGGCGCAAGCACATCGAACAGCTGTTCGGCGCTGAACCGCACCAGAGCGGCCGCCCGAGGGGGCGGTCGTCCGCTGGCCCGGGCGGGCTTCGCCCTGGTTCCCGGGCCGGGTCGCTGCCCGAGGCCTTGTTCTCGCCCACCCCCCCCCCCGTTCACGAAAACGCGGCTTGATCCCCGGCCCGGCGCTGCCCTAGCCTGCGGTCCACCACGACAGGGAGAGACCCATGCGCCCCATCCTTCCGCTGATCGGCCTGCTGGCTGGCTTCGGCATCCTGCCCGCATCAGCACAGGAGACGGCCCCGGAGGCGGCGACGCCCGCCGCCGCTGCCCCGGCCACGGACGAGGGTGTGACGGTCTCGCATGGCTATGCGATCATCGGCGACCTGAAACTGCCCGCCGATTTCCCGCATCTGCCCTATGTGAACCCCGAGGCACCGAAGGGCGGCTATATCGTCGAATCCGTGCCGAACACTTCGAACTTCGACAATTTCAACCCCTTCACCTTCAAGGGCCGGCCGGCGGTGTTCTCCTCGACCATGCTCGAGACGCTTATGGATCGCGACGCCAGCGATTTCGGTGCCTCCTACTGCCTCTTGTGCGAGACGCTGGAATATCCCGAAAGCCGTGACTGGGTGATCTTCAACCTGCGGCCCGAGGTTAAATTCGCCGATGGCAGCCCGATGACCGCCGCTGATGTGGTCTTCTCGGTCGAGGCGATGCGCGATCAAGGCTCGACGGGCACCAAGTTGATGATCCAGCAGCAGATCGCCTCGGTCGAGGCGCTGGACGATCATCGGGTGAAATTCACCTTCACCCCCGACTATCCCCGGCGCGAGGTGGTCAGTTTCGTCGGCGGCCTGCCGATCATGTCCAAGGCCGATTTCGAGACGCGCGGGCTGAAGCTCGACGAGACCATGGACAAGCCGCTGATCGGCTCGGGTCCTTACGCGCTGTCCGGGTGGAACATGGGACGCTGGGTCGAGGTGACGCGGCGCGAGGATTACTGGGGCAAGGATCTGGCCCTGAATGTCGGGCGGCACAATTTCGATCGCATGCGCTATGAGTATTTCGCCGATTACGACGCGGCCTTCCAGGCCTTCACCGCGGGAGAATACACCTTCCGGCGCGAGAACAGCTCGATCAAATGGGCAACGGCCTATAATTTCCCGGCGCAGGAAAAGGGCTGGGTCAAGGTCGAGACCCTGCCCGACAACAGCAGCGTTTCGGGCCAGGCCTGGGTCTTCAACCTGCGGCGCGAGAAGTTCCAGGACCCGCGCGTGCGTCAGGCCATCGGCATGATGTTCAACTTCCAATGGACCAACGACAAGATGTTCTACGGCCTCTATTCGCGGCAGCAGAGCTATTGGCAGAACCGGCCGCTGGCCGCCGAGGGGATGCCGTCGCCCGAGGAGCTGGCGCTGCTGGAGCCGCTGAAGGCCGATCTGCCCGAGACGGTCTTTACCGAACCCGCCTTTGTCTGGCCCGAGGGCAGCGAGCAGCCGCGCGACCGCCGGGCGATGCGGGCGGCCGGGGCGCTCTTGGACGAGGCGGGCTGGACCATCGGCAGTGACGGGTTGCGCAGAAATGACAAGGGCGAGGTTCTGCGCGTCGAGTTCATGAATGATTCCGTGACGCTGGATCGTATTCTTAATCCATATGTCGAAGCCCTGCGCGGCATCGGCGTCGATGCCGTGAACGCGCGTGTCGACAATGCCGAGCTGGAATCGCGCGAGCGCGAGCATGATTTCGACATCACCTCGTCCTTCATGGGCCAGTCACCCATTCCCGGCGCCGAGATGCTGCCGGTCTTTGGCAGCGAATATGCCGAGTCCGAAAGCAACCTTCTTGGGCTGAAGAACCCGGCCATCGACAAGCTGATGAAGGATGTCGAGCACGCCAAGACCCAAGGCGAGATGGAGACCGCGGCCAAGGCGCTGGACCGCAGCCTTCGCGCCATGTTCCTGATCATCCCGCAATGGTACAACGCCGATCACTGGCTGGCCTATTACGACATGTACGAGCATCCCGAGACACTGCCGAACTTTGCCCTGGGCGAGATGGATTTCTGGTGGTTCAACCCCGAGAAGGAAGCCAAGCTGAAGGCCGAGGGGGCGCTGCGCTGAGCCTTGGCAGGTCGAAACCGGGCAATCCGCTTGATTTCCGGGTGCGGATTGCCGACAAGGCGTGAAATTCGAACAGGGCCGCAAAGGCCCGGCGGCCGAAGGTGGCCAGGCGAAGGGCAGGACAGATGGGTGCCTATATTCTGCGGCGGCTGCTGCTGATCATTCCGACGATGATCGGGATCATGATCATCAATTTCGCGCTGACCCAGTTCGTCCCCGGCGGCCCGATCGAACAGATCGCCGCGCGGCTGCAGGGCGAGGGCGACGTGTTCCGCAACATCGCGGGCGCGGGCGGCGATTCCGCCGGGGCTGCGGCGGGCGAATATGCGGGCGCACGGGGCCTGCCGCCGGAATTCGTGGCCCAGCTGGAAAAGGAATTCGGCTTCGACAAGCCGCCCTTGCAGCGTTTCCTGTCGATGATGGGCGATTACCTGACCTTCGATTTCGGCGAAAGCTGGTTCCGCTCGATCAGCGTCATAGACCTGGTTAAGGAGAAGATGCCGGTCTCGATCACGCTGGGGCTCTGGACCACGCTCTTGGCCTATCTGATCTCGATCCCGCTTGGCATCCGCAAGGCGGTGCGCGACGGCACGCCCTTTGACACCTGGACCTCGGGCCTGATCATCATGGGCTACGCGATCCCGGCTTTCCTTTTCGCCGTGCTCTTGATGGTCCTTTTCGCCGGCGGCAGCTACTGGAAGATCTTCCCCCTGCGCGGTCTGGTCAGCGACAATTTCTATGCGCTGTCGAGCTGGGGGCAGATCAAGGACTATCTCTGGCACATCACGCTGCCGGTGGTGGCCATGTCGATCTCGGGCTTTGCCACGCTGACGCTGCTCACGAAGAACAGCTTTCTCGACGAGATCAACAAGCAATATGTGATGACCGCCCGCGCCAAGGGGCTGACCGAGCGGCGGGTGCTCTATGGCCATGTCTTCCGCAATGCCATGCTGATCGTCATTGCGGGTTTCCCGGCGCTGTTTCTGGGCGTGTTCTTCGGCAGCTCGATCCTGATCGAGACGATCTTCTCGCTCGACGGCCTCGGGCGTCTCGGCTTCGAGGCGGCGGTGCAGCGTGACTACCCAGTGATCTTCGCCACGCTCTATGTCTTCGGCCTGATCGGATTGCTGACGGGCATCCTGTCTGACCTGATGTATGTCTTTGTCGACCCCCGCATCGATTTCGAGCGGAGGGCCGGCTGATGGCGATGACGGAACTGAACCGCCGCCGCTGGCGCAACTTCCGCCGCAATGGCCGCGCCTTCTGGTCGCTGGTGATCTTCTCGGTGCTTTTCGTCATCGCGATGCTGGCCGAGGTCGTGGCCAATGACAAACCGATCCTGCTCAGCTATCGCGGCGAGCTGTATTTTCCGGCCTATAAGTTCTATCCCGAGACCGCCTTCGGCGGCGATTTCGGCACCGAGGCGATCTATCGGGACGAGGCGGTGCAATGCCTGATCAAGACCGGCGGGCGCGAGGAATGCTGGGACGATCCCGAGGGGCTGATCGAGGCGGTCGATGCCGGCACCAGCGACGTGCCGAAGGCCGAGCAGGGCTGGATGATCTGGCCGGTGATCCCCTATCACTACAAGACCATCAACAATGTCGGCACCGCACCAAGCGCGCCCGATGCCGCGCATTGGCTGGGCACCGATGACACCGCCCGCGACGTGCTGGCCCGTGTCATCTACGGCTTCCGCACCTCGATCATGTTCGCGCTGATCGTCACCGTGGTCAGCAGTGTCATCGGCGTGACGGCGGGCGCAGTGCAGGGCTATTTCGGCGGGCGCATCGACATCATCTTCCAGCGGCTGATGGAGATCTGGCAATACACGCCCTCGCTTTACGTCATCATCATCCTCTTCGCGATCCTCGGGCGAAGTTTCTGGCTTCTGGTCGTCGTCACCATTCTCTTTGGCTGGCCGGCGCTGGTGGGCGTCGTGCGCGCCGAGTTCCTGCGCGCGCGGAACCTTGAATATGTCCGCGCCGCCCGCGCGCTGGGGGTCTCGGACCGCACCATCATGTTCCGCCACATGCTGCCCAACGCCATGGTCGCCACGCTGACCATGCTGCCCTTCGTCGTTACCGGCGCGATCAGTGGGCTGGCGGCGCTGGATTACCTCGGCTACGGATTGCCGGCCTCGGCCCCCTCGCTGGGGGAGCTGGCGCTGCAGGCCAAGCAGAACCTGCAAGCGCCCTGGCTTGCCTTCACCGCCTTCTTCACCTTTGCCATCATGCTGTCGCTTCTGGTCTTCATCTTCGAGGGCATCCGTGACGCCTTCGACCCGCGAAAGACCTTCAAATGAGCCTTGGCGAGACGGCACCCGCGCCGGTTCTGGATGTCCGCGACCTGAAGATTGGCTTTCGCAGCGAGGGCAGGGTGCATCCTGCCGTCAAGGGCGTCAGCTTCCAGATCGGCCGCGGCGAGACGGTGGCGCTGGTCGGTGAAAGCGGCTCGGGCAAGTCGGTCACGGCGCTCTCGACGGTGCGGCTGCTGGGCGATGCGGCGCAGGTCGAGGGCTCGGTCAAATATGACGGGCGCGAGATGGTCGGCGCCGATGACAAGCTGCTGCGCGAGATCAGGGGCAATGACATCAGCTTCATCTTTCAGGAGCCGATGACCTCGCTGAACCCGTTGCACACGATCGAGAAGCAGCTGGGCGAAAGCCTGGCCCTGCATCAGGGCCTCAGCGGCAAGGCAGCGCGGGCGCGGATCGTCGATCTGTTGACCAAAGTCGGCATTCGGGAACCCGAGTCACGCCTTGCCGATTATCCGCATCAATTGTCGGGTGGACAGCGCCAGCGGGTGATGATCGCCATGGCGCTGGCCAATGGTCCCGAACTCCTGATCGCCGACGAGCCGACCACCGCGCTCGACGTGACCATTCAGGCCCAGATCCTCGACCTGCTGGCTGAACTGAAGCGGGACGAGGGCCTGTCGATGCTGTTCATCAGCCACGACCTCGGCATCGTCCGCCGCATCGCCGACCGGGTTTGCGTGATGAAGGACGGCTTGATCGTAGAACAGGGTCCGGTCGAGGAGATATTTGCCAATCCGCAGCACGACTATACCCGGAAACTTCTGGCCGCCGAGCCGCAGGGCCGGGCCGAGCCGGTGCCCGAGGGGGCCGAGGAGATCGTGGCGACGAAGGACCTCAAGGTCTGGTTCCCGATCAAGCGCGGTTTCCTGCGCCGGGTCGTCGGGCATGTGAAGGCGGTGAACGGCGCGACCCTGTCGGTGCGACAGGGCGAGACGCTGGGGATCGTGGGCGAATCCGGTTCGGGCAAGACCACGCTGGCGCTGGCGATCATGCGGCTGATCGACAGTGACGGCCCGATCGTCTTCATGGGGCAGGATATTTCCAGCTGGCCGGCCAAGCGGCTGCGCAAGCTCAGGCGCGACATGCAGATCGTGTTCCAGGACCCCTATGGCAGCCTGTCGCCCCGGATGACGGTCGAGCAGATCATCGCCGAGGGTCTGGGCGTCCACGGGGTCGAGCCGGGGCGTGACCGCCGCCAGATGGTGCAGGAGATCATGGCCGAAGTCGGGCTGGACCCGGCGATGATGCACCGCTATCCGCACGAGTTCTCGGGCGGGCAGCGCCAGCGCATCGCCATCGCCCGCGCCATGATCCTGCGCCCCAAGGTGGTGGTTCTGGACGAGCCCACCAGCGCGCTCGACATGACCGTGCAGGTGCAGATCGTCCAGCTGCTGCGCGGGCTGCAGCAGAAATACGGGCTGGCGTTTCTGTTCATCAGCCACGACCTGCGCGTGGTGCGCGCCATGTCGCATCAGATCATGGTGATGCGCGCGGGCGAGGTGGTCGAGCAGGGCACGACCGATGCGGTCTTCGACGATCCGAAAAGCGACTATACCCGGCAGCTGATGCAGGCCGCGCTGAATCCGGGCGGGATGACGGCGGCGGGTTAGGCCCCCCACCAGCGCCCGGTCAGCGCCAGCCAGGCCAGCGCCGCGCGGCGCTGGAAGGGGGTGATCTCGGCGGGGGGGCGATCCGCGCCCTGCGCCATCTCGCGCAGGAAACGCGCAGCCCCCGGCCCGGCGAACAGCGCCGCCGCCGCCCGTCGCGGCACTGCCCGGCGCCCCTTGGCCGCGCGCCGCAAAGCTGCACGCCCGGCCTCGGCCAGTTGCGCCACGGTGTCCGGGCTCTCGGTTTCAAATCCCAAGCGCAGCGATTGCAGTTGCGGCAGCGCGCGCAGCCATGCGGCGAGGCCCGCCCCGCGCCCCTGATCGGCCACCACCGCCCGCGCCGTTTCGGGCGCGCCTATCGCATGTGCCGCCGCCCACATCAGCCCGCCTGCCGTCGCATCGACATAGGCCAGCACCTCGTCGGCATTGGCGAAGGGATCACGCGCACAGTCGCGCCTCCGCGCCTCGGCCAAGGGCAGCAGATCGCCCGCCGTCTCGCCCCAGGCCTCCCAGAGCGGGGTCAGCACGTCATGCAGCGGCGGGGCGACGCCCCGGCCCATCTCGGCCAGCCGGTCGATCCACCATTGCAACCGCATCTCGGCCAACATCGGTTCGGCCGACTGAAAGGGGGCGCGGGCCAGTTCGAGGTTCAGCGCGTAGAGGGTCAGCAGCTTCGGCCGATCCGCCGGCGCGGCGGTCAGCACCGCGCCGAAACGGTCGGGGTCCTGCGCTTGCAGCGTCCCGGCGCAGGCGTCCAGCGTCAAGACAGGACCTCGCCCGCCAGCGCCTTCAGCCGGGCCGCATCGAACCCGGTGGCCAGCGCCCATTCCGCGCCCCCCGCCGTGTCCTTGACCTCGACCCCGGCGGCGGCGAAGCCGTCGCGGATGGCATCGGCGCGGGCGAAGTCGCGGGCCATGCGCGCGTCCGAGCGGGCGACCAGCAGCGCCTCGATCAGCGCGCCGGCCTCGTCGCCCGCTTCGGCCCAGTCCGCCAACTCGTCGGTCAGCAGCCCCAACATCCGCGCCGAGGCCAGAAGCCCCGCCGCATCGCCCTGACCGGCCAGATCATGCAGCGCCGCGATGGCGCCCGCCGTGTTCAGGTCATCCGACAGCGCGTCGATGACGGCGGGGGCAGGGCTGGCCGCAGGCGTCACACCCGCCACCAGCCCGCGCCATTTGCGCAGCGTTGCCTCGGCCTCCTCGCGCTTGGCCTCGGTCCAGTCCATCGGCTTGCGGTAATGCGTCGACAGCATGACGAAGCGGATCACCTCGCCCGGAATGCCCTTTTCCAAGAGGTCGCGGACGGTGAAGAAATTGCCCAGGGACTTGGACATCTTCTTGCCCTCGACCTGCAGCATCTCGTTATGCAGCCAGACATTGGCGAAACCCGCATGGGGATTGGCGCAGCAGCTTTGCGCCACCTCGTTCTCGTGATGGGGAAACTGCAGGTCGATGCCGCCGCCATGGATGTCGAAATGATCGCCCAGCAGATCCTCGGACATGGCCGAGCATTCGATATGCCAGCCCGGCCGCCCGCGACCCCAGGGGCTGTCCCAGCCCGGCAGGTCGGCATCCGACGGCTTCCAGAGGACGAAATCCATCGGGTCTTCCTTGAACGGCGCGACCTCAACCCTTGCACCCGCGATCATGTCATCGACCGAGCGGCCCGACAGCTTGCCGTAATCCGGGTAGCTGCGGACCCGGAACAGCACATGGCCCTCCTTGGCATAGGCATTGCCGTTCTCGATCAGCGTCTCGATCATGGCGATCATCTGGGCGATATAGCCGGTCGCGCGCGGCTCGTGATCGGGGCGGGCGGCGCCAAGCGCGTCCATGTCGGCATGATACCAGCCGATGGTCTCGTCGGTGCGTTCGGTGATCAGCTCTTCCAGCGACAGTGGACTGCCCAGCCCCTTGCGGCGCTGCGCCTCGGCGTTGATCTTGTCATCCACGTCGGTGAAGTTGCGCACATAGGTGACGTGATCCGCGCCATAGACATGGCGCAGGAGGCTGACCAGCACGTCAAAGACCAGAACCGGGCGGGCATTGCCCAGATGGGCGCGGTCATAGACCGTCGGGCCGCAGAGATAGAGCCGGACATTCGACGGGTCGATGGGGCGGAAATCCTCTTTCTTCCGCGTCTTGGTATTCGTCAGCCGGATCTGGGCCATGATGCGCCTCTTGGAATTGAGACGCCCGATTACACCCTTGGCCCGAAGCTTTCCACCCATTCGATCAGCCGGGGCAGGCTTTGGGTGTTCAGGTCATAGCCGTCCAGAATGGTCTGCCGCGCCGCCGCCGTCAGCCGCGCCGCCTCGGGATCGCCCTGAAGGCCGCGGATCAGGGCGGCGGTCAGGGCCTCGCGATCGAAGAAGGGGAACAGCCGACCGTTCTCGCCGTCGCGGATCAGTTCGCGCACCGGCTCGGTATCCGAGGCGACGACAGAGGCCCCCGCCGCCATCGCCTCGGTCAGCGACCAGCTGAGCACGAAGGGATATGTCAGGTAGCAATGCACCCGCGCCACCTGCAGCAGGGACAGATACTGGTCGTAAGGCACACGGCCTAGGAAATGCACGCGGCTGAGGTCCAGCCTCTCGCCGACCTCGGCCAGCATCTTGGCTTTCCAACTGTCGGCATCCTTGGGCTTGGACCCATAGCTGACGCCATCGCCGCCGACCAGCACCACCTGCGCATTGGAGCGTGCCGCCAGCACCTCGGGCAGGGCGCGCATGAAGACGTGGAAGCCGCGATAGGGCTCCAGCGAGCGGTTGACGAAGCTCAGCACCTCGTCGCCCGCGCGCAGAACCTGCCCATTCGGCAGAGTCAGGGTCGCGCCCGGATCGGGGCGGACAGTGCCGGTGTCGATGCCGTCATGGATGACGGTGATCTTGGATCGCAATTCCGGCGGGAAGCTGTCGGCCTGGTAGCGCGTCGGCGAGATCGCGGCATCGGCCTGCACCAGCCCCTGGATCAGATGGGCCGAGCGGGCGATGGTCATGAACCGCCCCTCGTCCGTGCCGGGGCTGACCTCGGGGTCAAAGCCCACGTCATGACCGCGCGTGCGGTAGAGGAGCTCGGCATAGACCAGCAGCTTCGCCTCGGGCCAGATCTCGCGCAGGAACAGCGTCTCGCCCCAGCCGGAATGGCCGAAGATGACATCGGGCGTATAGCCGTGGCGGTCGCGCATCGCCCGGCAGCCCCGCGCCGTCAGGAAGCCGCGTTCGGCATATTCGGCATAGGTCCGGGCAAAGGGCGAACTCAGCGTCACCTCGCCCGGCGTGGCATAGCGCATGGTGCGCACCGGGCTGGGGCGGTTGTTCTTCTCGTCGGTCAGGGCCAGAACCTCGTGCCCGCGCGCGGCAAGCGCCGGGGCGAGATGCAGGAACTGGCCGGGGAAGTTCTGGTGGACAAGCAGGATGCGCATGGGTGGGTGATAGCGCGGCCTTGGCGCGCGGGCAACGCGCCTCTGCCAGGTCCACCGCCCGCATCCAGCGCATCCCGCGCCGGCCTGCCGCCTGAACGCAAAGACAGCTTTCCCTTTCCGCGATCTTGTGGAAAGGATTAGGAAACCCGGAGAACCGGGACGCCGACAGAACGGGTGACAGGGAAAGCCGATGGCGAAGGGACCACGAAGCGAGGCGGTGCAGGGCGCGACCCTGATCGCGCCGCCATTCCTTTACGCGCTGCTGGTTCTGGCCGCGCCCTTGCTGACCATCTTTGCCTACAGCTTCCTGACCGATGGCTATCTCGAGGTGATCCGCGAGTTCTCGCTGGACAATTACCGGCAGGTCCTGAGCGATCCCATCGTGCGCTCGGTGATGCTGCGCTCGCTCTGGGTGTCGATGACGGTGACGCTGGTGACGGTGGTGCTGGCCTTTCCGGTGGCCTATTACGTCAGCTTCGTCGTCCGGCCCGAGCGCAAGGCGCTGTGGCTGTTCCTGATCACCATCCCGTTCTGGACCAGTTACCTGATCCGGGTGTTCCTGTGGAAGGTAATCCTCGGCTATAACGGCGTCATCAACTCGACCCTGACCAGCCTTGGCATCATCGACGAGCCGCTGACCTTCATCCTCTACAACGTCAATTCGATCGTGCTGACGCTGGCCCATGCCTATGCGCCCTTCGCCATCCTGCCGATTTTTGTCGCGCTGGAGAAGATCGACCGCTCGCTTCTGGAGGCCGGGCGGGATCTGGGCGAAAGCCGGTTCATGACCTTCTGGCGGGTGACGCTGCCGCTGGCCATGCCCGGGGTCATCGCCGCCACGCTGATCGTCTTCATCCCGACCATCGGGGATTATGTCACGCCGACGGTCATCGGCGGCGGCAAGATCCCGATGATCGCCAACATGATACAGGTGCAGATGCTGGATCTGGACAACCGCCCGCTGGGGTCGGCGCTGGCCGTGACCGCGATGATCATCGTCGCCATCGTCAGCGGCATCTTCCTGTTCCTGAACCGCCGCTTCCTCAAGGTGCGGCAATGAGGTCGGGGGCGCTGCAGGGCGGGGGGCTGCGCATCTATGCGATGCTCTACCTGCTGTTTCTCTATGCGCCGATCATTCTTCTGCCGCTGTTCGCCTTCAACTCGGGCACGATCATCGCCTTTCCGCTGAAGGGCTTCACCACCGACTGGTTCGCCCAGATGTGGGAGAACGCGACCCTGCGCCGAGCGCTGATGAATTCGCTGACCATCGCGGTCTCTTCGGCCATCTTCGCCACTTGCCTTGGCGTCTTCGCCGCCCGCGCCTCGACCCGCTTCACCTTCCCCGGCAAGGGGCCGATCATGGGCTTCATCATGCTGCCCATGGTGCTGCCCGAGATCATCGTCTCGATGTCGCTCCTGGTCGTGCTGCTGGGCGCGGGGGTGGAGCTGTCGATCCTGACGGTGATCCTTGGCCACACGCTGATCTGCATGCCCTATGCCATTGCCATCCTGTCGACCGCCTTCGCCAGCCTCGATCCCTCGCTGGAAGAGGCGGCCTATGATCTCGGCGAGACGAAATGGGGCGCCTTCCGGCTGATCACCCTGCCGCTGGTCATGCCCGGCATCATCTCGGCGCTGCTGATTTCCTTCACCATCAGCCTTGATGAATTCATCATCGCCTTCTTCCTGGCGGGCAACGAGCCGACGCTGCCCACCTATATCTTCAGCCAGCTGCGCTTCCCGGCACTGGTCCCGATGATCATGGCGCTTGGCACCGTGCTGGTGGCGTTGTCCATCGTGCTGCTGGCGCTTGGCGAGTATTTCCGCCGCCGCAGTCTGGCCCGGACCGGCAGTTCCGACACCGGAGGATTCTTGTGAACGACGACCGAATGCCGATGATCGAGTGCCGCGAGGTCCACAAGTATTACGGCGATTATCACGCGCTGCGCGGCATCGACCTGACCATTCGCGAGGGTGAATTCTTCTCGCTGCTGGGCCCCTCGGGCTGCGGCAAGACCACGCTTCTCAGGACCATCGCCGGGTTCGAGGATATCAGCAGCGGTGCCGTGCTGATCGACGGCAAGCACATGGAGGACGTGCCCGCGAACAAGCGGCCGACCAATATGGTGTTCCAGAGCTATGCGATCTTTCCGCATCTGACCGTGGCCGAGAACGTGGCCTTCGGCCTGCGCCGCGACTCGCGCAGCAAGGACGAGAAGGCGCAACTGGTCAACGAGGCGCTCGAGATGGTCGGCCTCAAGGGCTATGGCAAGCGCGCGGCGCACGCGCTGTCGGGCGGGCAGCGGCAGCGGGTGGCGCTGGCCCGCGCCCTGATCCTGAAGCCCAAGGTGCTGCTGCTGGACGAGCCCCTGTCGGCGCTGGACCGCAAGATGCGCGAGCAGATGCAGGTGGAACTGATCAAGCTGCAGCGGCAGGTCGGCATCACCTTCGTGCTGGTCACGCATGACCAGGAAGAGGCGCTGGTCATGTCGGACCGGATCGCGGTGATGTTCGAGGGACAGATCGCGCAACTGGACGGGCCCGAGGCGCTTTATGCCCGGCCCGCCGACCGCAAGGTGGCGGATTTCATCGGGGTGATGAACTTCCTGCCCGCGACGATCCTCGAGGAGACCGAGGCTGGCGCTCGTGTCGATGTGCCGGGGCTCGGCGTGGTCGAACTGCCCAAGCGTCAGATCAGCCGCGCCAATCCCGAAGACAAGGGTGCCACGGTCGGCTTCCGCCCCGAGACCATGACCCTGATCGGCCCGGGTCAGAAGCACAGCCAGGCGCGCGAGACCGGGGCGACCATCGACGAAGTGGTCTATTACGGCGACATGACCTATTATGACCTGCGACTTGACGGTTCGGCCCGCCAGGATGGCGTGGCCCGTCCGGTGCGCATTTCGATGCGCAATGTCTTTGGCCGTGATGTGCAGGAAGTGGGTACCCGCACCCGCGTGGCCTGGTCGCCGGGCTCGCTGGTTCTGTTCCGGTAAGGGGGGAAGATGGCCGAGGATCGCGCCGACTGGATCGACAGCTCTGTGCCGCCAAGTGGTACCGGCTGCGAGGAATGTCTGGAAAGCGGCGGCTGGTGGTTCCACCTGCGCCGCTGCGCCACCTGCGGCCATGTCGGCTGCTGTGACAGTTCGCCCAGTCAGCACGCCACCGCGCATTTCCACGCCACCGGCCACCCGGTCATGCAAAGCTTCGAGCCGGGCGAAGACTGGTTTTATGACTATCGCAGCGGCAAGATGTTTGCCGGCCCCGCCTTGGCCGCGCCCGATGCCCGCCCCGAGGACCAGCCCGCGCCCGGACCCGAGGGTCGCGTGCCAGCCGACTGGCGCGACAAGCTGCATCGCTGATCGGCTGATCCCGGCTCAGCCGGTTTCCGCGATTCCGCAACTCTTTGCCGATCACGAATTTGGTGGCTGCGGCCCGGCGTCAGAACGTTAGGCTGCAGGTGCAGAAACGTTCATGCAACTGGAGTTTGTTTATGCATTCGAAGATTTATCTGGCCGCCGTTGCGGCGCTGATGCTGAACGGCGCGGCCCAGGCCCAGACCGCCACCCCGGCAACCCCGGCCATGCCCGAGGCGGGCACGCCCGAGGCCGAGATGCTGTACCAGTCGGCCCGCAACCAGCTGGGCGTGCTGAAGCATTGCAACGAGCAGGGCTTCATCGGTGAAGAGGCCGTGGCCACGCAGACGAAGCTCTTGGGCATGATCCCGGCGGGTGATGTCGCACTTGGCGACGCCGCCGAGGAAAAGGGCGCCGGCGGCACGGTCGTCTCGATGGGGACCGAGCTGACGCTGGAAGACGGCGCCAAGCAGCAAAGCACCACGCCCGAGGCGATGTGCAAGCAGATGGAAACCGCGATGGCCCAGCTGGCCTCGCAGCTTCCGGCTGAATGACAACCGGTTTTGGCCCGTCGCGATGCGGCGGGCCATTCCGTCAGGGAATGGGGTCCAGCCCCGCCTGAACCTTCTTCGGCAGTGCGCCGCGAATGAGGCGATAGCTGGCAAGGATGCGGTGGCGCAGTTCGTCCTCAGCGGCATCCAGCGGCAGTTCCACCCAGCTTTTGTGGAAATAGGCGGCGCGGCGGGCGGGACCGGCCTCGATCAGCATTTCCGCCGTCTCGATGCTGTCGGTCTTGGCGGCGACGGCTTGATTGATCGCTCCGATCACCGCGAACATCTTGCCGCCGACCTTCCAGCAATCATGCCCGCCACCCCAGGGGTCCGAGTTTTCCGCCCCCGGCAGGGCAGCGCAAAGGCCATTGACGAAATCCCGGCTCATGGCCTGTCCTCGCGTCGTTGCAGCCGGATCAGGATGCCATCGCGGCCCCGCACGGTCAAACGCGCCACCGGAACCGGGCGCACGTTGCCGGGGGACAGGCGGAAGGCACGGGTGATCAGTGTCAGCATCAACACGCCCTCGATCATCGCGAAACCGGCACCGGGACAGACCCGCTGACCCGCCGAGAAGGGCAGGTAGGCGCTGCGGCTGGCGGCGCGGCCATTCTCGGTTTCCCAACGGGCGGGGTCGAACTCGTCGGGGTTGTCCCAGATCCGTTCATGCCGCTGCAGATGCCAGGGCGACAGGATCAGCTGCGCGCCCTTCGGCACCTTGCGGCCCCGGAACGCCTCGGGTCGCGTCGCCTCGCGCACCATCATCGGCACCGGCGGATAAAGCCGCAGCGCCTCGCGGAAGACCGCGCGGGCGGCGCGCAACTGGCCGATCTCGCTGAAACCGGGCGCGGCGATCGATTCAGCCGCCACCCTTTCCTGCCAGTCGGGATTAGCGGCCAAGAGCCACAGGGACCAGGCCAGGGCCGAGGCGCTGGTCTCGTGCCCGGCCAGGAAGAAGATAGCCACCTGATCGACCATCTCGGGCGCGGTGAAGGTCCGGCCCGTCTCGGGGTCGGGCGTGGTCATGATCTTGGTGGCCAGATCATCGGGGGCCGTTCCCGCCCGGATCGCCGCCATGCGCGCTGCGACCAGATCCTCGATCAGCCCGCGAATCTCGGCTGCGGTTTCCCGCGTGCGGCGGGAATGCGGGCGGGGCAGCCAGCGCGGCAGGGGCAGCAGCGCGGCGAGGTTGACGATGGGTTGCGCGTCCTGATGGGCGCGGAAGGCGGCAAAGACCCGCGAGGCCACCTGATGCTCGATCGGTAGCGAGAAAAGCGTGCGAAAGATGGCATCGGCGGCGGCGTGGCTGGCCTGCGGTTCGATGTCGATCTCGCCCTCGGGCAGGCGGGCGACGGCGGACTGGGCGGCATCGAGGATCGCCGGATAGGCCTCGCGCAGCCGCCCGCCCTCGAAGGCCGGGTCGATGATGCGGCGCTGAAACCGCCATTCCGCGCCATTGGTGACGAAGACCGAATTGCCCAGAAGCGGCGCCAGCCCCTCGCGCAGCCGGTTCGATTTCGGGAAATCGTCGGGCCGCTCTTGCAGGATCAGCCGCACGAGTTCGGGGTCGTTGCAGAGAAAGCTGTGGATCAGCGGGTTGCGGAACTCGGCCATCCAGGCGTGGTAGAAGCGGGCGGGCAGGGCCGACAGCAGGTCGCGGCGAAAGCCACGGGCAAGGCGCAGGATACCGCTGCGCCCCTCGGCGGCCTCGGGTTTCGGCGCGATCATGCGGCCAGCCCGGGGCCTGACAATCCGGGGCCAGACAATCCGGGGCCGGCGGGGGTGGTGATGCGGCCCGGAGAAGGCGCGCGACCCGCGAACCGCTCGGCCAGGGTCAGCGGCCCGGCGGTGATGGCGAAATAGTCGTAATCTCCGGGGCGGTCGAAGGCGCAGAGATACTGGAAATGCAGCCGGAACCAGCGCCCGCGCAGCGCCCGCTGCTTTTCCGGCGACAGCGTCCGGGTATAGGCCGCCGAGATCACCAGCGGGTGTTTCTGCGCCGGCGTCGCCACCCCTGTCACCGCCACCGGGTCACAAAGGCCGAAGCTGCAGGCATCGCCGGGGGCGGTCACGTCCAGCCAGAAGATCTCGTCGCGGTTCGACAGGAACCGCAGGTCATGGCGCAGCCGTTCTGCGCGCGGCAGGAAGGACGCCATCGGCACTACGTGGCCCAAGGTCAGCAGCGACAGGGCCGCGCCCTTCGGCACCCGGCCATCGCGGATCAGGTCGGCCAGAACCGAGACCGCCAGATAGGCGCCCGAGCTGTGGCCGACGACCAGCACCTCGTCCCAACCCTCGGCCAGCACCTCGGCGATGCGGTCGGCAAAGCGGGCGATGCGCTCCTCCAGCGCCTCGGGATATTCGCCTCCGCCCTGCGCGGTGAAGGCATAGTCATGCATCAGGTAATAGGCGAACAACCGGCCATCGAGCCGCCGCCAGCCGATGAGCCCGGCCCATGTGACCCCCGCCATGACCGGCAGTCCCAGCCACCAGCTGCCGAAACGCGCCACGCCCCAGCCGACAAGCCAGCCGGCCAGCAGCGCCAGCAGCAGCTGCAAGACCAGCACAACGATCGGATAAAGCGCCGCGATCACCGGCCCGCGCCTGAGTCGCATCAGCCGGAAGAGAGCGCCCGAACCGATATAGGCCCAGGCCGTGCGCGCAAGTTGCCCATAGGTGGTCAGGATGCCTTGCCCCATCGAGCCCTGCACCAGATCGGCCCAGACCAGCACTTCGATCTCGGTTTCCGTGCGCCCCTCGGGGAACTCGCCCGTCACACCCCAGCCAAAGCCGGTCCGGTCCTTGCGCGCGCCCATGGTCAGCGCGTAGCCCGAGATCGCCGCCTGCTGGTCGCCCTCGCGGCGGTAAAGCTCGCGATAGCGGCGGGGCGGGAGCGGGTCATAGCCGGGAAGATAGAGAACCCGGCGGCGGAGTGACGACATGAACGGCCCTTGCGGTTGCAGCGACAGCATAGGCGAGCGGGGGAAGTGGGCAAGGGGGCGTCACGCCGCAGGCGCGCGGTCAGGCCTTGGGTTTCTGCCAGCGGGCCTCGTTCGCCTCGATGGCGGCGATGCGGCGGTCGGTCTTCGGATGCGACAGAAGCCAGGCCGGGGCGCCTGCGCCCATCCGACCCGACAGGGCTTCGAGCTTGCGGAACAGCGATTTCTGCGGCCCGGTGCCCATACCGGCCTTGATCATCAACGCGCTGGCGAACTCGTCAGCCTCGAACTCGTCCTGACGCGACAGCCGCGCGGCGACGGCGGCGGCGGCGAGATTGGCGATCCAGGCGCCGATGAAGGGGATGAAGCGCCCGATGATGCCGGTCAGCGCCAGACGAATGGCATTCTGCCCGGCGAAATCGACCATGCGGCGGCGGGAATGGCCACGGGCGACATGGCCCAGTTCATGCGCGATGACAGAGGCCAGCTCCTCGGCCGAGACCTCGCAGGCATCCAGTTTGCGGATGAAGCCACGGGTCAGGAAGATGCGGCCATCGGGCGCGGCCAGCCCGTTGATCGGCTCGATCTCGTAGATATGGGCCTGCACCGGCGGCAGGTCCATCGCCTTGCCCAAACGCTCGAGCATCGGCGTCAGGCGCGGGTGCTTCAGGGGCGTCGAGCGTTCGTTCAGCTCGTGCTTCAGCCGCCAGGCGGAGAAGAAATACATCGCCGCGACATAGAGGCCGAGCAGCAGGAGGGGGGTCAGCTTGAGCATGTCCCCTATATGGTTGGCCGACCGTGCCTGTGCCAGAGGTGATGTGCCAGCCACAGCAGCCCCAGCAGCAGAAGGATGACGATGCCGCATTTGCCAAGCGCCTCGGCGTCGCCCCGGAACCCGCGCGAAAAGACGTAGCCCAGCCCCATCTGGCTGACCACCCAGAGGAATTCGCCGGGCACAGAGGCGGCCACGAAGCGCGCGGGTTTCATCCCGGTGGCCCCGGCGACATAGTTCGAGGCCGGGCCGAGCGGCGTGATCAGCCAGCGCGCCAGAAACACCGCCAGCGGCCCGCGATGGCTGATGAACTGCCGCGCGCGGTCAAACAGCGCCTTGCGCCGCCCACCCATCGCCTCGAGCCTTGGGCCAAGGCGATGGGCCAGCGAAAAGGCGGTCAGATCGCCTGCCGCCGCGCCCAGCCACGCCCCTGCGACCAGAATCGGCAGATCCAGATGCCCGGTGCCGCCAAGCGCCCCAGCGGTGATCAGCAAAGCCGAGGTCGGCAGCGGCACCATCAGGCAGGAGAGGAAAGCCGAGGCCGCCAGCAGGAACGGCCCCCATTGCGGCAGCAGCGCCTCGAGCCACTCCGTCACCCCAGCACCCGCATGGCCTGCGTCAGCCCCTCCAGCGTCAGCGGCATCATCCGGTTCTCGAAGATCTGCCGGATCATCCCGATCGACTGGGTGTGACGCCAATGCGCCTCGGGCACCGGGTTCAGCCAGACATGGTCGGGCCAGGTCTCGGCGACGCGGTTCAGCCAGACCTGCCCGGATTCGGGGTTCCAATGCTCGTTGGCGCCGCCCGGCATGGCGATCTCGTAGGGCGACATCGACGCATCGCCGACGAAGATGCATTTGTAGTCGCGGCCAAAGCGGTGCAGCAGGTCCCAGGTCGGAATCTGCTCGTTCCAGCGGCGGCGATTGTCCTTCCACACCGCCTCGTAGAGACAATTGTGGAAGTAGTAATGTTCCATATGCTTGAACTCGGCCCGCGCGGCGCTGAACAGTTCATCCACCAGCCGCGTGTGGTCGTCCATCGAGCCGCCGACATCGAGAAACAGCAGCACCTTGACCGCATTCCTGCGCTCGGGCCGGGTCTGCACGTCGATATAACCGTGATCGGTGGTGGCGCGGATGGTGGCCGGCAGGTCCAACTCCTCGGCGGCACCGTGGCGCGCCCAGTTGCGCAGTCGCTTCAGCGCCACCTTGATGTTGCGGGTGCCCAGTTCCACCCCGTCATCGAAATCGCGGAACTCGCGCTTGTCCCAGACCTTCACCGCGCGGCGATGGCGGCTTTCGTGCTGGCCGATGCGCACGCCCTCGGGGTTGTAGCCATAGGCGCCGAAGGGCGAGGTGCCGGCGGTGCCGATCCATTTGTTGCCGCCCTGATGGCGCTTCTGCTGCTCGGCCAGCCGCTCGCGCAGGCGCTTCATCAGCTCCTCGAAGCTGCCAGCCGCTTCGACGGCGGCCTTCTCCTCGTCGGTCAGCAGCTTCTCGGCCAGCTTTTCCAGCCATTCGCGGGGCAGGGTGGTCTCGCTGACCAGCGCCTCCAGCGGCAGGTTTTCCAGCCCCGCGAAGGAGGCGGCAAAGGCTCGGTCGAAGCGGTCGATATGCCGCTCGTCCTTGACCAGCGCGGTGCGGGCGAAATGGTAGAAGCCGTCCACGGTCCAGCCGGTCACCCCGGCCTCGAGCCCCGCCAGCAGGTCCAGATACTCCCTCAGGCTGACCGGAACGCCGTGGCGGCGCAGGCTGTCGAGGAAGGGGGTCAGCATCAGATCATCCGGTCGATGATGACGGTGGCGAGGACGCCAAGCGCCGCGAAGCCCAAGGCATGGGCTGCCGCATATTGCAGCCGGTCCATGCGGTTGCCCTTCAGGCGTCCCGCGCGGCGCCAGCCGATCAGGGCTCCGATGACAAGGGCGGCGATAACGATCATGGCGGGCCTTTCTCTATCCTGACCCAGCAGATAGACCCGCAAATCCCCCTGTGCAACCGGGCCGATCACGCGCTAGCGTGAGGGAATGCCCGTGCCGGAGGACGCCATGGCCCAGAGAGACCCGAACCGCCAAGCGATGCGCAAGGCGCACAACGCCGACGAGACCGCGGCCATCACCGCGCTGATCGCGGATTATGGCCCCGATGCCGCCGCCCGCGCCCGCATCGATGCCACCACCGCCACGCTGGTCCGCGACATTCGAGCAGGCGACGATCCGGGGCTGATGGAGGTGTTTCTGGCCGAATATGGCCTGTCGACCGACGAGGGCGTGGCGCTGATGTGTCTGGCCGAGGCGCTGCTGCGCGTGCCCGATGCCGAGACCATGGATGAGTTGATCGAGGACAAGATCGCGCCCTCGGAATGGGGGCAGCATCTGGGCAAGTCGGCTTCCTCGCTGGTCAATGCCTCGACCTGGGCCCTGATGCTGACCGGCAAGGTGCTGCGCGGCAATGAAAGCCCCGGCATTGCCGGGCATCTGAGGAACGCGGTGAAACGATTGGGCGAGCCGGTGATCCGCACCGCCGTTCACCGCGCCATGCGCGAGATGGGTCAGCAATTCGTGCTGGGCGAGACGGTGAAGGACGCGATCCGGCGCGGGCGCGAGCGGGTCGGCAAGGGCTTTACCTACAGCTATGACATGCTGGGCGAGGCGGCGCGGACCGAGGCCGATGCCCGCGCCTATACCGCCGCCTATGAGGGCGCGATCGCGGCGCTGGCGGCGCAGGCGAAAAGCGATGACATCCGCGCCAATCCGGGCATCTCGATCAAGCTGTCGGCGCTGCATCCTCGCTATGAAGAGGGTCAGCGCGACCGGGTGATGGCGGAACTGGTGCCGATCGTGCTGCGCCTGGCACGGGCGGCCAAGGCCGCGAACATGGGGCTGAACATCGACGCGGAGGAGGCCGACCGGCTGGAGCTGTCGCTGGACGTGATCGAGGCTGTGCTGTCGGACCCCTCGCTGGCGGGCTGGGACGGGTTCGGCGTGGTGGTGCAGGCCTATGGCAAGCGCGCGCCCCATGTCATCGACTGGCTCGAGGCCCTGGCCGAGCGGCTGGATCGGCGGATCATGGTGCGGCTGGTGAAGGGCGCCTATTGGGATACCGAGATCAAGCGGGCGCAGGTCGAGGGGCTGGAGGGCTTTCCGGTCTGGACCCACAAGACCGCGACCGATGTGGCCTGGATCTGTTCGGCCCGGAAGCTGCTGGCCAGCCCCCGCATCTATCCGCAATTCGCCACCCATAACGCCCATTCGGCGGCGGCGGTGCTGGACCTGGCGGGCGAGGACAAGGACTGGGAATTCCAGCGCCTGCACGGCATGGGCGAGGCGCTGCATGACCTGCTGCACGACCGCTATGGCACGCGCTGCCGCATCTATGCCCCGGTCGGCGCGCATGAGGATCTGCTGGCCTATCTGGTGCGGCGGCTGCTGGAGAACGGCGCCAATTCCAGTTTCGTCAACCGCATCGTCGATACCGACGTGCCGCCCGAGGAGGTCGCCCCCGATCCCTTCATCGAATGGCAGAAGGTGGCGGGCCAGCCGGCGCGGGGCGTGCGCGCACCGCAGGCGCTGTTCGGCAGCCGGATGAACTCGCGCGGCTTCGACCTGCGCGATCCCGAGACGCTGGCACTGATCGATGCCGAGCGGGGAAAATGGGCGGATCACCAGTGGCAGGGCGGGCCGCTGCTGGCTGTTGCCGGGGATGAGGCTGGCCGGGTCGGCGAGGATGTGGTGAACCCGGCGCGTCCGGGGGACCACGTGGGCCGGATCGCGCTGTCATCCGACGCGGACATTGCCGGCGCGCTTGGCGCGGCGGCGATCTGGGATGCGACACCCGAGACCCGGGCCGCGGTGCTGATCCGCGCCGCCGATCTTTACGAGGCGCATCATGCCGAACTTTTCGCGCTGATCGCCCGCGAGGCCGGGAAATCGCTGGCCGATTGCGTGGCGGAACTGCGCGAGGCGGTGGATTTCCTGCGCTATTACGCGGGCTTTGCCACGGCAGACGCACCGCGCGGGGTCATCACCTGCATCTCGCCCTGGAACTTTCCGCTGGCGATCTTCACCGGCCAGATCGCCGCCGCGCTGGCCGCCGGCAATGGCGTGCTGGCCAAACCGGCCGAGACGACCAGCCTGATCGCCTGGCGCGCCACCCAGCTGCTGCACGAGGCCGGGGTGCCGGTCCATGCGCTGCAACTGCTGCCCGGACCGGGGCGGCAGGTCGGCACCGCACTGTCCAGCGATCCGCGCGTGGCGGGCGTCTGCTTCACCGGCAGCCTGCCCACGGCGCAGGCGATCAACCGGGCGATGGCGGAAAATCTTGCCCCCGATGCGCCGCTGATCGCCGAAACCGGTGGGCTGAACGCGATGGTGGTCGATTCGACCGCGCTGCCGGAACAGGCGGTGCGCGACATCCTTGCCAGCGCCTTCCAGTCCGCGGGGCAACGCTGTTCGGCGCTGCGCATCCTCTACGTGCAGGAGGACGTGGCCGACAAGGTGCTGACCATGCTGCACGGGGCGATGGACGAGCTGCGCATGGGCGATCCCTGGCATCTGGAAACCGATGTCGGCCCGGTGATCTCGGCAGGCGCAAGGAAAGGCATTGACGATCACGTGTCCGCCGCGCGCAGCGACGGGCGCATCCTGCACCGGCTGAAGCCGCCCTCGCGCGGGCATTTCGTGCCGCCGGTGACGATCCGCGTCAGCGGGATCGAGGCGATCGAGAAAGAGATCTTCGGCCCGGTCCTGCATGTCGCCCGCTTCAAGGCCGAGGATCTGGACCGGGTGATCGCCGCCATCAACGGCTCGGGCTACGGGCTGACCTTTGGCCTGCATACCCGCATCGATGACCGGGTCGAGCATATCGACCGGCATATCCATGTCGGAAACCTCTACGTGAACCGCAACCAGATCGGCGCCATCGTCGGCAGCCAGCCGTTCGGGGGCGAGGGCCTGTCGGGCACCGGCCCCAAGGCCGGCGGGCCGCATTACGTGCCGCGCTTCCGGGCGGCGGGGCATCACCACGGTGCCGATGACCGGCCCGAGGCCGATAGCGAACTGGTGAGGGATCAGTTGAAGCGCGCCAAGACCGATATCGACACCCCGCGCGAGACCACGCTGCTGCCCGGACCCACGGGCGAATCGAACCGGCTGACCAGCCATGCGCGCGGCACGATCCTGTGCCTTGGCCCCGACACGGGCGCGCAGGCCGCCATCGCGACGGCGGCGGGCTGTGCGGCGGTCGAGGTGACGGGACGGCTTTTGCCCGGAGCGCTCTCCAGCCTCAGCGGCATGGCGGTTGTCGCCTATGACGGGTCCGAGGAGATGGCGCGGGCCTATCGCATCGCCCTGGCGGGCCGGGAGGGGCCGATCATCCCGCTGGCGGGCAGCGCGGAGCTGGCCGGATATGCAGTGCTGGAACGCCATCTTTGCGTCGATACCACCGCCTCGGGCGGCAATGCCTCGCTGCTGGCAGCGGCGGAGTAGGGCGGTATCACTCAAGACCTGCGCGACCCCCCGCAAATCCGGGGTGCCGCGAAAAAATCATTTGCCCTGAAATGCTTGTCCGCAGGCACGGATACAGGATCTGTGCAGATAAAATCAGCGTTTGAGCATTTCCGCGCACTGGCCTGCCCCTTGAACGGTGACAGGTCGCGCGCTACGTTGGGTCCAAGTTGATATCGGAGGGCGTGCCAATGACGCCCAGGCGTCCCGCGGGTGCGGACGCGTTCCCGAAGCTGAAACCGGTTGAGCCGACCGTCACCCGCCAGTCCGAGGAAGGGCCGCTTTATGCGGCACTGGACCTTGGAACCAATTCGTGCCGGATGCTGATTGCGCGGCCGCGCGGCAATCAGTTTCAGGTCATCGACAGCTTCTCGAAACCCGTCCAGCTTGGGCAGGGTCTCGAGGCGTCTGGTCGTCTGTCGCGCAGTTCCATGGCGCGGACGGTGCATGCGCTGCAGGTTTGCCGACGCAAGCTCGAAACCCATAACGTCGTGAACATGCGTCTGGTTGCAACCGAGGCCTGCCGCCGCGCGCGCAATTCCCGCGACTTCATGCGCAAGATCCAGCGCGAGACCGGCCTGCCGGTCGAGATCATCGAGGCCGAGGAGGAAGCCCGGCTGGCGGTGATCTCCTGCGCGCCGCTGGTCAATCTCGCGACGGAACAGCTGCTGGTCGTCGATATCGGCGGCGGCTCGACCGAGCTGGTGTGGATCGATCTCGAGGATGTCGAGCCGACCGAACGGGCGCGGGCGATCATGCGGCTGGGGGACGGGTTCCGCAATCCGCAGCCGGGTGGCGCGTGGGTCGTGGACTGGATCAGCGTGCCGCTTGGCGTGGCGACGCTGCGCGACCAGTTCGCCGATGTCGAGGACGATCAAGGCCGCTTCGCGCTGATGAGCTGGTATTTCGAGGAGATGCTGGCCGATTTCGCCCCCTATGCGAACGGCTCGCCCGACGAGAATTTCCAGATCATCGGCACCTCGGGCACCGTCACCACGGTCGCGGCCAGCCATCTGGGGCTGCGGCGCTACGACCGAACCAAGGTTGACGGCCTGACCATGACAAGCGATCAGATCGACAAGGTGATTCACTCTTACCTCACGCTTGGCCCCGAGGGCCGCCGCGCCGATCCGCGCATCGGGCGGGAACGGCACGCGCTGATCATGTCGGGCGCGGCGATCTTGCAGACGCTGATGCGGGTCTGGCCGACCAGCCGGTTGTCGGTGGCGGACCGGGGGCTGCGCGAAGGTCTGCTCTATTCGCAGATGGTGAAGGATGGGGTGCTGACGCCCGAAGGATTGAACGGAGTGGCGTGATGGCCAAGGGAACCGGCGCGGGCAGCGCCAAGGGCAATACCAGCGGGCGCGGGCAGCGCGACCTGAAGGTGCGGGTGAAGACCGCCAAGGGCCGCAAGATGTCCAGCAAGCTGTGGCTGGAACGCCAGTTGAACGATCCCTATGTGGCCCGCGCCAAGCGCGAGGGCTATCGAGGCCGCGCGGCCTACAAGATCCTCGAACTGGACGACAAGTACCGCTTCCTGGTGCCCGGCGCCCGGGTGGTCGATCTGGGCTGCGCGCCCGGCGGCTGGTGCCAGGTCGCCGTGGCGCGGGTGAACGCGCTTGGCGAGAAGGGCGGCAAGTCCGTCGGCCGGGTGCTGGGCGTCGATCTGCAAGAGGTCGATGCCATTGCCGGTGCCGAGATCCATGTGCTGGATTTCCTCGAGGAAGGCGCCGACCAGAAGGTCAAGGACTGGCTCGGCGGGCGCGCCGATGTGGTCATGTCGGACATGGCCGCGGCCTCCAGTGGCCACAAGGGCACCGACCATTTGCGCATCGTGGCGCTGGTCGAGGCGGCGGCCGCCTTTGCCTTCGACGTGCTGGAGCCGGGCGGCACCTTCGTCGCCAAGGTGCTGGCGGGCGGGGCCGAGCTCGAGATGCAGACCATGCTGAAGAAGAACTTCACCAAGGTCGCCAATGTGAAGCCGCCGGCAAGCCGCAGCGATTCATCGGAAAAATTCGTGGTGGCGCAGGGGTTCCGCGGGCGTCCCGACGAGGACGCGGACGCGGGCGACGGCGATCTATAAGCGGATCGCCGTTTCCTCCTTGGCGGTGCGGATCACCACCATGGTAAAGAAGCGCGCCACGTTGGTATCGTCGCGGAACAGCCGCTCGCAGAGCGCATCGAACTCCTCCATGTCACGCAGCCGCAGGATCAGCACCACGTCGGTCTGGCTGGTCACGGCATAGGCCTGCGCCACCGCTTCCTCCTTGGTTGCCAAGGCGAGAAAGCGCGCCTGCTGCTGTTCGCCATGGCGCTGCAGTTCCACCGTGACGATGGCCTTCAGCACCCGCCCCGCCTTGGCCGGGTTCAGGATCGCCACCACCCGCTCGATCACGCCCGAACCACGCAGCCGCCGCACCCGGCGCAGGCAGCTGGACGGCGACAGCCCGACCGCGTCGGCCAGATCGGCATTGGTCCGCGCGGCGTCGCGCTGCATCAGGTTCAGGATCTTGCGGTCGAGGCGGTCCATGGGCGGCGTTCCGGTGGCAGACATCTTTGCAATATTATTGCACGAAACTGCAATCTTTGACCACAACCGTCATCGCAGCCATGGCACAGGATGAAAAAAGATCAACGGATTCCTGCCATGACGATTCTCGACCATATCACCCGCAAGACCCTGTCCTACCTGCAGCTTTACTGGATGCTGGTGCGCCTGATCCTGCCCATCGCGCTGATCACCGAGGCGCTGTCGCGCTTGGGCGTGATCAAGGCCATTGCCCCGGCTTTCGGCCCGGTCATGGCGCTCTATGACCTGCCGCCGGAACTGGGGCTGGCCTGGCTGACCGGGCTGCTCATCGGTATATGGGGGGCGATTCCGCTGATCTTCGCGCTGGTTCCGGTCAGCGAACTGACCGTGGCCGATGTCACCATCCTGTCGTCGCTGCTGCTCTTTGCCCATGCCCTGCCGATCGAACAGGGCATCCTGCGCCAGACCGGTGCGCGGTTGATGGCGACGGTGCTGATCCGCGTGGGCGGCGGCATGATCTATGCGATGATCCTGCACCAGCTGAGCAACGCGACCGGCTGGATGCAGGCCCCGGTTTCGGCCGTCTGGACGCCGATGGCGGGAACCGAGGGCTGGACCAGTTTCCTGATCGGGCTGGCCGAGACCATGGGCTGGATGCTCATCGTGCTGCTGGCGCTGTGCTGGGCCATCGAGATCCTGCGCCTCACCGGCGTCATGGACCTGCTGAACCGCCTCGTTGATCCGGTGCTGCGGCTGGCGGGGATCAGCGGCGAGGCGCGGCAATTCGCGGTGATCGGCGCGCTTCTGGGCATCTCCTATGGCGGCGGCATGATGATCCGCGAGGCGCAAAGCGGTCTGATCCCACCGCGCCAGATCTTTGCCGCCTGCGTCTTCATGGGCTTTTCCCATGCGATCATCGAGGACACGGCGATTGTCATGGCCATCGGCGCGGACGGGCTGGCTGTCGGGCTTGGCCGGATGGTCTTTGCCATCGCCGCCACGGCACTGGTGGTGCGTGTGCTGAACCGGGTTCCGGATCGGCTGTTCTACCAGTGGTTCTTCGTGCCGGGTGGCAGGGTCACGGGTGACAGGTCCGGTCAGCCCCAGGGCGACGTGGCCTGACCCGCGCAGCGAAAGCTGTCGGGCAGGCGGCCGGTGGCGGTGACGAAGGCCCGGCTCAGATGGGCGAGGCTGGAATAGCCCAGCATCCGCGCGATCCGGGCCGGGCTTTCCGTGGTGTCGCGCAGCATCTGCACCGCGCGGGCAAGGCGCAGGTCATGGACCAGGTCCACCGCCCGCTTGCCATGCCGGTGCTGGCAGGCGGCATCGAGTTCGGCGGTGGTCGCGCCAAGCGCCTCGGCCAGGTCGGCGATGGTGCTGCCATCGGCCAGACGGGTCTGGGCCAGCGCCACGAAACGCTCGGCCAGCGGCAGGTCGGGATCATGGCCCGGCCCCGGTTGCACCCGGCGGGCCACGGGTTCCAGCCGTGCCAGCCGCAGCGCCAGAAGCGACAGCTGGCAGGCGATGGCGGCGCGCGCATCGGGGCTGGCCCGCCGTGCCTCCTGCGCCAGCTCCTGCAGCATCTGCCGGGGCGCCGGGTCGTCATGGTCCAGCCGCCCGCCAAGCGCGCGCTCGGGCAGGGGATGGGACAGGTCACGGGTCAGCTCGGGCCCGATCAGCAGCACCTCGCCCGCGCAATCGACCAGGGGCAGCGCGGCAAAGGCGGTGCCGCACGGAATATAGAACAGGCTGTCCGGCCCCAGCGCCTGACGGCTGCGCGGGAAATCCAGTTGCAGCGTGCCGCGCGTCACCCGGATCAGCACATGTTCACCCCGCGTGCGCGGCAGGGGCATGGCGGCGCGGCTGCCCCAGACGAAACCGGCCAGCGGCAGCAGCCTGAGGCGGGATTGAGGCCGTGCGCGGCTGCCGATCTGGGCCAGCGGTCTGCGCGCAAAGGACGGCGAGTTTTCGCCCATCGAATCGCCGGTGCCGTCGTCGATATAGCCCGCATTCACCCCCGCACCGGCCAGCCGCCACGGCTCGGTTGCACTAACAGGGGTTGCAGAACCAGCCTGCGGTATCCCCTTGAAGCGACTGGGGGTAAATGGAAAACCGGAATTCGCGAGGCGACGACCTTCGGCCGACATGGACAGAACTCCGCACAGCAAGACACTATAGGCGAATTATTGCCTATAGCGCATGAGATGTAAAAGAGTTCCGCAGTTTTTGCGCACAGCCTGCCGGAAAGGGCAGTTCTGCCACAGGCCGGGCAGCAGGCCGGGCAGCGTCAGCCGACGGGCAGCGGCTGCCACCCCTTCATCCGGCCGCGAAACCAGATGCGCTGCGACTTGGCATATTGCCTTGTCGCGATCACTGCGCGTTCGCGCGCCTCATCGAGTGTCAGCTCGCCCCGGAGATGGGCGATCAGCTCGGGCGCGCCGATGGCCCGCGCCCATTGCGCGCCGGGCTGCCAGTCGGGCAGAACGGCGCGCGCCTCGTCCAGCGCGCCCTGATCCAGCATCAGGTCGAACCGGCGGGCGATTCGCAGGGCCAGCCAGTCCCGGTCGGCCATCATCACGACCCGCGTGGCCTGATCCGGGCCGATCAGCGGCGGCGGCGTTTCGGCCTGCCACTCGGCCAGCCCACGCCCGGTATTCTCCAGAACTTCCCAGGCCCGTTGGACACGGGCGGGGTTCAGGATGTCGATCTTGCCGCGCGTGGCCGGGTCCAGCGCCGCGACCATGCGTGCCAGTCCGTCGGGTTCAGCAAGCCGCCGGTCGCCTTCGGCGCGAATCTCGGGCGGAGTCGGCGGCACATAGGCCAGCCCTTCGGTCAGCGCGGTCAGGTAAAGCACGGTGCCGCCCACGATGATCAACCGCTGGCCGTTCAGCGCCGCCACGTCAGACAACCAGTCCCCGACCGAATAGCTGCGCCCCGGCGCGACATGGCCGTAAAGCGCATGGGGCAGGGCGGCTTCCTCGGCGGTCGAGGGGCGCGCGGTCAGCACCCGCCAGCAGGACCAGACCTGCAGCGCATCGGCATTCACGATCAGCCCGCCCTGCGCTCGGGCGACCTGCATGGCCAGCGCCGACTTGCCGCTGGCGGTGGGACCGGCGATCAGCAGGTGGCGGTCGCGGGGAATTGTCGTCAGATCGTGCTCGGGCATGGTTTGGCCGTGGTTGAACCTGATCCGCTTTTGCGACATTTTGCGCGGCAATGAAACCGACAGGGGGCCCATGCCGTGACCGAGACCGAAGGGGCCAAGCCCAAAAGCTATGACCGTGTGATGCTGAAGATCTCGGGCGAGGCGCTGATGGGCGACCAGGGCTTCGGCCTGCATCCCCCCACCGTCGCGCGGATCGCCGACGAGGTCGAATCGGTTCACAAGCTGGGCGTCGAGATCTGCATGGTCATCGGCGGCGGCAACATCTTCCGCGGGCTGCAGGGGAGCGCGCAGGGGATGGAGCGGACCACCGCCGACTACATGGGGATGCTGGCCACGGTGATGAACGCGCTGGCCATGCAATCGGCCCTGGAGGCCAAGGGCATCCATTGCCGCGTCATCAGCGCCATCCGCATGGACGAGGTGGCCGAGCCCTATATCCGCCGCCGCGCCGTGCGCCATCTGGAAAAGAAGCGCGTCATCATCTTCGCCGCCGGCACCGGCAACCCCTATTTCACCACCGACACGGCGGCGACGCTGCGCGCCTCGGAAATGAACTGCGAGGCGATCTTCAAGGGCACCAAGGTCGATGGCGTCTATGACAAGGACCCGGTGAAATTCCCCGATGCCAAGCGTTACGAGACCGTCAGCTATGACGAGGTGCTGCAGAAGCACCTGGGCGTGATGGATGCCTCGGCCATTGCGCTGGCGCGCGACAACGACCTGCCGATCATCGTCTTCTCGCTGGACGAGCCGGGCGGGTTCAAGGGCATTCTCGAAGGTCGCGGAACCTATACGCGCGTCCACGGTTAAGCCTCGAGACGGGCAGGGGGCCGACTGTCGCAGGGGCCGGTTAAACCTGCCACGGTGCAGCTGGTCCCCTTTGCCTCCGGGCCGCTTTGCGGTTACAAGCTGAGAAAACCAGGACGACAGGCAAGGCGAGATGGCAGAAGAGTTCGAAGTCGATACCGATGATCTGGAACGGCGGATGAAGGGCGCGATGGACAGCCTGCGCCACGAATTCGGCACGCTGCGCACCGGCCGCGCCTCGGCCAGCATGGTCGAGCCGGTCATGGTCGATGCCTATGGCAGCCCGACGCCGATCAATCAGATCGGCACCATCAACGTCCCCGAGCCGCGCATGGTCACCATCAACATCTGGGACAAGGGTCTGGTCAGCCGCGCCGAGAAGGCCATCCGCGACAGCGGGCTGGGCATCAACCCGCAGACCAATGGCACCATCATCATGCTGCCGATCCCCGAGCTGAACGAGGAACGCCGGCGCGAGCTGACCAAGGTCGCGGCTCAATATGCCGAGAACGCCCGGGTCGCCATCCGCAACGTGCGCCGCGACGGCATGGACCAGATCAAGAAGGGCAAGACCGCCGGCATGTCCGAGGATGACCAGAAATTCTGGGAAACCGAGGTGCAGGAGCTGACCAACAAGATGATCGCCGCCGTGGATGGCGCGCTCGAGGCCAAGCAGGCCGAGATCATGCAGGTCTGAGCGGATGGTCGCGGAAACCGCCAAGATCGACGCCGCGAGCGGCGCAGGGGGCGGCCAGCCGCCGCGCCATGTCGCCATCATCATGGACGGAAATGGCCGTTGGGCCACCGAGCGCGGCTGGCCGCGTCTTGTCGGCCATCGCCGCGGCGCCGAGCGGGTGAAGCAGATTGTCCGCGCCTGCCCCGACCTGGGGGTGAACTGGCTGACCATCTATGCTTTCTCGACCGAGAACTGGAAGCGATCGACCGAGGAAGTGCTGGGTCTGATGAAGATCTTCCGCCGCTATATCCAGCGCGAGGCCGACGGGCTGTCGGCCGAGGGCGTGCGGATGCGCTTTATCGGCGACCGCGAGCGCCTGGACGCCAAGCTGAAAAGCCTGATGGCCGGGATCGAGGCCCGCACTGCCGGCAATACCCGGCTGAACCTGACCGTGGCGATCAATTACGGCGGCCGCGACGAATTGCTGCGCGCTTCGAACCGTCTGGCCGAGAAGATCGCCTCGGGCCATCTGGCCGGGCCGGCCAGCGAGGCTGATCTTCAGGATTGTCTTGATACCGCCGGCCATCCCGACCCGGATCTGGTGATCCGCACCTCGGGCGAGACCCGCACCTCGAATTTCCTGCCCTGGCAGGCGGCCTATGCCGAATACGAGTTCAGCCAGACGCTCTGGCCGGACTTCACCCCCGATCATCTGGCCGAGATCCTGGACCGCTTCGGCCTGCGCAAGCGGCGCTTCGGAGGGGTATGACAGGCGGTCCACAACCCGGCCGATGGTCCGACCTGGGACGGCGGATCACCTCTGCGCTGATCCTTCTGGGCATCGGTCTGGCGCTGGCGCTGTCGACCGGGGTGGTGCTGCGGCTGTTCATGGCCTCCTTCATCGGCCTGACCTTCTGGGAACTGGCCAACATGACCGGCTGGCGCTATCCGGCGATGCACGAGACGCCCTTCGGCCGCGCCCGTCCGATGGTGCTGGCGCTGCTGGCGGGCATTTCGCTGTTCCTGTCGCTGATGGTCGGCAGCTATTGGGGCCTGCTGTATCTTGCGCTGCCGCTGATCGCTGGCTTGCCCGGGGCGATTTCCCGTGATCGGGTGACTTATGCGGTCTTTGGCGTGGCGATCCTGCTGGTCGGCTATGGGCTGGTCATCATGCGCGAGGATTATGGGCTGGCCTTTGTCATCTGGCTGATGGGCGTGGTCTTCCTGTCGGATATCCTTGGCTATTTCGCCGGGAAATTCTTTGGCGGCCCGAAGTTCTGGCCGCGGCTCAGCCCCAAGAAAACCTGGTCCGGCACCATCGCGGGCTGGGTCGGCGCTCTGGTTCTGGGGCTGATCCTGTGGTTCAGCAGCCATGGCGATCCGGCGCTGATCTGGATCTCGCCGCTGGTGGCCTTTGCCGGGCAGATGGGCGACATCGCCGAAAGCTGGCTGAAGCGGCGGGCTGGGGTCAAGGACAGTTCCAACCTGATCCCCGGTCACGGCGGTTTCATGGACCGTTTCGATGCGGTCTCGGGCGCGGTGCTGGCGGTGCTGTTCATCAGCATCCTCACCCATATTCCGGTTCTGGTGTTCTGATCCCATGCGCAGCGTTTCGATCTTCGGTGTCACCGGCTCGGTCGGCGAAAGCGGCTTTGACCTGTTGATGCGGGCGGGCGGTCCGGCGGCTTACCGCACCGTCGCCCTGACCGGCGGGCGCAATATCGCGCGACTGGCCGAGATGGCCCGCGCGCTTCAAGCCGAGATCGCCGTGACCGCGCATGAGGACGAGCTGCCCGCTTTGCGTGCCGCACTGGAGGGCTCGGGTGTCGAGGCCGCCGCCGGGACACAGGCGCTGATCGAGGCGGCGGGCCGTCCGGCTGACTGGACGCTGTCGGCCATCGTCGGATCGGCCGGGCTTGCACCGGGCATGGCGGCGCTGCGGCGGGGCGGCACGCTGGCCTTGGCCAACAAGGAATCGCTGGTCTGTGCCGGCACCCTGCTGCGCCAGACCGCCGCCGCCGCCGAGGCCCGCATCCTGCCGGTCGATTCCGAACATTCCGCCATTTTCCAATCTCTTGGAGGCTCGAACCTGGAAACTGTCGAGCAAGTAACCATCACCGCCTCGGGTGGCGCCTTCCGCGACTGGCCGCTGGACCGGCTGGCGGCGGCGACCGTGGCCGAGGCCTCGACCCATCCGAACTGGCAGATGGGCCAAAGGATCACCATCGACAGCGCAAGCATGTTCAACAAGGCGATGGAGGTCATTGAAACACATGAATTCTTTGATCTGCCCGCCGAGAAGATCAAGGTTCTGGTTCACCCGGAATCGATCCTGCATGCCATGGTCACGCACAAGGATGGCGGCACCATCGCACATCTGGGCCCGCCCGACATGCGCCATGCCATCGGCTATGCGCTGAACTGGCCCGACCGCCAGCCGCTGCCCTTGCCGGTGCTGGATCTGGCCGCGCTTGGCAGCCTGAATTTCCGCCATCCCGACGAGGCCCGCTGGCCGGCCCTGCGGCTGGCGCGCGAGGTGATCGCGGCGGGTGGTGCGGCAGGCGCGGTGTTCAACGCCGCCAAGGAACAGGCGCTGGATGATTTCATCGCCGGGCGCATCCGCTTCACCGAAATGGCCCCTCGGGTCGAGGCCACTCTGGACCTGATGGCCGCAAAACCCCATTTCAGCGCGGAACCGGGCGACCTGCCCACCGTCCTTGACTGGGACCGCACAGCACGAAAGGCCGCCGCCGCATGACCGACCTGATCCCGCAATTCGGCAGCACGCTTTACACGCTGCTGGCCTTCATCGTGGCGCTGTCGATCATCGTGGCCGTGCATGAATTCGGCCATTACATCGTTGGGCGCTGGTCGGGCATCAAGGCCGAGGTGTTTTCCATCGGCTTCGGCCCGCAGATCTTCTCGCGCCGCGACCGGCATGGCACGCTGTGGCAGGTGGCGGCGCTGCCGCTTGGCGGCTATGTCCGGTTCATGGGCGACGAGAACGCCGCCAGCGCCGGTCCGGGCCGCCGCGTCGATCCGGCGCTGCGCCGCCAGACCCTGTCGGGCGCGCCGCTCTGGGCGCGCTTCGCCACGCTGCTGGCCGGGCCGGTGTTCAATTTCATCCTGTCGATCCTGATCTTCGCCGGCTTTGCCATGATCGTCGGCCTGCCGCGCGACCAGGTGGTGATCGGCGAGATCGCACCCTCGCCGCCCGAGGTGGTGAACGAACTCATGCCGGGCGATCAGGTTCTGGCCATCGGCGGCGTGCCGGTGGCGGGTTGGGCTGACATGCGCAAGGTCATCGAGACCGTGCCGCCCGCAGCGTCGCAGGAATGGCGGGTGCAGCGCGGCAATGACGAGCTGACTGTCCCCGGCCCCGATCCGATGCCGCCGCGCGTGTCCGGTGTGGGCGCGCGCAGCGCCGCCGCCGATGCAGGCCTGCGCCCGGATGACGTGATCCTGTCGGTGGACGGGGTGCGGGTCGACCGTTTCGACCAGATCGCGCCCAAGGTGGCCGAGGCCGAGGGCAAGCCGCTGGTGCTGAAGGTCTGGCGGGAGGGCGAAGAGGTCAATGATTACACCGTCGCCGCGAAACAGCAGGACCTGCCCGCTGCCGAAGGCGGCTATGAACGGCGCTGGCTGGTCGGCATCACTGGCGGCGACGGCTATTTCACCCCCGAGACCCGCACGGCCGGACCGCTCGAGGCGCTGTGGCTGGGCATCGACCGCACCTGGTCGGTGATCGCCATGTCGCTGTCGGGCCTCTGGGCGATGATCTCGGGCCAGATCGACAGCTGCAACCTGGGCGGTGCGATTTCCATCGCGCAGACGACCGGCCAGGCCGCCAGCGCGGGTGGCGCAAGCTTCATCACCTGGATCGCCTTCCTGTCGGCGGCCATCGGTTTCCTGAACCTGCTGCCCATCCCCGTGCTCGATGGCGGGCATCTTATGTTTTACAGCTACGAGGCGGTAACTGGCCGCCCGCCCTCGGACCGGGCGCTGAATCTGCTGACCGCCATCGGCTTTGCTGCGGTCATCGGCTTGATGATTTTCGGCCTCACCAACGATCTTTTCTGCCCCTGAACGCGACTGCGGTTTTGACAGCCGCGACGAAACGGGGTTACAGCATGAACCAACAAAAGAAAGTGCCGCCGAAGCGGCGCGAGCAGGCTTGATATCAGAGGGGCGGCTATGACACGCAAACTGGGGACGCGCGCGGTTGCGCTGATGACGGCACTGGCGATCGCGGCACCGGCAGCCATGGTGGCCACGCCCGCCTCGGCCTTTGCCTTCAACGATGTGCGGATCGAGGGGGCCGAGCGGATCGAGGCGGCCACCATCCTCAGCTTCGCCAATATCGCGCGCGGGCAGGAAGTGTCGGGGGGCGATCTGAACGACGCGGTGCAACGGCTGCAGAATTCCGGCCTGTTCGAAAGCGTCGAGGTGATCCCGCAGGGCAGCACGCTGGTCATCCGGGTCAGCGAATACCCGACGATCAACCAGATCAGCATCGAGGGCAACAAGCGCATCAATGACGAGGACCTGCAGGCGGTGATCCAGTCGCAGGCCCGCCGCGTCTACCAGCCCTCGACGGCTTTGTCCGATGCCACCGCCATCGCCCAGGCCTATGCCGCCCGGGGCCGTCTGGCCGCCCGCGTTGATCCGCGCATCATCCGCCGTGACGGCAACCGCGTCGATCTGGTCTTCGAGGTCAGCGAGGGCGACGTGACCGAGATCGAGCGCATCGGCTTTACCGGCAACCGTGCCTTCTCGGACCGCCGCCTGCGGCAGGTGCTGGAGACCAAGCAGGCCGGCATCCTGCGCACCTTCATCCAGGCCGATACCTTCGTGCCCGAGCGTATCCCCTTCGACGAACAGCTGCTGACCGATTTCTACCGCTCGCGCGGCTATGCCGATTTCAAGGTGCAGGCCGTCGCGCCCGAGATCGTGCGCGAACGCGATGCGTTCTACGTCACCTTCAACATTCAGGAAGGTCCGCAATACCGCTTTGGCACGGTCGACACGATTTCGGAGATTCCGGGCGTCGATGCCTCGGCCTTCGGGGCGCAGAACCGGGTTCGGCGCGGGGCGGTCTACAACCCCGCCGCCATCGACAACACCATCCGCCGGATGGAGACTGTCGCCATCGAGCAGGGTCTGGATTTCGTCAATATCGAGCCGCGCGTGACCCGCAACCCCGGCTCGCGCACGCTGGACCTGACCTTCGCCCTGACCCGTGGCCCGCGCGTCTTCGTCGAGCGTATCGACATCGAGGGCAACACCACCACGCTGGACCGCGTCATCCGCCGCCAGTTCCGCACCGTCGAGGGCGACCCGTTCAACCCGCGCGAGATCCGCAACTCGGCCGAGCGCATCCGCGCCCTTGGCTATTTCTCGGACGCTCAGGTCGAGACCCGGCAGGGCAGCAGCGAGCAGCAGGTGATCGTCGATGTGAACGTCGAGGAACAGCCCACCGGCTCGCTGTCCTTCGGCGCGAGCTATGGCCAGAGCGCCGGCGTCGGCTTCAACGCCGCGCTGAGCGAGCGCAATTTCCTTGGCCGCGGGCAGGAGGTCGGGGTGGCCGTCTCGACCGCCGATGGCGACCGTCAGGCCGAACTGAACTTTGTCGAGCCCTTTCTTCTGGGTCGCGATCTGCGCTGGCGCTTCTCGGGCGGCTATGCCGAGACCGAGCAGCTGAACTCGAAATACGATACCCGCTCGGCCTTTATCGGCACCGGGCTGCAATTCCCGGTCTCGCAGAACGGCCGGCTGGAAGTGCGCTATCGCCTCAGCCGCGACACCATCTTCAACGTCGCCGACGGCATTCCCGATGGTGACGAGACCAGCGAACCCCGCAGCTCGTCGCTGATCATCGATGACGAGGGCGCGCGCGTCACCTCGGCGCTCGGCTATGTCTACAGCTATGACAGCCGCATCACCGGGCTTAACCCGTTGACTGGCTACAAGCTGAACTTCAGCCAGGACTTCGCCGGGCTGGGCGGCGACACGAAGAACGTCAAGACAGCCCTGCTGGCCGGCGTCGAAAGCCGCGCCTGGCGCGAAGAGATCACGCTGCGGGCCGAGTTCGAGGCCGGCGCCATCCTCAGCTATGACGACAGCGATACGCGGATCATCGACCGCTATCGCAACGGATCCAAGATCCGCGGCTTTGAGCCGAACGGCATCGGTCCGCGTGATCTTCTGGCCGAGAACGAGGATGCGCTGGGGGGCAACTATTTCTGGGTCGCCCGCGCCGAGGCGCAGTTCCCACTGGGTCTGCCCGAGGAATACGGCATCTCGGGCGGTCTCTTCGCCGATGTCGGCTCGATCTGGGGGCTGGACAACACCACCGCCTACACCGCTGCCGGCGAGGCCTACGAGATCGACGACGGCATGAAGGTGCGTGCCTCGGTCGGCGCCTCGCTGTTCTGGACCACGCCGATCGGACCGCTGCGGTTCAACTTCTCGAAGGCGGTCAAGCAGGAAGACTATGACGAGGATCAGAACTTCGATCTGACCATCTCGACCCGCTTCTGATGTGCTTGCCCCGTCTCGCTGCGCTTTTGGCACTGGCCCTGATCGCAGGGCCGGTTCTGGCGCAGCAGGCGCCGCCCTTGCCCGTGACCGGTGCTCAGACCGAGACCGAGGCGGAGGCCGGGGCAGAACCGGCTGGCGTCGCACCCTCCACCGGACCGATCGTCGTGGCCACGCCGGCGCAGACACCGGCAGGCTCGGTGGTGATCCTCGATCAGGACCGGCTGTTTGCCGGCACCGCCTGGGGCCGTCGCCTGCAAGCCGAGTTCGAGCAGGCAGGCGTCGAACTGGCAGCCGAGAACGACCGCCTTGCCGCGCAGCTGACGGAGGAGGAAAACCAGCTGACCCAGCAGCGCGCCACGCTGGACCCGGCCGAATTCCGCAAGCTGACCGAAGCCTTCGATAGCCGCGCCACCGAGATCCGCCGCCAGCGCGCGCAGGCAGTGCAGGATCTGAACGCGCGTGGCGATTCCGAGCAGACGGCCTTCTTTCAGGCAGCCGTTCCGCTGATCGGGCAGGTGATGCTGGAGCGCGGCGCGGTCGTGGTTCTTGACCGGCGGACCGTGCTGCTTTCGGCCGATGGCATCGACATCACCAATGACCTGATTGCCCGGATCGATGCCGAACTGGGCGATGGCGCCGACCAGCCGGCGGCGCCACCCGCCCCCGCCCCCGCGCCGCAACCCGAGAGCGCCGGCAACTAGGGCAGGCGCGCGATCCGCTCGCTCAGCAGCCGGAACAGGCCATCGCGGTCAACATGGCGGATATAGAGCGCGTTTTCCGGTCGCCCGGTGACGCGCCAGTAATCGGCCACGGTCATGCCTAGGGTGAATTCACCCTTCAGCTCGATCTCGACATTGATCTGCCGGCCCTCGAAGAGATCGGGCCGCAGCAGCCAGGCGACCGTGCAGGGATCATGCAACGGCGCGCCCTTGCTGCCGTATTTCTCCTTGTCGAACCGCTCGAAGAAATCGGTCCAGCTGGCGACGGCGGGGCCGCAGCGGTTGGGCAGGGCGCGCATTTCCTCGACCCAGTCGGCCGAGGTCATCGCCTCATGCGTGGCATCAAGCGGCAGCACCACGATCGGCACGCCCGCAGCAAAGACCTCGGCCGCCGCCTCGGGATCGACATAGATGTTGAACTCGGCTGCCGGGGTGATGTTGCCGACCTCGAAATAGGCCCCGCCCATCAGCACGATCTCCTGCACCTTCTCGACGATGTCGGGGGCGCGGCGGAAGGCCTGGGCGATATTGGTCAGGGGACCGATCGGCACCAGCGTCACCGTGCCGGCGGGCTCGGCGCGCAGCGTGTCGATGATGAACTCGACCCCGTGGCGGTCACGCAGCGGCATGGTCGGCGCCGGCAGCTCGATCCCGTCGAGGCCGGACTTGCCATGCACATGCTCGGCCGTGACCAGCTTGCGCGCCAAGGGCGCATCGCAGCCGGCAAAGACCGGCAGATCGGGACGCCCCGCCAGCTCGCAGATCTTGCGGGCATTCACCTCGGTCAGCGCCAGCGGCACGTTCCCGGCCACGGCGGTCAGGCCCAGCACCTCCAACTCGGGGCTGGCCAGCGCCAGAAGGATCGCCACGGCGTCATCCTGTCCCGGGTCGGTGTCGATGATGATCTTGCGCGCCATGGGGGTCTCCTGTCTTTTCGCAGCGCCCATTCCTGCGCCGAACCGCATCCGGGCGCAAGCCCGGCCTGAAGCCGATGACCTTGCGACCAATGGACAGGGGGAAGGCCGGCGCGCTAGTCGTTAGGATGAAGCTTCCTCGGAGTGTGCCAGTGACCCAATTGCCAGCCAGCATCGACGACACCATCACCCTGCTTGCCGGGCAGAATTACATCGCCGGGCGCGATCTGGGGACGGTAGCCTTTCTGGCGCTGAAACTCGGCAAGCCGCTGTTTCTGGAGGGCGAGGCCGGGGTGGGCAAGACGGAGATTGCCCGCGCGCTCTCCTTGGCGCTTGGCCGGCGGCTGATCCGGTTGCAATGCTACGAGGGGCTGGATGCCTCGAGCGCGATCTACGAATGGAATTTCGCCGCCCAGATGGTCGCCATCCGCACCGCCGAGGCGGTGGGCCAGACCGACCGGGCGGCGCTGCGGACCGAGCTGTCCTCGGACGAGTTCCTCATCCGCCGCCCGCTGCTCGAGGCCTTGGAGCCGCAGCCCGAAGGCCCGCCGGTGCTGCTGATCGACGAAATCGACCGCACCGACGAGCCGTTCGAGGCCTTCCTGCTGGAACTGCTGTCGGACTACCAGGTCACCATTCCCGAACTTGGCACCATCAAGGCCGTCGAACCGCCCATCGTCATCCTGACCTCGAACCGCACGCGCGAGGTGCATGACGCGCTGAAGCGGCGCTGCCTTTATCATTGGGTCGACTACCCCGGCTTCCAGCGCGAATTGTCGATCCTGCGCGCCCGGGTGCCAGAGGCGACGGAAAAGCTGTCGGCCGAGATCGTGGCCTTCGTTCAGGGGCTGCGCGGCGAGGATCTGTTCAAGTCGCCGGGCGTTGCCGAAAGCATCGATTGGGCGCGGGCGCTGGTCGCGCTGGATGCCGTGGCGCTGTCGCCGGACCTCATCACCGACACGGTGGGGGCGGTGCTGAAATACCAGGATGACATCGCCAGGATCGCCGGGGCCGAGACCACGCGGCTTCTGGACAAGGCGAAGGCCGAACTGGCCGCAGTCGGGTGAGGGGCGAGCTGATGCCCCAGGCCGATGGCCGGCTGGTCGAGAACATCGTCCATTTCGCCCGCGCCTTGCGCAAGGCCGGGATGAAGCTCGGCACCGCGCAGGTCGAGACCGCCATCCGCGCGGTCGAGGCGGCGGGCTTTACCCGGCGGGTCGATTTCTACCACATCCTGCGCGCCACCATGGTCACGCGCGCCGATGATCTGGACCTGTTCCATCAGGTCTTTGCCATGTTCTGGCGCGATCCGCAGTTCCTGGAATCGATGCTGCACATGCTGTCGCCCAAGATGCGCGAGGACAAGCCGCCGGCGCCGAAACCGGCGGCCCATCGCCGCGCGGCGGATGCGCTTGGCGACCTGCCCGAGCGTGATCCCCCCGATCTGCCCGAGCGCGAGGAGATCGAACGCGATGCGCTGCTCAGCTGGTCCGACAATGCCGTGCTGCGGGCGATGGATTTCGAACAGATGAGCGCGGCGGAACTGGCCGAGGCCGAGGCGGCGATCCGCACCCTCAGCCTGCCGGTGCCACCGATCCTGACCCGGCGGATGCGCGCTGACCCGCATGGCGCGCGGCCCGATCCCCGCGCCACCCTGCGCGCGGCATTGCGCCGGGGTGGCGAGATCGAGCGGATCGCGCGGAAATCAGCGCTCAAGCGTCCGCCCGACCTGGTGGCGATCTGCGATATTTCGGGCTCGATGTCGGTCTACTCGCGCCTGCTGATGCGCTTCCTCCATGCCATGGCCCATGCGCCGGTGCGGCGCTGGGGCCGGGTCGATGCCTTCACCTTCGGCACCGGCCTGACCAATGTGACACGCGCCTTGCAGAAACCCGACCCCGATGCCGCGCTGGCGGCCATCGGTCACGAGGCGAGCGACTGGCAGGGCGGCACGCGCATCGGCGCGGCGATCGAGCGGTTCAACAAGGATTGGTCGCGCCGGGTGCTGGGGCGCAATGCCGTGGTGCTGCTGATTACAGACGGTCTGGAACGCGGCGATGCAACACAGCTTCAGGCACAGATCCAGCGCCTGTCGCTGTCGTCCCGACGGCTGATCTGGCTGAACCCGCTGCTGCGCTATGACGGCTTCTCGCCGCGCGCTGCCGGAGTCCGCGCGATCCTGCCACATGTCGACAGCCTGCATGCCTGCCACTCGCTCGACAGCCTTGCCGATCTGGGTCGCGCGCTGGCCGAGCCGGGTCTGCGCGATGTGCTGCTGCGGCAGATGTGAGCCGGTCTCTACGACCAATGGACTGTTTACCGCCAAGTCAAAATCCTTGCGTTGTAGGGGTCTGCCGATAAGCTGAGCGGGCATGACATGCCCGTTTCCTGAGGAGGAGAGACTGCATGGATATGACTGGCGAATATCGCATTTCCGCCCCCCGCGAGGTGGTGTGGCAGGCCCTGAACAGCGCCGATGCGCTGAAGGCCTGCATTCCCGGCTGCGAGGAACTGGCCAAGACCTCGGATACCGGGTTCACCGCCACCGTGGTCCAGAAGATCGGCCCGGTGAAGGCGCGCTTCAATGGCGAGGTGCAGCTGGAAAACATCAATGCCCCCGAAAGCTATACCATTCGCGGCGAGGGCAAGGGCGGGGTCGCGGGCTTTGCCAAGGGCGGGGCCGATGTGCATCTGGCCGACGACGGCGGCGAGACCGTGCTGACCTACAAGGTCAATGCCCAGATCGGCGGCAAGCTGGCGGCGCTTGGCAGCCGGCTGATCGAGTCGACCTCGAAGAAGCTGGCGGCGAAATTCTTTGAGAACTTTCAGACCTATCTGAACGACGGCGGGGCAGGGCGCGCGTCCTGACACATCTGCCGGGCCGGGGTGACAGCCGGCCACACCAAAAAGACCCAGGGAGAACTCCATGACCAAGGTAAGCATGAAGGTGAACGGCAAGGCGGTCAGCCGCGACGTGCCGGACAACACCCTTCTCGTCGAATTCCTGCGCGAGCAGCTGCGCCTGACCGGCACCCATGTCGGCTGCGACACCAGCCAGTGCGGCGCCTGCACCGTCCATGTGAACGGCCGCGCCATCAAATCCTGCACCCAGCTGGCCGTCTCGCTGGAAGGCGCCGAGGTGACCACCATCGAGGGCATCGCCAATGACGGCGAGCTGCACCCGATGCAGGTGGCGTTCAACGACCATCACGGGTTGCAATGCGGCTTCTGCACGCCGGGCATGATCATGGCCGGGATCGACATGGTGAACCGCTATCAGGCGCAGGGCAAGGATCTGACCGAAGAGGCGATCCGCTTCGAGCTCGAGGGCAATCTCTGCCGCTGCACCGGCTATCATAACATCGTCAAGGCCATCGACGACGCCGCTGGCAAGATGACGGGCATGGCCCGCGCGGCCGAGTGAGGGAGGGGACAGAGATGAGCACCGGAATCGGCGCGCGCGTCAAGCGCAAGGAAGACAAGCGGTTCATCACCGGACAGGGTCGCTATACCGACGATGTGCGGGTGGATAACCAGGCCTATGCGGCTTTCGTCCGCAGCCCACACGCCCATGCGAAAGTGACCAGCATCGACAAGTCCGAGGCAGAGGCGGCCGAGGGCGTGATCGCCGTGCTGGACGGTCGGCAGCTGACCGGCGACGGCATCGGCAACCTGATCTGTGGCTGGGCCGTCAGCTCCAAGGATGGTAGCCCGATGAACATGGGCCCGTGGTCGGCGCTTGCCACCGACCGGGTGCGCTATGTCGGCGACGCCGTGGCGGTGGTCATCGCCGAGACCAAGCAGCAGGCCCGCGACGCCGCCGAACTGGTGGCGGTCGAATACGAGGAACTGCCGGTCGTGGCCTCCTCGACGGCGGCGCTGGAAGACGGCGCGGTGCAGGTCCATGACAACGCCCCCGGCAATATCGTCTTTGACTGGGAGATCGGCGACGAGGCCGCGACCGATGCGGCGCTGGCTGGCGCGGCGCATGTCACCGAGATGCGCGTGGTCAACAACCGCCTCAGCCCCAACCCGATGGAGCCGCGTTCGGCGGTGGCGATCTATGACTCGGCCGAGGATCATTACACCCTCTACACCACCAGCCAGAACCCGCATGTGGCGCGCCTGGTGCTGTCGGCCTTCTACAATGTCGCCCCCGAACACAAGCTGCGGGTGATCGCGCCCGATGTCGGCGGCGGTTTCGGTGCCAAGATCTATATCTATCCCGAGGAAATCACCTGCCTCTGGGCCTCGATGAAGACCGGACGCTCGGTCAAGTGGACGGCGGACCGGTCCGAGGCGTTCGTCACCGATGCCCATGGCCGCGACCATGTCACCCATGCGCGGATGGGCTTTGACGCCAATGGCAAGATCGTCGGCTTCAAGGTCGACACCCACGCCAACCTCGGCGCCTACATGTCGCTCTTCTCCAGCGCGACGCCGACCTATCTCTATGCCACGCTTCTGTCGGGGCAGTACGACATCCAGAACATCTACGGCAATGTGAAGGGCATCTACACCAACACCGTTCCGGTCGATGCCTATCGCGGCGCGGGCCGGCCCGAGGCGACCTTCCTTGTCGAGCGGACGATGGAGACGGCGGCGCGCGAGATGGGGATGGACCCGGCGGAACTGCGCCGGCGCAACTTCATCGGCAGCTTCCCGCACCAGACGCCGGTGATCATGACCTATGACGCGGGCGATTTCGCCGGCAACCTGGACATGGGGCAGGCGGCCGCCGACGTGGCGGGCTTCCCCGCCCGCAAGGCCGAGGCGGCATCGCGCGGCAAGCTGCGGGGTCTGGGCTATTCCTGCTATATCGAGGCCTGCGGCATCGCGCCCTCGGCGGCGGTGGGCAGCCTTGGCGCCGGGGTGGGCCTCTGGGAATCCGCCGAGGTGCGGGTGAACCCCGTTGGCACCATCGAGATCCTGACCGGCAGTCACAGCCACGGACAGGGGCACGAGACCACCTTCGCCCAGATCGTCGGCGAACGCTTCGGCCTGCCGATCGAGAATGTCTCGATCGTTCATGGCGACACCGACAAGGTGCAGTTCGGCATGGGCACCTATGGCTCGCGCTCGGGCGCGGTCGGCATGTCGGCCATCGTCAAGGCGATGGACAAGGTCGAGGCCAAGGTGAAGAAGATCGCCGCCCATGTGCTGGAAGCCAGCGAGGATGACATCGTGATCGAGGGCGGCGCGGTCAAGGTCGCCGGCACCGACAAGCAGATGCTGTGGCACGAGGTCGGGCTGGCCGCCTATACCGCCCATAACCTGCCAGCGGGGATGGAGCCGGGGCTGAAGGAAACCGCCTTCTATGACCCGGTGAACTTCACCTTCCCCGCCGGCTGCTACATCGCCGAGGTCGAGGTCGATCCCGAGACCGGGGTGACGAAGATCATCCAGTTCACCGCCGCCGATGATTTCGGCACGGTCATCAACCCGATGATCGTCGAGGGGCAGGTGCATGGCGGTGCGGCACAGGGCATCGGCCAGGCGATGCTGGAAGGCGTCGTCTATGACGAGGACGGCCAGCTTCTGACCGGCTCCTACATGGATTACTGCATGCCGCGCGCCGATGACGTGCCCTTCTACAGGATCGAGCACAACAAGACGATCTGTCCGGGCAACCCCTTGGGGATGAAGGGCTGCGGCGAGGCCGGGGCCATCGGCACCCCGCCGGCGATCATCAACGCGATCACCGATGCCATCGGCAATAATGACCTGCAGATGCCGGCGACGCCGCTGAAGGTCTGGACGGCGCTGCAGGCGGCTCAGAAGCCCATGGCGGCGGAATAAGGGAGGTTCATGATGTATCAGACCAAGTATCACCGCCCCGCCAGCATCGATGACGCGGTGGCCGCGCTGGCCGCTGCCGAGGATGGCAAGTTCCTCTCGGGCGGGCAGACGCTGCTGGCCACGATGAAACAACGCCTTGCCGCGCCGACCGACCTGGTGGACCTGCGCGGCATTCCCGGCATGTCCGGGATCACCGTCGATGCGGATGGCGTGACCATCGGCGCGGCGACGATCCATGCCGATGTCGCCGCCAGCCCCGAGGTCGCGGCAGCGATCCCGGCGCTCGCGGCATTGGCCAGCCATATCGGCGATCCGGCGGTGCGCCACATGGGCACCATCGGCGGCTCGCTGGCCAATAACGACCCGGCGGCCGACTATCCGGCCGCCGTGCTGGGGCTGAATGGCACGGTCATCACCAACCAGCGCGAGATCCCCGCCGAGGAGTATTTCGTCGGGCTGTTCACCACCGCGCTGGAGGAGGGCGAGATCATCAAGGCGGTCCGCTTCCCGCGCCCGAAACGCGCCGCCTACCAGAAATTCGCGCAACCCGCCTCGCGCTTCGCGCTGGTCGGTGTTCTGGTGGCCGAGACGGATGACGGCGTGCGGGTGGCGATCACCGGCGCCGGCTCGGACGGGGTGTTCCGCGCCGGGGCCTTCGAGGCGGCGCTGAACGGCGATTTCTCGGCAGGCGCGCTGGACAGTGCCAGTGTCGATGCCGATGACCTGATGAACGACATCCACGCCACGCCGGAATACCGCGCCCATCTGGCGCGGGTGCTGGCACAGCGGGCCGTGAAGGCCGCCGGCTGAGGATTGGTTCAGGGAAGGGGGATGCCGGGCGGATGTGCCCGGCATTCTTTATTCTACCAGCCGTTCGAGGAAAGACCCTGCCCGATACGCGGGCGCAGCCCGCCGGGCAGCGGCCGACCGCCCCCTCGGGCGGCCGCTCTGGTGCGGTTCAGCGCCGAACAACTGTTCGATATGTTTACGCCATAAAGGGCTGCTGATCGCGCGCCGCAGCGGCCACCCGGCGGTCCGCCGCCGCCCGTCAGCCCCGCTCACCCGCAAACTGCGTGACCGCGATCCCCACTCCGACCAGGTGATCCCGCACCGCGCGGGCCATCGCCACAGCCTCGGGGTTATCGCCATGGACGCAGATCGTGTCGATCCGGCAGGGGATCACCTTGCCGCTTTCGGTGACGATGCCGCCGGCGCGGATCATCTTTTCCATCCGCGCCCCGGCCACCGCCGGATCATGCAGCACCGCGCCGGGCTGGCTGCGATCGACCAAGGTTGCATCATCATTATAGGCGCGGTCAGCAAAAATCTCGTTGGCATAGCTTGCGCCAAGCTCGCGCGCCACCGCCTCCATCGGGGTCGCGGCCAGGGTGACAAGGATGATCTCGGGATCGACCGCCAGCGCGGCGCGGTAGCAGGCCCGGGCCATGGCCGCATCCTCGCTCGCCATGTTCGACAGCGCGCCATGCAGCTTCAGATGCCGCACCCTGCCGCCCGCCCGCCGCGCCAGTGCCTGCGCCGCGCCCAGTTGATAGGCGACCAGGTTGCCCAGTTCCTCGGCGGACAGCTTCATCCGCCGCCGCCCGAAACCCTGCAGGTCGGGAAAGCCCGGATGCGCGCCGATGCCCACGCCGTTTTCCGCCGCGCGCCGCATCGTGGCGGCCATCACATCGGCATCGCCGGCATGAAAGCCGCAGGCGATATTGGCCGAGGTGATAACGTCCAGCAGCGCGGCATCATCGCCCATGCGCCACGGCCCGAAGCTTTCGCCCATGTCCGAATTCAGATCGACCTGCATTCCGTCTCCTCCAGTTCATCCCCACGCGTGACACCGCCGACCAACTGATAGCTGAGCAGATCAGCCATCTGCGCCGGGTCGCGCACCAGATTGCGGCAGCGGCTGGCTGTCTCGCGCAAAAGCTGCACCTCGTCCCGATAAAGCCCGTCTGCCTGATCCAGCCCGATGCGCAGAAACCGGATGCGCGCGCCGGGCGGGGCCTGGGCGATCAGCGGCAGGTCGGTCGGAATGACCGTGCCGATGCGGGGATAGCCGCCCATGGTCTGGCATTCCGCCAGAAGCACATAGGGCACGCCGTCGCCGATCATCTGCAGATCGCCCGGCTGGACCATGTCCGAGGCGATGCCGGTCTGACCGGCGGTGAAGCGCGACTCGGCATCCAGCCGCACGCCCTGACGGTTGCCATGGGCGGCGCGGGTGAACTCCGTCGCAGCGAATTTGGCCAGCACCTCGTCGGAAAAGATGGCCGTCTGCGGCCCGTCGATGATCCGCACGGTTCCGCCTGCAAATCGGTTTGCAACCGCGATGGTGCGCGAGGGCGCATCGGGGTCCGGGTCAGCGCCGGCCGGCAGGCGGGACCCGGCTTTCAGCACCGCACCGATGCCGATGGTCAGATGCGCCGCGCGGCTGCCCAGCCAGTCCGGCGTGGCGATCCCGCCCGCCGTGGTCAGATAGCTGTAGGCGCCGCTTTGCGCGCCACCGATGCGCAGGCTCTCGCCCGGCTCGATCCGGTGGCTGGCCTGCCAGCGAAGCGGGGCACCGTCCAGCGTCGCCGTCATCGGCGCCCCGGTCAGCGCGATGCGCATCGGCTGATCGACGGTAAAGACGCCGCCCGCGCCGGCCATCTCGATCCCCGCCTGCACCGTGTTCCGGCCCAACAGCGCCGCCGCCTCGATCAGCGCCAGCCGGTCCATGGCGCCGCCCCGCGACAGGCCTTGCGCGATATGGCCGGGCCGGCCCAGATCCTGCACCGTCAGGATGCCATCGGCGCGGATGACCTGCAGCACGCTCACGCCAGCACCTCGAGCCGTGCGCCGCCAAGGCCGTCACCCGAGGCGATCAGGCCGGGCAACTCGCCAGCCGCAACCGGGGCATAGCGGACCGCGTCGCCGGGCTTCAGCGGCATCGGCTCGGACCGCGTGGGATCGAAGGCGCGAAACCCGGTCAGCGCGATCTGCCGCCAGCCGGTGGCCGAGTCGGCGGTGAACATCACCAATTGCCGGACGGCGGCGACGATGGCCCCGGCGGGGACGCGCGGGTTCAGCGCGGACATGCGCGGCAGGTTCCACGGTTCGGGCAGAAGGCCCAGATAGGGCTGGCCGGGGGCATAGCCGATGGTCAGGACGCGCAGATCGGCCGCGCAAACCTGCTCGACCGCCCCGGCCTCGCTGGCACCGATGGCGGCGGCGACCTCGGCCAGTTGCGGGCCGTGTTCGCCGCCGAAGGCAGCCGGGATGGTCCAGCGGCGCGAGGGCGCGGGCAGGGCGGGCGGATCGGCGGCGATGGCACGCGCGCGGGTCAGCACCAGTTGTGCCAGCGCCGCGCGCTGCACCGTGCCGCGATCAAAGCGCAAGAGCACCGAGACCAGCCCCGGCGCGATCTCGGTGACGCCCGGCGGGGCCTGCCGGTCCAGTTCCGCCGCCAGCATCTGCGCCGCCGCCATGGCGCGCGGCTCGGGCGTCAGGGCAAAGCGCACGAGCACGCCATCGATCCCGGCGGGCAGGGCTTCGGGGGTCAGATGCGGCTCGGCTTCCATGCGGTTCGGGTCATTCCAGTCCTTCGGGTCGGTCGCATGTTGCGCTGCAGGCTTGTTGAGGTGCAACCCGTTATCGCCCGCCACGCGCGCCGGCGGAACTGAGGCCCGCTAACCGCCAATTGTACTCCATGGCATACTGGGGACTTGAGACGCGCGTTAAGCAGGGTTAATCGGGACCAATACGGAGATGGGTCGGACAGGTTCGGCCAAGGCACAAGCGTGCCGCATCTCGCGCCGATATGCAGGAGTGATCATGACCGAATATGTTACGCGCCACGGGCTCGAAGTCGCTGCCCCCCTTGCCGAACTGGTCGAGGGGCAGGTGCTGACCGGCATCGAGGCCGATGCCTTCTGGTCGGGCTATGCCGCCATCCTGCGTGACCTGATGCCGGAAAATGCCGCGCTGCTCAACAAGCGCGAGGCGCTGCAGGCGCAGATCGACGACTGGCACCGCGCCAACCGCGACAAGCCGCATGACCCGGCGGGTTATCGCGCCTTCCTGACCGAGATCGGCTACCTGGTCCCGGTGCCCGCGCCCTTCCGCGTCGGCACCGAGAATGTCGATCCCGAGATCGCCCGCGTTGCCGGCCCGCAGCTGGTGGTGCCGGTGATGAATGCGCGCTTCGCGCTCAACGCCGCCAATGCCCGCTGGGGCAGCTTCTACGACGCGCTATATGGCACCGACGCCATTCCCGGCGCGCCCGAGGGCAAGGGGTTCGACGCCGCCCGCGGCGCCAAGGTGATCGCCCGGGCCAAGGCGCATCTAGACGAGGTGGTGCCGCTGGAAAGCGGCAGTTGGGCCGATGTGGCCGGCCTCACCGTCGCCAATGGCGCACTGCAACTGACCCTGCCCGGGGGCACGACCGCGCTGGCCGATCCGCTGCAATTCGCCGGATCGACCGAGGGCGGCGATATCCTTCTCAGGGTGAACGGTCTCCTGATCCAGCTCGTCATCAACCCGGACAGCGCCATCGGCAAGACCGATCCGGCGGGGATCGCGGACATGATCCTCGAAAGCGCGCTGACCGCGATTCAGGACTGCGAGGATTCGGTTGCCGCCGTCGATGCCGAGGACAAGGTCGCCGTCTATGCCAACTGGCTGGGGCTGATGCGGGGCGATCTGGCGGAGAGCTTCGAGAAGGAAGGCAAGACCATGACCCGCCGCCTGAACCCAGATATCAGCTATCTCGACCCGCAGGGCCATCCCGTCACCCATCCGGGCCGGGCGTTGCTGCTGGTCAGGAATGTCGGCCATCTGATGCTGACCGATGCGGTGCGGCTCAACGGGCAGGACACGCCCGAGGGGATCATGGACGCCGTCATCACCGTCGCCGCCGCCATGCATGACCTGAAAAAGACCGACGGAGCGAAAAATTCGCGCAAGGGTTCGGTCTATGTGGTGAAGCCCAAGATGCACGGGCCGGAAGAAGCGGCCTTTGCCGACAAGCTTTATGGACAGGTCGAGGCGATGCTGGGCCTGCCGAAGAATACCGTGAAGCTGGGCGTGATGGACGAGGAACGCCGCACCTCGGCCAATCTCGCGGCCGCGATCGCGGCGGTGAAGGATCGCTGCGTCTTCATCAATACCGGCTTCCTCGACCGCACCGGCGACGAGATCCACACCTCGATGCAGGCCGGGCCGATGGTGCCGAAGGACGAGATGAAGGCTCAGGCCTGGCTCAAGGCCTATGAGGATGGCAATGTCGATACCGGGCTGGCCGCCGGCATGGCCGGGCGCGGGCAGATCGGCAAGGGCATGTGGGCCAGGCCCGATGACATGGCCGACATGCTGAAGGAAAAGATCGCCCATCCCCGCGCCGGCGCCAATACCGCCTGGGTGCCGTCGCCCACCGCCGCGACGCTGCACGCCACCCATTACCACCGCGTCGATGTGGCCGAGGTGCAGGAGGGGCTGGCCGACCGCGCGCCCGCCTCGCTGGATGCGCTTCTGACCCCGCCGCTGCTGCAGGGGCGGAATCTGTCAGATGAAGAGGTCCGGCGCGAGCTGGACAATTCCTGCCAGTCGATCCTCGGTTACGTCGTCCGTTGGGTCGATCAGGGCGTCGGCTGCTCCAAGGTGCCCGACATCCATGACGTGGCGCTGATGGAAGACCGCGCCACGCTGCGCATCTCGGCCCAGCATCTGGCCAACTGGCTGCTCCACGGGCTGTGCACCATCGAGGATATCGATGCGGCGCTGCGTCGCATGGCCCCCAAGGTGGATGAACAGAATGCCGGCGATCCGGCCTATCGGAACATGGCGCCGGGCTTCGATGGCGTGGCCTTCAACACCGCGCGCGACCTGATCCTGCAGGGGACGAGCCAGCCCTCGGGCTATACCGAGCCGCTGCTGCACGCGGCGCGGCGGGTGGCGAAGGCGCAGCAGGCGGCGGGCTGAGCGAAGACTGATCGCCGGGCGGCCACTCGCCAAGCCCGGCGGCATGGTCTAGGACTCGGGCCATGAACGCGTTGACATCAGCACACCCGGCAGGCCGGGCATGACCCCGCAGGCCCGGGTCGCGGCGGCGATCGGTATCCTGGACGAGATTCTGGCCGGCGCGCCGGCCGAACAGGCTCTGCTGCGCTGGTCGCGGGCCAGCCGATTTGCCGGATCGGGCGACCGGGCCGGGGTGCGGGACCTGGTCTTTGACGCGCTGCGCCAGCGTGAGAGCCTCGCGGCACTTGGCGGCGCGCTCAACGGGCGCGGGCTGATGCTGGGCCGGGCGCGCAGCCGGGGCGAGGATGCCGAGGCTATTTTTACCGGCGAGGGCCATGCGCCTGCGACCCTCTCGCCCGAGGAGCGCGCGGCGGGCCGCGCGCCGGACGCCGCGCAGGCGATGAACCTGCCGGATTGGGTGCAACCGCTCTGGGCCGAGGCGCTTGGCGCTGACGCGGGGCCGGTGGCGGCGGCGATGGCCGATCGCGCGCCGGTCTGGCTGAGGGTGAATGCCCGCAAGGCCGATGCGGCCTCTGCGCTGGCAGCGCTCGCCGGGGACGGGATCGAGGCCGAGGCGGATGACCGCCTGCCGAGCGCCTTGCGCGTCACCGCCGGAGAACGCCGGATCAACAACGCGCGGGCCTATCTGGACGGGCTTGTGGAATTGCAGGACCTGTCGCCGCAACTGGCCTGCGCCGCGCTGCCTGTGGCCGATGGCCAGCGGGTGCTGGATTTCTGCGCTGGCGGCGGCGGCAAGGCGCTGGCCGTGGGCGCCCGCGCGCGGGTTACGATCGACGCGCATGACGCCGATCCGGACCGCATGGCCGACCTGCCGGCGCGGGCGGCGCGGGCGGGCATCACGATCCGCAGCGAGGCGCGGCCCAAGGGGCCTTATGATCTGGTCATTGCGGATGTGCCCTGTTCGGGCTCGGGCACGTGGCGGCGCACGCCCGATGCGAAATGGCGGCTGCAGCCCGGTGATCTGGCGCGACTTCAAGGGGTTCAGGCCGGGATCATGGACCAGGTTGCGGGGCTGGTGCGGCCCGGCGGGCATCTGGCCTACATGACCTGTTCGCTGTTTGACGCGGAGAACGGGGATCAGGTCCGCGCCTTTCTGGACCGTCACCCGGATTTCGCGCAGGCAGCCCAGCAGCGCTGGACGCCGCTCGAGGCCAGCGACGGGTTCTTCCTTGCCCTCTTCCAGAGACAGGAATGATCCTTGCCGGCCGCCAGTCACAGATTAACGCGATCTTAACCAATCACCGGCACAAGATTTCTGGGCAGGGCCAGTTCGAAGGAGGACGCATGACTCGATTGGACCGGATTCTTGGCCTGCCACGCAATGCCATTGCCCTGCTTCCGGCGCTGATGCTGCCGGCGGTGATCGGCGCGGCCTTGCTGCTGATCTTTCCCGGCAGCACCAGCGGCATGGCGGCGGTGGTTTTCGCGACGATGGCGGTGGCCTGGTATCTGCTGGGCGGGGCGATCTCGCTGATCCATGCGCTGCGCGGGATCAGCGGGCGGCGCGCGCTGGCCGCGATCAAGTCCGAGGTGGTGGCCGCGCCCGAGCCGATCTGGATCAGTGATTCCGACGGGCTGGTGCTGTTCCAGAATTCGGCCTCGATCGACGGGTTCGGCGATATCGTCGGTCAGAACATCCTGTCCTGGATGTGCCATATCCGCGCCGATGCCGAGGACCTGATCGCGGCGCTGCTGGCGCGTGCCGACCGGTCGGGCTTTGCCGAGACCGAGCTGCCGGGCGGCGACGTGCTGGCGCTCGGCCGTGCCGCAGATGCGCCGCTGCAGATCTGGTCCTATCACGGGGCCGAGGAGATCGGGGCAGGGAACATCGCCGATGACGAGGACCCCGAGGACGAGCCGGAGGACGAATTCGACGCGCTGCCGGTGGCGCTGCTGCGCCTGTCGTCGGGCGGGCTGATCCGGCGGGTGAACCCCGCCGCCCGGCGGCTTCTGGGGCAGAACCCGGTCGAGGCCCATCTGGGCACCATCCTCGAAGGGCCCGGCCGGCCGGTCGGCGACTGGCTCGCAGATGTCGAATCGGGCCGGGCCGAGCCCCGGGCCGAGATGCTGCGCCTGCGCAGCGATGGCGGCGACCGGCATTTCCAGGTCTCGCTGGCCCGCGACCCCTCGGACGAGGCCGGGCTGATCGCGGTCCTGACCGATGCCAGCGCGCTGAAGACGCTGGAGGCGCAATTCGTCCAGAGCCAGAAGATGCAGGCCATCGGCCAGCTGGCCGGCGGGGTGGCGCATGACTTCAACAACCTGCTGACGGCGATCAGTGGCCATTGCGACCTGTTGATGATGCGCCATGACAAGGCCGATCCGGATTACGCCGATCTCGACCAGATCAGCCAGAATGCCAACCGCGCCGCAGCCCTGGTCAGCCAGTTGCTGGCCTTCTCGCGCAAGCAGACGATGAAGCCCGAGATCCTCGACCTGCGCGACACGCTGGCCGACCTGACCCATCTCTTGAACCGGCTGGTGGGCGAGCGGGTGGCGCTGAACATCCTGCATGATCCGCAGCTTCTGCCGATCCGCGCCGACAAGCGGCAGCTGGAACAGGTGATCATGAACCTCGTGGTGAACGCCCGCGACGCCATGCCCAAGGGGGGCGACATCACCATCCGCACCCGCAACATCCGGCTGGAAGCGCCGCTGGAGCGCGACCGGGCGGTGCTGTCCAAGGGTGCCTATGTGCTGGTCGAACTGCGCGACGAGGGCAGCGGCATCGCCCCCGAGCATCTGACCAAGATCTTCGAGCCCTTCTTCACCACCAAGCGGACCGGCGAGGGCACCGGGCTGGGCCTGTCGACCGTCTACGGCATCGTCAAGCAGACCGGCGGGTTCATCTTCTGTGACAGCATCGTCGGGAAAGGAACTGTTTTCACGCTGTATTTCCCGGCGCACAAGGCATCGGCGGCCAAGGTCGCGCCACGTGTCGCACCCGCGGCACCTGTCTTCGTGGATGCGCAGCGGGCAACGGTGCTCTTGGTCGAGGACGAGGCGCCGGTTCGCGCCTTTGCTGCCCGCGCCCTGCGGCTGAAGGGGTACAAGGTGCTTGAGGCCGAGCACGCCGAGGCGGCACTGGATCTGCTGGCCGACCCCGAACTGGTCGTCGATGTGTTTGTGACCGATGTGGTCATGCCCGGCATGGACGGGCCAAGCTGGGTCCGCAGCGCGCTGCGCGACCGGCCCAAGACCCGGGTGGTCTTCATCTCGGGCTATACCGAGGACATCTTTGCCGAGGGTCAGAGCCCGGTGCCGAACTCGGTCTTTCTCGCCAAGCCCTTCTCGCTGGTCGAACTGACCGAGACCGTCGGTCGGCACCTCGCAGGGTAGATCGGGCGCGCGTCAGAGCGTGCGGTAGAGCGCGATCTCGGCGTCCATGGCCGCGCGCAGCGCCTGTTCCTCGTCGGCGGTCAGATCGACATCGACCGAGGGCGGCACGTTCACCCGCGGCAGGCTGATGGCGCAATCCAGCTGATCCTCGAGAAACTCGACGAAACGGTCGATCTCCTCATAGCGGAAGATCCGGTCCACCGGCTGGCCGCCGCCGGTCAGGAAGCGCGCCTGACCCTCGATGGCGAGACGGTCGGGGCCGCCGGGCGTGGCATAGGCCTTGGCGAAATCGGCGAAGCGGATACCGGCCATCGGATGCTCGGGGTCGTCATGGTCGTCGCGCAGCTTGAAGCGGTACCAGCTGCGCAGCCATTCGACCGGCTCGCGCATCAGCGCGACGGTGGTGAACGGGCCGCCGGAGGTGGCTTCCAGCCAAGGCTGCACATGGCTGCGGAAATCGGCGATATCGACATGCTTCAGTTCGGCCGGGCGCTGCACCGAGACGGCGGCCAGGGGTTCCAGCGCCGCCTCGACCGCCGAGGAGCCGGCCTTGGGTGTCGCCAGGAAGACCAGTCGCTGTTGCCAGAAGATCAGCATGTTCGTGTCGTCCCGTTCCGGTCTGTCGAAAGCCCGGCGGAAATATCGGGCGGGCCGGCCGGTGTAAACAGTTTCTTAGGCAGTCCCGTGTCAGCATGGCGCGGTCAGGCGTCGCATGGTGCAGATTGGGCTTGCGTTACCGGTGCTTTTCCCGCAGAAACGCAGGAACAAGGGGTGAACATCCCGCGAGACCGAGGCAGATTGCCCCCCGAACGGGGCTGTGAAATAACGGGCGAGGACAAGATGGCGACGGCGAGCATTCTCGACATGAACGACAAACGCAGCGCGGACAAGCAGAAGGCGCTGGACAGCGCCCTGGCGCAGATCGAACGGCAATTCGGCAAGGGTTCGATCATGAAGCTGGGCAAGGACAGCCCGGTGGCCGAGATCGAGGCGACCTCGACCGGCTCGCTGGGGCTGGACATCGCGCTGGGGATCGGCGGCCTGCCCAAGGGCCGGATCATCGAGATCTTCGGGCCGGAAAGCTCGGGCAAGACCACGCTGACGCTGCATTGCGTGGCCGAGGAACAGAAGAAGGGCGGCATCTGCGCCTTCGTCGATGCCGAACACGCGCTGGACCCGCAATACGCCAAGAAGCTGGGCGTGAACCTTGATGAACTGCTGATCTCGCAGCCCGACACGGGCGAGCAGGCGCTGGAGATCGTCGATACGCTGGTGCGCTCGGGCGCGGTCAGCATGGTGGTGGTCGACTCGGTCGCGGCGCTGACGCCCAAGGCCGAGATCGAGGGCGACATGGGCGACATGCAGATGGGCTCGCAGGCCCGGCTGATGAGCCAGGCGATGCGCAAGCTGACCGCCAGCATTGGCCGCAGCAACTGCATGGTCATCTTCATCAACCAGATCCGCATGAAGATCGGCGTCATGTTCGGCAGCCCCGAGACGACGACCGGCGGCAATGCGCTGAAATTCTATGCCTCGGTGCGCCTCGACATCCGCCGCACCGGCTCGGTCAAGGACCGCGACGAGGTGGTGGGCAACACCACCAAGGTCAAGGTGGTGAAGAACAAGGTGGCGCCGCCCTTCCGGCAGGTGGAATTCGACATCATGTATGGCGAGGGCATCAGCAAGGTCGGCGAGCTGATCGATCTGGGCGTCAAGGCCGGCGTGGTCGAGAAATCGGGCTCGTGGTATTCCTATGGCGACGAGCGCATCGGCCAGGGTCGCGAGAATGCCAAGCAGTTCCTGCGCGACAATCCCGAGACCGCCTTTGCCATCGAGGACAAGATCCGCGCCAGCCACGGGCTTGATTTCGGCGCCACCGGCGAAAGCGACGAGGATGTTCTGGCCGACGACTGATCGGGCGTGAGGCTGAATATGATGACGCCGTCGCAGCGATGCGGCGGCGTTTTTGCATCTTGGTCCGGGCATGCCGGTGGATCTCCGGGGCTTGGCCTCGACCTGCAGAGCGTGCAAGCTGATCCCGTTCACAGGGAGAGAGAGAATGAAACGCTTGGTCATCACCACGGCGCTTGGCGCGCTGATCGCGGGTCCGGCACTGGCGCAGGACGCCTATCGCCACGCGAGCGAAAAGATCGGCACGGTCGAACAGATCTATGACGGCGATCTGGTTCCTGATCTGGCCGTCAGCACCTTCCGCAACATCGACCGGCTGTTTCCGACGCGGACCGTTGCGGCATCGGACAATCCGCACCCGCTGGAACCGGCGGCAACGCCGCTTGCCGCGCTGACCGTGACCGCCGACGACAAGACCTGGGACATGGACGATTTTTTGGCGCTCGACAGCGTGACCGGGATGATCGTGCTGAAGGATGGCAAGGTCGCCTACGAAATTTATCAGCGCGGCAACGGCCCGGACACACGCTGGATGTCGATGTCGCTGGCGAAATCCGTGACCTCGACCCTGATCGGCGCGGCGATCAAGGATGGCAGCATCTCAGGGATGGATGCGCTGGTCACGGATTACGTGCCGGCGCTGAAGGGCAGCGCCTATGAGGGCGTGACGGTGGAACAGATCCTGCAGATGTCCTCGGGCGTTCAGTGGGACGAAACCTATACCGACCCCGAAAGCGACCGGCGAGCGCTTCTGGCGGCGCAGATCGCGCAGGAGCCGGGCGGGCTGATGCAGGTGATGGCGGCGCTGCCGCAGGCGCACGAGCCGGGTGCGGTGCACAACTACTCGACCGGCGAGACCTCGGTCGCCAGCGAGATCGTCGTCGGCGCGACCGGCAAGAAGCTGGCGGATTACCTCGAGGAGAAGATCTGGCAGCCCTACGGCATGGAGGCCGATGCCGAATGGTGGCTGGACAGCGCGGATGGCAACGAGATCGGCGGCAGCGGGCTCTCGGCCACGCTGCGCGACTTCGCCAGGTTCGGGCAGTTCTTCCTCGATGGCGGGGTGATCGACGGGGCGTCGATCCTGCCCGATGGCTGGACCGATACCGCCGGCCTGCCGGTGACGCTGACCGGCGGCGATACGGTCGAATACGGGCTGATGTGGTGGCCGGGCTGGACCGAGGCCTCAATCGCCGACAAGGCCTATCTGGCCATCGGCATCCAGGGCCAGAACATCTATATCAACCCGACCGAGCGCGTGGTGATCGCCGTCACCGCCGCCCAGCCCGAACCCCTGGGGAAAGAGCCGCTGGACCCGCTGGTGATGTTTGACGCCATCACCGCCGCGCTCTCAGCCCCCGAGTGACCCAAAAGGCTGGGCGTGGCCGCGCTGAATCGCCTTTACGCACCGGCGTTGCGGCGGTAACTGTCAGCCTCGCCGACGTGAGGATTTGCCATGCCCAGCCTGAACGACATCCGTTCCACCTTCCTGAACTTCTACGAGAAGAACGGCCATCAGGTCGTCGACAGCAGCCCGCTGGTGCCGCGGAACGACCCGACGCTGATGTTCGCCAATTCCGGCATGGTGCAGTTCAAGAACCTGTTCACCGGGGTCGAGACCCGCGACTACAAGCGCGCGACCACCGCGCAGAAATGCGTCCGCGCGGGCGGCAAGCACAATGACCTCGACAATGTCGGCTATACCGCACGCCACCACACCTTTTTCGAGATGCTGGGGAATTTCAGCTTCGGCGATTACTTCAAGGAAAGCGCCATTCCCTTTGCCTGGGAATTGCTGACCAGGGATTTCGGCATCCCCAAGGACAAGCTGCTGGTCACCGTCTATCACACCGATGACGAGGCGGCGAATATCTGGAAGAAGGTCGCGGGCCTGACCGATGACCGGATCATCCGCATTCCGACCGATGACAATTTCTGGCGCATGGGGCCGACTGGTCCCTGCGGCCCCTGCACCGAGATCTTCTATGACCACGGCGACAAGATCTGGGGCGGCCCTCCGGGTTCGGCGGACGAGGATGGCGACCGCTTCATCGAGATCTGGAACCTCGTCTTCATGCAGTTCGAGCAGTTCGAGGACGGCTCGATGCGCGATCTGGCCGCGCAATCGATCGATACCGGCATGGGGCTGGAGCGGATCGGCGCGCTGTTGCAGGGCAAGCATGACAATTACGACACCGACCTGATGCGCTCGCTGATCGAGGCTTCGGCCAACGCGACCAGCAGCGACCCCGATGGGCCGGGCAAGGTGCATCATCGGGTGATCGCCGATCACCTGCGCTCGACCAGCTTCCTGATCGCCGACGGAGTGATGCCTTCGAACGAGGGGCGCGGCTATGTGCTGCGCCGGATCATGCGCCGGGCGATGCGCCATATCCACATGCTGGGCGCGCAGGACCCGGTGATGTACAAGCTGGTGCCGGCGCTGGTCCGCCAGATGGGCGCGGCCTATCCCGAACTGGGCCGGGCGCAGCCGATGATCGAGGAAACGCTGCGCAGCGAGGAAACCCGCTTCCGTCAGACGCTGGATCGCGGGCTTCGTCTGCTGGATGACGAGCTGTCGAAGCTGCCTGAGGGCGCGAACCTGCCGGGCGAGGCGGCCTTCAAGCTTTACGACACCTATGGCTTCCCGCTGGACCTGACGCAGGATGCGCTGCGCGAGCAGGGCAGGGCGGTGGATGTCGCCGGGTTCGACACGGCCATGGCCGAGCAGAAGGCCAAGGCCCGCGCGGCATGGGCCGGCACCGGCGAAACCAAGGATGCGGCAATCTGGTACGACTTGGCCGAGAAGAACGGCGTCACCGAATTCCTCGGCTATGACACCGAAGAGGCCGAGGGCCAGATCCAGACGCTGGTTGCCGATGGCGCGGCGGTGGAGTTTGCCAAGGCCGGTGATGCGGTGCAGATCGTGGTGAACCAGTCGCCCTTCTATGCCGAAAGCGGTGGTCAGGTCGGCGATACCGGTCTTATCAAGACCGAGACCGGCAGCGCTCGTGTCACTGATACCAAGAAGGTCGCGGGCGTCTTCGTCCATGTGGCCGAGGTGACGCTTGGCGAGATCTCGCGCGGGCAGGCGGCGCAGCTCTCGGTCGATCACGACCGGCGCGGCAATATCCGCGCCAACCACTCGGCCACGCACCTCTTGCACGAGGCGCTGCGCCGCGCGCTTGGCGATCATGTCGCGCAGCGGGGCAGCCTGAACGCCCATGACCGGCTGCGCTTCGACTTCAGCCATAACAAGGCGCTGACGCCCGAGGAGATCGCGCAGGTCGAGACCGAGGTGAACGAGTATATCCGCCAGAACACCCCGGTCGAGACGCGGATCATGACCCCGGACGATGCCCGCGCCATCGGCGCGCAGGCGCTGTTCGGCGAGAAATATGGCGACGAGGTGCGTGTGGTGTCGATGGGCCGCCAGCCGGGCTCGGGCAAGGGCGGCGACGGGCAGACCTATTCGCTGGAACTGTGCGGCGGCACCCATGTGGCGCGCACCGGTGATATTGGCATGTTCGCCCTGACCACCGAAACCGCCTCTGCCGCCGGCATCCGCCGGATCGAGGCCCTGACCGGGCAGGCGGCGATGGCCGAGCTGCGCCGGGTCGATGGCGAACTGTCCGAGGTGGCCAGCATCCTCAAGGCGCAGTCGGGTGACGTGGTGAACAAGGTCCGGGCGCTGTCGGACGAGCGCAAGGCGCTGGCCAATGAAGTGGCGCAGCTGAAGCGCCAGCTGGCCATGGGCGGCGGCGGCGGCGCTGACGCCAAGGAGATCGGCGGCGTGAAATTCATCGGCCGCAAGGTCGAGGGTGTCGGCGGCAAGGAACTGGGCGCGCTGGTCGACGAGATGAAGTCGCAGCTGGGCAGCGGTGCGGTGCTGGTGCTGGCCGAGGCCGATGGCAAGGCCACGGTGGCGGCGGGCGTGACCAATGACCTGACCGCGCGGATCAGCGCGGTGTCGCTGGTGCAGGCGGCGACGGCGGCGCTTGGCGGCAAGGGCGGCGGTGGCCGTCCCGACCGCGCGCAGGGCGGTGCCCCCAGCCTTGCGGCGGCCGACGCGGCGATTGCCGAGGTGGAAAAACTGATTGGAGAAACCGCATGAGCGCGCTCTGGATTGCCCATGTCCATGTGACCGATGCCGAGGCCTATGGCCGCTACGCGAAACTGGCCGGCCCGGCTATCGCCGCGCATGGCGGGGTGTTTCTGGCCCGCGGCGGCCGCTACAAGCAGCTCGAAGGCAATGACCGGGCGCGCAATGTCGTCGCCCGTTTCCCCAGCTACGAGGCGGCGGTGGCCTGCTATGAAAGCGCCGATTACCAGGCGGCGCTGGATCATGCGCGCGGCGCATCCGAGCGCGATCTTGTGATCGTCGAGGAAACCCCGCCGCCTGCGGAATGAGATGATTTGCTAAGACTTTCGTGGTAGTTCTGTGACAAAAGCAGAAACGCGAAGGGGCAGGGCATGTGTCGTTGGGCCGCCTATCTGGGCCAGCCGATCTTTCTGGAAGATATCGTCAGCCGGCCGGCGCATTCGCTGATCCGGCAAAGCCAGGGCGCAATGCACTGCCACACGCCGGTCAATGCCGACGGTTTCGGCCTTGCCTGGTACGGCGAGCGGCCCGAGCCGGGGCTCTACCGCGACGTGATGCCGGCCTGGTCCGATCCCAACCTGCGCAGCCTCGTGGCGCAGGTGCGATCGGGCCTGTTCATGGCCCATGTCCGCGCCTCGACCGGCACCGCCACCAGCCGCAACAATTGCCATCCCTTCGCGGTGGGGCGGTTCAGCTTCATGCATAACGGCCAGTTCGGCGGCTATGATACCTATCGCCGCGACGCCGAATTGCTGATCCCCGATGCCTATTATCCCCATCGCAAGGGCGCGACGGACAGCGAGGCGCTGTTCCTGATCGCGCTTGGCGAGGGGCTGGAACAGGATCCGAAGGGCGCGATGGAGCGGGCGACGGCGCGTCTGGCCGATCTGGCTATCCGGCGCGGCGAGGCGCCGCATGTCCGGCTGACGGCCGCTTTCTCGGACGGGCAGCGGCTTTACGCCATCCGCCATGCCAGCGACGATCAGGCGCCCACGCTGTTCCATCGCTGGTCAGTCACGCGGCAGGGCCGCGCGGTGGTCTCGGAACCGCTGGAGACCGACGAGGGCGACTGGCAGGAGGTGCCGCAGGGCAGCTTCTGCACCTTCGAGGGCGAGGGCGTGCGGATCGAGCCCTTCCGCCCGGTGCTGGCGGCGAAGGCCGCCTGAGCCTAGCTGCCTGCCGGGGTGACGCGGGGCGCCGGCGGCGTTGCCGGCGCCTCGGCAGCTGATGTGTGATCGATCGGTTGCGGGGCCGCGGCACGGGGCGGCTCGGGCGCTTTTTCGGGCGCGCGGGCGGGCGTGGCGCTGACCGGATATTCCGGCTGCGGCTGGCTGGCAGCCAGCGGCGCGGCGGCAGTTTCCAAGGCCGCAACGGGGCGACGGAACACCAGCACATTGTGATAGAGGGTCGAGCGCCCGGTCAGCCCGCTGCGTTCTTCCGTGGGCAGCGTCTCGGCGCGGACATAGTCCCAGCCCTCGGCCGCCATCCGGTTCAGTTCGGCGGTCAGCGACAGCGCGAAACGGTCCACCGGGGTCTTGGCGCCCTTGGCCTTGTCGCCCCGGGCGGGCGCGGGGATAACGGTATATTCGTAGCGCATCGGCCTGTCCTGAATTCTGCTTTGCCCGAGTGATAGGCCAGATGGCCCGGCATGGAAAGTCCGCCCGGTCGGCGCGGGCGGTGTTCCGCGAGGGGAAGCGGTGAGGGCGAGTGGATGTGGAAGGTTTCAGGCTCTCGGCCAGCCGTGCTGTTGCGCGAGTGGTGGGGCGATCCGGGCGCGATCAGCGAGGCGTGATTTCCTGACCGATGGGACTGCTGCATAGGACAAATAGAGTTTATCAACCTGTGGGTGTTTTAGATATTGACTGTATAACTGAGGCGGGAATTATCCGGTTAAACCTTGGAAACTTCGCAATTAAATGAACCACCTCCGTGATTCTCCCTCAGTCGCATTGGAAATAGCTGCGGCTTGCGCAATTTGCGCGGCATAGCTGACCCGTCAGCATTGAGAGCGTAATGATAGGCAAAAGCCTGCGCGATCCTTGATCGGCCCTAAGCGCCATCTTGCCCAAATTGCGGCATCCGCTTTGGCTTTTCGCATCTCATTCAGGGAGTCGTGATTTTGCCCCTGCATTAGGCTCCGAACCCTATATGGTGGCCCGGAACCTGAAACAGGCGATCTGGATCAGTGACATTGATGTTGCCCGTCATGATCATGTCGCATCGGGGAGGATATCCCCGGCGGCAGGTGGTAGATCGTGACGGTCTTGCGTATCGAAGCACAACCCGACATTCCGTGGCGCTGCCGCTGAAGTCGTCCATCTGAGAGAGACAAAAAATGAACCAACAGGACACGGTCGCGGGAACGGCGGCGGGGACGCATAGCGGAACAAGAATGAGTGGATTGAGCGCCCGCTATTATGCTCTTCCCCGGAGCGTCGTAAGCCTCGATGAAATCGATTTTGATGCCGCGCCGACCGCAACCGGCATGGTCGATTCGCTGAACTATCGCTGGAATGACGGTCCCTTCTGGACCGGGGGGCCCAGAGATCGGTTCGCGGCGATCTATGAGGGCAACCTGAACGTCCGGACCGGCGGGACCTATACCTTCTATCTGACCTCGGATGATGGCTCGGCGCTCTATATCGATGGTCAGCGGGTGATCGATCATGACGGTCTGCACTGGACCACGCGACAGGTGGTGCGGCTGGATCTGTCTGCCGGCAACCACACGATCGAAGTGCGCTATTTTGAAGATGGAGGAACCCAGAGCCTGGCTCTCGAATGGCGTGGCCCCGACAGCAACAACCGCATCGAGGTCATTGACGCCGACAGTCTCAGCCACATGTCCGGTGGAGACCATGGCGGTGAGACTGGCGGTGAGACTGGCGGTGAAACCGGTGGCGAAACTGGCGGTGAAACTGGCGGTGAAACTGGCGGTGAAACCGGTGGTGAAACCGGCGGAGAGCACGGCGGGGAACACGGCGGCGAGACTGGCGGTGAAACCGGTGGCGAGACTGGCGGTGAAACCGGCGGCGAGACTGGCGGTGAAACCGGTGGCGAGACTGGCGGTGAAACCGGCGGCGAGACTGGCGGTGAAACCGGTG
>NZ_CANKWH010000001.1 GCF_947487305.1 uncultured Paracoccus sp. | reverse complement strand
CCGTGGCATCCTGATCAAGCAGGCCCGCGCCGAACATCACGGTGACAATCAGCGCCAGCTACACCACGCTATGGGACAGCATCGTCCATTTCGAGGAGATCAATCCGGCCAGGGACATCGAGGAGTTGAACGAGTTGGCTTTTACCTTCGCGGACAAAGCCAAAATCAACTTTGAGCCCTTGTCGCACGCTGATTTCCTGCAGCGCCTCAGCGTTGCCTGCGCCAACCGATGGGGCCTCGTGATCGAGCTGCTGATCGAGGCACTGACAATCGGAAAGCAGGAGGGTGCAAAGGCCTGCTCGCCGGATCATTTCGACGAGGCATTTTCCCGAACCTATGGAACGCCAGCGGGGTATTACCCATTCAAGGTCGCAGACTATCAGGCCGACTTCGATCATGAGAAGCTTCTGGCCTTGCTGAACTGCGACGGGTGAAACACGCGCCGCCAAGCAGACCTTCCGTCAGCACCAATGGCCCGCCTTGTGCAAACTTTTCATGTTCCGAATGCACCCGGACTGTTCACGTTTATGCTGCGAATGCGCATGCTTATGCTGAGTTGCATGATTTTTATTGGTTAAATATCTGGATTATATAGATAAATTATCCGAATTTTCTGGCTCTACCTGCTTGGTGTGCACTCTTATGCTTCATTGGCACGTGCGGTTTGAGATTCTCGCGCGCTTAACAGCAGCGTTGAACCCGGTCTTGGCTGACCACAATCCACCGGACATGTCGCACAGAGCGAAGACGATCGTCCCAGGGGATCATCGATGCTTAGGTCGCGGAGCTTTGCCCTCCAACTGGCGTTCAGCCTTTGGGCGCAGCCCCGTCCTCCAGCTTGATCATGGTATTCTGCGCCATGGTCCCGTTCGCCACGATGATCTTGCGGCCGTCATCGGTGCGCAGGACGGTGAACCCCAGCGACATGTCCTCGACCACGCCCACCTCGCATTCGTTCGGCGTGGGCGCGGCGATCTGCAACCGGTCGCCGCGGCGGAAGGGTTGGTAGAGGACAAGGCTGATCCCGGCGACGAGGTTCCCCAGCGTGGTCTGGGCGGCAAAGCCCACCACCACCGACATCAGGCTGACGCCTGCCAGCAGCGCCGTTCCGAGGCGGTTCAGCACCGGCACGAGATGGGCGTAAACCGTCAGCAAGATCAGCCAGACGGCGAGGATCGACAGCTGGCTGAGAAAGGACAGCGCGATCTCGTTGATCTTCTCGGATCGGTCATGGCTCAGCGCCGTGCGCAAGAGCCGCCGCACCGACCAGGAGAGGATCAGCCCAAGGCCAAAGAGGATCGCAGCCAGCACCAGCGCGCCGAGGGGCGTCGAGGTGTCGATATACTTGAGCAGGTCCTTGGTCGTCGTCATCTGCCGCCCCATGCCATTCCCGCCGCCGGATTGGCACGGCGCGGCGCAAGGCGCAAGATCAGCGCCCCCAGCGCAGGCTGATCGGGTCGAGCGGGCGCAGGAGACCCAGAAGCTCCGCCCGCGTCTCGGGCGGCAGCGGCGCAATCGGATGGCGGCAGAAATCCGACGCGATGACGCCCCCCTCCAGCATCGCCGCCTTGGCCGAGCGGAAGCCGCATTGCCGGTTCTCGTGGTTGATCGCCGGCAGGATGCGGGTGTATTGCGCCACCGCAAGCTCACGGTCGCCGCCGCGATGGGTGGTGACAACCTCTTGGATCAGCTCCGAAATCATCGCCGAGCACATGGTGCCGGTGGCGCCCGCGTCCAGATCGGCCAGCATGGTGATGCCTTCCTCGCCATCCAGCGGGCTGACGATGGCCTCGCCGCCCTGCGCGATCAGCGCGCGCAGCTTGGTCGCGGTGCCCACGCTTTCGATCTTGAAATGCTGCACCATCGGGATCTCGCGCGCCATGCGCACCAGAAGCGGCACCGGCAGATCGACGCCCGACAGTGGCGCATCCTGGATCATGATCGGGATGCCGACCTCGCCGACGCGGGCGAATTGCTCGTAAGTCTGCTCGGCCGAGCCTTTCAGCAGCGCGCCATGATAGGGCGGCATCATCATCACCGCGACCGCGCCCAACTGCTTCGCCAGCCGCGCCCGCTCGACCACGATGGGCGTGGCGTAATGCGAGATTGTGACGATCACCGGCAGCCGCCCGGCCAGATGTTCAAGGCAAAGCCGGGTCAGCGTCTCGCGCTCGGCATCCGAGATCAGGAACTGCTCGCTGAAATTGGCGAGGATGCAGACCCCGTCGACGCCCTGATCGACAATGCAGTCGAGCACCCGGCGCATCCCCGGCAGATCGAGACTGCCGTCGGGATGAAAGGGCGTCGGCGCGACCGGCCATGCGCCGGTTAATGTTGCGGAATTGGCCATGGCTGTCCCTCCTCGACGTCCATCCTTGACGTTGAGTTAGCGGGGCAGGGGCCACCTGTCAATCTTGGTATACCAAGCCTACTCGGTGGGCGGGGTGAGGCGGGTAATACCGGTCGCGGCGGCGCGGGCAAGCTCGGGGTCCAGCGACATGCCGATATATTCGCCGCGCCGCCACAGCTCGGCCAGATCGTCGTAATGGCGCGACAGCGGATGGCCCGATTGCCCGGTCGAGATGATGAAGACCGAACTGTCGGGATCGGCAAGGTCATAGACCCCGCGATAACCCGCGCCGGTGACATTGCGGAAGGGATTGGCGCCGCTGCCCAAGAGACCGCCCTGCGCCAGCGTGAAGCCGTCGCCCGAGGTCGATTGCGACAGGTTCACCACCCAGCTGAGGCCGGGCAGGTGGCCAAGGGCCGGGTGCGACTGCGTGGCGACATGGACATCGCCCCAGCGCCAGGTGGTCACGTCGGGGCCATAGCGGTCGGTCAGATCGAGGATGGCCGCGTCCAGCGATTGCCGGGCGATGGTGGCGCAATCCTCGACCGGCGCGCTTTGCGCCACATCGCACCAGGCGGCGGCACCGTTGCGGTTGCGGAACACCGCCTCGATGAAGGACGGGTAGAGCGCGGTGATATCCTCGGACAGAGGGCCCAACTCGTCGCGGATCAGCCGGTCCTGCAGCGCCAGCATCCAGGCGGAATAGATGGCGGGTTCGGGCAGATGTTCGTTCATCTCGCCATCCCATTCGGCCAGCAGGTTCAGCGCATCCTGACGCTGGCGCTCGGGCGTGCCAGTGGCGGCCGGTTCGCCGGTGAACCACAGATCGGCGCCGACGAGTGGCAGCAGCGCGCGGGCGGCGGGGCTGACCACGTCCAGCTGGATGGCGATGAAGCTGTCGCGCGATTGCACCTCGCGGTCCTCGGCCAGCCGGGTCAGGCGGGCAAGGCGCGGCCCGGCAGCACCCTCGCCGGTCGCCAGCACGATGCCATCGGCGCCGGCCTGACCGGGCAGGGCACTGCCCAGCAGTTCGGTGGCGGGGGCAAGGCCTTGCCAGCCCGAGGCCGGTTCCCAGCCCGGTGCGGGCATCCGACCGCCGGTCGGATGGGCGGCATCGCGGCGCGGGGCGCGACCGGCCAGCTGCTGACCCACGCCGTCGCGGTCGGCCAGCGTCACCTGCAGCGCAGGCGTCGTCACCTGCGCCAGCGCCTCGGCGGCGGTGCCGCGGTCAGGCGCGCGCATCAGGCCAATGAGCCCGCTCATGGTGGCGTCGTCATCGCTCGCCCCGGTCCAGGCCAGCGCCGCGACATGGCCGCGAGGGGTCACGTCGGCCAGATCGAAATCGACCCCCGGCAGCACCGCGCCATTGGCGGTCCAACGCAGGGTGATCGGCTGGTCCTCGCCGTCGCGGATGCGGATGACCTCGCGGCGCGAGGTGAAATCGGTCCAGCCATCGACGCCGCGATAACGGGTGATGTCGCCGGGCTGCAATTCCTCGATGAACAGGTCGGCGTCATCGATACCCGCCGGCGTAACGCCCCAGGCAAGCCCGGTATTCCGCCCCGACAGCACCGCTGGAATCCCCGGAATGGTGGCGCCGATGACGCCGCCCTGCTGCAGTTCCAGCCGCGCGAGGTACCACAGGCTTGGCGCGGTCAGCGGGCCTTCGGGGCTGTTGGCAAGGATCGAACCCTGCGCCGCGGTGCGGTCGGGCGCGGCGGCAAAGGCGGTGGCGCTGAGGCCGAGGCCGGGGTCCAGATAGCCGGCCAGCGCCTCGTCCCAGCTGGACGTGTCCTCCTGCTGCGCCGGCGGCATCAGCCGCGCGCCGGGAAAAAGGCCGGCATAATCGGGCAGGGGCGCATCGCCGGGCAGGGCGGCCAGCTGCGGGCCAATGTCGGGGCGCGCGATCGACAGCCGCGCGTTCAGCACCTCGGCGCGGATGGCGCTGGAACTGGTGGCGGCCACCAGCTTCAGCACTGCCAGCGAATCGGCGGGTTTCCAGGCGGCGATCTCGTCCGGGAACAGGAAAAACTCGGGCGCGCCGCGACCTGCGGCATCGCGGTTGACCTGGGCGATCCATTCATTCACCCCGGCGGAATAGGCTTCCAGCGCGGCCCGCGTATAGTCGTCCTGCGCCGCCAGCGACTCGCGCGCGTGGCGGTAAAGGCCGAGCCGGCGGGCCAGATCATCGCCGCGAAAGGCGCTTGCGCCGTAGATCTCGGCCAGCCGGCCCTGCGCGGCGCGGCGCAGCACGGTCATCTGGAACAGCCGGTCCTGCGCATGGGCGACGCCCAGGGCAAAGAACACATCGGCATCGCTGGCGCCGAAGATATGGGGCACGTTCTCGGTCGAGCGCACGATCTCGACCGGCCCCGACAGGCCGGCCATCTGGTAGTTGGCATTGTAGTCGGGCAGCGAACGGGTGGCGAAATACCAGACCAGCACGGTGGCGATCACCATGACAAGGATCAGCCCGACGGTCAGGCGCAGCAGCCAGCGGAAAAGGGTCAGCATCGGATGTTGCGCGGTCCTTGGGCCTTGGGTCAGCGGCGGGTCAGCGGCGCTTGACCTGCACGCGCCGGGATGGTGGTGTGCTGTCTAGGACAGCGGACGGCGCAATTCAACGCAGGCCGCGCAGGGATCGAGGGGACAGTATGGCGAAAGTGACTTTTCTGGGACTGGGCGTGATGGGCTATCCGATGGCCGGGCATCTTAAGGCGGCGGGTCATGACGTGACCGTCTATAACCGCACCGCCGCCAAGGCCAGGAAATGGGCTGACCAGCATGGCGGCAGCTGGGCCGCCACCCCGCGCGAGGCCGCAAGTGGCGCCGATTTCGTCATGGCCTGTGTCGGCAATGACGATGACCTGCGCTCGGTCTGCCTTGGTCCCGACGGCGCATTCGCCGGGATGACCAAGGGTGCGATCTTCGTCGATCACACCACGGTCTCCGCCGCCGTCACCCGCGAGCTGGCCGAGGCTGCCACGGCTGCGGGTCTCGGCTATGTCGATGCGCCGGTCTCGGGCGGGCAGGCGGGGGCCGAGAATGGCCAGCTGTCGGTGATGTGCGGGGGCGATGCTGCCGAATATGACCGGGCCGAGCCGGTGATCGACGCCTATGCCAAGATCTGCCGCCGCATGGGTGGCACGGGCGCGGGGCAGATGGCCAAGATGTGCAACCAGATCGCCATTGCCGGGCTGGTGCAGGGCCTGTCGGAATCGCTGGCCTTCGCGCAGAAGGCCGGGCTTGATACCGCGAAGCTGGTCGAGGTCATCAGCCAGGGCGCTGCCGGAAGCTGGCAAATGGTGAACCGCCACAAGACCATGGCGGCGGGCGAGTTCAACCACGGTTTCGCGGTCGACTGGATGCGCAAGGATCTGGGCATCTGCCTTGACGCCGCCGACGAGCTGAACGTGCCGCTGCCGGTCACCGCGTTGATCGACCAGTTCTACAAGGAGGTGCAGATCATGGGCGGCGGCCGTTGGGACACCTCGGCGCTGATCGCTCGGCTGACCCGCTGACGGGTCTGCACAGGGGCGCGCAACGCCCCCGTGCCACTCGCGCAACTGTCATATCGTGGTAAATCGGTCGGGCTTGACTTTGCGCGGTGGCGACAGAAGAACGGCGCGGCCAGCAAGTGCGCGTGGGGAAACGGTTATTCGGGTTCCAGCCACCGGCTCGCGCGCGGCGGGATCGCCCGCCAGATGCCTTTGACCGGTCCGCCCTGACGGGTGAGACCCTCTGTCACCCCCCGAAAGGATATTGCCCATGAACTTCCTCGCCCCTATCGAGCCGCAGCTGCGCTCGGTCCTGCGCATCATGTCGGGCCTGCTGCTGCTGCAGCACGGCACCACCAAGGTGCTGGGCTTCCCGGTCAGCCAGATGAACGGTGTTTCGCTGTCCTCGCTGCCGGGCATCGCCGGGATCATCGAACTGGTCTTCGGTGTGCTCTTGGTGATCGGCCTCTTCTCGCGCTTCTCGGCCTTCATCGCCAGCGGCCTGACCGCCGCCGCCTATTTCATCGCCCATTCGCCACAGGGGTTCTTCCCGCTGCTGAACGGCGGCGAACTGGCCGCGCTTTACAGCTTTGTCTTCCTCTACCTCGCCGCCGCCGGCCCCGGCCCCTGGTCGGTCGATGCCGCGCGCGGGAACAGCTCGCTCTGATCCGGCGGATCTTTGTGAACGGGATCGCGGCGGCAGCGCCGCGATCCAGCCGGTCTCAGACGTGGATCTTCGCTCCGGTCAGTGCCTGCACCTCGGCCAGACTGTTTCCGGAGGTGAGTTCAACCAGCCGGAACCCCTCGGGCGCGATGTCCAGCACCGCCAGATCGGTATAGACGCGCGACACCACACCCAGTCCGGTCAGCGGGTAGGTGCAGCGCTCCAGCAGGCGCAGACTGCCATCCTTGCCCACATGGTTCATCAGGATCAGGATCGTCGGCACGCCCGCGACCAGGTCCATCGCGCCGCCCACAGCCGGCGGGTGGCGGTCCTCCAGCGTCGCCCAATTCGCCAGGTCGCCCGTCTCGGCCACCTGATAGGCGCCCAGAACGGCGATATCGATATGCCCGCCGCGCATCATGGCGAAGCTGTCGCACTGGTCGAAGTAAGCCGCGCCGGGCACCGCCGTCACCATGCGCTTGCTGGCATCGATCAACTCGCGGTCCTCGCGGCCCGGTTCGGGCGGCGGGCCGACGCCCAACAGGCCGTTTTCCGACTGATACAGCACCTCGCGCCCCATGGGCAGATGCGCCGCGACATGGGTGGGCTTGCCGATCCCCAGGTTGACATAGGCGCCATCGGGAATGTCCTGCGCCACCCGCGCCGCCATCTCGGCATCGCTGCGACGGTTCATGGCCGCACCGCGTATTCGCAAAGGCTGGCGATGAAGATTCCCGGCGTCACCACCCGTTCCGGGTGCAGCGGTTCGGTCGAGACTTGCCGCACCTCGGCGATGCTGTGCCGCGCGGCCATGGCCATGACCGGGTTAAAGTTCCGCGCCGTGGCGTGATAGGAGAGGTTCCCCCAGCGATCGCCCGTCTCGCCCCGGATCAGCGCGAAATCCGCCGACAGCGGCGGTTCGAACACGTAACCGCGCCCGCCGATCACCCGCGTTTCCTTGCCCTCGGCCAGTTTCGTGCCATAGCCCGTGGGGGTGAAGAAACCGCCGAGACCCGATCCCGCCGCCCGCATCCGCTCGGCCAGCGTGCCCTGCGGCATCACCTCCAGCGCCACCTCGCCCGCCTTGTAGCGGCGTTCGAACCAGACCGAGCCGGGGGTGCGCGGATAGGAGCAGATGACCTTGGCGACCAGCCCCAGCTTCAATAGGGCCGCGATCCCCGCCTCGCCCTCGCCCGCGTTGTTCGAGATGATGGTCAGGTCACGCGCGCCCTTCTCGGCCAGCGCATTCAACAGGCCGTAGGGGATGCCCGAGGTGCCAAAGCCCCCCACCATCACCGAGGCGCCATCGCCGATGGGCTGAATGGCGGCAACGGGGTCGGCGCAGGTCTTGTCGATCACGCGGGCAGTCCTTTCCTCGTCCCGGCAGGCTGCAATCTGCGGCACCGGGTTGCAACGCGATTCTTCGCCGCGCGCTGCGGGGGCGCCGCCATTCTGCCAGTCATCCCCGGCACTTCGCCCGAGTTCCCTACAGCGCGGCAGGCGCTTCACCCAATCCCGTCGCGGCCCCATTGCGCGGCCAACGCCGCCCGGATAGCCTCCGCCCAAACCCGAACCGGAGGCCCAATCGATGAACAACCCGCAAAGCTGGGAAGCCCGCGCCGATGAATATTCGCTCTACGGCTTCACCGATCTGCCAAGCGTGCATGAACGCGGCGCGGTGGTCTTGACCCATGGCGAGGGGCCCTATGTCTTCGATGTGAACGGCAAGCGTTACCTCGATGCCAATTCCGGCCTGTGGAACATGGTTGCGGGCTTTGACCACAAGGGTCTGGCCGATGCGGCCAAGGCGCAATATGACCGCTTCCCCGGCTATCACGCCTTCTTCGGGCGCATGTCCGACCAGACGGTGATGCTGTCGGAAAAGCTGGTCGAGGTTTCGCCCTTCGATTACGGGCGCGTCTTCTACACCAACTCGGGTTCCGAGGCGAATGACACCATGGTCAAGATGCTGTGGTTCCTGCACGCCAGCGAGGGCAACCCAAAGCGCCGCAAGATCCTGACCCGCTGGAACGCCTATCACGGCGTCACCGTGGTTTCGGCTTCGATGACCGGCAAGCCCTATAACGAGGTCTTCGGCCTTCCCATGGAGGGCTTCCTGCACCTGACCTGCCCGCATTACTGGCGCTTTGGCGAGCCGGGCGAGACCGAGGAACAGTTCGTCGCCCGGCTAGCGCGCGAGCTGGAAGAAACCATCGAGCGCGAGGGCGCCGACACCATCGCCGGCTTCTTCGCCGAGCCGGTGATGGGCGCGGGCGGGGTGATCCCGCCGGCCAAGGGCTATTTCCAGGCGATCCAGCCGATCCTGAAAAAGCACGGCATCCCGCTGATCTCGGACGAGGTGATCTGCGGCTTTGGCCGGACCGGCAATACCTGGGGTTGCCAGACCTATGGCTTCACGCCCGACGCGATCATTTCCTCGAAGAACCTGACCGCCGGCCTCTTCCCGATGGGCGCGGTGATCCTTGGTCCCGATCTGGCCGACCGGATGCAGGCGGCGGCCGAGAAGATCGAGGAGTTTCCGCATGGCTTCACCGCCTCGGGCCACCCGGTCGGCTGCGCCATCGCGCTGAAGGCGATCGACGTGGTGATGAACGAGGGGCTGGCCGATAACGTCAAGCGTCTGGCCCCGCGGCTCGAGGCCGGGCTGCGCGCGATCATGGAGCGCAGCGAGCATATCGGTGAATTGCGCGGCATCGGCTTCATGTGGGCGCTGGAGGCGGTGAAGGACAAGGCGACCAAGACCCCCTTCGACGGCTCGCTGTCGGTCAGCGAACGCATCGCCAATACCTGCACCGATCTCGGCCTGATCTGCCGCCCGCTCGGCCAGTCCATCGTCCTCTGCCCGCCCTTCATCCTGACCGAGGCGCAGATGGACGAGATGTTCGAGAAGCTGGAAACGGCGCTCAACAAGGTCTTTGCCGAGGTCGCATGAGCGGCGAGAACCCGGCGCTGGCCCTCTATGCCGCCCATGGCGCGGCACTGGCCGAGCGCTATGAAACCGTGGCCCCGGCGCAGCTTTTCGCGCCGGTGGCCGATCTTCTGCCAGTCGCGCCGGCGCGGGTCGCCGATCTGGGGGCAGGTTCGGGCCGCGATGCCGCGTGGTTTGCCGGGCAGGGCCATCAGGTCACGGCGGTCGAGCCGGTGAACGAGCTGCGCGAGGCTGCGCGACTGCGCCATGTGGACGCGGGGATCGACTGGGTTGCGGATCAGCTGCCGGGTCTTGCGGGGCTTGAGGGGCGCAGGTTCGACCTGCTGCTGCTGATCGCGGTCTGGCATCATCTTGATGGGCTCCAGCGGCAGGAAGCGATGGGGCGGTTGCGGGACCTCTCGGCTGACGGCGCGCATGTGGTCCTGTCGCTGCGCCACGGGCCGGAGCAACCAAAGTCGGGCGTCTTTGCCGCCGATGTCGAAGGCACGATCTCTTTGGCCGAGGCCAATGGCTTCCGTGTCCTGCGCCGGGTCGAGGCTGAGGCGCAGCAGCGTCAGGATGCTGCCGGGATCAACTGGACCTGGCTGGTGCTGGCGGCGTGATCAGATCCCTGCCCATGGCCGCCTGCCGCCAGCATCTGCAACGGACTCGATCTGCGGCTCGCCATCCCGAAACCTGACCGCCAGCGCGCCCGAGCGGCGCAGCGACGACAGATCGATCAGACGACAGGGCGGATCGTCACCCAGACCCTCGGCCACCTCGTCGATCACAAGGATCACCTGCGCCGCGCAGTGGCCAGCGGCGCGCAGGCCTGCCTCCTTGCCGGTCAGATGCACCACCCGCCAGCCGGTCCCGCCGATCGCGGCTTCGCGCGCGCGCTTGTCGCCGCTCCAGGCCGGGCGGGCGGCCGAAACCTCTTGCGTCGCGGTATCGCCGTCCTCGATCAGCCAAGTCTCGACCACGAAAGACCCGCCGGTCGGCTTCGACACCGCGCGACCCTCGGGCGTCATCAGGCCAACTGCCTCACCCTCGGGGGCGATCAGCAGTTGTGGGCGTTCGGCTGTCATCCAGATCGCGAAGGCCGCCAGCACCAGCCCGATCCCGGACCCGCAGGCGAGAATGGGCGCAGAAACCCCCGGACGCATCTGCCCGCGCCGCCAGGCCAGAACCGCCAGCACCGAGCCAGTGCCGAGCAGCGGCAGGACCGGGGCAGGCGGCATCGGGATCGCCGTCACCGCGCCGTTCAGCCCGGCGACGAAGGCGGCCACGGCCAGCATCCAGCTGGTCCCCAGCCCCATGACCCACAGCGCCGGGCCGGCCAGTCCGACCGGGGCCAGCAGAGCCGCCATCACCCCGGCAGGCATGACCAGCACGCCCATGACCGGCACCGCCAGCAGGTTCGCCAGAAGTCCGTATTGCGCCATGCGGCTGAAATGCGCGGCGGCGATCGGCGAGGTGGAGAGACCCGCGACCAGCGACGAAATCACCAGCATCAGCACTGGCCGAAGCCACCAGGGCAGCGCGGGCGAGACCCGCGCCCAAGGGCCATAGATCAGGATCAGCGCCACGGTCGCGGCAAAGCTCATCTGGAAGCCGGGCGACCCCAGCGCCTCGGGGTTCAGGATCAGAATGATGGTCGCGGCCAGCGCAACGCTGCGCAGCGAGATGGCGCGGCGGTCGGCGAGGATCGCGGCCAGCATCACCGCCACCATGACAAAGGCGCGCTCGGTGGCGACGCCGCCATCGGCCAGCCACAGATAGCCCGCCGCCGACAGCATCGCGACCCCGGCGGCGATCTTGTGCGCGGGCCAGACCAGCCGCAGCCCCGCCCCCTGCGCCCCGACCAGCGCCAGCCGTAGCGCCGCATAGATGAAACCCGCCAGCATGCCCATGTGCAGGCCCGAGATCGAGATGATGTGGTAGAGGTTCGAAGCCCGCATCAGCTCGTTCGTGGCCTCGGTGATGCCTGACCTGTCACCCGTCATCAGCGCCGCCGCGACGGCGCCGGACTGGCCGCCGATGCGCGCGCGCATGGCCTCGGCGAGGGTCATCTGTAGCCGGTGCATCGCCCAGATGCCGCCCTCGGGCGGGGTGACGGTCAGGACCGGGTTGCGGCTATAGCCGACAGCGCCCAGCCCCTCGAACCAGGCGAAGCGGCGGAAATCGAAGCTGCCGGGCGAGGCCGGGCCGGGTGGCGGCGACAGGTGGCCGGTCAGCATGACGCGTTCCCCCGGCACCGGCAGGTCTTCCGCCGCCGCATCCGTCAGCGACAGCCGCACCTTGCCCGGTGTGCGGCCGGGGGGCAGGTCGCGCAGGGTCACGGCATCCAGCGTGATCCGCATCCGGTCGCGGGCCGAGCGGTCGATGGCGACCACCCGCCCCTCGATCGGGCCGTAATAGCGCCAGCCGAGGACCGGCGCGGCGACACGCTCGGATCGCAAGCCGGTCAGCGCCAGCCCGGTGGCGATGAGCAGCACCGCCCAGCCTGCCAGCCGCAACGCGTCGGAGAGCCGCCAGCCGATCCGTCCGGTCTCGGCCCAACGCCGGGCGCGGGTCGTGACCCACAGCGCCAGCACCGCCACGACCGCAACCGCGAGATAGAACCGCGCACCCGGCTGGAAGGGCAGAGCGAACCACAGCCCGATACCGCTGGACAGCCCGACCGGCAGCCACGGGACCAGCCCGGCGCGCGCCGCCGCCGCCGGGCGTGGGGGGCGAGCCAGCCGGACCGGAGCCGCAATGGCAGCGGGCGCGGGCAGGGAGGTGGGGGGCAGGAGCGTCGGGGCCGTCAATTCTTGTTCTTCCGTCCGGGCTTCTCTATTCCTCGCCGGGAACCCTGCCACGGGCGGCCTTTCCGGAAGGTTAAGACCCGTGGCGCGACTTGAGACAAAGGCCCCGCCATGACCTCCGATCCCATCGTCACCCGCTTTGCCCCCTCGCCGACCGGCTATCTGCATATCGGCGGCGCGCGGACGGCACTGTTCAACTGGCTCTATGCCCGGGGCCGGGGCGGCAAGTTCCTGCTGAGGATCGAGGATACCGACCGCGCGCGCTCTACCCCCGAGGCGACGGCGGCGATCCTGCAGGGCCTGACATGGCTGGGCCTGGACTGGGACGGTGAGCCGGTCAGCCAGTTCGAAGGCATGGCCCGTCATGCCGAGGTGGCGCGGGCGATGCTGGAGGCGGGCAGCGCCTATCGCTGCTATTCCACCCCCGAGGAGATCGCGGCATGGCGCGAATCGCATCCGCGCCAGCCCTTCCAGAGCCCGTGGCGCGACAAGGGCCCCGAGGACTGGCCCGATGCCCCCTATGCCATCCGCCTGCGCGCCCCCCGCGAGGGCGAGACCATCATCGACGATCAGGTGCAGGGCGAGGTGCGCTTTGGCAATGACCAGCTGGATGACATGGTGCTGCTGCGCAGCGACGGCACCCCGGTCTACATGCTGGCGGTGGTGGTCGACGATCACGACATGGGCGTGACCCATGTGATCCGGGGCGACGATCACCTGACCAATGCTGCGCGGCAGGTGCAGGTCTTTGACGCCATGGGCTGGAAACGCCCGGTCTTCGCCCATATCCCGCTGATCCATGGCGAGGATGGCAAGAAGCTGTCCAAGCGTCATGGCGCCGTCGGCCTGCACGAATTTGCGGCCCTCGGCTACCCGGCCGAGGCGATGCGCAACTATCTGGCGCGTCTGGGGTGGAGCCATGGCGATGACGAGCTGTTCGACGATGCCAAGGCGCTGGAATGGTTCGATCTTTCCGGCATCGGCCGGGCGCCGGCGCGGCTCGACTTCAAAAAGCTGGAACATGTCAGCGGCTGGCATATCGGCCAGATGCCCGGTGATCGCCTGCTCGGGGAACTGGACGCTTTCCTGACCGAGACCGGCCAGCCGGCCCTGACCCAACGTCAGAAATCCTGGCTAACGCCGGCGCTGGATGCGTTGAAGGAAAAGGCAAAAACCCTGCCGGCGCTGCTGGATCAGGGGCGCTTTGCGCTGGTCGAGCGGCCGGTGGAACTCGACCCGAAGGCGGTGGCTGCGCTGGATACGGTATCCCGTGGTATGCTGAAATCATTGACTGCCGCACTGCAGCATGCTAGCTGGACGCGAGATGATCTGGAACAAGCTGCCAAGCAGGTCGCCGAAGAAAACGGCGTCGGTCTGGGCAAGGTCGCAGCACCGGTCAGGGCCGCTTTGGCAGGCCGGACTTCGACCCCCAGCGTGTTCGACATGATGATGGCGCTTGGCCGCGACGAAACGCTGGCCCGGCTGAACGATCAGGCAGATCAGGCGGGCTGAGCCCGCGCGCATTTTTCGCGGCGCCACCCGTCAGGTAGCGCCGCGCCTATCCGAGAGAGGGAGTCCCAGATGGCCGACACCAAATCCGCAAAGCTTGTCCTGAACGACCAGTCCTATGAGCTGCCGATCCTCACCCCGACCATTGGTCCCGAAGTGCTGGATATCCGCAAGCTCTATGGTCAGGCCGACGTGTTCACCTACGACCCCGGCTTCACCTCGACCGCAAGCTGCGACTCGACCATCACCTTCATCGATGGCGACAAGGGCGAGCTGTGGTATCGCGGCTATCCGATCGAGCAATTGGCGGCCAAGTCGCATTACCTCGAAGTCTGCTATCTGCTGCTTTACGGTGAGCTGCCCGATGCCGACCAGCTCAGGGATTTCGAAAGCCGCGTGACCCATCACACCATGGTCCACGAGCAGATGAACAACTTCTTCCGCGGGTTCCGCCGTGACGCCCATCCGATGGCGACCATGGTGGGCGTGGTCGGGGCGATGTCGGCCTTCTATCACGACAGCACCGATATTGCCGATCCCTGGCAGCGCGAGGTTGCGGCCATCCGGCTGATCGCCAAGCTGCCGACCATCGCGGCCATGGCTTACAAGTATTCGATCGGCCAGCCCTTCGTCTATCCGCAGAACGAGCTGGATTACGCCAGCAACTTCCTGCACATGTGCTTCTCGGTCCCGGCGGCGAAATACACCGTCGATCCGGCCCTGGCCCGCGCCATGGACCGCATCTTCACGCTGCACGCCGATCACGAGCAGAACGCCTCGACCTCGACCGTGCGTCTGGCCGGTTCCTCGGGTGCAAATCCGTTTGCCTGCATCGCCGCCGGCATCGCCTGTCTCTGGGGGCCGGCGCATGGCGGCGCCAACCAGGCGGCGCTGGAAATGCTGAAAGAGATCGGCACCGTCGACCGCATCCCGGAATACATCGCCCGGGCCAAGGACAAGAACGATCCGTTCAAGCTGATGGGCTTCGGCCACCGGGTCTACAAGAACTTCGACCCGCGCGCCAAGGTGATGAAGGAATCGGCCGACGAGGTGCTGGATCTTCTGGGCATCCACAACAACCCGACGCTGCAGGTTGCCAAGGAGCTGGAGAAGATCGCGCTCGAGGACGAGTATTTCATCGAGAAGAAGCTGTATCCGAACGTCGATTTCTATTCGGGCATCATCCTCTCGGCGATGGGCTTCCCGACCTCGATGTTCACCCCGATCTTCGCGCTGTCGCGCACCGTGGGCTGGATTGCCCAGTGGAAGGAAATGATCGGCGATCCGCAGAACAAGATCGGCCGCCCGCGCCAGCTTTATGTCGGCAGCAACAAGCGCGACTACGTGGATGTCGCCAAGCGCTAAGGAAAAAGGGCCCTTCGGGGCCCTTTTTGCTGAACGGGCAGGGGGGCGTCGCCGGTGGCGGCGGTCCGCCCGCCGAATTCCCTTGCAGGCATCATGCCGGTTTGGCACAGGGCAGCCATGAACGACAACACCCAGAAAATCGCGCTGGTCACCGGCGCCTCGCGCGGCCTTGGCGCCGCCCTTGCCGAAGCGCTGGCCGCCCAAGGCTGGCATATCCTCGCAGTCGCCCGCACCGTGGGCGCGCTGGAAGAGCTGGACGACCGCATCCGTGCCGCCGGTGGCAGCGCCACGCTGGCGCCGATGGATGTGACCGTGGCCGAGGCGATGGTGCAGCTGGTCTCCTCGGTGCAGGGGCGCTGGGGCGGGCTGGATCTCTGGGCGCACAGCGCCATCCACGCCGCACCGCTGGCACCGACCTCGCATATCGACGCCAAGGACTGGGCGAAATCGGTCGAGGTGAACGTCAATGCCACGCGCGGGTTGATCGGGCTGGTCGAACCCCTGTTGATCGCCCGCAAGGGCAGCGCGCTGTTCTTTGACGATCCCCATGCCGGCGAGAAATTCTATGGCAGCTACGGTGCCACCAAGGCCGCGCAGATCGCCCTCGCCCGCAGCTGGCAGGCCGAGACCACCAGCACCGGCCCGCGCATCCTGATCGCCCAGCCCGCGCCCATGCCCACCGCCACCCGCGCCCGCTTCCACCCGGGCGAAGACCGCGCCCGGCTGACCCCCACCCGCGACGAGGCGGCGAGGATCCTGGCGGGGGTTTAGCGAGCGGTGGACGCGAGCCACCAGGACGGCCTCAGGCTCGACTTTCCTCGGCTTGATCTTGCGAGCAAGTGATAGAATCAGCTTCACCCCGCGCCCCAACTGCGTCGCTCAAGATCGGTATGGATAAAGAGAGTTCACCGAGGCTAGCAAAACGTTGTTCACCCCCTCGACCGGCCAGCACCAACGGCCCTGTCAGGGTGCGCGTCTTGCACTCGAATGGGGGTAATGGCGGAGACGAAGGGATTCGAACCCTCGAGACGGTTCCCCGTCTACTCCCTTAGCAGGGGAGCGCCTTCGACCACTCGGCCACATCTCCGCCGACCCGTTTAGTGATCCGGGCGGGCAGGGGCAAGGGGGGAAACCGCGCCTCACCCCTAAAACCTGTCGGGCGGCAGGCTTGCAGGCGGGATTGCGCGCGTCGTTGCAGGGCCGATGCCGATGTCAGCGCAATGGTATATCACCGATCAATATCATCATTTTTCGGGCATGTAACCGCCGCCTATAGCTTGGGGGACGTGGTCGGGGTCTGGCCCCGGTCGCACCATCTGAACACCCATCGGAGGCCGCCCGAGATGAGCTTCACCCCCGCCGCCTGGCCACGCAAGCTGCGCTCGCAGCACTGGTATGGCGGCAATTCGCGCGACACCATCTATCACCGGGGCTGGCTGAAGAATCAGGGCTATCCGCATGATCTGTTCGACGGCCGCCCGGTCATCGGAATCCTCAATACCTGGGCCGACCTGACGCCCTGCAACGGCCATCTGCGCGAGCTGGCCGAGAAGGTGAAGGCGGGGGTCTGGGAGGCTGGCGGCTTTCCGGTCGAGGTGCCGGTCTTCTCGGCCTCGGAAAACACCTTCCGCCCGACCGCGATGATGTTTCGCAACCTGGCCGCCATGGCGGTCGAGGAAACCATGCGCGGCCAACCCATCGACGGGGCGGTGCTGCTGGTCGGCTGCGACAAGACCACGCCCAGCCTGCTGATGGGGGCGGCCTCGACCGATATTCCCTCGATCGTCGTCACCGGCGGGCCGATGCTGAACGGCTGGTTCCGGGGTGAGCGGGTCGGCTCTGGCACGCATCTGTGGAAATTCTCGGAGGCAGTGAAGGCCGGCGAGATGACGCAGCAGGAGTTTCTCGATGCCGAACAGGCGATGAGCCGGTCCTCGGGCACCTGCAACACGATGGGCACGGCCTCGACCATGGCCTCGATGGCCGAGGCGCTGGGGATGGCGCTATCGGGCAATGCGGCGATCCCGGCGGTCGACAGTCGCCGCCGGGTGATGGCGCAGCTTTCGGGGCGGCGGATCGTGCAGATGGTCAAGGATGATCTGAAGCCTTCGGACATCATGACGCGCGCGGCGTTTGAAAATGCCATCCGCACCAATGGCGCCATCGGCGGCTCGACCAATGCGGTGGTTCACCTCTTGGCCATGGCGGGCAGGGTGGGGGTCGATCTGACGCTGGCGGACTGGGACCGGCTTGGCCGCGACGTGCCGACCATCGTGAACCTGATGCCCTCGGGCAAGTACCTGATGGAGGAATTCTTCTATGCCGGTGGTCTGCCGGTGGTGCTGCGGCGCCTGGGGGAGGCCGGGCTGTTGAACAAGGACGCGCTGACGGTCAGCGGCGGCAGCATCTGGGACGAGGTGAAGGATGTCACCAACTGGAATGACGATGTGATCCTGCCGACCGACCGGGCGCTGACCGCCTCGGGTGGGATCGCGGTGCTGCGCGGCAACCTGGCGCCCGATGGCGCGGTGCTGAAACCCTCGGCGGCCAGCCCGCATCTGATGCGCCATCGCGGCCCGGCGGTCGTGTTCGAGGATATTGACGATTACAAGGCGCGCATCGAGGATGAGGCGCTGGAGATCGACGAGAACTCTGTCATGGTGCTGAAGAATTGCGGCCCGCGCGGCTACCCGGGCATGGCCGAGGTGGGCAATATGGGCCTGCCGCCCAAGGTTCTGAGGAAGGGGATCACCGATATGGTTCGCATTTCCGATGCCCGCATGTCGGGCACTGCCTATGGCACGGTGATCCTGCACACCTCGCCCGAGGCGGCGCGGGGCGGGCCGCTGGCGATCGTGCGCACTGGCGACATGATCGAGATCGACGTCGAAGCCCGGCGCATCCACTTGGAGGTCAGCGAGGCCGAGATCGCCGCGCGTCTGGCCGAATGGCGTGCGCCCGAGGCGCCGAAGGGCGGCTATGCGCAGATGTTCCATCACCATGTGCAGGGGGCGGATACCGGCGCGGATCTGGATTTCCTGATCGGCTGCCGGGGCAGGGAGGTCGGACGTGACAGCCACTGACATCGCCATCATCGGGCTGGGCAAGATCGCCACGGATCAGCATGTGCCCGCAATCCGCGCCTGCCGAGATTTCCGGCTGGCCGCGACCGTGAGCCTCGGGCAGTCGCTGCCCGATGTGCCGGCCTATGAGGAGATGACGGCGATGTTCGCGGACCATCCGGGCGTTGCCGCCGTGGCGCTTTGCGTGCCGCCGCAGGTGCGTTATCCGCTGGCGGTCGAGGCGCTGAAGGCCGGGCGCGATGTGCTGCTGGAGAAGCCGCCGGGGGTGACGCTGGCCGAGGTCGAGGCGCTGCGGGCGCTGGCCGAGGCGCAGGGCTGCGTGCTCTATGCCACCTGGCATTCGCGCCATGCCAATGGCGTCGACCCGGCACGCGACTGGCTGGCCGCGCGGCGCGTGACCGGCGGCAAGGTGATCTGGCGCGAGGATGTGAAGCGCTGGCATCCGGGGCAGGGCTGGATCTGGCAGCCGGGCGGCATGGGCGTGTTTGATCCGGGCATCAACGCCACCTCGATCCTGACGCATATCCTGCCCGAGCCGGTGCGCGTCACCCGCGCCGAATTCGAGACGCCGGCGAATTGCGAGACGCCGATTGCCGCGCGGCTGTCGCTGCTGACGGGCGAGGATGCCGTGATCGATGTCGATTTCGATTTCCGCGAGACCGGAGAACAGGTCTGGTCGATGTGGTTCGACACCGATGCCGGACGGATCGAGCTGACGGGAGGCGGCGCGCGCACCGTGGCGGATGGACGGCTGCTGTCGGACGGGGCGGCGCTCGAGTCGGAATATGCCCGGATCTATGACCATTTTGCCGGGCTGATCGCGGCACGGGCCTCGGATGTCGATCTTTCGCCGATGACATTGGTGGCCGATGCCTTCATGTTGGCCCGACACCGCCGCACCGATGAATTTCATGACGAGCAGAGCCCATGACCGATGAACCCGCCGTTTCCGTCTTCGATCCCCGCCGCTGCGAACTGGGCGAGGGACCGATGTGGCACCCCCAGCGCCAGCAACCCTTCTGGTTCGACATCATTGGCCGGCGGCTGATGACCATCGAGGGCGGGGCGCCGAGGGAATGGCAGTTCGATGAATATGTGACGGCGGCGGGCTGGATCGACCGCGACCGTATGCTGGTCGCATCGCAGACGGCGCTGACGGTGTTCAACGTCGCCGATGGCAGCTCGGGGCAAAGCTGGGCGCTCGAGGCCGATAATGATCTGACCCGCTCGAATGACGGGCGGGCTGATCCGATGGGCGGGTTCTGGATCGGCACCATGTCGATCAACAAGCCACGCGGCCAGCGCGGTTCGATCTATCGCTTCTACCGGGGCGAGATCCGCAAGCTTTATGGCGAGATCGGCGTCTCGAACGCCATCTGCTTCGCCCCAGATGGCCGCACCGCCTATTACGCCGATACCGATACCTCGACGATCCTGCGCCAGCGGCTGGACGGCGAGGGCTGGCCCGAGGGTGCGGCAGAGCTGTGCGTCGATCTGCGGGCCGAGAAGCTGCGCCCCGATGGCGCGGTGGTGGATGCCGAGGGCAATATCTGGAACGCGCAATTCGGCGCCGGTCGGGTGGCCTGCTATGCCCCCGATGGCACGCTGCGGCGGGTGGTGGCGTTGCCCGCCAGCAAGACGACCTGCCCGGCCTTCATCGGGGCAGGCCTTGACCGGATGATGGTCACGACTGCGGGCGAAGGGCTGGATGGGGCGGCAGACGGTCAGACCTTCGTGGTGGGCGGGTTGGGTGTCAAAGGGCAGGCCGAATATCAGGTCCGGCTGGACTGATCCGGGATGCGCGAGAGCGTCAGACGCTTCGGCACCCATCGCGACGGCTCGACCGTCGATGCGGCCCGGATCAGCGCCCGCGGGCTGAGCATCGAGGTCATGACCCATGGCGCGAGCCTGATGCGTCTTGAGCCAGAGGGTGGGCGCTCGCTGGTGCTGGGTTTCGAGACCTATCAGGACTATCTCGACCGGGGCCGGCATTTCGGGGCCATCGTCGGGCGCCATGCCAATCGCATCGGCGGGGCGCGGGCGGTGATCGGCGGCGAGGTACGCCAGCTTGACCGCAACTGGCGGGGCCAGCACCTGCTTCATGGCGGGGATGACGGGACCGGCGGGCGGAACTGGCGGATCGAAGGCGCGGGCGAGGACAGCATCACCCTGACCGACCATCTGCCCCACGGCCATATGGGCTTTCCCGGCGCTCTGGATGTGCGCGTCACCTATCGCATCCTGACCGGCCCGGTGCTGGAGATCCAGATCGAGGCCATCACCGACGTGCCGACCCTATGCAACTTTGCCCAGCACGGCTATTTCAACCTGACCGGGGCCGACAGCATCGCCGATCATCTGCTGACGATCCCGGCCGAGACCTATACACCGGTCGATGCCGACCTGATCCCGACCGGCGCGGTCGAGCCGGTTCAGGACACGCGCTTCGACTTCCGCCAGCCGACCCGGCTTGGGGAGCAGATGGCGCGCGGGCTGCTGGATCACAACCTCTGCCTTGCCCCCAGTCGGCAGCCCTGCCGTCCGGTGGCGCATCTGACCGCGCCGGGCGCGAACCATGCGCTGACGATCGAGTCAACCGAGCCGGGATTGCAGATTTATGACGGCACCCATCTCGGCCATCGCGGCATTGCGCTGGAACCGCAGCTCTGGCCCGACGCGCCGAACCATCCGGGCTTTCCCGATGCCGGTCTGGCGCCGGGCGAGACCTATCGCCAGCTGACGCGTTTGGTGATCTCGCGGGCCGGTTAACCAAGCCCGACAAAGTCGCCGCAATGCGGTTGCCATTGCGTCACGCTGCCGTTACCAGTGCCGAAATCAAAAAAAAGCCGGGCACGAAGCCCGGCCTAAGTCCAACAGGGAGGTTGAAGGCGAGCAGCAAAGCCGCGTCCTGCCTTCGAAGACAGATTTATGTGCAGGTTGCCTATTCTGCAAGTTCTTAATGCTGCAGATGCAGCATACCGGCCATGCAGTTGCTGAATAGCTACACGCGAAAGTTGTAGATTCGTTAAGATTTTGCGTCGTTTCAGCGACGAAAGTCTTGGCGAGCCGGTTGTTGCCGATCAGGGAAAATTAATTTTTGCTAGCCGCTTCCTGCCGTTTCGGTGGGTGGCGCCGCGCTAGACGGTGCCTGATTCGGTCTGCCATTTGCGATAGGACTGGATTTCCTCCAGCACGAAATCGCGGAAGGCCATGACCCGGCGCGACTGCCGCAGCTCTTCGGGGAAGGCGAGGAAGACCGGCACATCGCCGGACTCGATCTCTGGCAGCACCCGCACCATGCCCTCGAAATCGGCGACCAGGTAATCGGGCAGCACGCCGATCCCCAGATCGGCCAGCACGCCCTGCAAGACGCCGAAATAGTTGTTCACCATCAGCGTCGAGCCGAGTTTCTGGGCCAGCAGCATCTGGGTCAAAACCGCGCCGGCGCTGACCTGCGGGGTGCTGGGGCTTTGGCAGATCAGCCGGTGGCTGCCCAGATCCTCGATGCTGGGCGGGGTGCCGTTCTCGGCCAGGTATTTCTCGGACGCGTAAAGCCGCATCCGGATGTTCAGCAGCCGGCGGCGGATCAGGTCGGACTGGCTGGGTTCCTTCATGCGGATGGCCACGTCGGCCTCGCGCATGGGCAGGTCCAGCACCCGTTCTTCCAGCAGCAGTTCGATCTTCAGGTCGGGATATTTCTCGTAGAGCTTCGGCAGGCGCGGCACCAGCCACAGCGTGCCAAAGCCCACCGGCGTCGTCACCTTCAGCTCGCCGAAGACATCTTCCTCGCTGTCGCGGATGCGCGCGGCGGCGGCGTCGAGCTTCCTCGCCATGGACGAGGTCGCCTCGAACAGCAATTCGCCCTGCTCGGTGAGAATCAGCCCCCGCGCGTGACGGTGGAACAGGGTCACGCCAAGCGAATCCTCCAGCGCCCTGATCTGCCGGCTGACCGCCGATTGCGACAGGTGCAGCACGTCGCCGGCATGGGTCAGGCTGCCGGCATCCGCGACCGCGTGAAATATTCTAAGCTTGTCCCAGTCCATAGCGATCACAATCCTGCGTCAGTGGCCCCACAAGTTTTGCATTGCCCAAATCCCCGCCCTCATACTCTTAATAGAAGAGAGTTGTGAAGTTTTTCCTTCATCGGTCAGCAATTCTGACCTATAATGACGCAGAATTCATCAAGCTGTTGAGGAGACTGCCAGATGAGCAAGCAAGAGTTCTCTCTGTCCGACCGGTTCGATCTGGAAAAGCGTCACGTTCTGCTGAACGGCACGCAGGCGCTGGTGCGACTGATGCTGATGCAGCACGCGCGCGATGCGGCCGCCGGGCTGAACACCGCCGGCCTGGTGACCGGCTATCGCGGCAGCCCTCTGGGGGGTGTCGACCTTCAGATGATGAAGGAAGCCAAGCGTCTGGCGGCCTCGAACGTGACCTTCCAGCCCGGTCTGAACGAGGATCTGGCCGCCACCGCCATCTGGGGCAGCCAGCAGGCCGAGCTGCGCGGCGAGGGAAGCTATGACGGCGTCTATGCGCTGTGGTATGGCAAGGGCCCGGGCGTCGATCGCACCGGAGACGTGATGCGCCACGCCAACATGGCCGGTTCCTCGCCCCATGGCGGCGTGGTCATGGCGATGGGCGACGACCATACCGGCGAAAGCTCGACCGTGCTGCACCAGTCGGACTGGGCGATGATCGACGCCTATATCCCGGTGCTGTCGCCGGCAGGTGTGCAGGAAATCCTGGATTACGGTCTCTATGGTTTCGCGCTGTCGCGCTTTGCCGGGGTCTGGACCGGGCTGAAGACGATGAAGGACACGGTCGAGGCAACGGCGGTGGTCGATGGCGACCCGTTCCGGCTGAAATTCGTGACCCCCGATTTCCACCTGCCCGAGGGCGGGCTGAACATCCGTCTGGGGGATACCCCGGTGGCGCAGGAAGCGCGGATGATCGATTACAAGCGGTGGGCCGCCGAGGCCTTCAGCCGCGCCAACCGCATCGACCGCCCGGTCTGGGGCAAGCCCGGCGCGAAGATTGGTTTCGTCGCCGCCGGCAAGAACTGGCTGGACCTGGTCCATGCCCTGTCGCTTCTGGGCATCGACGAGGCCGAGGCGGACCGGCTGGGGATCACCACCTACAAGGTCGGCCAGACCTGGCCCTTGGACATGAAATCGATGCAGGAATGGTCCGAGGATCTGGACCTGATCGTCTGCGTCGAGGAAAAGCGCAAGCTGATCGAGGTGCAGCTGAAAGAGGCGATCTTCGACAACCGCCACGGCCGCCGGGTCATCGGCTGGAAGCATGACCGCAGCCATGAGGAAATCTTCCCGACCCGCTATGCGCTGGACCCGGTGATGATCGCGCAGAAGATCGGCGGCATCCTGATCGAGGAAGGCCGCGGCACCGAAGGCATCAAGTCGGGCATGGACCGCCTGACCGAAGTGCGCCGTAACGACAACGCCCCCGAGATCGCCACCCGCACGCCCTGGTTCTGCTCGGGCTGCCCGCACAACACCTCGACCCGCCTGCCCGAGGGCAGCCGCGCCTATGCCGGCATCGGCTGTCACTACATGGTGCAATGGATGGGCCGCGAGACGAACGGCTTTACCCATATGGGCGGCGAGGGCGTGAACTGGATCGGCGAGGCGCCTTTCAGCAAGCGTGGCCACGTGTTCCAGAACCTCGGCGACGGCACCTATAACCATTCGGGCAGCCTTGCCATCCGCGCGGCCTTGGCGGCCAAGACCAACATCACCTACAAGGTGCTGTTCAACGACGCCGTGGCGATGACCGGTGGCCAGCCGAACGAGGGCGGGCTGACCGCGCCGCAGATCGCGCGCGAACTGACCGCCATGGGGGTCGATCCGCTGATCGTCGTCTATGACGAGAAAGAGGACGTGGACCGCAAACAGTTCCCGGCCGGCCTGCGCTTCGAGGAGCGCGACAAGATGATGGCCGTCCAGCGCGAACTGGAAACAGCCCAGGGCGTCAGTGCCATCCTCTATATCCAGACCTGTGCCGCCGAAAAGCGCCGCCGCCGCAAGAAGGGCCAGTTCCCCGATCCCGACCGCCGCATCTGGATCAACCCCGAGGTCTGCGAGGGCTGCGGCGATTGCGGCGTGCAGTCGAACTGCGTCTCGATCGTGCCCGAGGACACCGAACTTGGCCGCAAGCGCAAGATCGACCAGTCGTCCTGCAACAAGGATTACAGCTGCGTCAAAGGCTTCTGCCCCAGCTTTGTGTCCGTGAAGGGCGGCAAGCTGAAGAAGCCCGAAGCCACCGCCTTCGACATCCCGGCGCTGCCTGCGCCGGTGCTGCCCACGATCACTGGCACGCATAACGTCGTCATCACCGGCGTCGGCGGCACCGGCGTCGTCACCATCGGCGCGGTGCTGGCGCAGGCCGCCCATATCGACGGCAAGGGCGCCGGCATGATGGAGATGGCGGGTCTGGCGCAGAAGGGCGGGGCGGTGCACATCCACCTGCGTCTGGCCAACAAGCCCGAGGATATCAGCGCCATTCGCGTCGCCACCGGCGAGGCCGATTGCATCATCGGCGGCGACATGGTGGTGACGGCCGGGGCCAAGACCATCGGCTTGATGACCACGGGCCGCACCGGCGCGGTGGTCAATGATCACGAGATCATCACCGGCGACTTCACCCGCTTCCGCGATTTCCAGGTGCCGTCCGACCGTCTGCGCCTGTCGCTCGAGGCGCGGCTGAAAGAGAAGGTCGCCTTCTTCGACGCCAACAATCTGGCGCTGCGCCTCCTGGGCGACTCGATCTATTCGAACATGCTGGTGCTGGGCGGGTCGTGGCAGGCCGGTCTGCTGCCGCTGTCGGAAGAGGCCATTCTCGAGGCGATCCGTCTGAACGGCGCCAAGGTGGCCGAGAACCAGCGCGCCTTCGAGATCGGCCGTTGGGCCGTGGCCTTCCCCGAACAGGCCCGCGAGATGGCGAAGCTGCCCGAGGAAGAACCGGCCCATGCCGAGGACCCGATCGCCTATCGTGAGGGCCGTCTGGTCGAGTATCAGGGCAAGGGTCTGGCCAAGAAGTTCCGCAAGCTGGTCGACACCGCGCCCGAGGGGCTGCGCGACTCCGTTGCGCGCGGCTATTACAAGCTTCTGGCCTACAAGGACGAATACGAGGTCGCGCGGCTGCATCTCTCCACCGCCAGCCAGGTCGCGGCGCAGTGGGATGGCGATGTGAAACTGTCCTTCCACCTCGCCCCGCCGATGCTGCCCGGCAAGGATGCCGATGGCCGCCCGCAGAAACGCGAATTCGGCGCCTGGGTGCTGCCGGCCTTCAAGGTGCTGGCCAGCCTCAAGGGGCTGCGCGGCACGCCCCTGGACCCGTTCGGCTATTTCCCCGAGCGTCGGCGCGAGCGTGCGGCGATCAAGGACTATGCCAAGGTCATGGCCGAGGTCATCGCCAAGGTGACGCCCGCGACCATGCCGATCGCCATCGAACTGGCCGAGCTGCCGCTGTCGATCCGCGGCTATGGCCCGGTCAAGGAGAAGGCGGAGCATGAGGCCGCGGCCCGTCAGGCCGAGCTTCTGGCGCAGTTCCGCTCGGGCGGCACACCGATGCGTGAAGCCGCCGAGTAGCCCTTGGACCAATGGCCCCATTTCCAAATGCCGCTGCCGGGCCTAAAACAACCCGGCACGGCAAGGGAGTGGTGGCATGGCGGTAGGCGTATTCGATAGCGGTCTGGGCGGTCTGACGGTCCACAAGGCCATTGCCGCCCGCTTGCCCGATCTGCCGCTGGTCTATTATGGGGATAATGCCCATACGCCCTATGGCACCCGCACGCCCGATGACATCTTTGACCTGACCACCGCCGGGGTGGAGCGGCTGTGGGCGGAAGGCGTCGACCTGGTCATCCTCGCCTGCAACACCGCCAGCGCCGCCGCCCTGCGCCGGATTCAGGAGAAATGGCTGCCGAAGGACAAGCGCGTCCTTGGCGTCTTCGTCCCGATGATCGAGGCGCTGACCGAACGGCAATGGGGCGACAACTCGCCCCCGCGCGAGGTCTCGGTCAAGCATGTGGCGCTGTTCGCCACCCCCGCCACCGTCGCCAGCCGCGCCTTCCAGCGCGAATTGGCTTTTCGCGCCGTTGGCGTGGATGTCGAGGCCCAGCCCTGCGGCGGGGTCGTCGATGCCATCGAGCAGGGGGATGAAATTCTGGCCGAGGCGCTGGTCACAAGCCATGTCGAGGCGCTGCTGCGCCGGATGCCTCATCCCGAGGCCGCGATCCTTGGCTGCACCCATTACCCGCTGATGCAGGATGCGTTTCAGCGCGCGCTCGGGGATCATGTGAAGGTCTATTCGCAGGCCGGTCTGGTCGCCGACAGCCTTGCCGATTACCTGATGCGTCGGCCCGAGATGCTGGGCAGCGGCACCGCGTCCAAGTTCCTGACCACCGGCGACCCGGTGCGCGTCTCGGGCAAGGCGACGCAGTTCCTGCGCAACCCGATCCGCTTTGAATCCGCCTGAGGTATCCCCATGTCAGGTATGAAATCGCTGAAGAAAAAGCGCCGCATCCAGATCCTGATCGCGGCGGGTGTCGCGCTGGTCCTGGCCGTGGCGCTGATCGGCTACGGGTTTCGCGACGGCATCAACCTCTATCGCTCGCCGAGCCAGTTGGCCGAAGCCACGCCGGACCCGGACGAGTATTTCCAGCTGGGCGGGCTGGTCAAGGAAGGCTCGATTACCGCGACCGACGGGGTGGCTTTCGATTTCGTCATCACCGACAATGTCGCCGAGGTGCCGGTCAGCTATGTCGGCCGCGATCCGGCCCCGGACCTGTTTTCCGAGGGGCAGGGCACCATCGCCAAAGGCTATTACCGCAATGGCCGGTTCGAGGCCGACAACCTGCTGGCCAAGCATGACGAGACCTATATGCCGAAAGAGGTCATCGACTCGCTGAAGGAAGCCGGGGTCTACGAGGACCCGAATTCCTGATCCTGCGCCCGGCGCATCCTAGACGAACTGCTCGCGCGTCAGCCGCTCCTCGAGCCCGTGGCCGGGATCGAAGAGGATGCGATGGGCGATGGCCGGTTCCGACCGGATCTCGACCCACAGCACCCGGTCGACGCCGCGCGAGTCGGCATCGGCCATGACCGGGCGTTTCTCGGGCTCGAGCACATCGAAGCGCACCACTCCCGATTTCGGCAGGATCGCGCCCCGCCAGCGACGCGGGCGGAAGGCGGCAATGGCGGTCAAAGCCAGCACGTCCGAGCCCATCGGCAGGATCGGGCCATGGGCGGAATAGTTATAGGCGGTCGACCCGGCCGGCGTGCACAGCAGCGCGCCGTCGCAGACCAGTTCCTCCATCCGCACCCGGCCATCGACGCTGATCCTCAGCTTGGCCGCCTGCGGACCGGCTCGCAGCAGGCTGACCTCGTTGATCGCCAGCGCCCGGTGTTCGTGCCCGTCGCCCGCGCCGGCCAGCATCGAGAGCGGGTTCGTCACCGCCTCCTCGGATTCGGCGATGCGGTCGGGCAGGTCATCCTCGGCATAGTCGTTCATCAGGAAGCCGATGGTGCCGCGGTTCATGCCATAGACCGGCAGGCCGGTATTCTTGTGCAGGGTGGTCAGCATCAGCCCGTCGCCGCCGAGCGCCACGATCACATCGGCCTCGGACTGGCGGGTCTGGCCATAGCGCGCGGTCAGGCGGTCGAGCGAGTCCTGCGCCACCGGGGTCTCGCTTGCCACGAACATCAATCTGGGTGCCATGGCGCCTTTCCTTGCCAACCGGCACCAGATTTCCGCCTGCGCTCCCGGAAGGCAAGCCCCGATCGCTGCCCCGATCGCTACGCCGCCGCTTTCGCACCCCTGTGCGTCGAATTCGCTGTTTATGCCGACGCCGGCCTCGGCTAAAGGGAAGCCGAGCGCAGCAGTCCAGCCGGAGACAGCCGATGAACACCCAGACCCATGCCTTCTTCACCGCCGAACTCGCCGACAGCGATCCCGCCATTGCCAAGGCCATCGGTCAGGAGCTGGGCCGCCAGCGCGACGAGATCGAGCTGATCGCCTCGGAAAACATCGTCTCCAAGGCCGTGCTGCAGGCGCAGGGCTCGGTGCTGACCAACAAATATGCCGAGGGCTATCCGGGCAAGCGCTACTACGGCGGCTGCCAGTATGTCGACATCGTCGAGGACCTGGCCATCGACCGGGCCAAGCAGCTGTTCGATTGCGGCTTCGCCAACGTCCAGCCGAACTCGGGCAGCCAGATGAACCAGGCGGTGTTCCTCGCGCTCTTGCAGCCGGGCGATACCTTCATGGGGCTGGACCTGAATTCGGGCGGCCACCTGACCCACGGCTCGCCGGTGAACATGTCGGGCAAATGGTTCAACGTGGTCAGCTATGGCGTGCGCCAGCAGGACCAGCTTCTGGACATGGAGGCGATTGCCGAGTCCGCCCGGACCCACAAGCCCAAGCTGATCGTCGCCGGTGGCACCGCCTATAGCCGGGTCTGGGACTGGGCCGCCTTCCGCAAGATCGCCGACGAGGTTGGCGCCTACCTGATTGTCGACATGGCCCATATCGCCGGCCTGGTGGCGGGCGGCCAGCATCCCTCGCCGCTGCCCCATGCCCATGTCGTGACCACCACCACCCATAAATCGCTGCGCGGTCCGCGTGGTGGCATGGTGCTGACCAATGACCCGGACATCGCCAAGAAGATCAACTCGGCGGTGTTCCCGGGCCTGCAGGGCGGCCCGCTGATGCACGTGATCGCCGCCAAGGCCGTGGCCTTCGGCGAGGCGCTGGACCCTTCGTTCAAGGAATACGCCGCGCAGATCGTCAAGAATGCCCGCGCCATGGCCGATGAGTTGATGAAGGGCGGCATCGATATCGTTTCGGGCGGCACCGACAACCACCTGATGCTGGCCGACCTGCGCCCGAAAGGCGTGACCGGCAAGGCGACCGAGGCCGCGCTTGGCCGCGCCCATATCACCTGCAACAAGAACGGCGTGCCGTTCGACCCGGAGAAGCCCTTCGTCACCTCCGGCATCCGCCTCGGCACGCCCGCCGGCACCACCCGTGGCTTCAAGGAAGAGGAATTCCGCCAGATCGCCCGCTGGATCGTCGAGGTCGTCGACGGGCTGGCGCAGAACGGCGACGAGGGCAATGCCGAGGTCGAGGCCAAGGTCCGCGCCGAGGTCGAGGCCCTGTGCCAGCGCTTCCCGCTGTACCAGGGGATGTGATCTCCGGTTGAGGTTATGGCCCGCCGCATGAGAATGCGGCGGGCTTTTTCATGGATGTGAGAGAGGGCGAGCGCCTGTCCGTGGGGTGGCGCTGCCACGCTGCGCCGATGCACTTTATGGTGCCAAGCCTCTCGCTTGGGTGATCTCGGGACCAGCGTCACCAAAGCGCCAGCCCGCCGGGACGAGCAGGCGCTCGCCCGGCGGGCTTCGCCCTTGCTCCGGGCGGGGGCTGCGGATCGACCGTCCCCATCCTCTTTGCATTCCCTGCACAACTCAGGCGATATGAGCATATCGAGCAGAGGAGCGAGTCGCATGACCGTCAGGGACGTGAACCAATCCACCGGCGAGCCGAAATGGAGCCTTGTCGGCCCTGGCATCGTCGTCGCCGCCACCGGTGTCGGCGCGGCCGACCTGATCGCCACCACCGTCGCGGGCAGCAAATACGGCTATGCGCTGCTGTGGGCGATCATCGCCGGCTGCATCATGAAGGTGGTGCTGGTCGAGGGCGCGGGCCGCTATACGCTGGCCACCGGCAACACCATCTTCGAGGGCTGGAGCAGCCTCGGCCGCTGGACCCATTGGTATTTCGGCCCCTATATCGTGATCTGGGGCTTCGTCTATGGCGCCGCCGCGATGGCGGGCACGGGCCTCGCGCTCTACTCGCTCTTCCCGTTTCTCAGCGTTGCCGTCTGGGGCATCGTCTCGGGGCTTCTGGGCATGCTTCTGGTCTGGTCGGGCCGCTATGACCGGTTCGAAAAGGTGCTGACGGCGCTGGTCTGCCTGATGTTCGTGACCATGGTGCTGGCCGCCGCCCTGACCTTGCCCAATCTGGGCGAGATCCTGACCGGCCTCGTCCCGATCATCCCCGAGGGCGCGCTGATCAACGTGCTCAGCGTCGCCGGCGGCGTCGGCGGCACCATCACGCTGGCCGCCTATGGCTACTGGCTGCGCGAGAAGGGCTGGACCACGCCGCGCTTCATGCGGGTGATGCGTCTGGACAATGGCATCGCCTATCTGGTCACCGGCATCTTCGTCGTCGCCACCCTGATCGTCGGCGCCGAACTGCTCTATTCCGCCGGCATCGTCATCGGCGCGGGCGATCAGGGCATGGTCGATCTGGCCGGCGTGCTGGGCGAGCGTTACGGCACATGGATGAGCAAGCTGTTCCTGGTCGGCTTCTGGGCCGCCTCGATGTCCTCGCTGGTTGGCGTCTGGAACGGCGTCAGCCTGATGTTCGCCGATTTCCTCGGCCATGTGCAGGGCAAGCCGCATGAGGACCCGGACCGTCTGGCCGGCGGTCGCTATTACAAGTTCTACATCTTCTGGCTGACCATCCCGCCGATGGTGATGCTCTTCGTCGGCCAGCCGGTCTATCTGATCCTCGCCTATGGCGTCTTGGGCGCGCTGTTCATGCCCTTCATGTCGGTGACGCTGCTGTGGATCCTGAACACCGACCGGGTGCCGCGCGAATGGCGCAACAAGCTTCTGACCAATATCCTGCTGGTCCTTTGCACGCTGGCCTTTGCCGCCTTGGCGCTGGATCAGTTGCGCGGCGCCATTGTGAAGGTGCTGTAAGCTGGTTCGGGCGCGGTCCTAGAGCTGACCGCGCCGCACCATCACCCAGATCACCACGGCGCCCAGAACCAAGAGACCCAGTGCCACCGATGCCGCGAAATTCACCGCCCGGTTCTGCCAGCGGCTGACGCTGCCAAGCGGGCGCAGATGCGCGGTCAGCAGGTGATGGGCACGCGAGGGCGCGCGCAGGTCCATCTGCCGGGCGATGCGGGGCTGGGCCAGCCGCTGATCGGCCTCGGCCAGCGTTTTCGCCGACACCCTGAGCCGCCGGGGCAGGGCGGCGCCGCGTCGGCGGATCATCTCGGCAAGGCCGGGAAACTCGCCCCGCCGCGCCCCGCCAAAGCGCTCGGCCATCAGCCGGGCGACCTCGTCGGCCATGTTGCGAATATCTTCGGGGGTCTGTGCCTGTGTCATGGGCGGCAGCATAGGGGCTGCGCCGGGGCGGCGCCAGCTTGAAGCGGGCGGGAAAACATGATCGGTTCGCATCGGCAGGAGGGCGCGCATGAGCATCACCGAGCACTGGATCGAGACACCGCGCGGGCGGCTGTTCCTGCGGGACTGGGCTGGCGATGGCGCGGTGCCGCTGATCCTGATGCATGATTCCCTCGGTTCCGTAGACCTGTGGCGCGGCTTTCCCGAGGCCTTGGCGCGGGCAACAGGGCGGCGGGTGCTAGCCTATGACCGGCTCGGCTTCGGCCGCTCGGACCCGCATCCCGGCGAACTGGACCGGCCCGGCTTCGTCACCGGCGAGGCAGGGGGCGATTTCGCCCGGGTGATCGCGGCGCTGGGGATCGAGCACTTCGCCATCCTCGGCCACAGCGTCGGCGGCGGCATGGGCATCGGCATTGCTGCTGCCTTCCCGGATCGCTGCAGGGCGCTGGTGACGATCTCGGCCCAGACCTTCGCCGAGCCGCTGACCCTGCAGGGCATCAGCGAGGCCAAGGCAGGCTTCGCCGCGCCGGGGCAGATGGAACGGCTGGCGCGCTGGCACGGCGAGAAGGCGCCTTGGGTGCTCGACGCCTGGACCGAGACCTGGCTGTCGCCGGTCTTCGCCGACTGGACCCTCGACGCCGCCTTGGCGCAGCTCCGCTGCCCGGTGCTGGCGATCCATGGCGAGGCGGATGACTATGGCAGCACCGCCCATCCCTTGCGGCTTGCCGAGCGGGCGGGCGGTCCGGTAGTGCTGCGGCTCATGGCCGGCGAGGGGCATTTCCCCCATCGCAGCGACGAGGCCGGCACCGTGGCGGCGGTGGCGGAATTTCTGGCGGGTTTGCCCGTCGAGGGCAGAAACAGGACGGGGGCGATATGCTGAACACGATCATCACGGGCGAGGGGCCGGGCACGCCGGTTCTGCTGGTCCATGGGCTTTTCGGTCAGGGCCGCAATCTCGGCGGCATCGCCCGTCGGCTGGCTCAGGGCCGCCGCGTCGTCAGCGTCGACATGCGCAATCACGGCGACAGCTTCCATGACGAGGATCACAGCTATCCGGCGCTGGCCGATGATCTGGCCAAGGTGATCGACGCCCATGGCGGGCGGATGGATGTGGTCGGGCATTCCATGGGCGGCAAGGCCTCGATGATGCTGGCGCTGACCCGGCCCGAGATGGTCGAGCGGCTGGCGGTGCTGGACATCGCGCCGGTCGCCTATCCGCACAGCCAGTCGGTCTATATCGACCAGATGGAGGCGCTCGATCTGACCGGGCTCGACCGCCGCTCGGAAGCCGACAAGCGGCTGGCCGAGATCCTGCACGCCCCCAGCCTGCGCGCCTTCTTCCTGCAATCTCTGGACCTGAAATCCCAGCCCGCGCGCTGGACGCTGAACCTCAAGGTGCTGCGCGAGGAGATGGACCGGCTGGTCGGTTGGCCGGCGGATGCGGTCACGGCCGGGCGTTTCACCGGGCCGGCCCTGTTCATCGCGGGCGCCGACTCGGATTACGTCGATGCCGCCGGAGAGGCGGAAATCCAGCGCCTGTTCCCGCAGGCACAGATCCGGCGCATCGAGGGGGCGGGGCATTGGCTTCATGCCGAAAAGCCCGAGGAGACTGCCGAGGCCGTGGCCGGGTTCCTCGCCCGCGACTAGCAGTCGAGATCGAACATCGCCTCGCCGCTGTCGCCGGGGATGCGGGTGCGGATGCTGTCGGGGATGACCCGGCAGCCGGTGGTTGCTGCCGCGGCCTCGGCCATCAGCGCCTGCACACCCGCGCGTTCGCTGCGCTTCAGATAGCCCATGCGCAGCACCTCGACCTCGTCGCCCTTCTGGAAGGTGACGAAACGTAGGCCCTGCACAACGACCTCGCGCTTCACCGATCCAATCATCGTCGGATGTGCGGTTTCGCAACCCGCGAGCAGGAAAAGGCTGAGCAAGGCAAGACGCATGACCAGGACCCTAGCCCCCGCAAGCTTAACGCCCGGTTAATCGCTCCGCGCGCCCATTTCATCTTGGCGCAAATATCCTCTGGGGGTCCGGGGGGCGAAGCGCCCCCGGCTCACGCGCCCCGCATTGCAGATTACCCCGGCAGCGGCTACATGCGCGGCATGGAAAACCGCCCCGACCTCCCGCCCGAAATCGCCCGCCGCCGGACCTTTGCGATCATCTCGCATCCGGACGCCGGCAAGACCACGCTGACCGAGAAATTCCTGCTGTTCGGCGGGGCGATCCAGATGGCCGGGCAGGTGCGGGCCAAGGGCGAGGCGCGGCGCACGCGCTCGGACTTCATGAAGATGGAACAGGACCGGGGCATCTCGGTCTCGGCCTCGGCCATGTCCTTCGAATATGACGGGCACCGCTTCAACCTCGTCGACACGCCGGGCCACAGCGATTTCTCGGAAGATACCTATCGCACGCTGACGGCGGTGGACGCCGCGATCATGGTGATCGACGGCGCGAAGGGCGTCGAGAGCCAGACCCGGAAGCTGTTCGAGGTCTGCCGGCTGCGCGACCTGCCGATCCTGACCTTCTGCAACAAGATGGACCGCGAAAGCCGCGACACCTTCGAGATCATCGACGAGATCCAGGAAAACCTGGCGATCGACGTTTGCCCGGCAAGCTGGCCCATCGGCATGGGGCGCGAGTTCATCGGCGCCTATGACCTCTTGCATGACCGGCTGGAGATCATGGACCGCGCCGACCGCAACAAGGTGGCGGAATCGGTCAAGATCTCGGGCCTCGACGATCCCAAGCTGGCCGATCACATCCCGGCGGACCTGCTGGCGAAGCTGCGCGAAGAGGTCGAGATGGCGCGGGAACTCTTGCCCGTCTTCGACCGGCAGAGCTTCCTTGAAGGTCATCTGACGCCGATCTGGTTCGGCAGCGCCATCAACAGCTTCGGCGTGAAGGAACTGATGAACGGCATCAGCCAATACGGCCCGACGCCGCAGCCGCAGATGGCGGCTGAACGCCAGATTGCCCCCGAGGAAAACCCCGTGACCGGCTTCGTCTTCAAGGTGCAGGCGAACATGGACCCGAAGCACCGCGACCGCGTGGCCTTCGTGCGCCTGGCCAGCGGCCATTTCGAGCGCGGGATGAAGCTCACGCATGTGCGCTCGAAGAAGCCGATGGCCGTGACCAACCCGGTGCTGTTCCTCGCCGCCGACCGCGAACTGGCCGAGGAGGCCTGGGCCGGCGACATCATCGGCATTCCGAACCACGGGCAATTGCGCATCGGTGACGCGCTGACCGAGGGCGAGGGGCTGCGCTTCACCGGCATCCCCTCCTTCGCGCCGGAACTGCTGCAGACCGTCCGCTCGGGCGATCCGATGAAGGCCAAGCACCTGGAAAAGGCGCTGATGCAATTCGCCGAGGAAGGTGCCGCCAAGGTGTTCAAGCCGATGATCGGCTCGGGCTTCATCGTCGGCGTGGTGGGCCAGCTGCAATTCGAGGTGTTGGCCAGCCGGATCGAGATCGAATACGGCATCCCGGTCCGCTTCGAACCCTCGCAATTCACCTCGGCCCGCTGGGTCAGCGGGCCGCAGGCGAAACTCGACGCCTTTGCCAACCAGAACAAGCAGCACATGGCCAGCGACCATGATGGCGATCCGGTCTACCTGACCCGGCTGCAATGGGACATCGACCGCGTGGTGCGCGATCACCCGGACCTGAAGCTGACGGCGACGAAAGAGATGATGGTGTGAGCCTGCCGGTTCACGAGTTGGCCGCCCTTGGGGCGGCGGCTTGCTGGGCCTTTACCGGCACCATCGTCACCGGCGCGGTGCGCGAAATCGGGCCGTTCCGCTTCAACCTCTTGCGGCATGGCTTCGTGATCGTCCTGCTCAGCGGCATCGTCGCGATCTGGTCGCAGGGCACAGACCTGTCGCGCTGGTCCGCCGTGGTGCTGGTCATCTCGGGCATCATCGGCATCTATATCGGCGACACGCTGAACTTCGCCGCCGTCGGGCGGCTGGGGGCGCGTCGCGCCGGCGCGGTCTTCGCGCTGAACGCGCCGATGGCGGCGGCGCTTGGCTGGCTGCTGCTGGACGAGCAGTTGAACGGGCAGGCCATTCTGGGCATCGCCGCCACCGCCGTCGGTGTCGCCATCGCCATCGTCGGCCGCCCGCCGGCCCATGCCCACCGCTTCGAGCAGACCGAGGGCATCATCCTGACCGGCATCGCCTTTGGGCTTGGCGCCGCACTGGGGCAGGCTGGCGGGGCGCTGGTCGCACGCCCGGTGATGGAGCTGGGGGTCGATCCCTATGTCGCCTCGCTGATCCGGGTCGCGGCCTCGGGTCTCTGCATGGCGATCTCGGCCAGCGCCATGATGGCGGCGCGGGTGCCGCTGGGGCCGCCGAACCCGATCACGCCTGCCGTCCTCTGGCCCGCGCTGGCGACAGCCTTCATCGGGCTGGGCCTCGGCATGACACTGCTGATGTTCGCGCTGGCGGGCGGCAAGGTCGGGATCATCTCGACCCTGTCGGCGACCTCGCCGGTGCTGATCCTGCCGATGCTGTGGCTCAGGACCGGGCAGCGACCGACCGGGGCAAGCTGGCTGGGCGCGGCCATCGCCTGCGCCGGCATGGCGCTGATCTTCCTGCGCTGACCGCCCTCAGGCGAAGGCCATGCCGTCGATCTTCTGACCCTGCTCGTCGACCGCATCGCACCAGACGGTGAACTTTTCCAGCCGGTGCGCACCGAAGCTGTTCAACAGCGGCACATCGGCGGCGTCATGGCCGCGCGCCACCACCACGCGGCCGATGCGGGCGGCGTTGTTCCGGGGGTCGAAGGTGTACCATTTGCCGCCCAGATAGACCTCGATCCAGGCCGAGAAATCCATCGGATGACCCGGATCGGGCACGCCGATATCGCCCAGATAGCCGTTCACATAGCGCGCCGGAATGTTCAGCGCCCTGAGGAAGGCCAGCGCCAAGTGGGCGAAGTCGCGGCAGACGCCGACGCGGCCCGCATTGGCCTCGGTCGCGGTGCGGGTGGCCGAGGCCTGCTGGTAGTCGAAGGTCAACCGGGCATTGGCATAGTCCACGATATGCTGCACCCGGCCCCATCCGGGGGCGACCCCGCCGAAAAGATCCCAGGCCTCCTGGCTGATCAGGTCGGTCTCGACATAGCGAGAACCGGTCAGAAAGGTCAGCACGTCGTCGGGCAGCGCCTCGACCGGCCATTCGGGCGCGGCCTCGTCCACCTCGTCGACCTGCCCGTCATCGAGCAGGGTCACATCGCCCCGCAGGGTGAACCTGCCTGCCGGCGCGATCAGGCGCCGGCAGATATTGCCGTAGAGGTCGAAATAACTGTGGATGGGCACCTGCGGGTCGGTCTCGACCCGTTCGGGACCCAGAAAGTCGCCCTGCCGCGACACATGCGGCGCGACAAGGCAGACCAAGGGTGTGTCCCGGTCGGCAGAAATGGTGATCTCGTGGCCGACCCGGAGCCGCATCATACCACCTGCGCGTCCAACGAGATCTCGGCGTTCAGCACCTTGCTGATCGGGCAGCCGGTCTCGGCCTCGCCAGCCAGCCTCAGCATCTCGTCGCGGTCGCCATCGCCCGAGATCTTCGTGACCAGGTGCGCCTTCGTCACCTTGAAGCCACCGGCGGGATCGGGCTCCAGCGAAATCTCGGACGTGGTCTCGACCGAGGTGTTCTTGATCCCGGCCTGTTCCAGCATCAGGGACAGCGCCATCGAGAAGCAGGCGGCATGGGCAGCGCCCAGCAATTCCTCGGGATTGCTGCCGGCCACACCCTCGAAACGGGTGTTGAAGCCGTAGGGCTGATCCTTCAGCGCCCCCGATTGCGTCGAGACGGTGCCGCCACCGGTCTTCAGACCGCCATCCCACTTGGCCGAACCCGATTTCTTGATCATCGCAGAGCTCCTTTCGTTCTGTCTGCCTGATCAACGCCATTGGGTCAGCGCCGGTTCAACCCGCTAGGGTTGCTTTTTGTGCAACTGCACGGCGGGCGGGCAGCGAGCCTCTGCGCCTGCTCGTGCCGGGGCAGTCAGCGCATGGCATTGGCCTGACGCGGGGTGACGAAAACTCGCTGGATTCGTGGCATCAGCCGCAGAGTCGCCGCCATTCCGACATGGCGAAACGGTCGGTCATCCCCGCAACATAATCCAGCACCATCCGCGCCCGCTCGGTCTCGGAGGGCGTCGCCGCAGCCTCCAACCCCCAATGGTCGGGCATCTGCGCCGGGTCGGCGAGAAACAGCGGGAAAAGGTCGTTCAGCATGGCGGTGGCGCTGGCGCGCTCCTCGACCACCGAGGGGGCGCGGTACATCCGGGTGAACAGGAAGGACTTGATCGCCTTGATGTTCTGATAGAGCGGCTTGGAAAACCGGATGATCGGCCCCTCCATGTCGCGGATCTGCTGGGCCGAAGTGGGTTGCAGGCTGGTCAGCCGGTTGCGGGCCACGGCGATCACATCCTCGACCATGACGCCGAAGACCCTGCGCAGCGCCTCGTGCCGGCGGCGCATCGGGTCAAGCCCGGGATGCAGCTCGTCCACGCGGGCGAAGGCCGGGCCGATCACCGGCAGTTCGCGCAACTCCTCCTCCGTGAACAGGCCCGCGCGCAGCCCGTCATGCAGGTCATGGTGGTTATAGGCCACGTCATCGGCCACGGCCGCCACCTGCGCCTCGGCGCTGGCATTGGTGTGCAGTTCCAGGTCCCACTGGGCATTCACCTCGGCCAGCGCATAGGGCAGGGGGCCGGTGACCGGGCCATTATGCTTGGCGATGCCTTCCAGTGATTCCCAGGTCAGGTTCAGCCCGTCGAAATCGGCGTAATGGCGTTCCAGCCGGGTGACGATGCGCAGCGCCTGCGCATTGTGGTCAAAGCCGCCATAGGGCGCCATCAGCGCCGCCAGCGCATCCTCGCCGGTATGGCCAAAGGGCGGATGGCCGAGATCATGGGCCAGCGCCACGGTCTCGGCCAGTTCGGTGTTCAGGTCCAGGGCGCCTGCGATGGTGCGGGCGACCTGCGCCACCTCGATCGTGTGGGTCAGCCGGGTGCGGAAATAGTCGCCGCGATATTCCTCGCCCTCCAGTTCCACGAAGACCTGGGTCTTGTGCTTCAGCCGCCGGAAGGCCGAGGAATGGATGATGCGGTCGCGGTCACGCTGCCAGGGGCTGCGGAAGGTCGACATGCGCTCGGGCCAGAGGCGGCCGCGACTGTCTTGCGGCTGGCAGGCATAGGGTGCGGTCATGTCTGTTCCTTGCAGGGCGTCGGGGCGAAGCCTATATTTCGGACTCAACGGCGAAAACGGGAACAACCGATGAACCTGCCTCCGAAAGTGACTGATCGGGCCTTTGCGCGGCTGGCCGAGATCAATGATGGTGCTGTGGCGCGCCCGCTGCGCGTGGCGGTGCTGGGCGGCGGCTGCTCGGGTTTCCAATACGAGATCCGTATGGACGATGCCGAGGCCGATGACCTGGTGCTTGAAGGCGGCGGTCAGCGGGTGATTGTGGACCCGGTGTCGCTGCCGTTCCTGGCCGGCGCGGTGATCGATTTCAGCGACGAGTTGATCGGCGCGCGCTTCGTGATCGAGAACCCCAACGCCACCTCGAGCTGCGGCTGCGGCACCTCCTTCTCGATGTAATCCCTCAGTCGCAGAAGACCCGGCGCAGGCGCAATTCGCGGCTTTGATAGGTCAGCGGCGGGCGTTGGACCTGCGGTGCGGGCAGGCGGTCGAAGCTCAGGGCCTGCGTCGATACGCGCGGCTCCGAGGGCAGCTTGCGCACCGCCGGCCGGCCCTCCGTCACATCGCGCGACCAATCGGGTGCGCTGTCGTCGCGCAGGTCGCGGGTCTGACTGCTCAACCCCGCCAGCTCGCAGATGGTCTGCGGCGCGGTCTCTGTGATGGCCACCTGATCGCCCTCCTGACCCAGCCACAGCACATGGCCCTCGCGGCGCGAGCCATCGGACACGCCGAAATGCAGCGGCTCGGGCAGGCTGGTCCATTGCGTCGCCGCACCGAACAGCGCCTCGCCCCCTTGCCAGTCCGCCCCCGAGGCGATGCCGATCTGCCAGTCACCCGGCGGAACCAACACCCGGAAGAAATCCCCGCCGCGGATATAGGCGGCCAGCACCGGCGCATCTCCTCCGGGCGGGGTCAGCATCACCACATGATCCAGCCCGGCCTCGCTGTGCAATTGCAGGGGCAGGGTGGCCGGCAAGCCGCTGCGGTTCCACATCAGCCCGGCCACCGGGCGCTCGGCGGTCATGGCCGGCGAAGCCGCAAGCGCAGTGAGAAGGGCGAGGATCAGGCGCAAGGGCGGTTCCTTTCGCGGCCAGTCTAGGGCGCTGCGCTGCTGCTTGCCAATCACGCCCCCGCGCGCCATGGTGCGGCCATGAAAATCGCAAGCTTCAACATCAATGGCGTCAAGGCGCGGATCGAGGCCCTGACCGACTGGCTGGCCGGGTCCGAGACCGATGTCGTCGTGCTGCAGGAAATCAAGTCGGTGGACGAGGGTTTCCCGCGCGAGCATTTCGAGGACCTGGGCTGGACGGTCGAGACCCATGGCCAGAAGGGCTTCAACGGCGTCGCCATCCTGTCGAAACTGCCGCTGGAGGACGTGACGCGCGGCTTGCCGGGCGACGACACGGACGAGCAGGCCCGCTATATCGAGGCGACCGTGATCGGTGCGCGGGCGGTTCGGATCGCCGGGCTCTATCTGCCCAATGGCAACCCGGCGCCGGGGCCGAAATACGATTACAAGCTCGCGTGGATGGAACGGCTGAAGCGGCGGTCCGAGGAGTTGCTGGCGGGCGAGATGCCGGTTGTGATGCTGGGCGATTACAACGTTATCCCCCAGCCGCGCGATGCCGCCAAGCCCGATCAATGGACGGGCGATGCGCTGTTCCTGCCCGAAAGCCGGGCGGCCCTGCGCCGGATCGCGGCCGAGGGTTGGAGCGATGCGTTGCGGCTGGCCGAGCCCTTCACCGATCGCGGCCCCTTCACCTTCTGGGACTATCAGGCCGGGGCGTGGCCGAAGGATAACGGCATCCGCATCGACCATCTGCTGCTGAGCCCCGAGGCCGCCGACCTGGTCGAGGAGAGCGGCGTGGATCGCGCCGCGCGGGACGGCGACAAGCCCAGTGACCACGTGCCGGTCTGGGTGCGGCTGGCCGCCTGATTCCCGATCTACCGAAGGCAAAAGGCTGAGCGGCGCTCGCGCCGCTGATCGCTCCTGCGCGCGCAATTTCGCCGTATGGGCCTTGATGCGGTCTGCCGTGAAAGGTTTTTGATTGACTGATCAATCAATATCCGGCAAGCACATCCGAAAGTTGACCCAGCGGCAGCCGATATTGTCGCGAAATTCACCCGACTGCATTACGCTTACGCTGAATCTGCGTTTCTGGACCGACCCGACCGACCTTCGTCCCCGTGACCGTCAGAGAGGATCTCCATGACCCCGATCATCACCGTCGCCTATCTGAGTGTTCTGGCCTGCGCCATCTTCGTGCTGATCCGCTGGCCCCGTATGCGCGTCACCGGCGAAACCCCGGTGGGGGTATTCACGCTGGTCGCTCTGCTGTTCACCGCCGGTCTCGACATGGGGCTGGTAATGCTGCCCCTGGGCGAGTTCCCGATCTACGAGGGCGATCAGGCCTATGCCTTCACCAATGCGCTGGCGGTCGAGTTCGGCATGTGGGGACCGCTGGTCTGGCTGATGTATTTCGTCGCCACCTTCTATTTCGTCGCCATCGAGCCGCGCCTGCGCCTGTTCGAGATCCCGGCGGTGAAATGGGTCTATAATCTGACGGTCATCGCTACCTGTTCCTTCACCTGCTACCTCTTCATGATCAACCTGCCGACCTATGCGCCCGACCTGCCGCAATGGGCGATCTGGGGGCTGGCCATCGGCGTCATCGCCTTCTCGGTCGTGTCGAGCGGCAATTTCGCCATCATGAAATGGCTGGCCATCGTCTCGACTTACGGTTTCGGACTTTTGGCTTTCACCACGCTGGCCGTGGTCGCGCTAGCCTATAGCGGCACCGGCATCGGCAGCTTCTTCGGCAATATCAGGCTGCTGATGGACTATTTCCCCAATATCGCGCGCTTCACCACGCCGATCTCGGACTACCACGAATTCTACCTGTTCTGGTGGTTCGCCTGGAGCATCATGATCGGCCAGTTCGTTGCCCGTTTCGTCGGCGGTCTGCCGGTCTGGCAACTGGCCGGGGCGATGGTGCTGTTGCCGGCGATCCCGCTGGGGCTGTGGTTCTGCGTGCTGTTCGTCTATCACCAGAACCAGATCGTCATTCCCGGCTGGCTCAACTGGTTCATGATCGGCGTGGGCATCGTCTTCGTGGTCAACTCGCTGGACAGCCTGATCCGCCTCTATGCCGCCAACCTGGGCTGGTCGCGGGAACAGCTGGGCGACCGGGTCTATTACCCGCTGCACTTCATCCTGCAATTCCTGCTGGTGATCGCCTATTTCTACACCCCCTTCCAGATCCAGTGGGTCGGGCTGGTGGTGGCTGGCCTCTACGGCGTCATCTATGTGTTGATGCTGCAGCGGCTGGACCGGCTGTCGGACCTGCACGAGGGCGCGGCGGTGAAGGCGGGGGAATAAGTGGGACCGCCGTTTGGCGAATTCCAGCGGTCATGCTAGGCTGATCGACACGGATCTTGTGCAGAGATCGGCCGGGACGCAGCCCGACCGATCCCGTAGCGAGAGGGCCCTTTTGCACTCTGCCGCAACAGGGAGACACCAGCATGTTCGCACGCGTGACCATCTATCGGCTGAAGCCCGGCGCCCTTGCGGCTGCGACCGATCTTCAGAACTCGGTTCACAGCCAGATCATGGGGCTGCCCGGCCTGAGGCAATTCATCAATCTGGTGAACGAGGATGGGCAGGGATATGTCATTTCCCTGTCCGACAGCGCCGCCATCGCCAATGCCAACAGCGCACTGATCGCCGAGATCTGGAAAGCCTTCGCGCCGCATCTCGAGGGGCCCCCGACACCGGGCGGTTATGACGTGATCGCCAACTGGTCGAATTGAGCGAAGCGGCCGGCCCGGCTTGCGGCCGGGCCCATGCCTCAGTCGTCGTCGCCGAAGCGGGCGTCGTCGTCGGATTCGTCTTCGCCCTCGGGGACGTATTTCGAGCTGAGCGCGATCGAGTGATTGTCATGGATCGGGTCCATGACCACGTCCGCCGGAATCTCGCCCGTCAGCCATTCGCGGATCTCGTCGCGCGCCTCGCGCGCATCCTGCTCAGTCACTTCCGCGATATAGGCGATGAAGGCACGCTGGTCGCCGTCGATCTCGTCCAGCTCGGATTCCTCGGCTTCAGGCCATTTGTCGATGATCGCCTCGTAGAAGGCCGGCCAGTTCTCCTGAACGTGATGCCACTTCATTGGTATCCCCCTCCGCCCATGCTGCCCTGGACGGTGCGTGCTGCGCCGGTAATATCCTCGCCCACCCCGGCGACGGTGTTGCATCCGGCCACGGTCAGGGTGGCCAGCAGAGCCAATACGACGATCTTCATCACTGGGCCTCCTGCCACCACACGTCCGGCATGAAACCCGGCCAATCGCCGTAAATCGGCGTCTTTTCAGGATAATGCAGGCTGGAACTATGCGCCAGTCGAGAAATCGGCGAATAGCTGACCGGGATGACATAGCGCCCCGCCGTCAGCACCCGGTCCAGCGCCCGCACCGCGGCGGTGAAATCCTCGGGACCGGCGGCATTCAGCATCTCGGTGATCATCGCCTCGGCGGCGGGGCTGTTCATCCCCATCCAGTTGCGGCTGCCCGGCTCGGTCACGCCGGCGGCACCCCAATAGAGCAGTTGCTCGTTCCCCGGCGACAGCGACAGGGCGCGTTCATACCAGGTCATGTCGAAATCATAGCGGTTGGTGCGGTCGACATATTGCGCCGCGTCCAGGAGCGTCACCTTGGGGGTGATGCCGAGGTTGCGCAGCGATTCGATGTAGATATCCACCATCTGCTGGGTCTCGGCGGCGGTGCGCATGGCGCTGCCCGACTGGTTCAGCACGATCTCGAAGGCGAAGGGCTGGCCCTCGGCGTTCTTCAACACCCCGTCCTGCACCGTCCAGCCAGCCTCTTCCATCAGCTTCAGCGCGCTGCGCAGGCCCCGACGGTCCAGTGCCTTGTCCGAGCCTTCGGGCAGGGTATAGCCCTCCATCGTGCCGGGCGGCAGATCGGCGGCGAAGGGCTCCAGCAGCTCCTTCACCCGGCCCTCGGCCGCTCCGGGCTGCATCGCCAGCACCGAGTTCGAGAAATAGGAGGTGATGCGGGGCTCCTTTCCGCCGTTCAGCGTCGCGTTGATGAACTGGAAGTTGAAGGCCTCGATCATCGCCTCGCGCACGCGCCAGTCGGCGAAGATCGGATTTCGGGTGTTCATCACCAGCCCCATGATCCCCGAGGGGCGTTCATTGCCGATCTCGGATTTCACCACCTCGCCCGAGGTCACGCGGGGAAAGCTGAATTCCGTGTCCCATTTCGTCGGCGACAGCTCGCGCCAGACGTCGACCTCGCCGGCGCGGAAGGCCTCGAACATGGCATTGGCATCGCCGAAATAGTCATAGCGGATTGTGTCGAGATTGTTCCGCCCGGCATTGATCGGCAGATCCTTGCCCCAGTAATCCGGGTTGCGCTTGAAGCTGATCGAGCGGCCGGCATCCACCTTGTCCACCACATAGGGGCCGGAACCGATCGGCACCTCGAGCCCGGATTCGGTGAAATCCTTGCCCTCCCATTGCGCCTTCTTCAGGATCGGGCGCAGGCCCATGATCAGCGGCAATTCCCGGTCGACGGTGTTGAAGCTGATGCGGACCTTGTTCTCGGCGGTCTTCTCGATCTTCTCGACCTTCTCCCATGCGCCCAGATAGCGGGGATGGCCCTGCGTGCCGAGGGTCTCATAGGACCAGATCACATCCTCGACCGTGACGGGCGAGCCGTCCGAGAACTTGGCATCGGGGCGCAGGGTGAACTCGATCCAGCTGCGACTCTCGTCGGTCTCGACGCTTTCGGCCAGCAGCCCGTAAAGGGTGAAGGGCTCGTCGATGCTGCGATACATCAAGGTCTCGGCCACGACCGACATGGTGCCGAAGAAGACCGGGTTGCCCTTCAGTACCCAGGACTTCAGCGAATCGAATCCGCCCGGCTCGGCAAAGCGAATCGAGCCGCCTTTCGGGGCCTCGGGATTGGCGTAGGGCAGCGAGGTGAAGCCGGCCGGAAGGGCAGGTTCTCCATACATTGCAATGCCATGGCTGGGCGCGGCAAAGCTTGCCAGCGGCATTGCGGCAACAGTCGCCGCGAGGGCGAATCTCACGAAAAATCGCCTTTCGCTCGCGGATTCGTTAAGGATTTTCAAGATTCGCATGATCGGGTGCCTGCCTCGTTCTGGTTTTGCTGTGATTTCAACCGGCAGACGAGGCCAGCGTCAACCAAGGCGTGAACTTCGACCTTGGACTCCGGCGGTTGATCGCGTATAAATAACTTACTGCTCGATAGGTTTCTTGCCTGTATGAAACCTGCCTCATGACTTGCGCCCGCCTTGTGCGGGCGCTTTTTTTTTTGGCTTTCGGCGCGGGTCGGGCACCCGCCGGGCGGGTTTCCGCCCCATGCTGCGGCGCCAAAGTTTCCTGCTGCGCCTGCCGCATGGCGCGCCTATGCTGCGGGCGCAAAGTCGACGAATTGGAGATTCCCATGTTTGACACATTCCTGAGCGGCAAGACGGCCATCGTGACCGGCTCGAATTCCGGCATCGGTCTGGGCGTTGCGACCGAACTGGCGCGGGCGGGTGCCAATATCGTGCTGAACAGCTTTACCGACCGCGACGAGGATCACGCGCTGGCGGAAAAGCTGGGCAAGGAATTCGGTGTCACCGCGCGCTATATCCAGGCGGATATGTCCAAGGGCGATCAATGCCGCGCGCTGGTCGAGAAGGCGGGCAGCTGCGACATCCTGGTCAACAATGCCGGCATCCAGCATGTCGCGCCGATCCCGGAATTCCCGACCGACAAATGGGACGCGATCATCGCCATCAACCTGAGTTCCGCCTTCCACACCACCGCTGCCGCGCTGCCGATGATGCGCAAGGCCGGCTGGGGCCGGGTGGTCAACATCGCCTCGGCCCATGGCCTGACGGCGAGCCCGTTCAAATCGGCCTATGTCGCCGCCAAGCATGGCGTGGTCGGACTGACCAAGGTGACGGCGCTGGAAACGGCAGAAGAACCGATCACCGCCAATGCCATCTGCCCGGGCTACGTGCTGACCCCGCTGGTCGAGGCGCAGATCCCCGACACGATGAAGGAATACAAGATGACCCGCGAGGAGGTGGTGCGGAACGTGCTGCTGCAGCGCCAGCCCTCGAAGCAGTTCGCCACGGTCGAGGAACTGGGCGGCACCGCCGTGTTCCTCTGCAGCAATGCGGCGGCGCAGATCACCGGCACCACGATCTCCGTGGATGGCGGCTGGACGGCGCTCTGAGCCAAGCCTCGTGCTGACAGATGAAGGGGTGCGGTCGTCTTGGCCGTGCCCCTTTTCTCATCGGTCGGCAGCGGCCTCGGCCAGGATGAACTGGCGGAAGGCGCGGATCGCCGGGCGGTTGCGCCGCGCCTCTGGATAGACCAGCCAATAGGATTTGCCGTTGCCGCAGGTCATCTGGAAGGGCTGGACCAGGCTGCCGGTCGCCAGCTCGTAGCGGAAGAAGCGCGGGGTCAGCACCGCCACGCCCTGACCGGCAATGGCGGCGCGGGCCTCGTGGATCTGGGTGCCGAGATCCGGGGTCGGGCTGGCGGCCTCGGGCAGGTCCGCGATCCCGGCCTTGCAGAACCACATGGCCCAATGCGGATCGCCCGAGTCGATCCGGGGCAGGGTCAGAAGTTCTGCCGGGTCGGTCAACCGGCGACCCTCCAGCAGGCGCGGGGACAGCATCGGGGTGATCTCGAAATCGAACAGCCGATGCGCGGTCAGGCCCGACCAGTCGCCATGGCCAAAGCGGATCGCCAGGTCGAAATCGTCGCGAGCGAAGTTGATGTTCTTGTCGCTGGCATCCAGGCGCAGCGTCAGCTCGGGGTGATCCATCTGGAAGCGCCCCAGCCGCTCGGCCAGCCAGTTGCCCGACAGCGTGACCGGCGTGGTGATCGACAGCGTGGAGGCCCGGCCCGAACTGTCGGCATAGGCATTGCGCAACAGGTCAAAGGCCTGCGTCGTCGGTGCCGCAAGCCGCTGGCCCAGCTCGGTCAGTTGCAGCGCGCGGGGCTGGCGCAGGAACAGCGCCTGACCCAGACGTTCCTCCAGCAGCTTGATCTGGTAGCTGATCCCGGCCTGCGTCAGGCCCAGCTCGTCCGCCGCCTTGGTGAACGACAGGTGCCGGGCGGCGGATTCAAAAGCACGGATGGCGGCGAGGGGCGGAAGCTGCATAAGCTGGCCTTATGAACGGTTGCCGGGGCTTTGTTGGATATGTCCAGAAAATCATAGCAGTCTGGTGGCATCGATCAACCGCCTGAAACAGTCAGGCTTGAAATGGAGGACATCATGTCCAGCGAAACCTGCAACCTGCCGCGCCCGTCCCGTCTTTACTTGCTTTGGTCACGCGCCATCGATCTGGCGGTGTGGCTCTGGCCCGAGGGGGCCATGCCAACCCATCCCTGCGCCAGCCGCGTCACCCGCGATCTGGCGCGCGATCTGCGCTATGTCCCGGACCATCTGCGCCGCGACATCGGGCTGGACGGCGGGCAAGGCTTGAGCGCGATCCTATGCCCTATTGGCCGCTTTAGGGCCGACTAGCGGCAGCCCTCGCAGAAGCCCTTGATGCGGGCAATCGCGTCGGTCAGTTCCGCGTCGCTGGTCGCGTAGGAGATGCGGAAATGCGGGCTGAGGCCGAAGGCCGCACCGAAGACCACCGCCACGCCGGTTTCCTCCAGCAGCGCATTGGCGAAGGCCTCGTCGTTCTCGATGACCTTGCCGCCGGCCGAGGTTTTGCCGAGGAGCCCCTTGATCGAGGGATAGACATAGAAGGCGCCGACCGGGGTCGGGCAGTCGATGCCGGGGCAGGTGTTCAGCCCGGCCACCACCAGGTCGCGCCGGCGCTGGAAGGCGGCGCGGCTTTCGGCGATGTAGTCCTGCGGGCCGTTCAACGCCGCCAGCGCTGCATATTGGCCGATCGAGGAGGGGTTCGAGGTCGATTGCGACTGCAGCTTGGCCATGGCCTTGATCAGCAGTTCCGGCCCGGCGCCATAGCCGATGCGCCAGCCGGTCATGGCATAGGCCTTGCTGACCCCGTTCATCGTCAACGTGCGATCCTTCAGCCGCGGCTCGACCTGCGCCGGGGTGACGAACTCGAAATCATCGAAGACCAGATGCTCGTAGATGTCATCGGCCAGCACCCAGACATGGGGGTGCTTCACCAGCACATCGGTCAGCGCCTGCATCGCCGCGCGGTCATAGCCCGCGCCCGAAGGGTTCGAGGGCGAGTTGAGGATCAGCCATTTGGTCCGGGGCGTGATCGCCGCCTCCAGCGCCTCGGGCGACATGACGAAGCCCTGTTCGGCGGTGCAGGACACGAAGACCGGCGTGCCGCCTGCCAGCAGCACCATGTCGGGATAGCTGACCCAATAGGGCGCCGGCACGATCACCTCGTCGCCGGGGTTCAGCGTGGCCATCAGCGCATTGTAGAGGATCTGCTTGCCGCCGGTGCCGACGCTGACCTGCGAGGGTTTGTAATCCAGCCCGTTCTCGCGGGCGAACTTGTCGCAGATCGCCTGTTTCAGCGCCGGGATGCCGTCAACGGCGGTATAGCGCGTATGACCCGCATCGATGGCGGCCTTGGCGGCTTCGCGGATATGGGCGGGCGTGTCGAAATCGGGCTCGCCGGCCGAGAGGCTGATGATGTCCTGCCCGGCAGCGCGCAATTCCAGCGCGCGGCCGCTCATGGCGATGGTCGGTGACGGTTTCACGCGTGCCAGCGTATCGGACAGAAAAGCCATGACCCGGACCCCTGATTTGTAATGACAGCCCGGTTGTCTTAGGCTTGGGGCCATGACGAGACAAGCGACGAATACAACGGAAGGGGATGTTTTGGGCGAGGATTTCTACAGCGACGACAAGGCCACCTTGGGCGACCGGATCAACGCGGCGCGCGAAGGCGCAGGACTGACGCCCGAGGCACTGGCCCGCAAGCTGGGTGTCCGCACCAGCACGCTGAACGGGTGGGAACATGACGAGCGCGAGCCTAGGGCGAACCATCTGCGGATGCTGGCGGGGCTGATGGGCGTGTCGCTGGTCTGGCTGCTCAGCGGTCAGGGGCAGGGGCCTTCGGGCGAGGCCGCGACAGCGCAGGCGTCGGCTGGCGGCGCGTCGCGCGACGCCATCCTGACGGAATTCCGGGCCTTGCAGCAAAGCCTGCGCGAGGCTACGCGGCGGCTGGCGCGGCTTGAGAAGCTGCTGGCCGATGGCTGAGGCGATGCAGGGGGTTGCAATGGATGACGATCAGCGGCTGCGGCGCCTGAGGATGCGCAGCTGGCGGCGCGGGATGAAGGAGATGGATCTGATCCTCGGCCCCTTCGCCGACGGGCCGCTGGCCGATCTGTCCGAACCGATGATGGCGCAATACGAGGCGCTGATGTCCGAGAACGATCAGGACCTCTACCTGTGGATCACCGCCCGGATCGCAGGGCGCGAGGGCGGGCCGGCGGACCTGGCGCCGCTTCTCGACGTGATCGCCAGCCATGCCGGCGCGCGGCTGCGCGGCTAGCCAAGTTGGCTCTCCCGCGTGGTTAACCCGGCTGATCGCATTTTAGGCAAGGCGCGCGGGGAAAGCCGGGCCGATTAACCGGGGATTCGGGTTTTTCGGGCAAGGTCATCGTCAGGACAGTCAGATCAGGACGGATGATGACCATGCTTGCACCCGCGCGACGCGATTTCGTGGATGCGTCGCGCCCCGCTGATGACCGCAGCGAGGCGGCGCCCGCGACCTATCTCGAGGCGCTGCAATTGCTGGAACGTCTGCACCGCCTGATGCAGGATCTGGTCAAGGACGAATTCGAGCGGCTGGGGCGGCAGGATCTCAACCCGGTTCAGGCGCTGATCCTCTATAATCTCGGTGAATCAGAGGTTTCGGCCGGAGAGCTGAGGTCCCGCGGCATGTACCAGGGCAGCAATGTCAGCTATAACCTGAAGAAGCTGGTCAGCATGGGCTATGTCCATCACGAGCGTTGCGACCTGGATCGCCGCTCGGTCCGGGTGCGGCTGACCGAGGCCGGGCAGGAGGTGCGGCAGATCGTGCTGACGCTGTTCTGCCGCCACGCCGAGCAACTGGCCATGTCGGGCGTGCTGGATGATCCGCCGCTGGCGCAGGTGAACCTGCAGGCCCGGCGCATCGAACGTTACTGGATCGAGCAGATCCGCTATATCTATTGACCTCGTTCATGAGTGTGCGGAGAGGTCCGCGCGCCGGACGCGCGGGCCTCGCAGCTTGTCCTGCCCCTGCGTGGTGGGAGAAGCCCCCGGCATGACTCTCCTGCGCGGGGCCGATGGGTCAGGCTCGGGTGCGCGCGGCCCGAGGCGGCAGATTTCCGCAGAGCGCAGCTTCCGGGGGGAAAATTCACCCGAATTTCGCCCCTGTCCCTTGCGCAAACGACCCGGGCTTGCCACCATTGGGCCAGAGCCTTTTCAGGAGTCGCTTTTTGGGTCTGAACCCGACTACCCCCGCTGCCCCCGCCGCCAGTGAAACGCTGCTGGAATTCCCTGACAATCGCCTGCTGATTGATCTCTGCGGTGCCAATGACCGGCATCTGGCGCGGATCGAGGAAGCCTTGGGCGTGCACATCCTGCGGCGCGGCAATCTTCTGGCCATCGTCGGACCGATCGAGGCCCAGACCGAGGCGGCGCAGGTGCTGCGCGCGCTTTATGCCCGGCTGGAGCAGGGGCGTGGGGTCGAGATGGGCGAGGTCGAGGCGGCCCTGCGCATGGGCGGCGAGGCCGCGCCCGAAACCTCGCCGATCGAACAGCTCGAGATGTTCGCCGCCGGCAATTACGAACTGCGCACCCGCAAGAAATCGGTTGAACCGCGCACCGAGGCGCAGAAGGCCTATGTCCGCGCCCTGTTCGAGAATGAACTGGCCTTCGGCATCGGCCCGGCCGGCACCGGCAAGACCTACCTGGCCGTGGCCGTGGGTGTGACCATGCTGATCAGCGGGCAGGTCGACAAGATCATCCTGTCGCGCCCCGCCGTCGAGGCGGGCGAGCGTCTGGGGTTCCTGCCCGGCGACATGAAGGAGAAGGTCGATCCCTACATGCAGCCGCTCTATGACGCGCTGAACGACTTTCTGCCCGGCAAGCAGATGCAGAAGCTGATGGAGGAAAAGCGCATCGAGATCGCGCCGCTCGCCTTCATGCGCGGGCGCACGCTGGCCAATGCCTTCGTGGTGCTGGACGAGGCGCAGAACGCCTCGACCATGCAGATGAAGATGTTCCTGACCCGTCTGGGTGAGGGCTCGCGCATGGTCATCACCGGCGACCGCACCCAGATCGACCTGCCGCGCGGCACCCAGTCGGGGCTGGTCGATGCCGAGCATATCCTGAAGGATATCAAGGGGATCAGCTTCAGCTACTTCACCGCCAAGGACGTGGTCCGCCACCCGCTGGTCGCCAAGATCATCATGGCCTATGACGCCGAGGCCGAGGCGGCAATGGCGCGCGGCGAGGTCGATGACATGCGCGGCGGCTATATCCCGCGCCGCCCGCGACGGCTCGAGGCCGATGGCTGAGCCGATGTCCATGACCCCCGCGCATGAACCCGGCGAGGCGGAAGACGAACCTCCGTCTCCGATGCCGCCCGACGTGGTGATCGAGGATGAGCGGTGGGAAGAGGCCGGACTGGAGCCTCTGGCCGAACGTGCGCTCGATGCCCTGCAACTGTGGCTGGGTGCCTCGGGCGAGATCGTGGTCATGGGCTGCGACGATGCCCGCATCGCCGCGCTGAACGCCGATTTCCGTGGCAAGCCGCGCGCCACCAACGTCCTCTCCTGGCCCTCGGTCGAGCATCAGCCGCATGAGCCCGGTGACCGGCCCAACCTGCCCGAGGACGAGGAATGGGGCGATATCGCCATTTCCTTCGACACCTGCGCCGCCGAGGCGCTGGCGCAGGGCAAGCCCTTTGACCATCATGTCATCCACCTGTTGATCCATGCCGGGTTGCATCTGGTGGGCTATGACCATGAAAACGACGCCGACGCCGAAACCATGGAGGCGGTCGAGCGTTCGATCCTGTTCACCCTTGGCATTTCCGATCCGTATTCAGAGTCACGCATATGAGTTCCGAACCCCGATCTAGCACCCCCCCGCTTCGCGGCGAACCGGCCGGCACGGCCGATGGCGTCGGAGGTGATGGGCGCGACCTGCCCAGCCAGCGCGGCTTCCTGGGACGCTTCTTCGGCGAGATCTTTGGCAGCGAGGACGAGCGGGGCGAGGACGAGGCCGCAGCAGAGGACAGCAGCCCGACCGCCCATCCTGCCCCCGGCATGGTCAACCTGCGGCGGATGCGGGTCGATGACGTGGCCATCCCGAAGGTCGAGATCGTGGCGGCACCCTCGAACATTTCGCTCGACGATCTGGTCGAAATGTTCCGCGAACATGGCTTTTCCCGCATCCCGGTCTTTCGCGGCACGCTGGACAGCCCGCTTGGCCTGATCCACCTGAAGGACCTGGCGCTGAAGCACGGTTTCGGCAAGGGCGGGCGTTTCACCCTGCGGCCGATGCTGCGGCCCTTGCTCTATGTGCCGCCCTCGATGCCCATCGGTGTCCTGTTGCAGCAAATGCAGCAGAAGCGGATGCACATGGCGCTGGTCATCGACGAATATGGCGGGGTCGACGGGCTGGTGACGATCGAGGACCTGATCGAGCAGGTGATCGGCGAGATCGAGGACGAGCATGACGAGACCGAGGGCGGTCTCTGGGTCAGCGAGAAGCCCGGCCAATGGCTGATCCAGGCCCGCGCGCCGCTGTCCGATGTCGAGGCCGAAACCGGGCTGCGCCTTGGCAGCGAGGATCAGGACGAAGAGATCGACACGCTTGGCGGGCTGATCTTCATGATGACCGGCCGCATTCCGCTGCGCGGCGAGGTCATCGGGCATGATTCCGGCGCGGAATTCGAGGTGGTCGATGCCGATCCTCGGCGGATCAAACGCGTGCGGCTGCGCGCGCCCAATGTCGCCGCCGAGTGAGCGCCACCGCCGGATGCCTCCGGCGGGGATATTTTTGCCAAGCTGAAAGCCTCAGCCCAGGGCAGAGAAGGCCGGGGCGTGGGTGATGGTCGCGCCGGGCTGCAGGCCCGCGCCGAGCGCCTGCAGGTAGGGGCCGGCATAGGGCGATTTCAGGTCCACGGGCTGGAAGCCGAAGCGGCTGTAATAGGCCGGATCACCCAGGAGGATAAGGCTGTAGCCTGGCCGGGCGGCGATGGCGGCACGGATCAGCGCGCTGCCGATGCCGCGCCCGTGCAACACCGGATGCACCGCCACCGGCGCCAGCGCCAGCGCCGGGAAGGGCGCCGAGATCGGCGATAGCGCCAGATGGCCAAGGATCGTCCCGCCCTGAGCAGCGACCAGCGACAGGTTCAGATCGCCATCGCGGCGCAGGGCGTCGACCAGCACCGCCTCGTCCGCGCCACCGAAGGCTGCAAGGTTCAGCGCGTGAATGGTCGGCCGGTCGGCGGGCGTTTCCGAGCGGAGATGCGGGACCACCTCGCTGCGGGTGAAGTCGCGCCTGATCTCGGTCGAGGACCGGCCCCAGTCGCTGGCGGCGGTGCGTGCCTGATGGGCGGCGAAGGCCTCGGCATCGGCGAAAAGCTCGTCGAGCGTCCAGACCATCGGGTCCTCGCTCTGCGCAAGGTCAAAGCGCAGGTTGCCCGGCTCGGCCCTGCTGAGGCGGCTGTGATCGGGCAGCAGCGTCAGCGCGGTCAACATCTGCGCGGTCTCGTCGCAGACGAGGCGCCCGGTCAGCGCGATCATCGGGCGGTCAAGGGCGATGGGCGTGCCCGTATCGTTGCAGGCTGCGGCGGGGTGGTGGTGGTGATGTCCGCAGGTGCAACTGCTCATGCCAGCCTCTGGATCAGGGCCTGTGCGCAGGCCGGGTTTCGGTGCTTCGCGCCAGAGATAACATAGAGATAGAGTTCGCGGCCATCGGCCATTCGGCGGGCCTCCGCTGCCCATGTCCCCAGCCCCGCCGCGTCATAGCCTCCGTCGATATCCTGCGTCCCCATCAGTCGAAGATAGGCGAAATCGGCGGTTCTCGCGTCGATATCGGGAAACTTGCTGTCGCCGGCGCGGATCAGCGCGATGTTGCGGTTGCGGCAGAGATCGGCGGCGGCGGGGTCGGCAAAGCTGACATGCCGCGCCTCGATCGCGTGGCGCAGGGGCAATCCGTCCTGTTCCTCGGGCAGAAGCGACAGGAAGGCGGCGAAATCAGCGGGATCGAATTGTTTTGTCTCGGCCAGCTGCCAGTTGATCGGACCAAGCTTGGGGCCGAGCCGGGTGATTCCTGAGGTCAGGAAACGCTGCACACTGTCGCCGGCCTCTGCCAGAACGCGGCGGTTGGTGGCATAGCGGCTGGCCTTCATCGCGAAGACGAAATCCTCGGGCGTGTCGTCATGCCATTTCTGGAAACTCTCGGGTTTCTGGCTGCCGTAATAGGTGGCGTTGATCTCGATGCTCGTGAGCGCACGGCTGGCATATTCCAGCTCGCGCTTCTGCGGCAGGGCCTCGGGATAGAAGGCGCCGCCGCGCCAGTCTGGATAATTCCAGCCGCCGATGCCGATGCGGATCATGGGTTTGCTCCTCGCTTCGGGGGGAGGGTAGGGGTGGTGGTGCGGTTGCGCAACCGGGGTATCCCCCTCACCCCTCGATCCCCCACCACCTCAGCGTCAGTTTCAGGTGGTGATCGATGCAGTCGGTCACGGCCATACTGTCGCCGCTTTCCAGCGCGGTGATGATCTCCAGATGCTCCTGCATCGCCGGGCGGACGCGGTCGGGCAGGAAGTTGCGGGCGTTTTGGATGATGGCGATGCGGTTGCGGTTGGCGGCATAGGCCTGCTGCAGGAAGGGGTTGTCGAGGCCCGAGGCGAGGAAGTCGTGCAGGGACAGGTCGGTGGTGATGGCGCGCTGCGACAGGTCGGCGGCGGGATCGCCCTCGACCTCGGCCAGCAGGGCTTCATGCGCCCGGCGCAGAGCCGACAGGTCGGGGGTGCCGGCGGCCAGCAGCCGTCTTGCGCCTTCCTTGTCCAGCGTGGCGCGCATATCCATGCAGGCGCGGGTGGTCTCGGGGCCGGTATCCATGATCACCACCCCGCGCTTCGGCAAGATGCGCAGCAGCGACTGTTCCTCGGCGCGCTTGATCGCCTCGCGGGTGGCCGAGAGCGGGAAGCCGATCAGCTCGACCAGCTCCGGCGTGGCCAGCAGCGCGCTGCCGCGCAGGCGGCCGCTGCGCAGCTGCGCCAGCAGCATCTTGAAGGCCTGATCGGATTGCAGGTCCTCTGTCGGCTTCATGGTGGTATCTCCTTGACCGGCCCGGCCCATTCTCAAGAATTCCAAACGACTGTATCCCGGATTCCGATATAGTCGGGTTCTTCACCTATCAGGTAACATGTTAGAAGAAATATCAAGACGCATTTCAGGGAAACTGTTTCAACCCATCCGCGCAGAGGGCGCGACCAGCCGGGAGAAGACGATGTCAGACCGCGTAACCGACCGCAGCGAAGACGAGACCCCCGGGCGCTTCCGGATGCCCGATATCTACGTGATCCTTTTCGTGTTCACGGCCATCGCGGCCCTGCTGACCCATATCATTCCGGCGGGGCAATATGACCGCGTGACCCTGCCGAACGGCCGGATCGCGGTGGACCCCGAGACCTTCCGCTATATCGATCCGACGCCGGTGGGGTTTGAGCAGTTCATGAAGGCGGTGCCGCTGGGGCTGATCGATGCGGCGCAGGTGGTGTTCTTCACCCTGATCATCGGCGGCATGTTCATGGTGATCCGCTTTACCGGCATCATCGACGTGGCGGTGGACAAGCTGACCCGCCGCTTTGCCGGGCGCAGCGTGCTGCTGATCCCGGTGCTGATGGTGACCTTCGCCACCATCGCCACGCTGATCGGCACGCAGGAACTGGCGCTGGTCTATGTGCCGGTGATCCTGCCGCTGATGATCGCGCTGCGCTTCGACTCGGTGGTGGCCGCGGGCACGGCGCTGCTGGCGACGACGGCGGGCTTCGCCTCGGGTGTCCTCAATCCGATCAATACCGGGCTGGGTCAGACCATTGCCGAGCTGCCGCTGTATTCCGGCTTCGGGCTGAGGGTGCTTCTGTTCATCGCACTGGTCGGGGCGGCGGTGCTGTACCTGGTGCGCTATGCGCTGAAGGTGCGGGCCAATCCCGGGCAGAGCCTGATGGCCGGCAATGCGCTGGAGCAGGAAAAGCGCCGGGTCTATGTCCATGATCTGGATACCCCGCCGATGCGCTTTACCACCCGGCAGGCCTGGGGCGGGGTCGCGGTGATGGGCTTCTTCGCGGTGATGGTCTGGGGCGTGCTGACCCGTGGCTGGTTCATGACCGAGATGGCGGGGCTGTTCGTCATCATGGGAATCAGCGTCGGCCTGATCGCGGGCCTCAGCAGCGGCAAGATCTGCGAGGCCTTCAACCAGGGGTTTCGCGACGTGATGGTCGGCGCGATGATCGTCGGCCTTGCCCGCGCCGTCGCCGTGATGCTGGAGCAGGGGCAGGTCATGGACACGCTGGTTCATGGTCTGGGCGATCTGGTCGGTGGTCTGCCCGCGACCTTCTCGGCGCTCGGCATGTTCGCCGCCCAGCTTGGCTTCAACTTCGTCATCCCCTCGGGCAGCGGTCAGGCGCTGGTCACCATGCCGATCATGGCGCCGCTGTCGGACCTGATCGGCGTGACCCGGCAAAGCGCGGTGCTGGCCTACCAGCTGGGCGACGGGCTTTCGAACATCCTCTACCCGACCTCGGGCTATTTCATGGCGACGCTGGCGCTGGCCGGTGTGTCCTGGGACCGCTGGGTCCGGTTCTTCCTGCCGCTCTTCGGCATCTGGATCGCGATCTCGGCGCTGTTCCTGATCTATGCGCAAGCCACGGGCTGGATCGGCTGACCTCCCATCAGTCCGAGACACCCGACGCGGAGGAGGCCAGGCGCAATGCCTGGCCTCTGTCGTTGTGGAGAGGACGCTGTCCGGGTTGACGAAAACGGGCGGAGCCTTGGCCCCGCCCGTCGTCAATTTCCGTTCACTCCCACTCGATCGTGCCAGGCGGTTTCGAGGTGATGTCATAGGTGCAGCGGTTGATGCCCTTGACCTCGTTGATGATCCGCGTCGCGGTTTCGCCCAGAAACTCGTGGGTGAAGGGATAGTAATCTGCCGTCATCCCATCGACCGAGGTGACGGCGCGGAGCGCGCAGGCGAAATCATAGGTGCGGCCGTCGCCCATGACGCCGACGGTGCGCACCGGCAGGATCGCAACGAAGGCCTGCCAGATCTCGTCATAGAGGCCATGCTTGCGGATCTGGTCGATGAAGACCGCATCGGCCTTGCGCAGGATCTCGAGCTTTTCCCGGGTTATCTCTCCGGGGCAGCGGATTGCAAGGCCGGGGCCGGGGAAGGGGTGGCGGCCGATGAATTTGTCGGGCAGGCCAAGCTCGCGACCAAGCGCGCGAACCTCGTCCTTGAACAGTTCGCGCAGCGGTTCGACCAGCTTCAGCCCCATCTTTTCCGGCAGGCCGCCGACATTGTGGTGGCTCTTGATCGTGACCGAGGGGCCGCCCGAGAAGCTGACGCTTTCGATCACGTCGGGATAGAGCGTGCCCTGGGCCAGAAACTCGGCGCCCTCGATCTCGTTGGCGTATTTCTGGAACACGTCGATGAACAGCTTGCCGATGGTCTTGCGCTTGACCTCGGGGTCGCTGACGCCTTCCAGCGCGCCGATGAACAGGTCGGATTCGTCGGCATGGATCAGCGGGATGTTGTAATTGTCCCGGAACATGGTGACGACTTCCTCGGCCTCGTTCAGCCGCAGAAGCCCGTGATCGACGAAGACGCAGGTGAGGTTGTCGCCGATCGCCTCGTGGATCAGCACCGCCGCCACAGAAGAATCGACGCCGCCCGAGAGGCCGCAGATGACCTTCTTGTCGCCGACCTGCTCGCGGATCTTGCGGATCGCCTCTTCCCGATAGCTGGCCATGGTCCAGTCGCCGGTGAAACCCGCCAGCTTCACGAAATTCTCGTAAAGCTTCGCGCCGCGCGGGGTGTGGTGCACTTCCGGGTGGAACTGCACGGCATAGAAATCGCGCGCCGGGTCGGCGGTAATTGCGAAGGGTGCGCCGGGCGAGGTGCCGTAGACCCGGAAGCCGGGGGCGATCTTCGAGACATGGTCGCCATGGCTCATCCAGACCTGCTCGCGGCCATCGGCATCGGCGAACCAGCCGTCCAGCAGCGGCAGGCGCTCATCGGCGGGCGTCACGAAGGCGCGGCCAAACTCGGCGGTGCCATGGCCGCTTTCGACCAGCCCGCCCAGTTCCTGCATCATCACCTGCTGGCCATAGCAGATGCCGAGGATCGGCACGCCCATGTCGAAGGCCGAGGCCGGCGGGCGGGGCGATCCGGGGCGGGTCACGCTGTCGGGACCGCCCGAGAAGATGATGGCTTTCGGGGCGAAGTCCTTCAGGAACGCATCGGTGACGTTCTGATAGGGGTGGATTTCGCAATAGACGTTCAGCTCGCGCAGGCGGCGCGCGATCAGCTGCGTCACCTGAGAGCCGAAATCGATGATGAGAAGGCGCTGATGCTGGGTCATGGATGCGCTTTAAGGCTGGCTGCAGGATGGCGCAAGGGGCCAGACGGGCGCGCGTGGGCGGCAGGGGGAACTGAACCTGCCGGTCTCGCGTTCGAAATCATCAATCGAAACAGCCGACTGTGCAAGGAGCGCGCCAATGACCCTGATCCGACTGACCGCCCTGACGGCCTGTGCCGCGCTGCTGGCGGCCTGCCAGCCCGGCGGCGGGGCGGACGCGCCCAGCCTTTCGCTCGAGGGAGCCGACCTCGTGCCGCTTGAAACCGGCGTGGCGGTCGATCCGGCGCAGGAGGCGCTGGCCCCCAGCTGTTCCAATGACGGCATCGATTCCGCCGCGATGGTCGAGGCGGTGAATGCCGTCCGCGCGGCCGAGGGCAAGGTGATCCTGAAGCCCGAAAGCCGGCTGGACAAGGTGGCGCAAAGCCATGCCTGCGACGTGACCCGGATCGGCAAGCCGACGGTGGCCGGCTCGAACGGGTCGAGCATCGTCGACCGGGCGCGGTCGGTGAACTATCCGACCTGCGGGGTGATCCAGCTGGTCGCGGTCGGTGGCTCGGCGAGCGAGGTGATCTCGCGCTGGATGGGCTCGCCGCCGCATCGCGAGCAATTGCTGGGCGATCTCAGCGATGATGTGGGTGCGGGCGTAACGCTTGGCCCGGATGGCCGGCGCTGGTGGAGCCTTGTGATCGGCGACAGCTGCTGAGGCTCAGCGGCGGCGCCGCCAGCCGCTGACCGCCAGCAGGGCCAGCATCAGCGCCACCACCGGCCCGTCGCCCCAGCGCATCCAGAGCGTCTCCGGCAGATCGCCGGGCAGGGGCGCGTCGATCACCCCCATCTCGCCAAGCCCCAGCGTCTCGCGCAACCCGCCCCGCGCGTCGATCACCGCCGAGACGCCGGTATTGGCCACCCGGATCAGTGGCAGGCCAGATTGCACCGCGCGCAGCCGCGCCTGCGCCAGATGCTGGTAGGGGCCGGAGAACTGGCCGAACCAGCTGTCATTGGTGATCTGCAAGAGCCAGCCCGGACGCTCGGGCAGCCCGCGCAGATGCTGCGGGAAGATCGCCTCATAGCAGATCAGCGGCTGGAAGGGCGGCAGATCGCCCGCGCCCATGACCATCGGCCCCATGACCATCGGACCCGGGCCGGGGGAATAGCCGTTGCCCTGCTGCGCCGCAAAGGCCGAGATGCCGACCTGCGCCAGCGCATCACCCCAGGGGATATATTCGCCGAAGGGGACAAGGTGGAACTTGTCGTAAAGCCCGGTCACTGTGCCCGCGCGGTCCAGCGCCACGAGGCTGTTGTAATAGCGGCTGCCCTCGCGCCGCTGGATGCCGAGGATCAGCGGCGCATCGGCGGCGCGCGCGAGGTCGGGCAGGACGGGGGTGGCGTCCTCCAGCAGGAAATTCACCGCCGTTTCGGGCCAGATAACCAGATCGCGCGGGCCGGGCGTGGCGGAGAGGTCAATGAGCCGCTGATAGAAGACCCGCGCCCAATCGGGATTCCATTTCAGCGCCTGCTCGGCATTGGGCTGCACGAGCCGCAGGTTGAAGGGGCGATCCTCGGGCAGCGGGCGCGCGAGTCGGGCCAGACCGCCGGCCCAGACCGCGCCGATCAGCAGCACGGTCAGAATCGCACCGGGGGCAAAGCCGGCGGCGCGATTGTCGGCGGGGCGCCACAGAAGCGCGGGCAGGGCGGCGGCGATCAGCGTCAGGGCTGACAGACCGCTGGCGCCAAGTCCTGCGGCCAGTTGCGCAACCGGCGTGTCGATCCAGACATGGCCCGTCAGCGCCCAGGGCAGGCCGGTGAAGATCCAGCCGCGCAGCCAGTCGGACAGGACCAGCGCGGCGGCGATGCCGAGGACGCGCAACCGCCAGCCACCGCCGATGCGATGCGCGATCCAGACCGGGACGGCCCAGAACAGCCCGCCGCCAAGCGCCATCAGGATCAGCGCGAAGGGCGCCATCCAGCCGTAGACCTCTGGCTCGACCAGAAACGGCTCGACGATCCAGCTGAGGCTGAGGCCGAACCAGCCCATGCCCGCCGCCAGTGCCTGTCCGAAAGCGGAGCGGGCATCGGCAATGCGGGCAAGACGCCAGAGCAGAACCGCCAGCGCCAGCACCGTCGCGCCCCAGAGGCCGAAGGGATCGAGGCCAAGGGCCGCGACCAGCCCGAGGGCAAAGGGGATCGCCAAGCCGGTCAGGCGCGCCCGCAGGGGCGGCCGGACATGCGGCGGCTGGCTGGCATCAGGCATGGGTGGCGCTCAGGCTGTTTCGGCCGGGGTCTCGTCGACCTTCTTGCGGCGCGTGCGCTTGGGCTTTTCCGGTGCCGCTTCGGCCGCAGCCTCGGCGGGGGCCTCTGCCGCAACCTCGGCCTTCTTGCGACGGGTCCGCTTGGGCTTTTCCGGGGCCTCGGCGGCGGCTTCCGCAGGCGCGGCCTCGGCCGCTTCCGCCGTCACCGGCTTCTTGCGGCTGCGCGGCGCGCGCTTGGGTTTCTCCGCAACGACCTCGGCCGGGGTCTCGGCGACCGGGTCCGCTTCCGCCGCCGCGACCGCTTCCACCGCTGCCGTTTCGGGCGTGGCGTCCGATGCAGCCTCTGCTGCCGGTTCCGCCTTCTTGCGCCGGTTGCGCTTGGGCTTCGCCGCCGGTTTTTCTGCTGCTGCCGGGGCTTCTGCGGCCACGGTTTCGGCGACCGGCGCGGCGATCACCTCGGCCACCACCTCAACGGCGGTTTCCGGCGGGAACTCTACCGGGCGGAAGCTTTGCGTCATGAATTCCGGCACATGGCTGCCCATGCCCATGACCTCGGGGCCACGGTCGTGATCGCGGCGGCGGTCACGGTGGTTGTCCCGACCCCCCTCGCGGTTGCGGTCGCGGCCACCATCACGGCCACCATCGCGGTCCCGGCGATTGCCGTCGCGGTTGCCGTCAAAGCCCCGTTCCTGCTGACCCCGATCCTGCTGGCCGCGGTCCTGATGGCCACGCTCTTGGCGCGGCTCGCTGCGCGGGGCATTGCGCTCCGGTTCACGGGCTTCCGGCTGCGGGCGCGGCTCGCTGCGGGCCTCGCTGCGATTCTCGTCGCGCGGGCGATCCTCACGGCGCTCGCGGTCACCGCGATCGCGGTTGCGACCACGGCCACCCCGTTCGCCGCGATCGCCACGGCGATCGTCGCGCCGGTCACCGCGCGGGGCGGAATGCGCGGCCTCGGACAGCGAGAAGCCCTCGGGCACCTCGCCACGCGGCAGCGCGTGCTTCACCAGGTTCTCGATGCCCGAGAGGTATTTCTCGTCCGCAGGGGTGGCGAGGCTGATCGCGGTGCCCTTGCGCCCGGCGCGGCCGGTGCGGCCGATGCGGTGGACGTAATCCTCGGAATGGCTGGGCAGGTCGAAGTTGAACACATGGCTGACCGCCGGAATGTCCAATCCGCGCGCCGCCACGTCCGAGGCGATGAGGAAGCGCAGCTTGCCATCGCGGAATTCGTCCAAAGTGCGCATCCGCTGGCTCTGGTCCAGGTCACCATGGATCGGCGCGGCGTCATAGCCGTGCTTCTTCAGCGACTTGGCGACGATATCCACATCGGTCTTGCGGTTGCAGAAGATGATGGCGTTCTTCAGCGCCTCGCCCTCGGCATCGATCAGCGCGCGCAGCAGTTCGCGCTTCTGCTTGGCGGTCTGGTCGCGGCGGGTGGGGGTGATCTCGACCAGCCGCTGGGTGATGTTCTCGCCCGTGGTTGCCTGACGCGCGACCTCGATCCGCTCGGGGCTGTGCAGGAAGGTGTTGGTGATGCGCTCGATCTCGGGCGCCATGGTGGCCGAGAAGAACAGCGTCTGCCGGGTGAAGGGGGTCAGCTGGAAGATGCGCTCGATATCGGGGATGAAGCCCATGTCGAGCATCCGGTCGGCCTCGTCGACCACCATGATCTGCACGCCGGTCAGCAAGAGCTTGCCGCGCTCGAAATGGTCCAGAAGCCGGCCCGGCGTGGCGATCAGCACGTCGACGCCGCGGTCGATCAGCTTGTCCTGCTCGGCAAAGCTGACGCCGCCAATAAGCAGCGCCTTGGTCAGCTTGGTGTGCTTGGCATAGGTGTCGAAGTTTTCCGCCACCTGCGCCGCCAGTTCCCGCGTCGGGCAGAGGACCAGCGAGCGCGGCATCCGCGCCCGCGCCCGGCCACGACCCAGCAGGGTGATCATCGGCAGGGTGAAGCTGGCCGTCTTGCCGGTGCCGGTCTGGGCGATTCCCAACACGTCGCGGCCTTCCAGCGCGTGCGGGATGGCGCCGGCCTGGATCGGCGTCGGGGTCTCGTAGCCGGCTTCGGCAATGGCTTTGAGGACCTTGGGGTCCAGCTTCAGGTCAGAGAATTTGGTCATTCGGAGCTTTCTTGCTGTGATGCGCCATCTGGCACGTGCGTTCCACGCCGAGGCCCCGGATCGGGACATATTCGGCAAAACTGGGACGCATCTCATCACGCCCCGCCTTTGGCCCGCCGGATGCGGGCTGGCTTGCCCTAGACGAAACCGGGGCTTGCGTCAATATTCCCCGGATTTCAGGGTGAAAAACCGTGACATCCGGCGGAACTCACGGCAGGGGGTAACGTTCACCGGGTGCAATCAAGCGAACAGGACAGGCGGGATCAGATGGCGACAGAAGCGGCAGGCGGGCTGAGCCCGATCGAGGCATTCGCCATCGTCGGCGTGGCCGGGGTGGCCGCGCAATGGCTGGCCTGGCGCTTCCGCTTGCCGGCAATCGTGCTGATGCTGGCCGCAGGTCTGGTCCTTGGCCCCGTCACCGGGATCTTCGTGCCCTCGCGCGATATCGGCGATCTGGTGGCGCCGATGATCTCGCTGGCCGTCGCCGTGATCCTGTTCGAGGGCGGGCTGACCTTGAGCTTCAAGCAACTGGCCGACGCGCGGCCGGGGGTGCGGCGGCTGGTCTATATCGGCGCGCCGCTCGGCTGGCTGACCTCGACGCTGGCCCTGGCCTATGGCGCCGGGCTCAGCTGGGAAAGCGCGGTGGTCTTTGGCGGCATCATGATTGTCACCGGCCCGACGGTGATCGCGCCCCTCCTGCGCACCGCCAAGCTGCGTTCGCGCCCGGCGCAAATCCTGCAATGGGAGGCCATCGTCAACGACCCGATCGGCGCGCTGGCGGCGGTGCTGGCGCTGGGGATCGTGACCGTCTTTCACAGCGACCTGCCGGCCAGTTCCGCCTTCGGGCATTTCGGCCTCGGCATCGCCTTTGCCATGGCCGTGGGTCTGGCGGGTGGCTGGGTGATCGTCACCGCCTTCCGCCGGGGCTGGGTGCCCGAATACATGAAGGTGCCGCTCCTGTTCGTCAGCGTGCTGGCGGTCTTTGCCATCTCGGATTCGATCCTGCATGAAAGCGGGCTTTTGGCGGTGACGGTGATGGGCCTGATGATCGCCAACGCCGATCTGCCCAGCTATCACGAGCTGCACCGCTTCAAGGAGCACGCCACGATCCTTCTGGTCTCTGGGGTGTTCATCCTCTTGGCGGCCAGCGTCCGCTTCGAGGTGCTGGCGCAGCTGAACTGGTGGCGGGCCGGGCTGTTCCTGATCCTCGTGGTCTGCGTGGCGCGGCCGCTGACGGTGCTGATCTCGCTGATCGGCACCAATCTCAGCTGGCAGGAGCGGCTGCTGATCGCGCTGACCGGGCCGCGCGGCGTGGTGCTGGTCGCGGTCTCGGGCGTCTTTGCCGAGCGGCTGGTGGCGGTGGGTGTGCCGGATGGCGGCCAGATCGCGCCCTTGGCCTTCGTGCTGGTGCTGGCGACCGTGGTGCTGCACGGCTTTACCCTTGCGCCGATCGCCCGCTATCTCGGCCTGACCTCGGGCGAGAAGCCGGGGCTGTTGATCGTCGGTGGCTCGCTGTTTGCGACGGGACTCGCCAAGGCGCTGCAGAATGCCGATGTGCAGGTGCTGATCACCGACACCAACCGCGACCACCTGCGCACGGCGCGGGCGGCGGGCCTGCCCAGCTTCTATGGCGACATTTTGGGCGAGGCGGCGGACAACAATGTCGAGTTCATCGCCTATTCTGCCATCCTCGCGGCCTCGGACAACGATGCCTATAACACGCTGGTCGCCACCGATCTTGGCCCGGAGTTTGGCCGCGACAGCATCTGGCAGGTCGCCCGCCACAAGGAGGATCGCGCCCGCCATGCGCTGCCCAGCCAGTTGGGCGGGCAGCAGATCGCAGGCGGCCGCACGCTGGCGCAATACCTGGACCTTCTGGCCGAGGGCTGGATTTTCCGCACCACCCGTCTGACCGAGGAATACACGCTGGACGACTGGCGCGCCGCGCGCGACGGCGCGGTGCCGCTGGTGGTGGTTCAGGGCGGCGATCTTTGGTTCGTCGAGAATGCCGAGAAGATCGACGGCAAACCCGGCACGCGGCTCGTCTCGCTGATGCCGCCCGAGATCGCCGAGAAGATCCGGCAGGAGAACGAGGCCCAGACCGAGATGAAGGACAAGGCCCGCCAGATCGCCCGCGAAGAGGCCGAGGCCACCCGCAAGGCGCAGGCCGAGGAGACCGGCACCGGCAATGGCGCGGCCGAGGGCAGCGACGACCCGGACCTGGTCGAGACCAAGGGCAAGGCCTGAACTGCCGCGCCGGCGGCGGGCTCGGATGCCTCCGGCGGGGATATTTGCGCCAAGATGAAGGCGGCGGGGCAGGAGCCGGTGAAGGGCGCTGTTGACCTTTGGGGGGTGGCAGCGTTAACCCCGCAGGCAGAATTCAGGATGCGCATGATGAACCTCTTTACCGATATCCGTGGCCAAGTGATCGCGGCGCTGGACGCCATGGTGGCGGCGGGCGAGCTGCCTGCGGGCCTCGATTTCAGCAATGTCACGGTCGAGCCGCCGCGCGATGCGGCCCATGGCGACATGGCCACCAATGCCGCGATGGTGCTGGCCAAGCCCGCCGGGCTGAAGCCACGCGAGATCGCCGACAAGCTGGCAGCACGGCTGACGGATCAACGCATCGAGAAGGCCGAGGTGGCCGGGCCGGGCTTCCTGAACCTGCGGCTGGCGCCCTCGGTCTGGCAGCAGGTGATCGCCGCCGCGCTGAAGGCGGGCGCGGATTTCGGGCGTTCGCAGGCTGGCAAGGGTGAGAAGGTGAACGTCGAGTTCGTCAGCGCCAACCCGACCGGGCCGATGCATGTGGGTCATGTCCGCGGTGCGGTCTTTGGCGATGCGCTGTCGAGCCTTCTGGATTTCGCCGGCTATGACGTGACCCGCGAATATTACATCAACGACGGCGGCGCGCAGGTCGATGTGCTGGCGCGCTCGGCCTATGAACGCTACCGCGAGGCCAACGGGCTGGAACCGCAGATCGCCGAGGGGCTTTACCCGGGCGACTACCTGATCCCGGTCGGCGAGGCGCTGAAGGCGAAATACGGCACCAGCCTGATCGACAAGCCGGAAGCCGACTGGCTCTTGGAGATCCGCGAGTTTGCGACCGAGGCGATGCTGCAGATGATCCGCGAGGATCTGGCGCTGCTGGGCGTGACGATGAACGTCTATTCCAGCGAGAAGGCACTTTACGGCACCGGCAAGATCGAAAGCGCGATTGCCCGTCTCGAGGCGGCGGGGCTGATCTATACCGGCACGCTGGAGCCGCCCAAGGGCAAGCTGCCCGAGGATTGGGAAGCGCGCGAGCAGGTGCTGTTCCGCTCGACCGCCTTCGGTGACGATCAGGACCGCCCGATCCAGAAATCGGATGGCAGCTGGACCTATTTCGCCCCCGACATCGCCTATCACTGGGACAAGATCGAGCGTGGTTTCGACCAGCTTATCAACGTTTTCGGTGCCGATCACGGCGGTTACGTCAAGCGGATGAATGCCGCCGTGCAGGCGCTGTCGGATGGCCGGGTGCCGCTGGACATCAAGCTGATCCAGCTGGTGAAGCTCTACAAGAACGGCGAGCCGTTCAAGATGTCGAAGCGCGCCGGCACCTTCGTCACCCTGCGCGACGTGGTGGACGAGGCCGGGGCCGATGTGACCCGCTTCATCATGCTGACCCGCAAGAACGACGCGACGCTGGATTTCGACTTCGCCAAGGTGCTGGAGCAGTCGAAGGACAACCCGGTCTGGTATGTGCAATATGCCAATGCCCGGGCGAACTCGGTGATGAAGCGCGCGGCCGAGATGGGCGTCGACACCTCCGATGCGGCGCTGGCCGGGGCCGATCTGTCGCGGCTTGCCCACGAGGCCGAGCTGGATCTGGCGCGGAAGGTGGCAGAATGGCCACGTCTGGTCGAACATGCCGCCCGCGCGCATGAGCCGCACCGGGTTGCCTTCTTCCTCTATGACATCGCCTCCAGCCTGCATTCGCTGTGGAACCGGGGCAATGACGACCTGTCGCTGCGCTTTGTCCAGGATGGCGATAAGGACACAACCGCTGCAAAAATTGCATTGGTGCGGGCGGTTGGCGTTGTCATTTCATCCGGTCTGGCTATCTTGGGCGTCAATCCGGCGGAAGAAATGCGTTGATCAACGACCGTCGCCGCCGGGCCGAGACGAGCAGTTAACAATTATATTCCGGGACAACCGGCGGGCAGGCAGGCATGGCAGTGATGGATTTCCGCGACGGCGGACATGTATTCTCGCGTGGCGACAAGCGGCGCGAATTCTCCTATCGTGACGATGACGGCTTCGACGTCGAAGAGGCGCGCTATGCGGCCGATCCGGGTGGTGACGGGCTGTCGGTCCGAATCGCCCGGCTGACGCATTACCTGGGCGCGCTGGTTTCGGTCGCGCTGATGGTCGGGCTGATGGTCTGGGGCTGGCAGCTGGTGATGCGCGATGTCTCGGGCATCCCGGTCATCAAGGCCGTCGCCGGCGAGGCGCGCACCACGCCGGACGATCCGGGTGGCGAACTGACCGGCCATACCGGCTTTGCCGTCAACACTGTTTCGGGTGGGGCTGAAGCCGATCTGGTCGATCAGGTTGGCATTGCCCCGTCGGCCACGCCGCTGGATGACAGCGACGTTGCCATGGGCCAGCTTGGTGCCACCGCCCGCGAACCCGCCGAGGCCGATCTGCCCGTCGCCTTCGACAGCGAGGCCGTGATCGCGCTGCAGGACAGCGAGGCTGCCGCCGCCGCAGCCCGCGCCGCCGCCGAGGCCGAGGCCGCCGCCCTTCTGGCCGAGCAGCAGCGCCAGCAGGCGCTGGCCGGCGCCGCCGAGGCCGAGGAACAGATTGCCGCCGCCAATATGACCGACGCCCCGGCTGCCGAAGGCCCGGTGAACGAGGTGGTGACCGACGAAACCGGTGCCCCGGCCCAGGCAGATGCCATCCGCGAGGCGCTGACCCAGGCGCAGGCGGCTGGTCCGTCGTCGCTGGCCGTCTCGACCCGTCCGGCCCCGCGTCCGCGCACCCGCACGGTTGCTGCCGCCGCGCCCGCCGCTGCCGCGGTTCAGGCTCGCACCGCCGAGGCCGATGCGCCCGCCCGCCGGCCCGAAGCCGCGCTGGCAGAATCGCAGGCCGAGGCGCAGGCCCCGGCCCCCAGCCGCTCGGCCCAGGTCTCCTCGGGTGCGCCGCTGGTGCAGATCGGTGCCTTCGACAGCGACGCGCTGGCGGCCGGCGAGTTCGGCCGCATGTCGGGCAAATACGGCAATCTCTTCGCCGGCAAGGGGCAGGTGATCCAGAAGCACGAGGTGAATGGCCGCACCTTCTGGCGTCTGCGGGTCGCCGGGTTCGAATCGCGCGCCGAGGCACAGGATTTCTGCGCCAAGCTCAAGGCCGCCGGGACCGACTGCATCCCCGCAACCGCCCAATGAGCAACAGCGCCACGATCCTCGGCGGCATCGCCGGGACCGAGCTTTCGGCAGCCGAGCGGGATTTCTTTCGCTCGGCTGATCCCTGGGGCTTCATCCTTTTCGCCCGGAATGTCGACAGCCCCGAGCAGCTGCGCCGCCTGACCGGCGATCTGCGCGAGGCCGTGGGCCGCGATGCGGTCATCACCGTCGACCAGGAGGGCGGACGGGTGCAGCGCCTGCGCGCGCCGCACTGGGCCGAATGGCTGCCGCCGCTGGAGCAGGCCGGGGCGGGCGAACGCGCCATGTGGCTGAGCTATCGGCTGATCGGCGCGGAGCTGCGCGCGGTGGGCATCGACAGCGATTGTGCCCCGACGCTGGATATTGCCGGGCCGACGACGCATCCGTTTCTGCGCAACCGCTGCCTTGGCGAGGACCCGGCGACCATTGCCCGGCTTGGCCGCGCGGTGGCCGACGGCTTGCTGGCCGCCGGTGTCCTGCCGGTGATGAAGCACATGCCGGGTCATGGCCGCACGCTGGTCGACAGCCATCACGAGACGCCTTTGCTGGACGCGCCGCTGGCCGAGCTGGACCAGACCGATTTCGCCCCCTTCCGGATGCTGAATGACTTGCCGATGGGCATGACCGCGCATATCCGCGTGCCCTCCAGCGGCGATGACCGCCCGGCGACCTCCTCGCCTGCGGTGATCCGGCTGATCCGCGAGCGGATCGGCTTTGACGGGTTGCTGATGACCGATGACATCACCATGAAGGCGCTGAAAGGGACCGAGGCCGAACGTGCCGCCTCGGCCATCGCCGCCGGGGTCGACCTGGTCCTGCATTGCAACAAGACCGTGCCCGAGATGGAGCTGGTCGTGGCCGCAGCCGGTGCGATGACGGCTGATGCCACCCGCCGGGGCGAGGCCGCGCTGGCGATGCGCCGCGCGCCTGAACCGGCGGATGAGGCCGAGCTGATGGCCGAATATCGGGCGCTGGTGCCGGGAACGGCGGTTGCCTGAGACAAAGCGGGTCCATCACCCAGCTTGACTCAAGACCCGCTTCGCCCGACGCTGAACGCCTGCCTTTCTGCTCACGGTGGCTGCCATGTCCCGATCCGGCAAAGACGTGCCCTATCTGAAGCCCGTGCCCGATGGCTCGGGGGCGGATGATTTCGATGCCGTGGCCGAGCGTCGCGCCGAAGAGGCGCTGATCGTCGATGTCGAGGGGTTCGAGGGGCCGCTCGACCTGCTGCTGACGCTGTCGCGGACGCAGAAGGTCGATCTGATGAAGATCTCTGTCCTGAAGTTGGCCGAGCAATACCTGGCCTTCGTCGAACAGGCGCGCAAGCTGCGCATCGAACTGGCCGCCGATTATCTGGTCATGGCCGCCTGGCTGGCCTTCCTGAAATCGCGGCTGCTGCTGCCGCCAGATCCCGAGGCCGAGGGGCCAAGCGCCGAGGACATGGCGGCGCATCTGGCCTTCCAACTGGAACGCCTGCAGGCCATGCGCGAGGCCGCCAGCCGGCTGATGGGCCGCGACCGGCTGGGGCAGAGCCGGTTCCAGCGCGGGGCGCCGGAAACCGTCGCCCGCAAGCGTCGCACGGAATGGCAGGCCGGGCTGATCGACCTGATGCGGGCCTATTCGCGGCTCAGAACCAAGGATGAGTTTCGCCCCTATGCCTTTGACCGAAAGGGCGTTTTCACCATGGAGCAGGCGCTGGACCGGGTCCGCAAGATGATCGGCTATGCCGGCGACTGGACGGCGCTGGCCGATTTCCTGCCCGATGGCTGGGAGGCCGATCCGGCGCGCCGCCGCTCGGCCACCGCCGCGACCTTTGCCGCGACATTGGAGCTTGCGCGGCAGGGGCAGCTCGAGTTGAAACAGGACGGGACGTTTTCCCCGATAACGATAAGGCGCAAGCCCAATTAAGTGAGTGCAGTGAGCGATTTCAGCGATAGCGGGGACGATCCCCAGCCGGGCGACGAGATCGACCCGCGCGACTTCCCGCCGCCGCCGCTGGCGGTGCAGGAACGCATGGTCGAGGCGCTGCTGTTCGCCAGTTCCGGCCCGATGAGCGTGCGCGAGATGGCGGCACGCCTGCCACGTGGCTGCGACCCGGCCGAGGCGGTGCGGGCGCTGGCTGCGCGCTATCAGGATCGGGGCGTCGTGCTGGAACGGATCGGCGATGCCTGGGCCTTCCGCACCGCGCCGGACCTCAGCTTCCTGATGCAGACCGAGACGGTGGACAGCCGCCGCCTGTCCCGCGCCGCGACCGAGACGCTGGCGATCATCGCCTATCACCAGCCCGTCACCCGCGCCGAGATCGAGGAGATCCGGGGCGTCGCCGTCAGCCGCGGCACGCTGGACCAGCTGATCGAGATGGACTGGGTGCGCATGGGCCGCCGCCGCATGACCCCTGGCCGTCCGGCGACCTTCGTCGTGACCGAAACATTCCTCGATCATTTCGGGTTGGAATCGGCCCGCGACCTGCCCGGGCTGGCCGAATTGCGCGCCGCCGGACTGCTGGACAGCCGCCCGCCCGAAGGGGGCTTCAACGTGCCTCTTGCCTTGCGCGACGAAGAGGAGGAAATGGAGGACGGATCGCCGGCAGACGATCTTTTCGAGGATGAATAGGGCATCGCCATGAGCGGCTTTCTGAACCAGTTCCTGCGCCAGTTGGTCAACCGGCTGACCAATCGCGGCATCAACAAGGGCATCGACCACCTGGCCAAGCGCGGCAGCGGCGGGAAATCCACCCCGGCCAGCCGCCAGCAGGCCAAGGTGACGCGCGACGCGGTGAAGCGCGCTCGCCAGGCCGCCAGAATCACCCGGCGGCTGGGGAAGTAGCGGCAGCCGGCCCGCCGGCACGCATGGGGGATAGCCGTCCGCGCGAATCCCCTCTATGGCCTCGGCCATGACAGACACATTCGACATCTTCCTTGTCGCCACGCCCGGCCTTGAAGCGCCGCTGGCGGCCGAGGCGCGCGAGCTGGGCTGGACGCCTGCGATCCAGCCCGGCGGCGTCACCGTCTCCGGTCCTTGGACCGACGTGATGCGCGCGAACCTGATGCTGCGGGGTGCCACCCGGGTTCTGGCGCGGGTCGGCAGTTTCCGGGCGATGCATCTGGCGCAGCTCGATAAGCGCGCCCGCAAGTTTCCTTGGGCCGACTGGCTGCGTCCCGATGTGCCGGTCCGGGTCGAGGCCAGCAGCAAGGCCAGCCGCGTCTATCACGCCGGGGCCATCAGCCAGCGGATCGAGCGGGCGCTGGTCGAGGAACTGGGTGCGACGATTGCCAAACCCGAGGCGACCGATCCCTCGGTCACGGTGAAGGTGCGGATCGAGGATGATCTTTGCACCATCAGCCTCGATACGACCGGGGAATCGCTGCACAAGCGCGGCCACAAGCAGGCCGTGGCCAAGGCCCCCATGCGCGAGACCATGGCGGCAATGTTCCTCAGCGAGATGGGCTTTGACGGCAGCCAGCCGGTGCTGGACCCGATGTGCGGCTCGGGCACCTTTGTCATCGAGGCGGCCGAGATGGCGGCGGGCATGGCGCCGGGGCGCAGCCGCAGCTTTGCCTTCGAGCTTCTGGCGAATTTCGATGCGGCAGCGTGGCAGGCCCTGCGCACCGGCGTGACGCCGCGCGTGCCCACTGCGCGGTTCACCGGCAGCGACCGCGATGCCGGCGCGGTAAGGATGAGCCTTGCCAATGCTGAACGGGCAGGGGTGGCGGACTGGACCGGCTTTGCGCAGGGTGCCATCGCCGACCTGCAGCGCCCCGACGGGCCGGCGGGGATCGTCATCATCAACCCGCCCTATGGCGCGCGGGTCGGCAACAAGGGGCCGCTTTTCGGGCTGCATGCCAATATGGGCGAGGTGCTGCGCAGCCGCTTTGCCGGCTGGCGCGTGGGCATCGTCACCAGCGAGGCGGGGCTGGCCAAGGCGACCGGGCTGCCGTTCCTGCCGCCCGGGCCGATCGTGGCACATGGCGGGCTGAAGGTGCGGTTGTGGCAGACGGGGATCTTGGGCGGCTGATGCCGCCCCTCACCGCGAACGGATCACTCGTCGATCAGCTGGCCGGCGCTGAAGTTGCCGAGGTTGCCCATCAGCTGACGGATCAGGGAAATCTCGCCCACGCCCGAATCGGTCACGCGGCGCGACAGCACCACGACCCGACCGCGCTCCAGCCCGAAGCGTTCGATATTGGCGACGGTGCCGGTCTCGCCAAAGGTCACGGCGACGACCTGGCGGGTGATCTCGTCCGGCTCGTAGGGGCCATAGTGCCGCCAGCGCGAGCCGACATAGTACCAGCCCGAGCCGGTCAGCAGCCCTTGCGAACTGGGGCGGCCGATCAACCCGGGCAGCTCGTCGACGGTGGTCTGGCCGACGACGACCTGGGCCAGATCGTTCTCGGGCGGAATATAGCCGTGATTGCGATAGACCGGAGCACAGGCGGCGATGGCGAGAACCGCCAGAATCAGAAACTGCCGAATGGCTGACATGAATTTTGGTCCCTCATTTCCGGCAGTTCGGTTGACGCCGCCGACCCGGCTTAGCAAACTCGGCACCTGCGCTCAAGAATAAGGCGCAGGGCCGGCGATGTGCCCCCAGATGCGAAAGACAGAAGAATGACCGCGACACCCTCCTTTGCCCATCGTCTGCGCGTGGCGCATCTGAATCCGCGCGCGCCCAATCCGCTGGACCTTGAGCCCGATGCCGCGGCCCGCGCCGCCATCGCTTCCGAACTGGACCTGCTGGACCTGCCGGCCCTGCGCTTCAAGGGCGAGGTGGTGGCGCGCGGCAATGACGCCTGGGTCATGACCTGCCGCCTGACGGCGCGAGTGGTGCAGCCCTGCGTGGTGACGATGGCCCCGGTCGAAAGTCCGATCGACGAGGAGGTGCGGCGCATCTTTTCGCCGCATATGACCGCGCCGACCGAGGAAGAGATCGAGATGCCGGATGACGAGATGGAGCCCCTGGGCCAGTTCATCGACGCCGGCGCGGTGATGATCGAGGCGCTGGCGCTGGCGCTGCCGCTCTATCCCCGTGCGGACGGGGCGGAACTGCCCGAGGCTGAAGACGAGGCCGATGCCGGTGATGAGGATGACCGCAAGAAGCCCTTTGCCGGTCTGGGGGACCTGCTGAAGAAGCGCCCGCAATAACGCGGCCTATCGCTGCCGCTCGGCCAGCCGCGCCATCAGCCGCGGCGCGCCGATCCCGTGCAGGATGACGCTGGAGGCCACGATCAGCGCGACGATGGCCCAGAGCATCTGCCCCGATTCGATGCTGTAGGGCGCATGGTTCAGCGCGTAGGCCAGGTAATACATCGAGCCGACGCCGCGGATGCCAAGCGCGGCAATGGCAAAACGCTCGCCCCGGGGCAGGCCAAGCCCCGCCAGCGAAAGCCAGCCTGCAAGGGGCCTGATGATGATCAGGAACAGCGCCGCCACGATCAGGCCGGTGAAGCCGAGCGGTGCCAGAATCCCCTGACCGATGGCGATGCCGGTGACGAAGACCACGCCGATCAGGAAGATCATCTCGGTCTGCTCGACAAAGTGATGCAGGTCGCGATGGACGGCGTGGTCGCGCTCGGACCGGCGAAAGCTGAGGGCGGCGATGAAGACCGCGATGAAGCCATAGCCATGCACCATCTCGGTCAGGCCATAGGCAAACAGCGTCAGGCCAAGCGCCAGGAAGGCATCGGGCACACCCCGGCGCGGTGCCAGCCGGAACACCGCCCAGCCAAGGAAGCGGCCGATGAGCCAGCCCATCAGCAGCCCGGCGGCGATCTTCCAGCCGACATCATAGGCGAGCCATTCCCACAGCACCGGCGGATCGAAACTGCCCTCGTCGCCGGGCTGGCCGGTCTCGGCCATGCGGTCGGCGGTGGCGGCGATGGCCAGAAAGACGAAGGGAAAGGCCAGCCCGTCATTCAGCCCGGCCTCGGAGGTCAGGGCAAAGCGCGCCTCGGCCTCTTCCGCCTCGCCGGGCGGGCCGACCTGGACCGAGGCGGCCAGCACCGGATCGGTCGGCGCCATCACCGCGCCGAGGAGCAGCGCGGCGGCCAGCGGCAGGCCCAGAAGCCCATAGCCGAGTGCTGCAAGCCCGAGGATGCAGAGCGGCATGGTCAGCGCCAGAAGCCGCCAGGTCGAGGCCCAGCTGCGCCAGCCCATGCGCCGGTCCAGCTTCAGCCCGCCGCCGGTCAGCGACAGGATCACCGCCAATTCTGTGATGCGCTGGACCAGCACGCCCTGGCGGATCGGGTCGATGGTCGGCATGTCCTGAAAGATCAGCCCGACCCCGATTCCCCCGAAGAGGCAGGCGATCGGGATCGAGATCGGCACCGCCCAGCCCAGTGACCGCGACAGCGCCGGCAGGATCGCGGCACCAAGGACGCCGAAACCCAGCATGGCGAGGAAGATTTCGTAGCTCATCGTCATGGGGGCCGAGCATGGCCCTGTGGCACATCCGTCGGCAAGCGGGATTTCGCGGGGTGCCGCCCAGTTTACCCTTGCGTGAGGGCAAGGCATCGCTTACCTCGACCGTTCACCCGGACGGCCCACAAGCCCACCGGCCGACAATCCGCTTTCAGCGGAATGGCCTTGCAGGCCCGGTCGTCATGGCGTATTGGCGCGGTTCGTTCATGAATTCAGACTAACACCGGAACCGCCTTCGTGCGCGCCCGCCAAAAACCGAGGTTGTGACATGGCTGTCCCTCAGAATCGCGTAACCCGTTCCCGCCGCAACATGCGCCGCGCCCATGATGCGCTGGTCGCTGGCAACCCGAACGAGTGCACCAATTGCGGCGAACTGAAGCGCCCGCACCACGTTTGCCCGTCCTGCGGCCATTACGCCGACCGTGAAGTGGTCGCGCAGGCCAACGAGATCGAGCTGGACGACGACGCGGCGTAAGCCGCCCGTTTCGTCGATCGATGACGGCACCAGACGCGCAAAGCCCCGGCCCGCGCGCCCCTGCATCCGGGGGCAGCGTGGTGATTTCGGTTGACGCGATGGGGGGCGATCGTGGCCCCGCCGCCGTCGTCGCCGGCATCGCCGAAAGCGCCGAGAAGAACCCCGAGATCCGCTTCATCGTCCATGGCGATGGCGATTTGCTGAAACGGCTGATCGACAAGCGGCGCGGTCTGGCCGAGCGCTGCGACATCCGTCACGCCTCGGGCGTGGTGACGATGGAGGACAAGCCCAGCCAGATCGTGCGCAAGGGCGAAGGCACCTCGATGTGGTCGGCGATCGAATCGGTCAAGCAGGGCGAGGCGACCGTCGCCGTCTCCTGCGGCAATACCGGCGCGCTGATGGCGCTGTCGATGATCCGGCTGCGCAAGCTGCCGGGGGTGAACCGGCCGGCCATCGCCTGCCTCTGGCCCTCGCGCAATCCCTCGGGCTTCAACATCATGCTGGACGTGGGCGCCGATATCCGCGCCGATGCGCCGGACCTCTTGCAATATGCGATGATGGGCGCGTCCTATGCCCGCAATGGCCTTGGCGTGGCGGATCCGCGGGTCGGGCTGCTGAACGTCGGCACCGAAGAGCACAAGGGCCGGGCCGAGCTGAAAGAGGCGCATGAGTTGATCGGGCAGGCGGCGGCCACCGGCGGCTTTGCCTATGTCGGCTTCGTCGAGGGGGGCGACCTGCCCTCGGCCCGCGCCGATGTCATCGTCACCGATGGCTTTACCGGCAATATCGCGCTGAAGACCGGCGAGGGCACCGCCAAGCTGGTCGGTGATTTCCTGCGCGAAGCTTTCGCCAATTCCTTCATGTCGAAATTCGCGGCGCTTCTGGCGATGACCTCGCTGAAGCGTCTGCAGAAGCGCATCGATCCGCGCCGGGTGAATGGCGGGGTCTTCCTTGGCCTCAACGGCACCGTGGTCAAGTCGCATGGCTCGGCCGATGCCACCGGCATTTCGGCGGCGATCAAGCTGGCCTTTCAGCTGGCGAAGTCGGGCTTTCAGGACCGTCTGGCCGCGCGCGTGGCCCAAAGCGTTGCCGTGGCGCAGGCCGAGGGCGGCGAGTCGAGTGAAAAAGGGGCCGCAACATGACCGGCAAAGCCACCCGTCGCGCCGTGATCCGGGGAACCGGGCATTACCTGCCCGAGCGCGTGGTCGAGAACAGCTGGTTCGAGGACAAGCTGGACACCACCGATGACTGGATCCGCTCGCGCAGCGGCATCGAACGGCGGCATTTCGCGGCCGAGGGCCAGACCACCAGCGATCTGGCCATCCGTGCGGCCAAGGCCGCGCTGGAGAATGCGGGCCTTCGGCCCGATGACATCGACGCCATCGTGCTGGCGACCTCGACCCCCGACCTGACCTTCCCGGCGGTGGCGACGATGGTGCAGGCCGGGCTGGGCATGACCCGTGGCTTTGCCTTCGACGTGCAGGCGGTCTGCGCCGGCTTCGTCTTCGCGCTGGCCAATGCCGAGGGGCTGATCCGCGGCCATCAGGCGGATCGCGTGCTGGTCATCGGCGCCGAGACCTTCAGCCGGATCATGGACTGGACCGACCGCTCGACCTGCGTGCTGTTCGGCGACGGGGCAGGGGCCGTGGTGCTGGAGGCCGCCGAGGGCGAGGGGACCAATGCCGACCGGGGCATTCTGGCCACCGACCTGAACAGCGACGGGCAGTATCGTGACCTGCTTTACGTCGATGGCGGCGTCAGCAGTTCCGGCACGGCCGGGCACCTGCGGATGCAGGGCAACCTGGTCTTCCGCCACGCGGTCGAGAAGCTGGCCAAGACCGCGCACACGGCGCTGGACAAGGCGGGGCTCGCCCCCACTGATGTCGACTGGCTGGTGCCGCACCAGGCCAATATGCGCATCATCACCGCCACCGCGCAGAAGATGGACCTGCCGATGGAGAAGGTGGTGCTGACGGTCGCCGATCACGGCAATACCTCGGCCGCCTCGATCCCGCTGGCCCTGTCGGTCGCTGCTTCCGAGGGGCGGTTCAAGCCGGGCGACCTGATCGTCACGGAGGCGATCGGCGGCGGGCTGAGCTGGGGTTCGGTGATCCTGCGCTGGTAGGGGCGACCATCTGACAGCCGAACTGCAGACCCCGCCCGATGCGCGGTCTGCAAGACCGCCGGGCGAGCGCCGGCCCGTCCCCGCGGGCAGGCGCTTTGGTGAGATCCGCGAGACGGTTGAAACTGGGAGGGGCTTGGCACCATAAAGGGACCGCGCCAACCGTTGCAGCGCCTCCCCACGGGCCGGCGCACGCCCTCTGCCGCGCTACTTCAGCTGCGAATCCTTGCTGCCGCGCCGGTTGATCCCGCCAACTGCCTTGAAGGTCTTGTCGCGCCCCTGCTGGCACTCGATGCAGAGCTTTACCCCCGGAACCGCTTGGCGTCGCGCCTCGGGGATCGGCTCGTCGCAATCCACGCAGAACGCGGCGCTTTCGCCGCCCTGACGCTGCCGCGCCCGCATCCGCTCGATCGCTTCCTGCGTCGAGACCTCGATCTGTTCGTTTACCGCGCCGTCCTGCGCCCATCCACCGGCCATGGCTCTCTCCTTCTTGAGGTAAAGATAGGTATTGCCGACCCTTAGCGCAAACAGGCCCCGCGAGCGGTTGACAGCCCCGCGCCCCCCTTGCAGTCTCTGCAGCGAAACGCGGCGAGCAATGACCGCGCGAGGGAGGACATCTTGCCCATCATCCGTCTGATCGACGGCATCAATGAGGTCGTCGGCCGCATCGTCTCGGTCGTGGCGATCCTGTTTGCCGGGATCATCATCTATGATGTCGTCATGCGCTACGTCTTCGGCGACCCGACCCGTTGGGCCTTCGACGTGACCAAGCAGCTTTACGGCTTCTATTTCATCATGCTGGGCGGCTATGCTCTGCGCCACCAGGCGCATGTGCGGGTCGACCTAGTCACCGCGCGGCTGACCGCCGGTCCGCGCCGGCTGGTCGAGGCGCTTGGCTATCTGATCTTCTTCTTCCCTTTCGCAGTGATCTTCCTGCGCGAAAGCTGGAAATTCGCCCTGACCTCGTGGCGGCAGGGCGAAGTGACCTATGGCGCGGTCTCGCTGCCGGTCTATCCGCTGAAGCTGGCGATGGCCGCCGCTGCGGCGCTGCTGTTGATCCAGGGTATCAGCGAATTTCTGAAGCTGGTGCTGAACCGGACCAATACCCCCGATCCCGAGGAGGCGCTTGATGTCCGGTGAAACGATCGGCCTGATCATGGCCGGGATGCTGGTGCTTGGCCTGTTCATGGGTCATCCGCTGGCCTTCGTTCTGGGTGGCACGGCGGTGCTGGGGGCCTTCATCGCCGGCAAGCCGATGGTGCTGGGCATCGTCATCAACCGCATCTTCGGCGACGTGCTGGACAATTACGTGCTGATCGCCATCCCGCTGTTCGTCCTGATGGCGCGCTTTCTCAGCGACAGCGGCGTCACCGACCGGATGTTCGAGGCGCTGCGCCACCTGATGGCCCGCGTGACCGGGGGCCTGGGCCTTGCGGTCGTGTTCATCTCGATCCTGCTGGCCGCGACCACCGGCATCATCGGTGCCTCGATCACCGTCATGGGGATGATGGCGCTGCGGCCGATGCTGCAATACGGCTATGACAAGCGGCTGGCGACCGGGCTGATCGGGGCCTCGGGCTGCCTTGGCATCCTGATCCCGCCCTCGATCATGCTGATCCTGATGGCCTCCTACGCGCCGGGCCTGTCGGTCGGGCAGCTGTTCGCCGGGGCGATGATCCCGGGCGTCCTCTTGGGCCTGATGTATGCGCTCTATGTCGCTGTCATCGCCTGGGTCAGGCCGGAATGGGCGCCGCCGGTGAAGGACGAAGAGCAGATCAGCCGGGGCGAGCTGTGGAAGATGCTGCTGATCGAGGCGGTGCCGCCGCTGGTGCTGATCCTCGGCATCCTTGGTTCGATGCTGGCGGGGATCGCCACGGCGACCGAGGCCAGCGCCATCGGCGCGGCACTGGCGCTGCTGATCGTCATCTTCCGGGGCCGCTTCGAATGGCGCACCTTCTACTCGGCGCTGCTGGAAACCGGCCGCACCTCGGCGATGATCCTCTTCATCGTGGTGGGTGCCACCGCCTTTACCGGCGTCTTCAACATCACCGGAGGCCTGCGCGCCAGCCAGGACCTGATCCGGGGTCTGGCCGATGATCCCTATACGCTGGTGGCGGTGATGCTGCTGGTGGTGTTCATCCTCGGCATGTTCCTTGACTGGACCGGGATCGTGCTACTGTCCTTCCCGATCTTCCTGCCCCTGGTCAGCGAGATGGGCATCGATCCGCTGTGGTTCGTGATCCTGATGGCGGTGGTCCTGCAGACCAGCTTCCTGTCGCCGCCCTTCGGCTACGCGCTGTTCTACATGCGGGCGATCGCGCCACCCGAGGTCTCGACCGGCGACATCATCCGCGGCGTCCTGCCCTTCATCCTGCTGGTGCTGGTCATGTGCGGCCTGATCATCCTGTTCCCGGCGCTGGTCAGCTGGCTGCCGACAACGCTTTACGGTCCGGCCTCGTGAGGGCTGGGCAACTGAATTCAACAAGGAGGTAACAATGAAAAAGATGATGACCGGGGCCGCGCTGGCCGCCGTGACGCTGGCCGCCGCGCCGGCCATGGCCGAGACCTGGCAAATGACCTCGACCTGGCCGTCGAGCCTCGAACTGGTCGAGATCGACAAGCATTTCGTCAAGCTTGCCAATGACATGATCCCCGATGACCAGCTGAACATCGAATTCTTCGAAGGCGGTTCGCTGGTCCCGGCGGGCGAGGTCTTCGGCGCGGTCGAATCGGGCACCATCCAGGCCGGCGGCGACTGGCCGGGCTATTGGGCGGGCCGCGACAGTGCCTTCTCGCCGCTGGCCACCACCTCGGCGCTGTTCAACGCCGTCGATTACATCAACTGGATCCAGGAATGGGGCGGGGCCGAGCTTTACAACGAGGTCTATGGCAAGTTCGGCATGGTCTACCTGCCTTACGGCGTGACCAACAACGAATCGGGCTTCCGCACCGTCGACAAGCCGATCCAGACCACCGAGGACCTGAAGGGCCTGCGCCTGCGTCTCTCGGGCTATGAGCAGGGTAAACTGCTGGAGAAGTTGGGCGGCAACCAGGTCAGCATGGCCGGCGGCGAGATCTATCAGTCGCTGGAGCGTGGCGTGATCGACGGGGCCGAGTTCTCGACCCCGAACGTCGACTGGTCGGGCGGCTTCCAGCAGGTGACGAAATACTGGTCCACCCCGGGCTGGCACCAGTCGGCCTCGGTCTTCGGCGTGATGATCAACAAGGCCAGCTGGGACGCGCTGACGCCCGAAGTGCAGGAGACGCTGAAGGTCGCGGCGTCCGCGAACCTTCTCTGGTCGCTGGCCTTCACCGAGAAGCGCGCCACCGAAGCCTATGCCGAGTTCAAGAATGCCGGGACCGAGATCACCCGTCTGGATGACGCGACGCTGGAAAACATCCAGACGCTCGCCAACGAGACGATCGAGGAAGCCGCCTGCGAGAATCCCCTCTCGGCGAAAGTCTATGCGAGCATGATCACCTACCTGCAGGACTATAGCCAATGGCGGGATGCTTCGGCGCCCTACAATCTGGGCCGCTCGCCGAACGGCCCCGACCTCGCCAAGATTCAGGCCTGCGCCGGGTGATTTGGGCGTGACGCGGCGGTAAACCGCGCAAAATCAACGGAAAACCAAGGGGCGGGGGAACGATTCCTCCGCCCCGATTGTTGACAGGCCATGCGAAACCGAACAATCATGGATGCAATCGACAGGGTGCAGGTATGAGTGAAAAGACGCTGACACGAATGGATCTGGCCGAGGCCGTTTTCCGCGAAGTCGGTCTGTCGCGACATGAATCGGCACAGCTTGTGGAAAGCGTGCTGGGTCATATCTCGGATGCGCTGGTGTCGGGTCATCAGGTCAAGATCTCGTCCTTCGGCACCTTCTCGGTCCGCGACAAGAACGAACGCATCGGTCGCAACCCCAAGACTGGGGAAGAGGTGCCGATCACCCCGCGCCGGGTTCTGTCCTTCCGGCCCTCGCATCTGATGAAGGATCGCGTTGCGGCAGGCAACAAGAGCTGAGGATCTCCTGACACATGGCCAAGGGCGCAGAGGCATTCCGATCGATCGGCGAAGTCGCCAAGCTGATCGGAGTCGCACCCCATGTGCTGCGCTATTGGGAGACCCAGTTCGGCCTGTTGAAGCCGATGAAGCGCGGCGATGGCCGCCGCTATTACCGCCCCGATGATGTGCGCCTTGCCGCCGGCCTCTGCGAGGTGCTGCGCGACGAGGGGCTGACCATCCGCGGTGCCAAGAAACTGCTGGCCAAGGATCGCGGGGAATCGGTCCGCGCGCGCGGCGCGCTGAAGCTGGGCGAGGTGCTGGAGGCTGACGAGGCCGAGGATGCGGCGGTCGAGACGCCTGCCGCCCGGCCGCCCGTCGCTGAGCAGACCGCCGCCAGCCTGTCGGAACAGGACGAACCCGCCCGTGGCCCCCGCGCGCGCAACCGCAAGCGCCCGGCGGGTCATGCCCCCGGCCCGCTGCCGCTGTTCCCTGAGGATGCCGTTTCCCCTGCAGCCACGCGCGCTCAGGCGAGCCCCGTCGATGCCCGGCAGGCCGGTTGGCTCGGCGAGTTGACCCGCGCCAACGGGTCTTTGCGGTCCCATCCGGGCGGCTCGCATCTGCCCGATCGGGCGCTCGAGCAGGCGCTGCGGCTGCTGGACGCCATCGCCGATCACTATTGATCAGACCAGATGTTTGGCCGGCATGATTTTTCCGCCTTCCGGCCCTTGTGCTGCCCGTCCGCTTCGATCTATATGGCCGGCGTCGGGCCGTGGCGCAGCCTGGTTAGCGCGTCCGTCTGGGGGGCGGAAGGCCGAGAGTTCGAATCTCTCCGGCCCGACCATTCCGAAAACGCCCATCCCCTTGCGGGGGTGGGCGTTCGCTTATCCGGGGGTATCTGATGAACGGCGTCCTTCCTGACACGCGGATCAAGGCGCTGATCGCCGCAGGCGCGATTTCCGCCGCGCCTGCGATCATCCCCGAACAGATCCAGCCCGCCAGCCTTGACCTGCGCCTTGGCACTACCGCCTATCGCCTGCGTGCCAGCTTCCTGACCGGCAAGGGCCGGCGGGTGATGGAGCGGCTGCCCGATTTCCAGATGCACCAGATGGACCTGACCGACGGTGCCGTGCTGGAACGCGGCTGCGTCTACCTGGTGCCGCTGATGGAGCGTCTGGCCCTGCCCAAGGGGCTGACCGCCGTGGCGAATGCCAAATCCTCGACCGGGCGGCTGGATCTGCTGACCCGGCTGGTGACGGATGACGGCACCGAGTTTGACCGGCTGCCCGAGGGCTATGACGGCCCGATCTATGCCGAGATCTGCCCGCGCAGTTTCAGCGTTCTGGTGCGGCCGGGAATGCGGCTGAATCAGCTGCGTTTGCGCGAGGGGCAGGCGGTTCTGACCGATCCCGAGCTGGTGTCATTGAACGAGGCGCAGCCACTTGTGACCGGCGGCCCGGCGCTGATCGATCAGGGTCTGGGCTTTTCCGTCGATCTGCGCCCCGAGACGGGCGATCTGGTCGGCTATCGCGCCAAACCGCATAGCGGCGTGGTCGATCTGGACCGGATCGGCGCCTATGACGCGCGCGAGTTCTGGGACCAGCTGCACACGACCGAGGGCCGGCTGATCCTCGATCCCGGTGCCTTCTACATCCTCGTCAGCCGCGAGGCGGTGGCGATTCCCCCCGATTACGCCGCCGAGATGGCCCCCTATCTGGCGATGGTGGGCGAGTTCCGGGTGCATTACGCCGGCTTCTTCGATCCGGGCTTCGGCGTGGGCGAGGCCGGGCGCGGCGCGCGCGGCGTGCTGGAGGTGCGCTGCCACGAGGCGCCGTTCGTGCTGGAACACGGGCAGGTCGTCGGCCGTCTGGTCTATGAGCGCATGGCCGAACGGCCCGAGCGGCTTTATGGCGAAGGCATCAAGTCGAACTACCAGGGGCAGGGGCTGAAGCTGGCGAAACAGTTCGCCTAACCCGCCCAGATGGCCGGGTCGGCGATCTCGATCGAATTGCCTGCCGGATCGCGGAAATAGATCGAGCGCGCGCCGTTCGGCCAGTGGAAATCCGCCTCGATGGCAATGCCCGAGGCCTCGAGATGCGCACGCCAGCGGTCCAGCGTCTCGAGCGCGGCGGCAAGGCAGTAATGCCCCGGCCCGCGCGTCCCGTGCGGCGGCACCGGCAGGCGGGCGTCAGGGGCGGGCGGGTGTTCGGTCACATCCGCGCGAAACACCAGCAGGACCTGCGGCCGGGGGCCTTCGGCGACCCGGAAGAAAGCATGGCGGTTCGGCACGCGCTGGAAGCAGGGAAGCCCGATCACCCCTTGCCAGAAAGCCACGGCTGCATCGAGGTCATCGACGTAAAGCGCTGATTCCAGCGTGCCGAGCTGCGGCGGAATGGCGGAGGTTTCGCTCATCTCCATAGCCTGCCACGGGGGGCGAGATGCCGCAATGCGTCATGCGCCTGTCACGGGCGCAGGCTATTCCTTGGGCACCAATACATGCAGGGGCTTGTCAGATTTCCGACGCGATATATAGTCATCGTATCGGATCGAAGCTTTGCCCCGAAACCGCCTGAAGGGGCAGATGGGAAGGCGCCTATGCTGGACGACCACGGTGATTTCAGGACCCATTTCGTGCGCGAGCCCGCCAGCCTGCGCCATCACCCGGCGCTGGTCCTGAACGCCGATTACCGTCCGCTGTCCTATTACCCGCTGTCGCTCTGGCCCTGGCAAGAGGCGATCAAGGCGGTGTTTCTGGACCGGGTCAGCATTCTGGCCGAATATGACGAGGTGGTCCGAAGTCAGCGACAGGCCTTCCGGATACCCTCGGTTGTCGTTCTGAAGGATTATGTGAGACCCAGGAAGCGCGTGGCATTCACGCGCTTCAATCTTTTTCTGCGGGACGAATTTTCCTGCCAGTATTGCGGTGGCAAGGGCGATCTGACCTTTGACCATGTGGTGCCGCGCTCGCGCGGGGGGATCACCTCGTGGGAGAACGTCGTCGCCGCCTGTTCGCCCTGCAACCTGAGGAAGGCCAACAAGTCGCTGCGCCATTCCGGCATGACCCTGCGCCGTCCGCCGCGCTGCCCGACCAGCGAGGAAATGCACGCCCATGGCCGCCGCTTCCCGCCAAACCATCTGCACGACAGCTGGATGGATTTCCTTTACTGGGATGCCGAGCTGGAAAGCTGACTTCTGGCCTTTGACCTAAGCCCGCGCCTCACTCACCTCGCTGCGAACATCCATCGCCTGCGCCAGTGTCAGGCGCGAGCGTTTTCCGGGGCCGGGCGCAGGCTCCGGGAAGTCCGACCGGCAATGCGCGCCCCGGCTTTCCTCGCGCAGGAGTGCCGCCGCCGCGATCAGGGTGGCCGTGGCGGTCATGTTCAGAAAGTTCGGATCATCGCCCGCCGCCCGTTCCAGCACCGCTATCCGGCGCAGCGCCTCGCGCAGTCCGGTGCCGTTGCGGACCACGCCGACCAGATCGGTCATGGTGTGGCGCAGCTGGCTGACGGCCTCGGGGTCCGACGCCCTGCCACCCGGCGCAAAGCCGAGTGCGACCGGCGCGGCATCCATCCCCTCGGGCAGAGCCTCGGCGATATCCACGGCGCAGATGCGGGCATAGACCAGCGCCTCCAGGAGCCCGTTCGAGGCCAGTCGGTTCGCCCCGTGCAGCCCGGTCGAGGAGGCCTCGCCGCAGACCCAGAGGCCGGGCAGCGTGGCGCGGCCCTGCGCGTCGGTGGCAATGCCGCCCATATGGTAATGCGCGGCGGCGGCGACCGGGATCGGTTCCGTCACCGGGTCGATGCCATTGCGGGCAGAGGCCGAGGCGACGGCGGGGAACTGCGTCAGGATGCGCGCGCCAAGCGCGGCGCGGGTATCCAGCATCGGGCGCTTGCCCGCTTGGGTCTGGGCGAAGATCGCCCGTGCCACGATATCGCGCGGGGCCAGTTCGGCATCCGGGTGAACGGACCGCATGAAGCGTTCGCCATCGCGGTTGATCAGCACCGCGCCCTCGCCGCGCAGCGCCTCGGTCGCCAAGGGCGCGGGATCTTCGCCCACATCCATGGCGGTCGGGTGGAATTGCACGAATTCCGCATCGGCGATCTCGGCGCCTGCGCGCGCGGCCATGCCGATCACCTGACCGCGAATGCGCGGCGGGTTGGTGGTCAGCGCGAAAAGCCCGCCCGAGCCGCCCCCCGCCAGCAGCACCGCCGGACCCTGAAGCACGACCGGGGCCGAGCCATCGGCATCGGCGGACTGGATCACCACACCGGTCACGCGGCCTGCGGTCATGTCCAGCGCCACCGCCATCGTGCCTTCCAGCACCTGGACCGATTGCGTGTCGCGGACCTGCTCGATCAGCGCGGCCATGATCGCCGCGCCGGCCTGATCGCCCTTCACCCGCACCACGCGGGCAAAGCTGTGCGCCGCCTCGCGCGACAGCACGTAGCCGCCATCCGCGCCCCGGTCGAAGGGGGTGCCGAGGCTGGTGAGGTCAAGGATATGCTCGCGCGCCTCGCGCGTCACCCGCCGGGCAACCTCGGCATCGACGATGCCGGCACCAGCGCGTTCTGTGTCCTCGGCATGGCTTTCGGGGCTGTCGGCCAGCGCCATCGCCGCCGCCACGCCGCCCTGCGCCCAGGCCGAGCTGGCGCCGCTGCCAAGCCGCTCGGGCGAGATCATCACCACCGGGCGCGGCGCCAGCTTCAGCGCCGCATAAAGCGCCCCCAGCCCGGCACCGACGATGATGACGCGATCGGTCGCGATCCGCTGATGCGCCACCGGCGTCAGAGGCCCAGCTTGCGCGACAGGTCGATCATCCGCTGAACGGCCAGCCGCGCGCGGTCGGCCACGGCCGGATCGACATGAACCTGATTCTCCATGCTGTGCAGCACCCAGAGGATTTTCTCCAGCGTGATCTTCTTCATATAGGGGCACATGTTGCAGGTCTTGGTGAAGTTCACCCCCGGCAGCTCGTCCGCGATGTTCGCGGCCATCGAGCATTCGGTGACCAGCATGGCCTGCCCGGGCTGGTTCTGATGCACCCAGTCGATGATGCCCTTGGTCGAGCCGGTGAAATCGGCCTCGGCCACCACTTCGGGGGTGCATTCGGGATGGGCGATGATCTTGATGCCGGGATTATGCGCGCGGTGGCTGCGCAGATCCTCGGCGGTGTAAAGCTCGTGCACGATGCAGGAACCGGCCCAGAAGACGACCTTCTTCTTCGACTTGTTCGCCACGTTCTGTGCGAGGAACTGGTCGGGGGTCAAGATGACCGTATCGCCCGGCATGGCATCGACGATCTGCAGCGCATTGGCGCTGGTGCAGCAGATGTCGGATGCGGCCTTCACCTCGGCGGTGGTGTTCACATAGCTGACCACCGGCGCGCCAGGATATTTTGCCCGCATCTGGGCCACGCCCTCGGCGGTGATGCTTTCGGCCAGGCTGCAACCGGCCTCCATGTCGGGCATCAGCACGATCTTGTCCGGGCTGAGGATCTTCGAGGTCTCGGCCATGAAATGCACGCCGCCCTGCACGATGACATCGGCATCCACCTCGGTCGCCTTCATGGCGAGTTGCAGGCTGTCGCCGACGAAATCGGCCACGCCGTGATAGATCTCGGGCGTCATGTAGTTATGGCCAAGGATCACCGCATTGCGCCTGCGCTTCAGCTCCAGAATGGCCTTCACATAGGGGGCGTGGATCGCCCAATCGGGCAGGGGCACCACCCGCTTCATCTTCTCGTGGATATCGGACATCGATTCCGCGAGGTCCAGCGAGGGCGCGAGGTCGTAATGATCAGCCAGTTCGGCGCGAACATGGGTCAGGTCAAGCAACGGCAGCACTCCGATTGGGGGCAGGGGTGGCAGCGGGTTAGCCCGTCTGCGCGGGAAACCCAAGGGCCAAGTTGACCTAACGTCACCGGTCGGGGCCTCGGGAAGTTGAAACGGCGCCAAGCCGTGCGAGTTCGCCCGGCAAGTCGCCATAGCCGGTCTTGCGCCGCTGATAGGCCAGACCCAGCCGCGCGGCGGCCTCTTCGGCCTTGGCATCCAGTGCCGGATCGTCGGTCTGCGCCAGGTAGATCAGCCGCTCGTAATGGGCGAAATAGATGTCGCGCAATTCGGGGTGGCGATCCAGCGCCATGGCGCGCCAGACGAAGGCGTCGAACTGGCGGACCAGGAAATCGGTCAGGAAGAAGGCGGTGAATTCTTCGTCCTGACGGGCGGCATGGTCCTCGATCCCGTCGAAGAAGGCATAGCAATGCGGCCCCGGGATCATCTCGACCCCCAGCGCCTTGCAGCGCGCCTCCAGAAGCCCGCCGGTGCCGCAATCGGCATAGACGACGATGGCCTTGTCATAATCGGCGCCATGCTTCGCCAGCGCGGCCTCGACCGCGTCGGGAATGCGCTCGGGGCGCAGATGCAGGTCGGCGGGCAGGCAATGCAGGTCCATATGCGCCCAGCCATTGGCGTCACGCACGGCCAGGATCTCGCGCGCCAAGGCACCGCAGGCCAAGAGCAGCGTGCGGGGCAGGGTGGCGTTCTCGGCCGGGGTCAGGTCTTGGATCTCAGCCTTCATTGTCCCGCATCGACAGGTGCAGCACCGCTGCCCCCGTGAGCGCGATCAGCGCCAATGCGACCAGCGGAATACCCGCAGACAGGCTCGCCCAGATGGTCAGGGCGGCAGCCAGAATAACAGCGGCGATCATCACCAGAAAATGCGGCAGCGGCATGATGTCCTCACTCATCTTGCCCCACTAATATGGGGCCGGGCAGGCGGGATGAAAAGGCCGAGTCTGCGATTGTGGTTCATTTGTCGGGGTGACGTTGCGGATGGGCGGGTCCTTGCCGGTCGCATCTGGCCGGGGCGGTTCGGAATCACGCCGCCGCGACAGTCGATCAGTTTCTACAATTTTAAATTGAATATGAATAAATCTGCGACAAATTAACATGAGTTAATTGAATAGAATTGCCTAAGAGATAAACCCGTGGCATATTCCCTAATATTCTCGGCAGGTATCAGTGCCCAGGACCGAGGAGCGGCGCGATATTCTCGCGTCACCACCGCCGGACGGGATGTTGTAGGAGTTCGACATGCCACTGAATCCAAATGGAAATCTGATCGGAACCAATCTGGGCGACCTGCTGTGGGGCAGGGCCCTCGTGCTGGGTGATGGCGGCTATGACAATTACAGCGATACCGGCACTCCCGGGGCGCTTTTCGGTTATGGCGGCGACGATACGATCTATGGCGACATCTATTATGATGGCGATGACGGGATCGAGGGTGACGAGGCCCATGGCGGCGACGGCAATGACCTGATCTATGGCGATACCGGGCCGCAGGCGGGCGCCGACTGGAAGCTGGGGCTGACCGGCGGTTCCGACCGGCTCTATGGCGATGCCGGCAATGACACGATCTTCGGCGAGCATGGCAATGACCAGCTTTACGGCGGCACTGGAGATGACGGGCTGATCGGCGGCTGGGGCAGCGATGTCCTGCGCGGCGAGGATGGCCATGATGTCATCTACACCGATCAGGATTCGCTGACCCTCCTGCACGCGACCGGCTGGTACAATTCGGCCTGGGGCGGGGCGGGCAATGACACGATCATTGGCGGACGCGGGGTCGACGAGGTCTATGGCGACCTGGGCAACGATTCCATTCGTGGCCTCGCCGGCAATGACGATCTCGAAGGCGGAGACGGCGCGGATTACATCTTCGGCGGCGACGGCGATGACCTGATCGATGGGGGCGGCTATTACGCCAGTTCCGCCGATGCCTCGGACAACCTTTTTGGCGAGGCCGGCAATGACACCATCTTCGGCGGCTATGGTCACGACCGGCTTTACGGGGGCGACGGGATCGACCGGCTGGTCGGCGGCGATGGCAATGACGTCTTCTCCGGCAATGCCGGCGCCGACATCTATGACTGCGGGGCTGGCAATGACCTCTACTTCCTCGAGGGGGGCGATGTCTTCCGCTTCGAATATGCCGATACCGGCATCGACACGCTGGCCAGCAACACCAACCGCACCCTTGGCGCCTATCACGAGAACCTGACCCTGTTGCAGGGCACCGCAGCCTGGGCGGGCAGCGGCAATGCGCTGAACAACACGATCATGGGCAATACCAACGCCAACCTGCTGCGCGGCGGCGGCGGCAATGACGTGCTGAACGGTTTCTACGGCAATGACAGCCTGATCGGCGGGATGGGGGCCGACCGGCTGATCGGGGGCGAGAGCGCCGACCGCTTCATCTTCAACAGCCGTCTCGAATCGACCTATGCCGGTGCCGGACGCGACGTGATCACCGATTTCAGCCTGGCCGAGGGCGACCGCATCGACTTGCGCGTCATCGATGCCCGGACCACCATGGCGGGCGACCAAGCGTTCAGCTTCATCGGCGGGGCTGCCTTTACCGGCGTGGCGGGTCAGCTGCGGTGCCAGGCGGTGGGAACCCAACGCTGGATCTCGGCCGATGTGAACGGTGACAGGGTGGCCGATTTCGGCCTGTTCCTCGACGACCCGCTGGCCGTTACCTCCACCTATTTCCTGCTCTGAGCCCTGCAGGAAAAAGGGCGGCGCGCATCGCTGCGGCCGCCCCAGGTCGAAATGCCAGTCGCTCGGCGGCTCAGGCGCCGGCGGCCAGCTGGTTATGCTTGCGCTTGATGAAGTCCTTGGCGGTCTCGACCGCCACGGCGGCATCGCGGCAATAGGCGTCGGCGCCGATGGCGCGGCCGAATTCTTCGTTCAGCGGCGCACCGCCCACCAGCACGATGTAATCGTCGCGGATGCCCTGTTCCTTCATCGTGTCGATGACGACCTTCATATAGGGCATGGTCGTAGTCAGCAGCGCCGACATGCCGATGATGTCGGCCTCTTCGCGCGCGGCGGCTTCCAGATATTTGTCGACGGCATTGTTGATGCCCAGATCGACCACCTCGAAGCCCGCACCCTCCATCATCATCGAGACGAGGTTCTTGCCGATGTCGTGGATGTCGCCCTTGACCGTGCCGATGACCATCTTGCCCATGCGCGGCGCGCCGGTCTCGGCCAGGAGCGGCTTCAGGATGGCCATGCCGCCCTTCATCGCGTTGGCGGCCAGCAGCACCTCGGGGACGAACAGGATGCCGTCGCGGAAATCCGCGCCCACGATGGTCATGCCGGCGACCAGCGCCTTGGTCAGCACGTCATAGGGCTGCCAGCCGCGTTCCAGCAGGATGTGGACGGCTTCCTCGATCTCGTCCTTCAGACCGTCGTACAGGTCATCCATCATCTGCTGGACGAGATCGTCGTCGTTCAGTTCAGAGAGGATGATCTCTTCGTCTTCGTCAGCCATGATCGGACTCCACTTCGCGTTTCCCGCCCTTTGAACGGTATTTGACCCTTTGGATAGCAGAAATCCGACATGGCGCGCTATGCTGGCGACGCCTGTGGCGAATCTCTGGTCAATGTTCCCGTTGTGTTCTATATTTGCCCCATGCTGTCGCCCCGCAACCCCGCTGAACGCCTGAAGGCCCGTGGTGCCGATACCCGGCCGGCGCCGCGTTTTGACCGGCTGCGCGCCGAGCCCGAGGCCGATGGCTGGGACCTGCCGGACGAGGAACATCTGCTCAGGACCGAGATCGTCACCGAAGAGCCGCGCAGCATCATCACCCGCAATTCCAGCCCCGACATTCCCTTCGACCGCTCGATCAACCCCTATCGCGGCTGCGAGCATGGCTGCATCTACTGCTATGCCCGGCCCAGCCACGCCTATCTGGGCCTGTCGCCGGGTCTCGATTTCGAGACGAAGATCACCGCCAAACCCAATGCCGCCCGGCTGTTGGAACAGGAGATCGCGCGGGCCAGCTACAAGGTCGCGCCCATCGCGCTCGGTACCAATACCGACCCCTACCAGCCGGCCGAGGCGAAATTCGCCATCATGCCCGGCCTGCTCAGGGTGCTGAACAGCTGGAACCACCCGGTCACGCTGGTCACGCGCGGGCAGACGGTGCTGCGCGATCTGGATCTCTGGGCCGAGATGGCGGCGAAATACATGGCGGCGGTGGGGATTTCGCTGACCACGCTGGATGAGACCCTCGCCCGGCAGATGGAGCCGCGCGCGCCGTCGCCCGCCACCCGCCTGCGGATGATCCGCGACATGGCCAAGGCCGGCGTGCCGGTCAGGGTCATGGTCGCGCCGGTGATCCCGGTCCTGAACGAGCCCGAGATCGAGGCGATCCTGACAGCAGCCCGCGAGGCCGGGGCGACCACGGCGAGCCTGATCCCGGTCCGCCTGCCCAACGAGGTCGCGCCGCTGTTCCGCGACTGGCTCGAGCGTCACCATCCCGGCAAGGCCGCCCATATCATGAACCGGGTGCAGGCCATGCGCGGCGGGCGCGACAATGACCCGCGCTTTGGCCACCGCTTCCGCGGCGAGGGGATCGAGGCCGACCTGATGCGCCAGCGGTTCCGGCTGGCGCGCAGGAAGCTCGGCTATTCCGAGCGCGCGCCGATGATGGATTGCAGCCGCTTCGCCGCGCCGCCCCGCGCCGGCGACCAGCTGAGCCTGTTCTGACCCACCGCGTCTAAACGCTTGATTCACGGTTCTGTTAACGCCAACATGAACGGGCAATTCAGTGCAGGACCGCGAGGAGGCCGTCGCATGTATCCGACCCTGACCGAGATGGGCATCACGTCGCCGAACGAGATCAGTTCCTACGATTATTTCGAGGGACCGAATGACGAGGATATCCTGCGCGTCAGGTATCGCCGCAAGCCCGGCTCGCTTCTGCCCGACACGCGGGTCTATCGCTTTCGCCGCATCGGCGTCGGCACGCCCGGCACGGCCGAGGAGGGGGCGCAGGAGATCTCGCCGACGCTGAGCACGGCGATCGTGGAACTGGACAGCCTGCTGGCCGCGCGGGGCGATGTGGCGTCGCTTGCCAGCCAGATCGACGAGGCGCTGAAGGCGGTCGAGATGGAGGTGGCGCGTGTGCGCGCGCTGACCCGGCAGATCAAGGAGACGACGGGAAGCTGAACGGTAGACCCTGCCCGGAACAAGGTGCGAAGTGCCGCCGGGCGAGCGCCTGCCCGTTCGGGCGGGTAGGCGCTTTGGTGACGATCCGTGCCGAACAGTCGTTCGATATACTGGCTCGATAAACTGCATCGGCCAACCGCCTCAGCGGCCACCCACGGCAGGCCGCTGACCCTGTGCTGCTCGCACGGGATACAAAAAGGCCGCGCAATCCCGCGCGGCCTTTGATCTTCATGCGGACCGGCTCACCCCCGGCGGCGGCTGGTGCGCTCGCGCTTGGGGCCGTTGTCGTCGGTGCCATCGCTGGCCGAGGAGAACCCGCCCAGCTTTTCCGCCACCGCTTCCAGCGTCGGACGCTCGCCCCGGGGGCGGGTTTCCAACGCGTGGCGCATGGCGCGCAGATGCTCGGGCATGGTGCCGCAGCAGCCGCCGATGATCCGCACCCCCAGGTCACGGGCCAGCACCGCGTATTCGCCCATCAGCTCGGGCGTGCCGTCGTAATGGATGTGCCCATGCTCGAAGCGCGGAATCCCGGCATTGCCCTTGGCGACGATCGGACGCTCGTTGCCCGAGGCGACGAAGCCCATGACGGTGCGCAGAAGATCCGAGGCCCCGACACCGCAATTGGCGCCATAGGCCACCGGTGCGTTCGGCAGCTTCTCGACCATGGCCGACATGGCGGCCGAGGTCATGCCCATCATGGTGCGCCCGGCGGTGTCGAAGCTCATCGTGCCAACCCAGGGCATCCCGGCCAGATCGGCGGCCTCGGCGGCGGCGCGGTATTCCTCGGGCGCGCTGATGGTCTCTACCCAGAGAACGTCGGCCCCGCCCTCTTTCAGCCCCTCGGCCTGCTCATGGAACATCTCGACCGCGGCATTATGCGTCAGCGTGCCCATCGGCGCCATGATCTCGCCGGTGGGGCCCATGCTGCCGGCGACGATGACCGTGCGGCCCGAGGCATCGGCGATCTCGCGGCCAAGCGAGGCCGCGACGCGGTTCAGCTCGCGCACGCGATGCTGGGACTGGTGCAGTTTCAGCCGGCTGGCATTGCCGCCGAAGCTGTTGGTCAGGAACAGGTCCGAGCCGGCATCGACCGCGCCCTTGTAGAGCGCGCGGATCTTGTCGGGCTGGTCCACGTTCCACAGTTCCGGCGGCTCGCCCGCAGACAGGCCCATGTTGAACAGGTTCGTGCCGGTGGCCCCGTCGGCCAGCAGCCAGTCGCGTTCCGCCATCAACCGGGTCAGCGCGTCACTCATGGTCCAATCCTCACGTCAGGCCGTCTCGCCCCTGCTGTTTCACGGGCAGGCCGGCAGGTCAAATTCATAAATCGCGGGTCTGACTTGAATCAGTTTCAACTCGCTGAAAGAAAACGCCGCGCCGATTGCTCGGCGCGGCGCAGATATCGGGATCACCGTCCGGTCAGGTCAAGACCTGACGCGCGATCAACGGTTGTCCGGGCCGTCCAGGTCGTCATTGGCCGCACCGATTTCGTCGAACAGTTCGGCGATCTCGAATTCGGCCTCGGCATCGGCCTCGGCGGCCAGTTCCTGGATCGACTTGCCCTGCGCCTGCAGTTCGGCCTCTTCGGTCGAACGGGCGATGTTCAGGGTGACGGTGGCCTCGACCTCGGGGTGCAGCACGACGGTCACGTCATGCAGGCCCAGTTCCTTGATCGGGTTGCCCAGAACGACCTGCTTGCGGTCGATCTTGTGGCCGGCCTCGGCGGCGACGGTTTCCACGTCGCGCGGGGTGACCGAACCGTAAAGCGCACCGGCATCGGAAGCCGAACGGATGATGACGAATTTCTCGCCATCAATGCGCGCGGCCATCTTCTCGGCCTCGGCGCGGCCTTCTTCGTTGCGGGCCTGCAAATTGGCCTTCTGCGCCTCGAAGGCGTCGATATTGGCCTGGCTGGCGCGCAGCGCCTTGCCCTGCGGCAGAAGGAAATTGCGGGCATAACCCTCTTTCACCTTCACCACTTCGCCCATCTGGCCCAGCTTGGCCACACGTTCCAGCAGAATGACTTGCATCGGTCTGCCTCCTTATTTCACGGCGTAGGGCAGCAGGGCCAGGAAACGCGCGCGCTTGATGGCCTGGGCCAGTTTGCGCTGGTTCTTGGCCGAGACCGCGGTGATGCGCGACGGCACGATCTTGCCGCGCTCGCTGATGTAGCGCTGCAGGGTGCGGGTGTCTTTATAGTCGATCTTCGGGGCATTCTCGCCACCGAACGGATCGACCTTGCGACGACGGAAAAACGGTTTGTTCGCCATTGGATCAGATCTCCTTATGCGCGTTCGCGGCGTTCACGACGCTCGCCACGGTCACCACGATCGCCGCGGTCCCCACGGTCACCGCGATCACCACGGTCGCCGCGATCACCACGCTCGTCGCGCTTCTGCATCTGGATCGACGGGCCTTCCTCGTGCTCGTCGACGCGCACGGTCATGACGCGCATCACATCATCGTGCAGACGGGCAAGGCGCTCCATCTCCTGCACGGCGGCCGAGGGCGCGTCGGTGCGGAGGTAGGCGTAATGGCCCTTGCGGTTCTTGTTGATCTTGTAGGCGAGGGTGCGGACACCCCAGTATTCGTTCTCGATGACCTTGCCGCCGTTATCGGTCAGCACGGCCGAGAAATGTTCGATCAGCCCTTCGGCCTGCGTGTTCGACAGGTCCTGGCGGGCGATCAGCACATGCTCGTACAAAGGCATGGCGATCCTTTCTCAGTCTCAAGGCGCGCTTCAACGGCGGGTCAACCCTTCCACGCCCCGCCACGAGAGGCTGCACCGGTTTCGCATAGTTGCGGAAGGATGCGGCTTTATAGCGGCGAATCCCGGCAATGCAAGCGCAAACGCCCGGTCCTCGGTTGACGGAAATCTGAGCGGTCCGGGCGTTGACCCGGCGCGCCGCAGGCCGCACCAAGGGCGGGTCCTTGCCGTGGATCGGAGAAGCAGATGAAACACGCCCTGTCAACGCTCGCGCTTCTGGCGCTGACCACGCTGCCCGGCTTGGCGCAGGAGGGGGCGCAGGAGGCCGCACCCGAGGGGGCGACGCTGTGGCACTTCGATCCCGGACACAGCCAGATCGCCTTCGCCTATGACCATCTTGGCTTCTCCACCACGCGCGGCCTCTTCGGCGGCATCGAGGGGCAGATCACGCTGGACGAGGCGGCACCGGAAAATTCCGCCGTCGAGGTCAGCTTTCCGGTCCGCGCGATGCTGACCGGCTGGCAGGACCGTTTCACCGACCTGATGGGGCCCGCGTTCTTTGATCTGCCCGAGGGCAGCGACGCGCGGATCACCTTCGCCTCGACCAGCGTCGAGCCGACGGGCGAGAAGACCGCGACCGTCACCGGTGATCTGACGCTGAACGGGGTGACGAAGCCCGTGGTGCTCGAGGTCGAACTGAACCAGCAGGGCGAGAACCCGGTGTCCGGCAAGCCGTGGATCGGCTTTGACGCCGAGACGACCATCAAGCGGTCCGATTTCGGCCTGGGCCAATTCGCCCCGGCGGTGGGCGACGAGGTCGAGATCGAGATTTCGGTGGAGGCGGGCAAGGCGGAGTAGCGGACCCGGCCCGGAAACGCGGGCGAAGCGCGCCCGGGCCAGCGGCCGACCGCCCCCTCGGGCGGCCGCTTTGGTGACGCCCCACGCCGAACGCCTGTTCTATATGGTTGCGCCATGAATGTGCTTCGACCAACCGTGCCAGCGGCCACCCGGCGGTCTGCCGCTGTCCCCCTGTTGCCCCTGTGGCGCGCTTCGGCCATCCTCTGCGGAAACCCGTCAGTGGAGGGACGCAATGGCACTGGAAGACGCAAAGCATCAGGTCGATCAGGCCTTCACCCGCACCGACCCGCGCGGCCTCAGCTTCGAGAATGCCTTTGGCGGGGCGACCAGCTTCCTGCGCCGACGTTACTCCAAGGACCTGGCGGGCGCGGATATCGCCGTGACCGGCATTCCTTTCGATCAGGCCGTCACCCATCGCCCCGGCACCCGCTTCGGCCCCCGCGCCATCCGCGAGGCGTCGACCCTGCAGCCCTATGATCCGCCCTATGGCTGGGGCTATGACCCGCTGTCGCTGCTGACTGTCATCGATTACGGCGACATGGCCTTCGACTATGCCAAGACAAGCGAAGTGCCGGCGCGGATCGAGGCGCATATCGGCGCGATCCTGGATGCCGGCGCCGCCCCGATCACCCTTGGCGGCGATCATTCCATCACCCTGCCGATCCTGCGCGCCGTGGCGGCGCGGCGGGGGCCGGTGGCGCTGATCCAGTTCGACGCGCATTCCGACAGCTGGCCCGATGACGACCCAGAGCGCATCGACCACGGGACCTTTCTCTACAAGGCGATCCGGCAGGGCATCGTTGACCCGGCGGCCAGCGTATCGGTCGGCATCCGCACCGACAATCCCGATACGATGGGGGTGACGATCCTCGACGCGCCCTCGGTGCATCGGGACGGGATCGAGGCGACGCTCAACCGCATCCGCACGGTGATCGGCGCGCGGCCGGTCTATCTGACCTTCGATATCGACGCACTCGACCCGGCCTTCGCGCCGGGCACCGGCACGCCGGTCTGGGGCGGGCTGGCCAGCTGGCAGGCGGCGGCGATCTTGCGCGGTCTGGCGGGGATCGATCTCATCGGTGGCGATGTCGTCGAGGTCTCGCCGCCCTATGACACGACCGGCGCGACGGCAGTGGCAGGGGCGCATGTGGCGATGGAGCTGATCGCGCTCTATGGCTGGAACCGGCGCTGAGGGCAGGGCCGGTGGACGACCGCGGGTGGCCGCTGCCGGCCTCTGAGCGAAGCACCTTTATGGCGCCAGCACATCGAACAGTCGTTCGGCGCTGAACCGCACCAAGGCGGCCGCCCATGGGGGCGGTCGGCCGCCGGCCCGGCGCGCTTCGCGCTTGCTCCGGGCCAAGGTCTTCAGTTCAACCCCTGCGCACTCGCCTCAGGAAAACCACGATCGCCACCACCATGAATACCGAGGCCAGCATGAACGGCGCGCCCGGCACTTCCACCACCGCATTCTCTCCGGTGAACCGAAAGAATACCTGCGTGAACAGCAGCGGCCCCACGATGGTCGTCAGGCTGGACAGGCTGGTCATCGCCCCCTGCAGCTCGCCCTGTGCCGAGGGCGGCACCTTCGCCGCCGCGATGCTGCGCAGCGGCGGATCGGCCAAAGCCTCCAGCGCCGAGGCGGCGATGACGACATAGATCATCCAGCCCTGCCAGGCGAGGCCGAAGGCCATCAGCCCGGCAGCCGAGACCGCCATCCCCAGCAGTGCCGCGCGCCACTCGCCCAAGATGCGGATCGCGCGCGGCAGCACCAGCAGCATGACCAGCGCCGCACAGATTCCATAGGCGCCAAGCGACAGCCCGATCTGCGCCTCGCTCCAGCCATAGCGATAGGTGGTGACGAAGGACCAGATCGAGGGATAGACCGCATGCGACAGCCAGTACATGGTCATCACCGCCATGACCCAGCCGATGCCCGGATAATGCCGCATCTGCCTCAGCGCCCCCAGCGGGTTCGCGCGCCGCCACTCGAAGCGGCGGCGGTTCTGCGGCGCCAGCGTCTCGGGCAGCAGGAAATACGAGGCGACGAAATTCGCCAGCGACAACAGCCCCGCGCCGAGGAAGGGGACGCGCGGCCCCAGCTCGCCCAAGAGCCCGCCGATCACCGGCCCGACGGTGAAGCCGACGCCGAAGGCCACGCCGATCAGCCCGAAATTCTTCGCCCGGTTCGTATCATCGCTGATATCGGCGATATAGGCCGAACAGGTGGCATAGCTGCCGCCCGAGATCCCGGCCAGCGCCCGGCCCAGATACAGCATCCACAGCGTCGTTGCCGCCGCGCAGATCAGGTTGTCGATGGCAAAGGTCAGGATCGAGATGAGCAGCACCGGCCGCCGCCCGAAGCGATCGCTGAGATTGCCGATCACCGGCGCGAACAGGAATTGCATCGCGGCATAGATCAGCAGAAGCCAGCCGCCATCCACCGCCGCCGCGCTGATATCATCGCCGGTCAGCTCGTGCAGCAGCGCCGGCAGCACCGGCATGATGATGGCGATGCCGATGATGTCCAGAAACAGGATGATGAAGACCAGGACCAGTCCGCGGCGGACCAGCGTGGGAGAGGGGGGAATATGGGCGGCTGTCTCGGTCATCATCGCTCATTATCCAATTGCCGTCGCCGGAGCGAGGGCGGTGATCCCGGCGCCGCGATCATGCCGCGATCCTGCTGCCAGATTGCGACAGGTGCTTGACGCCGCGCCTTGCCCGCGCCACATCCCGGCCATGCTGCCCGAAGACCGCCTCATCCAGATCACCCAGCGTTTCGAGTTTCTCGAGGCGCAGCTGAACGCCGGCGCCGCGCCCGACAAGATCGCCGCGATCAGCCGCGAATATGCCGAGCTGAAGCCGGTGGTCGAGGAAATCGCCGCCTGGCGCGAAGCGCGCGACGGCATGGCCGAGGCGCAGGCGATGCTCACTGACCCCGAGATGCGCGAACTGGCCGAGGATGAACTGGAGCGGCTGCGCGAGACCCTGCCCGACCTGGAGCAGCGCTTGCGCATCGCCCTTCTGCCCAAGGATGCCGCCGATGCGCGGCCCGCGCTGATCGAGATCCGCCCCGGCACCGGCGGCGACGAGGCGGCGCTGTTTGCGGGCGATCTTCTCTCGATGTATCGTCGCCATGCCGAGGCGCAGGGCTGGAGTTTCCAGCTTCTGGATCTCAGCGAGACCGAACTGGGCGGCGTCAAGGAGGCGGTGGCGCGGGTCGAGGGCGAGGGGGTCTTTGCCCGGCTGAAATACGAATCCGGCGTCCATCGCGTCCAGCGCGTGCCCGAGACCGAAAGCGGCGGGCGCATCCATACGTCGGCGGCGACCGTGGCCGTGCTGCCCGAGGCCGAAGAGGTCGATATCGATATCCCCGCGACCGACATCCGCATCGACACCATGCGCGCCTCGGGTGCCGGCGGCCAGCATGTGAACACCACCGATTCCGCCGTGCGCATCACCCACCTGCCCACCGGGATCATCGTCACCAGCAGCGAGAAATCGCAGCACCAGAACCGCGCCAATGCCATGGCCGTGCTGCGCGCGCGGCTTTATGACATCGAACGCCAGCGCGCCGACGCCGAACGCGCCGCCGACCGCAAGTCACAGGTCGGTTCGGGCGATCGCAGCGAGCGCATCCGCACCTACAACTTCCCGCAGGGCCGGATGACCGATCACCGCATCAACCTGACGCTCTATGCGCTGGACCGGGTGATGGCGGGCGACCTGACCGAGATCATCGACGCCCTGACAGCCCACGATCAGGCCGAGAAACTGGCCGCACAGGAATGATCTGGTCCGCGCTTCACCGCGAGGCCGTGGCCCGGCTGCGTGCGGCGGGGATCGAGGGCGCCGAGCGTGATGCGCAGCGGCTGGCCGATCATGTGCTGGGCGGGGCAGGGCGCTGGCGTCTGCGGCAGGGCGAAGCGGCGGATAGCGCCGACCGGGCTGCTTATGACGCCGCCATCGCCGCCCGTGCCGCGCGCCAGCCGGTCAGCCAGATCACCGGCAGCCGCGCCTTCTGGAAGCATGATTTCCGCGTGACCCCCGACACTCTGGACCCGCGCCCTGACACCGAAACGCTGGTCGAAGCCGCGCTGGCCCTGCCGTGGAACTCGGTTCTTGATCTCGGCACCGGAACCGGGGCGATCCTGATCTCATTGCTCTCGGATCGGTCAGGGGCCACGGGAACCGGCGCCGATATTTCCGCAGCCGCGCTCGAGGTGGCGCGCGGGAATGCCGCGCGGATCGGCGTGACGGCGGATTTCCGGCAGGCCGACTGGTATGCCGGGATCGACGGGCGCTTTGACCTCATTGTCTCGAACCCGCCCTATATCGCGCTGGCCGAGATGGCGGACCTTGCGCCCGAGGTGCGGGACTGGGAGCCGCATCAGGCACTGACCGATTTCGGTGACGGGCTTGCGGCCTATCGCGCCATCGCGGCAGGGGCGCGGGACCATCTGACCCCCGGCGGCCGGGTGCTGGTCGAGATCGGGCCGACGCAGGCCGTGGCCGTGGCCGCGCTTTTTGTCGCAGCCGGGGCCGGGGCAACGCGGGTGTTGCCGGACCTCGACGGGCGGGATCGCGTCATTTTTGCGCAGTTCCCGGCGATTTAGCGCCGTTTGCCCCGCGTTCGGCATGAATTTCTTCACTTTCCCCTTGTAACAGCGGGATCGGCGTGTTTATTCGGACTCGTGACGGGGGCGCTTGGCGCCAACGCACGGGTCAGCCTGACAAGACGCAACACCGACCGGGGCCAGACGCCCCGCCCCGCAATCAGGGCAAGCAAGGTCTGAGAAATCGCGCTCGGGCACGACCCCAACCTAATTCCAGACGTTGAACTGGCATTATCGACAGACAGACTGATGAGATCATCCAAATCCCGTTCGCGTAACAAGTCCAATCGTCAGCGCACGCTTGGCAATGTCGTCAACCGCGTCTTTGATTCCTCGGGTCCCGAGGGCAAGGTGCGGGGCACGCCCCAACAGATTATCGAGAAATACCTGACGCTGGCGCGGGATGCGCAGCTGTCGAACGACCGGGTCGCGGAACAAAGCTTCCTGCAACATGCCGAGCATTACACCCGTATGCTGGGCGAGGCGCAGCGCGAGCAGGCCGAGCGGCAGGCGCAGAACCCGCAGGGCCAGCCGCATCAGCGCCAATATGGCGATGACGATCGCGAGAATGGCAACAATGGCCGGGGCGGCAACCAGCAGCCCTATGGTGGCGGCTATCGCAACGACCAGCAGCCGCGCAACGACCGCACGGATGACGGCGACGAGGGCGAGGTTCGCGCCAGCAACTTCCAGCCCCGCGAGCCGCAACCCCAGCAGCCGCGCGCCCCGCGTGACGAGCAGCAGCACCAGCGCGCCCCGCGCGAGGACGCGCCGCAGCACCAGCCGCGCGCGCCGCGCCCGCCGCGCGACGAGACCCCGCAGCCGCAGCTGCAATTGCAGCCCGAGGCGCTGCCCGATGCCATGCCGGCCTCGGACGAGGCTGACAGCGGTCTGGTCGAGACCCCGGAAAGCCAGCCGAAACCCAAGCGCCCGCGCGCTCCGCGTAAGCCGGCCGCTGTCCCGGGCGAGGGTGAAGCCGCCGCGAACGAGGCCAAGCCCGCCCGCGCCAGCCGTGGCCGCCGCAAGGCAGAGCCGAAGGGCGAGGCTGAAACCGATCCGGCTGCCTGAGGCTACGGCACGCAGGATCACTGTAAGACAATTCATAACGGGCCGATCTCACGGCCCGTTTTTTTTGTTGTCGCCAGTTGAACCGCAGCCCCGGCCCGGGAACCAGGGCGAAGCCCGCCCGGGCCAGCGGACGACCGCCCGGACGGGCGTCCGCTTTGGTGACCATCAACGCCGAACAGTCGTTCGATATACTGGCACCATAAAGCGCCTGCATCCAACCCCCTCAGCGGAAGCCTGCGGTCGTCCGCCGGCCCTCTGACCTGCGTTGTTTTGCTGCCCGCAGCCTCAGCCGCGCGGCGACTCGGCCAGAAGCCGTGCCAGCGTGCAGAAGCGTTCGAGGTCGATCTCCTCGGCTCGCGCCGTCGGCGGAATGCCGGCGGCTTCCAGCAGCGCCTCGATATCGGGATGCAGCCCGCGCAGGCTGGCGCGCAGCATCTTGCGGCGCTGGTTGAAGGCGGCGGCGGTGACACGCGACAGCACGGCGGGATCGGCCGGATAGCGCGGCTGGGGCAGGGCGGTCAGGCTGACCACGGCGGAATGGACCTTGGGCGCGGGCACGAAAGCCTCGGGCGGCAGGGCCATGACGATCTTCGCCTCGGCCCGCCATTGCGCCAGCAGCGCCAGCCGGCCATAGGCCTTGCCGCCGGGTTTCGCCACGATGCGCTCGGCCACTTCCTTCTGGAACATCAGCGTCAGCGACTGCCAGAAGGGCGGCCACTCCTTCGGCGTCAGCCAGCGGATCAACAGCTCGGTGCCGACATTATAGGGCAGGTTGGCGGCAATGCGGATCGGCGGGGTCAGATGCGCCAGCGGATCGATCTCGAGCGCGTCGCCATGCAGCACGGTCAGCCGGCCCGGATAAGCCTCGGCTATCTCGGCCAGCGCGGGCAGGGCGCGTTCATCCTTCTCGATGGCCAGCACATGTCGCGCGCCCTCGGCCAGCAACCCGCGGGTCAGGCCGCCGGGGCCGGGGCCGATCTCCAGGACGTCGGTCTGCGACAGATCGCCCGCCTGACGCGCGATCTTGGCCGTCAGGTTCAGATCCAGCAGGAAGTTCTGGCCCAGCTGCTTCTTGGCGCGAAGCTCGTGCCTCTCGATCACCTCGCGCAGCGGCGGCAAGCCGTCGATGGTGCTCATCCCCGCGCTGCCGCCATATCGCGCGCCATCTTCAGCGCGGCGATGGTCGAGGCCGGATCGGCCAGCCCCTTGCCAGCAATATCGAAGGCGGTGCCGTGATCGGGCGAGGTGCGGATGAAGGGCAGGCCAAGCGTCACGTTTACCCCGCCGGCAAAATCCAGCGTCTTGATCGGGATCAGCGCCTGATCGTGATAGGCGCAGATCGCCGCGTCATAGCGCGACCGGGCGGGGGCGTGAAACATCGTATCGGCGGGCAGCGGACCGGCAAGGTCCAGCCCCTCGGCCCTGAGCCGGTCCAGCAGTGGCGCGATCCAGTCGCGCTCTTCGCGGCCCATCGCCCCGCCCTCGCCGGCATGGGGGTTCAGACCCGCCACCGCGATGCGCGGAGCGGCGATGCCGAAATCGCGGATCATCGCCCCATGGGTGATGCGGATGGCGGCCTCCAGCGCCTCGGGCGTCAGCGCGGCGGGCACGTCGGACAGGGCGATATGGATGGTCGCCGGCACCACCCGGCAGGGCGGCGTGACCGTGGTTGACGCGAGCATCATCGCCACCGGCAGATCGCCCGCAAGATGCGCCAGGTATTCGGTATGGCCCGGAAAGGCGAAGCCCGCGCCTTCCTTCAGCACCTGCTTGTTGATCGGCAGGGTGCAGATGGCCGAAGCCTCGCCCCGCATGACGAGGTCCACGGCGCGCGCGATGACCTCGATCACGCCCGCCGCATTGGCGGGTTCCGCCCGGCCGGGCGTGGCGGCGGCGGCGAAATCATGGCGCAGCACCGGCAGGCTGCCCGAGGGGACCGGATCGCCGGGGGTGGCGACCTCGGTCCAGTCGGTGCCGGCGGGCAGGTGGCGGGGATCGCCCAGCCAGACGAAATCGACGCCCGAGGCCAGCGCCAGCGGCGCCAGTTCCGGGCCGATCCCCGCCGGCTCGCCGCAGGTCAGGATCACCCTTTGCACCATCGGATCAGGGCCGGCGGATGACGGCGTCGGCGTAAAGCTCGGCCAGGTAGGCCGTGGCCATCGCGTTAACCTTCTGGTTCAGCAGCGATTCGCGCACCATTTGCCGGTCGGGCAGGGCATTGGCATCGGGCACAGCCGCCTCGACCCCGTCAGGCGCCTCGGCCGTCACCGGCACATCGGTCTGGGCATTGGCCAGCAGCGCCGGCTGGCGCGAGCACAGCATCACCACGTCGACCGCCCCGCCCAGATTGATCGTGGCGGTCTCGTCGGCGTCGAGCGAGGCCAGCTGGCCGGCGACCAGCGGATCGATTGCCCCTTGCGAGGCCGACTGGCGCAGCGTCTGGCCCCGGCCTTGGGCCTCGAGATCGGCACAGGTATCGACGCGGGCGACGATATTGGCCGCATCCTGCGCCGAGGGCAGCCGCAGCACGGCGTAATCCAGCACCTGCTCGGATGCGCCGGGGCGCAGATTGCCCTGGCTGTCGCGCAGGAAGAACAGGACCACGGCGCCGGGAATGCTGAGCGGTTGGGTGATCTGGCCGGGGCGCAGGCCCAGGAGGATCGGGCGCAGGGTGGGCGGCAGGTTGTCGACCGGCATCCAGTCCAGACGGCCGCCATTCGGCGCCGAGGCCGTGGCCGACAGCCGGCGCGCGGCCGAGGCGAATTCGGCCTCGGTGGTGACGCTGGCGGCGATCTGCCGGGCCTGTGCCATCACCGCCTCTTCGCGGCCCGGGGGGGCCGGGATGATAAGTTCCGAGAACAGCACGCGGTTGATGATCGGGGTCTCGATCTCGCGCTTCAGCGCCTGGTCGATCTCTGCGTCACGGACCTGGACCGAGGGCAGGATCTGCTGGCGGATCACGTCGCGCCAGGCCACCCCGGCCTCGACGAAATCGCGGAAGGTCTGGGATTCGACCCCGGCCTGGCCCAGGGCCTGGGTAAAGGCGAAGGTGTCCAGGTTGGCCCGGCCGGCGAATTCCGACAGGCCCGCATCCAGCGCCTCGGGGCTGACGGTGATGCCCAGCTTCTTGGCGGTCTGCATCCGCAGCCGGTCCTCGATCAATGCCTTCTCGGCCTCTTCGGGCGTGGCGCCGGGGGCGTTCAGCAACTGCATGAAGCGGATGCGCTGATCGACCTCGAAGCGGGTCACCGCCGAGTCATTGACATAGACGACCGGCTCGAAAGGGTTCTGCGCCATCACCGGGCTGGCCGCCATCAGCACCGCCGCAAGGGTCAGGCCGGAAAGAAACTGCCGCATCATCTGCCTCTGTATTCCTCGTTCTTGCGGCGACACTAGCGCATGCAGGATCGCCGCGCCACTGTGCCCGGACCGTCTTTCTGCCGCCCGAAGCCCCCGAGGCGCACGGAAAGGTCGAAATCGGTCTGCGCCTCCAGCGTGTCCGAGGCGGAAAAGCGCCGCTCCACACCCATGTCGACGGTGATGCACTCGTTGCGATAGGTCACGCCCAGCTCGGCCTTCTGTGCCCGGTTCGCGACGAAGTCATAGCGGGTTTCGGCCTTGCCCCACAGGCCCGGCGCGATCTGCCAGCCGACGGCGGCACTCAGTTCCGAGGCATCGAAGCTGCGGCTTTCGCCGCGGTCGCTGTCAATCCACAGATAGCCCGCCGACAACTGCAGGTTCGGCCGCAGCCAGCCGAGCCGCAATTCGTCGCGCGAGAATTTCAGGTCGTCGTCGAACAGCGCCCGATTGGCGATGGCAAGCCCGTTCGCGCCGGAAAAATGCGTCGCGACCAGCCAGTCCGAGCGACGGCCATAAAGCGGCGAGTCAACCGCAAAAGCCTCGTCCGGCTTGTCGCGGAATACCCGGCCCGCAGTCAGACCGATCGACCAGCCGGTCGGATCGAGGCGCGTCCAACTGACCCCAACATTGGCCCGCAGCCCGCTTTCATAGGCATCCCAACCGGGAAAGCGGTTGAACCCGAAGAGGTTGCCCTCGTCGAACTCGATCAACCGGCTGTCCTCGTTGGGGATGTCGGTATCATCATCGGTGCGCGGCGAATAGAGCAGCTGCACCACCGGCTCGACCAGATGTGTCGCGCCTCCCGACTGCGCCATCAGCGGCCAGCGCAATTCCGCCCCGAGCGTAGGCACGACGCGGCTTTCCACGTCGTCATACTGGCTGTCCTGGGCGATGCGGTAGAGATCGGCGTTCAGGCCGAACAATCCGGCAGCGACGAAGCCGCCGGGCAGGATCTCGCTGCGCCGCCAGTCGACGCCGAACGAGGCGCGCGCCATGTCTCGACCGACGACATCCTCCTTCGAGGGGCGGCGATGTGCATGAAGCGACCATTGCAGCAGTGCCTCGCCGCCGACCAGACCCGGCTCGATCCGGCGCATCCAGATCGCGTCGGCAACCTGGGCGGGTGAGGTCGAGGCCTCTTCCCCCTCGCGCAGCGATTCGTAGTTGCCGATCCGCGCGATGGTGAACCGGTCGGCATCGATCCGCTGCAGGGTCACGCCGCTCCACAGCCGGTCGGCATCGGTGATGTCGTAGTCCAGCAGATACTGGCGGCTCGAGGCGGTCTGAATCTGCACGCCCAGCTGATACCCGCGTGGCAGATCGAACCGGCCTGCGCCGAAAAGATAACCGCGGGTCTCGCCCTCCTCCAGATCGTCGCGGCTAACCGCGCCCTCCAGCTGCAACTCGCCGAAGCTGAAAGCCTGGCGATAGCGCGCCTCGAGCGTGCGGGTGCGGCTGGCTGACAGATAGGGCGTCAACGTCAGATCGGCGCTGCGGCCAAGGGTGATGAAATAGGGCACCTTGAGGCCGAAACCGAGGGACGAGGTGGTGCGCATCTGCGGACGCAGGAAGCCCGAACGCCGGTCGACCGTCGGATCGGGGGCGGTGATGGTGAAGGGCAATCCCCCAAGTGGCAGGCCGAAGGCGCGGAATCGCGGTTGCTCCAGCGTCAGCTCGCGCCGCTCGGCGTCATGGGTGATCGAGCGGGCGCGGATCTCCCACAGGGGTACCGGGTTCTCGGCGCAGACCTGGCAGGACGATGCGATCACATTGGTCAGGCGGGTCATCCGACCGCCGCCGGTGCGCTGCAATTCCGTCGCCGCCAGTTGCAATTCGCGGGCGATGACCAGCCGCGCGCCGCGGATGATTCCGTCCTGCAGCTTGCGGTCCAGCTGCGCCGTGTCGGCGATCAGCGTGGTCTCCTGATCGGTGCCGCGCCTGCCCGGCTCGGTCAGGTGGATCGGCCCCTCGATGGTCAGGTCGCCCGAGGCGCCATCGACGGTCAGCCGCGAGGCGACCAGCCGCGCGCCCTGGTACCAGATCACCACGCCCCCGGCGGCGATCAGCGTGCGGTCATCCGTCAGCACGATGTTGTCGGCCAGAACGGTCGCGGCATCCTCGGCCACAGCCCCCGAACCGCCATCGCCCGACAGGGTCACATCGGCGCGCGGATCGGCCACCTCGGGCGCCTGAACCGCCAGCGTGCCGTCCGAGATCGGCGAGAAATCCAGCATGTCGGCCGTCGGCGCCAGCGCCGGGCCGTTGGCCAGTTCATTCGCCGTCTGGTCGCCCTTGGACTGGGCCCCGGCCATGCCGGTGGACAGCGCCGCCGCGATGGCCAGCCCTGCCGCACCGGCCAGCGCCGCGCGCCTTGCCTCGCGCCGCGCCCAGGCCGTCCATGCCAAACCCTTGCTCATCCGTCCTCCCGGTAGAGGATCAGCGCCAACCCCAGAAGCGCGGCCACCGCCGGCGGGGCCCAGGCCGCGATCCAGGGCAGAACCTGCCCGTTATCGCCCAGAACTTGCGCCAGATTGCGCAGGAAGAACACCCCGATCCCGGCACCGAAGGCCAGAAGAACCGGGATGCCGGTGCTGCGCCCGCGCACCGGGCGCATGGTAAAGGCCGCTGCGATCACTACCATTGCCGCCATCAGGAAGGGGCGGGCAAGCTCCATCTGGAACCAGGTGCGATGGCGATTGGCGGAAAATCCTGCGCGTTCAAGCCCTTGGATGAAGCCCGGTAGTTCCCAGACCGGCACCGAGTCGGGCCGGCCAAAGCCCTCGCGGATGCGCTGCGCGGTCAGGTCCGAGGGCAGGGTCAGTGTGTCCGAGACGCGCGCCGAGGCCTCGGGATTGGGCTCGGTCAGCGGATAGTCCTTGACGCCGCTCAGCTGCCATTCCCCCGGTTGCAGCACCGCCTCGCGCGCCTCAATCCGCCGGGTCGGGCCGGTATCGGGGGCGAAGATGGTGAAGCTGGCATTGTACAGCGTCGCCGCATCCGGGCTGGTCCGCTCGGCCCGGATCATCAGCTGGCCCTGGTCCTTGCCATCGACGACGAAACCCTGCCGCAACCAGACGGCGCTGTCGCCAAGGCTGACGGTCTGGCTGCCATTGCGCTCGATATTGGCCATGGCGATGTCCAGCCGTTTGCCGGTCGCGGCGACGAAGGGGTTCACCAGCGCCACCGCCAGGGCCCCGACGATGATCGCCGTCGCCACCGGCGCGATCAGCGTCTTCAGCGCCGAGCGCCCCGAGGCCCGGATCGCCACCAGTTCCGAGCTGCGCGCCAGCCCCAGGAACAGCGCGATCCCGGCCAGAATGGTGATCAGCGGCAGGATCGCATAGAAGCTGCCGGTGATGTTCAGCCCGGCCAGACCGGCGGCCCCGGTCAGGCCGATATCCGCAGCTGCAAAGCGGCGGATCATCTCGATCATGTCGATCAGGAACAGGATCAGCGCGAAGGCGCCGCCCACGACCAAGAGGGCGCGCAGGAAGCGGCGGGCGATGTAGAAGGACAGGGTCATGGCGCGGACTTCCCCGATCCGCCGGCAATGAAGGCGGGCGGGCAGGGCCGCCGCCGCCGCCCGGCCATCCACAAGAGCAGGAGGCAAAGCCCGGTCCCGGCCAGCGCGGGCACATAGATCAGCGGCCAGCGTGAGGGATCCTCATTGGCCAGATTGGCGGCGGCGATGGTCAGGAACTGTACGCCGATCAGCCCGACAATCGCCCAGATGACCTGCCGCCAGACGCCGAAGCGCGAATAGCCGCCGATCAGCAGCGTGGCGAAGCCGATCATCGCGGCGACCGGTGACAGCAGCGGCTGCGCGATTCGCTCATGCGCCTCGACCCGCGCGCGTTGGGGCGTGGCGCCGGTCGCCGCCAGCAACTCGGCGTCGGGGTTCAGCAGCCTCAGCGTCGCGTAATCGCGCAGGTCGCGGCCCCGGGCGCCGCTTTTCGACACCATCGCGCCGATATCATAACTCAGTTCCTCGAACCGGGTGACATCCAGACGCTGCGCTTCGTCCCGGCCATGCAGGGTCTGGATCATCCCCTTCAGCATGATCAGCACCGGCCCGGCCTCGCCGCGCACCACCAGCGCTTCCTCGGCGGTATAGGAGACGCGGCGATTGGCCAGTCGCGCGTCCTCGAGGAACACGTCGAGCAGCCGCCCGTCGCTGGCGATCGCGCCGATGAAAACCGTGATCCCGTCCACGGGATACTGGAACACGCCGGGGCGCAGGAATTGCGCAGTGACGTTCTCGGCGATCTCGGCCTGGCGGTCGGCCATGCGGGCGCGGGCGGCAGGCACCAGCCCGTTGACCAGAATGCCGACCATGACGCTGACCACCAGCCCGAAGACCAGCACCGGGCGCGCCAGCCGCCAGGGCGACAGGCCGGCGGTCTGCATCGCTACCAGTTCGGATTCGTTCGACAGCCGGTTGGTGCCATAGGCGGTGGCCGCAAAGGCCGCTACCGGCAGCACCACCGAGATCACCAGCGGCAGCGTGAGGGCGGTGAATTCCAGCACCACCAGCGCCGTCTGGCCATCGCTCATTAACTGTTCGAACAGGCCGACGGCGCGGTTGATCCAGTAGACCGACACCAGCACCAGCGCGAAAAAGCCGAACAAAGTCAGCATCTGCGACAGGATATATCGATCAATACGCGGCATGGGGTCCTTGTCGCTTTGCTTCACCCTGATTAACGGCAAGTGCGGCTCTGGCAAAGGGGGTGCGTTGGCGATAGGGTTCGGCTCAAGCAGATAAGAGGACCAGGCATGACCCATCCCGTCGAGATCCAGTTCACCGAAACCGATGCAGAAAAGGTCGCGGACCATCAGGGCCGCATCGCCATTCTGGTCACGCCGGGCAGCCCGGTCCGCGCCAAGCTGCCCAAGGCCGCGCGCGAGGCCGTGGCGCGGGCGATGGCCTCGCGCGAGGGGCAGAAGCTGAAGCCGGGTCAGGCGCTGGAACTGGCCTTCCCCGCCGGCATCAGTGCCGAGGCGATCCAGCTGGTCGCCCTGCCGCCGCGTTCGACCACGCACGAGGCCCGCAAGGCCGGTGCCGCCATCGGCGCCAAGCTGGGCAAGACCCACACGCTGGTGCTGGCCGGCAATCACAAGCAGGCGGGCGAGGTGGCTCTGGGTCTGGCGCTCAGGGGCTATGACTTCTCGGTCTATCACACCAGCGCCCATGACGAGGGCGGCACTGACGGCGAGGCGGAACCGGCGGCGCAGCCCGACAAGGCCCGCGTGACCTTCATGGCCAGCGACCCCGAGGCGCTGGCCAAAAGCGCCAAGGACGGTGCCGCCGTGGCCGAGGGTGTCTTCTTCACCCGTGACCTGGTGAACGAGCCCGCCAACGTCCTGACCACAACCGACTTCGCCGACCGGCTGAAGGCGATGGAGGAACTGGGCCTGACCGTCGAGGTGCTGGACGAGCCCGAGCTGGAAAAGCTGGGGATGCGCGCGCTTCTGGGCGTGGGGCAGGGCAGCGAAAGCCCCTCGAAGGTCGTGGTCATGCAGTGGAATGGCGGCGAGAAGGGCGAGGCCCCGCTGGCGCTGGTCGGCAAGGGCGTGGTCTTCGACACCGGCGGCATCTCGATCAAGCCGGCGGCCGGGATGGAAGAGATGACCATGGACATGGGCGGGGCCGGGGTGGTGGCGGGCGTCATGCGCACGCTGGCGCTGCGCCGGGCCAAGGCCAATGTCGTCGGCTTGGTCGGACTGGTCGAGAACATGCCCGACGGTCGCGCGCAGCGCCCCGGCGATATCGTGAAATCGATGAAGGGCGACACGATCGAGGTCATCAACACCGATGCCGAAGGTCGCCTCGTGCTGGCCGATGTGCTCTGGTATGCACAGGAACGCTTCGAGCCGAAGGCGGTGATCGATCTGGCGACGCTGACCGGCGCGGTCATCATCGCGCTGGGGCACGAGAATGCCGGGGTCTTTGCCAATGACGACGCGCTGGCGAATGGCATCCTCAAGGCTGCCGGCGCCGAGGGCGAGGGCGCATGGCGCCTGCCGCTTGGTCCCGGCTATGACGCGCTGATCAAGTCGCGGCTTGCCGACATCAAGAATACCGGCGGCCGTGCCGCGGGTTCGATCACCGCGGCGCAGTTCCTGCAGCGTTTCATCCGCAAGGATCAGCCCTGGGCGCATATCGACATTGCCGGCGTGGCGCTGCCGCCCGGTGCGACCGATCTGGCCCCCAAGGGCGCGACCGGCTGGGGGGTGATGACGCTGGACCGCCTGGTGCGCGACCAGTACGAAAAGGGCTGAGTTGGGCAACGCGCTCTTCTACCACCTGACCCGCTCGCCGGCCGAGCAGCTTTTGCCGGTGCTGATCGGCAAATCGCTGCAGGCCGGCTGGCGGGTCGAGTTGCGCGCGACGGCCCGCGACCGGCTGGACCGGCTGGACGAACGGCTGTGGCAGGGCGACGGCTTCCTGCCCCACGGCCTCGCCGGCGGCCCGCATGACGCGCGCCAGCCGGTGCTGATGACCGTGGCGGGGCAGGCGGCAGCCAACAATCCCTCCTGCCTGATGGCGCTCGATGGCGCCGAGGTCACGCCCGAGGAATGCAGCGGGCTGCAACGCGCCTGCATCCTCTTCGACGGCAACGACCCCGAGGCGACCAGCCGCGCGCGCGACCAGTGGCGGGCGCTGACAGGTGCCGGTGTGACGGCGGAATACTGGTCCGAAGAGGGCGGTGGCTGGGAGCGGAAACGGTAGGCGAGCCGAAACTTGCGGGGCACAGGGCGAGCGCTGGCCCGTGGGGTGGCGCTTCCGAACGGTTGGCCGGGTCGTTTTATGGTGCCAGCCACATCCATCGTTCGACCGTCTCGCCAGCGGCACCAAAGCGCCTACCCGCCGGGATGGGCCGGCGCTCGCCCGGCGGGCTTGCAGCCCGCGCATCGGGCGGGTCTCTGCTCAGATATTATTCTGTATCAGATAGTTGAACTATATACCTGATAACTGACTTCACCGCTCCAGCACCAGCATCTCGCCTTCAAAACTGACCCGCGCGAAGCGCCGCAGATAGGACATGCCCAGCAGCGAGCCGCTGATCTCGGCGCGGATCACCATGGCCGGCACGTTCTCGTCGACCAGATCACCGATGGCGAAGCGTTCGATGGTGACGGGGGCGGTTTCGACCGTGCCATTGGCGGTCTCGGCCTGCCCGACATAGGCCAGATCGTCGGGATCGATGCCGATGCGCCGCGCGTCATCGGGCGAAAGCGCGATGGAACTGGCGCCGGTGTCGAAGATGAAGCGCACCGGCTGGCCATTGGCCTCGGCGGTCAGCAGGAAATGCCCGCTCGCATCCATCGGCACCTCGATCCGCGTGCCATCCTCGCTGACTACCTGCTCGGGCGTGTTCCAGTCCTGCCAGACCCCGGCCAGGAAGATCGCGCCGGCGAAGATGATCGCCCACAATGCCGCCATCCGCATCGCCTGGCTGGCCCGGCCCGAGAATTCGACCAGCAGCGCGCCGCCGATGAACAGCAAGAGTAGCCCCAGATACAGGAACCGCGCCCAGTCATCCGGCAGAAGATCACCCATTACACCAACCCCGATCCCTTCAACCCGTCGATGATGAACTGCACCGACAGTGCCGCCAAGAGCATCCCGAAGAGCCGCGTCACCACCATGATCCCGGTGCGCCCCAACACCCGCCCCAGCCCGCTGGCCAACTCGAACAGCACCAGCGCAATGACCAGAACCGCCCCCATGATGAGATGGATCATCGCCAGGTAGCCCCAACCCTCGCCCTGACCGGACAGCAGGATCATCGTCGCCAGCGCCCCGGGCCCGGCCAGAAGCGGCATGGCCAGCGGAAAGACCGAAGGGTCCTGCGGCTCGGGCGCGGTCTGGCCCTCGCGTCGCTCGGTCCGCCGCTCGAACAGCATATCGAAGGCGGTCAGCAGCAACAGGATACCGCCGGCGATGCGGAAGGCGGGCAGCGAGATGCCGATGCCGTGCAGGATCTGCTCGCCCGCCAGCCCGAAGAGGGTCAGCAGCAGGAAGGCCACGCAGACGGCGCGAAATCCGACCTGCCGGCGCTGGCGGTGGCTCATCTCGCCGGTCAGCGCCACGAACATCGGCGCCAGCCCGACCGGGTCGATGACCACGAAGAGCGTGACGAAAGCGGTGACATAGGCGGTCGGGTCCATGTGCCCTTATGGCCCGTCGCCCCCGTGCTGCCAAGCGGGCGCGCGCGACGCGATGTCACCGGCGGGGGCGCCCGGCCTCACGCAATCGGGCTTTGCAATCGCCGGTCTATGGGCCTAAATGTTGCCCGCAGGCGGGCAGCAGGCCCGCATATGGGAGCAGACTATGCTGAACAATATCGGCCTTCCCGGCCTTCTTCTTATCGCCGTCGTGGTGCTGGTGCTCTTCGGCCGCGGCAAGATCAGCTCGCTGATGGGCGAGGTGGGCAAGGGAATCACCGCCTTCAAGAAGGGCGTCAAGGACGGCAGCGAAGAGATCGAGCGCGACATGAACGAGACGCGCGACCTGCCCGGCCAATCGGCCCGCGACGTGACCCCGACCACCACCGTCGAGACCAAGGACAAGGTCTGAGCCACGGGAGCGGCAGAATAGCATGGACCTCGGCTGGAGCGAGCTTCTGCTGATTGGCGTCGTTGCGCTGATCGTCATTGGCCCAAAGGATCTGCCGCAACTCTTTCGCTCGCTTGGGCGCTTTACCGCCAAGGCAAGGGCCATGGCGCGCGAGTTCTCGTCGGCGATGGAAGAGGCGGCGAAATCGTCCGGGCTGGATGAAGCCAGCAAATCCCTCAACGATGTCAGGTCGCTGACCTCGAAGAAGAATCTCGGGCTGGACGCGCTGGAGCGCGCAGCCGACAAGTTCGAGAAATGGGACCCGAAAATCCCGACGGCGAAAGCCCCGGCGCAGCCCGATCCGGGCAGCATCGCCAAGATCCCGGCCTCGGCAGCCAGCCCGGCCGCCACGACCGCGGCGAGTGCGGTTGCAGCCCCGGCAGCCGCCACCGCGACGGCCAGCGCCACGGCTTCGGCAAGCACAGCCGCCTCGGGCGAGGGCAAGCGCCGCATCCACGCCGTGCGGCGTTCGGACATGAAAGACGATTGATTTGGCCTCTGTGAACCGCCCCGACGAGATCGATGACAGCTCGGCCCCGTTGATCGAACATCTGGCCGAGCTGCGCTCGCGGCTGATCTGGTCGGCGCTGGCTTTCATCGGTGCGATGATTATCTGCTATACCGTCTGGCAGCCGATCTACAATTTCCTGACCCAGCCGATCTGTCAGGCGCTGGCCGATCGCGGCCAGAGCTGTCAGCTGCAGATCATCAAGCTGCAGGAAGGCTTCTTCACCGCGATCAATATCAGCTTCTTCGGCGGCTTCGTCCTGGCCTTCCCGATCATCGGCTACCAGCTTTGGCGCTTTGTCGCGCCCGGCCTCTATCGCAGCGAGAAGGCGGCCTTCATGCCCTTCCTGCTGGCCTCGCCGGTCATGTTCCTGATCGGTGCGAGCTTTGCCTATTACGTCATCCTGCCGATGGCCTATGACTTCTTCCTCAGCTTCCAGCAGGCCCCGGTGGTTGCCACCTCGGACGAGGTGACGACGACCGGCAATGTCGCCGGCATCGCCTTCCAGGGGTCGATGCAGGAGTATCTGGGGCTGACGCAGAAATTCCTGCTGGCCTTCGGCCTGTCGTTCCAGTTGCCCGTGGCGCTGACGCTGATGGGCAAGGCGGGGCTGGCCAGCGCCGCCGGTCTGGCCAGCATGCGCAAATATGCCATCGTCGGCATTCTGGTTCTGGCCGCCATCGTGACGCCGCCCGATGTCATCAGCCAGGTGGTGCTGTTCACGGTTATCTATGGTCTCTACGAGATCTCGATCCAGCTGGTCCGCCGCATCGAGAAGAAGCGCGAGGCCGAGCTGCGCGCCCAAGGCCTGTGGGTCGAGGATGACGAGGACGAGGACGAGGCCGAGAAGTGACCGAAGAAACGTTGGTCCGCATTGCCGCCGCGCTGGAGCGGATGGCCCCGGCCCCTGCGCCCGCGCCCAGCTTTACCGAGGCCACGGCCTATGTCTGGCATCCCGATCCCGACCGGCTGGAGCCGGTGGACACGGTGAACCGCGTCGATCTGGTGCAGCTTATTGGCATCGACCGCTCGCGCGACACGCTGCTGGCCAATACCATCCAGTTCGCGCGCGGCTTTGCGGCGAATAACGCGCTGCTCTGGGGCGCGCGGGGGATGGGGAAATCCTCGCTGGTCAAGGCGGTCCATGCGCAGGCGGTGGCCGATGGCCTGCCGCTGATCCTGGTCGAGATCGCGCGCGAGGATCTTGGCTCGGTCGGGCGGTTGCTGGCGATCCTCGGCGGCGCGCGGGACCGGCGCTTCGTGCTCTTCTCGGATGACCTGTCGTTCAGCCATGACGACACGCAGTATAAATCGCTGAAGGCCGTGCTGGACGGCGGCATTGCCGGGCGGCCCGAGAATGTCATCCTCTATGCCACCTCGAACCGTCGCCACCTGATGCCGCGCGACATGATCGACAACGAGCGCTCCACGGCCATCCATCCGGGCGAGGCGGTCGAGGAAAAGGTGTCGCTGTCGGACCGCTTCGGGCTGTGGCTGGGCTTCCATCCCTGTTCGCAGGACGAATACCTCGCCATGGTGCGCGGCTATTGCGATGCCTACGGGGTCAAGATCGGCGACGAGCAGCTGCGCGCCGAAGCGATCGAATGGCAGGCCACGCGCGGCGCGCGCTCGGGCCGGGTGGCGTGGCAGTTCTTCACCGATCTGGCGGGGCGCAGCGGGATCCGGGTGAACCTGTAGGCGAGGGTTCGGACGCAGACCCGGCCCGATGCGCGGGCGGTCGGACGCCGGCCCTCTGTTCCGCTACAGCCCCAGACGCTCCATCAGCGCCGCCACCTCATCCGCCTTGGCCGCCTTGCTGGCAAACAGCGTCGCCTGCGATTGCAGGATCGGCGGCTCGCCGAGGATCTTCAGGTGGTTCGCCCGCAAGGTCTCGCCCGAGCTGGTGATATCGGCGATGGCCTCGGCAGTCAGGTTCGCCACCGTGCCCTCGGTCGCGCCCTGACTGTCGACCAGCTGGTAATCGGCGACCTCATGGGCCGACAGCCAGGCCCGCACCAGCCGGTGATACTTGGTGGCGATGCGCAGGCGGAAGCCATGGGCGCGGCGGAAATCGCGGGCGATGGCGGCGAAATCGTCCAGCGTCTCGCAGTCGCGCCAGCCCGCCGGCACCGCCAGCACAAGATCGGCATGGCCAAAGCCCATCTGCGCGATCTCGGTCACGACCGAGCGCCAGCCGGCCAGCTTCTCGCGCACCAGGTCGGTGCCGGTGACGCCCAGATCGATCCGCCCCGCGCCCAGTTCGCGCGGAATCTCGCCAGCCGACAAGAGCTGCAGCGACAGGTTCTCGACCCCTTCGACCCGCCCGGCATATTCCCGGTCCGAACCGCTGCGCGACAGCCGAACGCCGTGATCGGCGAACCAGTCAAAGCATTGCTCCATCAGCCGCCCCTTGGAGGGCACCGCCAGCTTCAGCATCACGAGGCCTCCAATTCGGCCAGCAGGCCCGGGCGGATGATGCCGCCGACGGCCGGGATGGCGCGGCCCCCGCCCAGCACCGCCGTCATCGCGTCATAGCGCCCGCCCGAGGCGACCGGCGGCCAGCCCTCGCGGTCCGGGGCCAGGAAGCTGAAGGTGAAGCCGTCGTAATATTCCATCGTGTGCCGCCCATGGCTGGCGTCAAGGCGCAGGCTGGCCAGATCGATGCCATGCCCGGCAATGGCCGAAAGCCGCGCCGCCAGCCGGTCGACGGCGGGGGCGATGGCAGGCATCTGCGCGGCCAGATCGCGCAATTCGGCCAGCGCCTCGGGGGCGGGGGCGTCAATGGCGAAAAGCCGGGTCAGGCGTTCGGCCCATTCGGCTGGCAGGGGCGGCGTGTCGGCATCGGCGGCCAGACGGTCCAGCCGCGCCTGCATCTCCTCGGCGCTGCGCAGCCCGGTCAGGGGGGCATCACTTGCGGCAAGGCCGCGCGCAGCGGCGGGGGCCGCGAAGCGTTCCAGCAGCGCGGCAAACCGGCCCGGCCGCCAGATGTGGTGCAACAGCGCATCCCGGCGCGGTTCCGGCAGGGGCAGGGCGCGGACAGCATCCATGAGCAGGCTCATGTCACCGATCACCGGCTGCGCCTCGTAGGGGGCCAGCAGGCGGTGGAACAGCGCGAAGACCTCGGCATCGGCCTGCGGCTCGCGGCTGAACAGCTCGAACCCGCATTGCAGATATTCATTGTCGCGCGGATGTTCGGGCCGGGTCTCGCCCGGGTCCTGCTTGCGGAAGACCTCGCCCAGATAGCAATAGCGCGCTGGTTCCGCCCCGCCCGCCATGTGCATCTGCACCACCGGCACGGTGAAGTCGGGGCGCAGCGCCACCTCGCCCCGCAGCGGATCGTCGGTCAGATAGGCGCGGGCACGGATATCCTCGCCGTAAAGGTCCAGCAGCGTATCGGCGGGCAAGAGCAGGTCGGGGGCGACCTCGACCGCGCCGGCTTCGCGGAAACCGGCCAGCAGGCGCTGGCCCAGGGCCTGCTTGTCGCGCTTGGTGATCATCCGAGGATGCGCCGCACTTCGGCCACCAGGTCGGCGCGCGGCACCTCGGTCTGCGCGGGCTGCGCCTTCCATTCCTCGTGGCTGGCCTCGGCGGCGATCTTGGCACCAAGGATCAGGTCCTTCACCTGCACGACGCCGCGCGCGGCCTCGTCGCCGCCCTGGATGATCGCCACCGGGGACAGGCGCTTGTCGGCATATTTCAACTGGTTGCCGAAATTCTTCGGATTGCCCAGGTAGACTTCGGCGCGGATGCCGGCATTGCGCAGTTCCGCCGCCATCGCCTGGTAGTCGCCCATGCGGTCGCGGTCCATCACGGTCACGACCACCGGCCCCACGGCCTCGGCCCCCGCCAGCCCTTTGGCGCGCAAAGCCGCCAGCAGCCGGTCGACGCCGATGGACAGCCCGGTGGCCGGGACCTTCTGGCCGGTAAAGCGTTCGACCAGCCCGTCATAGCGCCCGCCGCCCGCGACCGAGCCGAATTGCCGCTTGCGGCCCTTCTCGTCGAGGATTTCGAAGGTCAGCTCGGCCTCGAAAACCGGGCCGGTGTAATAGCCAAGGCCGCGCACGATCGAGGGATCGATGACGACGCGATCCTCGCCCTTGCCCATCGCAGCCAGCATCTCGGCGATCTGCGCCAGCTCGTCCACGCCTTCGGCCCCGATGGCCGAGGCACCGACGGCGGCGCGCAGGTTTTCCAGCGTGGCGGCATTGTCCGCGCCCTTCGAGGTCAGGAAGGCCAGCACCGGCGCGGCCTGCGCATCGGAAAGGCCCACGCCTTCGATTTCGGCGCCGCTCTCGTCCTTGCGGCCGGTGGTCAGCAATTGCCGCACGCCGGCCTCGCCGACCTTGTCGAACTTGTCGATCTGGCGCAGCACGTCCTCGGCCTGGGTCTCACCGACCTCGGCCGCCTCCATCACCCCGTTCAGCACCTTTCGGTTGTTGAGGCGCACGATGTAATCACCGCGTTCGATGCCAGCGCCCTCCAACGCGTCGGCCAGCATCCCGCAGATCTCGGCATCCGCCGCGACCGAGGCCGAGCCGACCGTATCGGCATCGCATTGATAGAATTGCCGGAAGCGTCCCGGACCGGGCTTCTCGTTGCGCCAGACCGGACCCATCGCATAGCGGCGATAGGGCGAGGGCAGGTCGTTGCGGAACTGCGCCGCGACGCGCGCCAAGGGCGCAGTCAGGTCATAGCGCAGCGCCAGCCAGTCGCCCGAACCGCCGCCCGGCACCGCTTCCTCTTGCCAGGCAAAGACGCCGGCATTGGGGCGGTCGACATCGGGCAGGAATTTCCCCAGCGCCTCGACCGTCTCGACGGCACTGGTTTCCAGCGGGTCGAAGCCGTGGCGGTGATAGACCTCGGCGATGCGATCCAGCATCTCCTTGCGTTCGGTCACATCTGCGCCGAAATAGTCACGAAAGCCCTTCGGCGTTTCCGCCTTGGGCCGCGGCTGTTTCTGGGGCTGTTTCTTTTGATCTTTCGCCATGTCGCTGCCTTTGGGCCAGTCCGTGGCTGCTTTAGCCGAGGGGGGCAAGATGGACAAGCGCAGCGAGGCACTGGAAGAGGCGGTGGCGCATCTGACCCGCGCCGTGGACGAGTTGTCCGAGGTGGTGGCGCGGCAGGATGGCGAGATCGCCCTGCTGACCCGCCGGGTCGAGGCGCTGCTGCGCGTGGCGGCGGAACGCGAGGCGGATGCCGGCGGGACGATCCCGCTGGCCGATCAGCGCCCGCCGCATTGGTGAGATTGCAGACCTTGGCCCGGAATCAAGCGCGAAGCGCGCCGGGCCAGCGGACGACCGCCCCCCGGGCGTCCGCTTTGGTGGCGGTCAGCGCCGAACAGCCGTTCGATATGCTGACGCCATAAAGCGCCTGCCGTCAGCCGGCGGCAGCGGAAGCCCGCGGTCGTCCGCCGGCCCTCTGCCGGGTTTACTCCGCCGCGTGTGCCGTCTCGCTGCCAAGCTTCATGCGGAAGCCACGCTCGAGCTGGTCGAAGGGCGCCACCGGGTAATCACCCGAGAAGCAGGCGTCGCAATATTGCGGATGGTCCCGGTTGCGGCCATTGGCCTCGCCGACGGCGCGGTAAAGCCCGTCCAGCGACACAAAGGACAGGCTGTCGACGCCGATCCACTCGCGCATCTCCTCGGTGGACATCTGCGCCGCCAGCAGTTTCCCGCGATCAGGCGTATCGACGCCGTAGAAACAGGGCCAGGCGGTCGGCGGCGAGGCGATGCGGAAATGCACCTCGGCCGCACCGGCATCCAGGATCATGTCCTTGATCTTGCGGCTGGTGGTGCCGCGCACGACCGAGTCGTCGACCAGCACGACGCGCTTGCCGGCAATCAGCGAGCGGTTCACGTTCAGCTTCAGCCTCACGCCCATGTTGCGGATCTGCTCGGTCGGCTCGATGAATGTCCGGCCCATATACTGGTTGCGGATGATCCCCATGCCATAGGGAATGCCCGATTCCTGCGCGAAGCCGATGGCGGCGGGGGTGCCGCTGTCGGGCACCGGGCAGACCAGGTCGGCCTCGATCGGGGCCTCGCGCGCCAGTTCCACGCCGATCTGGCGGCGGGTCTCGTAGACCGAGCGGCCGCCGATGATCGAATCCGGGCGCGAGAAATAGACATGTTCGAAGATGCAGAAGCGGCCCTTGGACGGGCCGAAGGGGCGGCTCGATTCGATCTGGCCCTTCGAGATGACGACCATCTCGCCCGGCTCGACCTCGCGCAGGAACTCGGCGCCGATGATGTCCAGCGCGCAGGTCTCCGAGGCCAGCACGAAGCCGTCATCGCCCACCTTGCCCAGAACCAGCGGCCGCACGCCAAGCGGGTCGCGCACGCCGATCAGCTTGGTGCGGGTCATGGCGATGACCGAGAAGGCACCCTCGACCCGGCGCAGCGCGTCCTTCATCCGCTCGGGGATGTTGCGCTGGATCGAGCGCGCCATCAGGTGGATGATGCATTCGCTGTCCGAGGAGGACTGGAAGATCGAGCCGCGCTCGATCAGCTCGCGGCGCAGCGCGGCGGCATTGGTGATATTGCCGTTATGGGCGATGGCGCAGCCGCCCATGGCGAACTCGCCGAAGAAGGGCTGCACGTCGCGGATCGCGGTGTTGGCCTTGGTCCCGGCGGTGGAATAGCGGACATGGCCGATGGCCAGCGGCCCCGGCAGCGTCGCCATCACGTCGGCCTTGGTGAAATTGTCGCGGACATAGCCAAAGCGGTGGGCGCTGTTGAAGCCCTGCTCGGCGTCATGGGCGACGATGCCGCCGGCCTCTTGCCCGCGATGCTGCAAGGCGTGCAGGCCAAGCGCGACAAAGCTGGCGGCGTCGGCCACCCCGGAGACGCCGAAGACGCCGCATTCCTCGTGCAGCCGGTCGGAATCAAAGGGATGTGCCAGGAAGGGTTGCATCTGGGTCATCGGAATTCCGGTGCTGCTTGTGGCGTCGTGCGCTATTTAGGGACGCATCACCAAAAAGTCACGCCCCCGCGTGCAGGCGGGGGCGTTAAATTGTCTCTGAACTGTCACGTTCAGGCGATCAGTTGGACGGCGCAGCCGGTGCCTCGGGCGCTGCGGGGGCTTCCGGCGCGGTTTCCGGGGCCGCTTCGGTGGCCGGAGCCGCCGGGGTTTCGGTCGTCGCATCGACCGCCGCGCCGGTGCTGCCACAGCTGCCCACCAGCTGCTCGTAGCGGTTCTCGATCCAGCCCGGCGCGTCATCGGGCAGGCTGTCGTTCATCTGGCTGCCAAGCCGCGCAAAGACCTGCGCCGAGCGCGAGTTTTCCACCATCGGCACGCTCTGGCTGGTCATCACCCGGTCATAGACGATGAAGGCCACCGCGATCAGCAGGACGCCGCGCGCCACGCCGAACAGGAAGCCCATGCCCTGGTCGATGCCGCCGAGTGCCGAGCGCTGCACCACCGAGGAGAAGAGGGGGGTGATGATCGAGAAGACCACCAGCGCCAGCGCGAAGACCACCGCAAAGCCCGCGATCATGCTGAGCTCGCAATTGTCGCCCAGAAAATCGCGCAGATAGGGGATCTGCCCGATCAGCGGTCGCATGGTTCCGGCGAAGAGGAAGGCCAGGATGGCCGCCCCGATCCAGCCCAGAATCGCCAGCGATTCGCGCACGAAGCCGCGCGAATAGGCCAGAATGGCCGAGAGGATGATGACCGCGGCCACGATGCCGTCGATGATGGTAAAGCCGTCCATGAACCTGCCCTCGCGCCGGTTTTCCTTGGTTTTCCGCGGGTTTCAGCCGGCGCCGAACACCTCGCCCACAAATCCTGTCAGATCGGCAATCCCCATCAGGGACATGCCGGTTACACCCTCGACCTTGCGGGCCTCGGGCAAAATCGCCTGTGAAAAACCAAGTTTTTGCGCCTCTTTCAACCTGTTTTCGGCCTGAGCGACGGGACGTAGCGCCCCGGACAGGCTGATTTCGCCGAATAGGACACAGTCAGCGGGCAGCGCACTATCTTCGCGTGCGCTCAGCAGCGCCCCCGCAATCGCCAGATCGGCGGCGGGTTCGTTGACCCGCATCCCGCCCGCGACGTTCAGGAACACATCCAGCCCGGCAAAGGGGATGCCACAGCGCGCCTCCAGCACGGCGAGAATGGTCGAGACCCGGCCGCTGTCCAGCCCCACCACGGTGCGGCGCGGGCTGGCCAGCGTCGAGGGGGCAACGAGCGCCTGAATCTCGGTCAGCACCGGCCGCGTGCCCTCGATCCCGGCAAAGACGGCGCTGCCGGCGACGGGCTGGCCGCGCTCGGAGAGGAACAGGGCCGAGGGGTTGGCAACTTCCGAGAGGCCGGCGCCGGTCATCTCGAAGACGCCGATCTCGCCCGCCGGGCCAAAGCGGTTCTTGACGCTGCGCAGGATGCGGAACTGGTGGCCGCGCTCGCCTTCGAAATAAAGCACGGTATCGACCATATGCTCGACCACGCGGGGGCCGGCGATCTGGCCCTCCTTGGTGACATGGCCGACCAGCACCACCGCGACGCCCCTTCGCTTGGCGAAGGTGACAAGCTCATGCGCGGCGCTGCGCACCTGCGCCACCGATCCCGGCGCGGCCTCGACCTGGTCGGACCAGAGCGTCTGGATCGAGTCGATCACCGCCAGATCGGGGCGTTCGGCATCGAGCGTGGTCAGGATGTCACGCAGGTTGGTCTCGGTCCCCAGCCGCACCGGCGCATCCGCCAGACCCAGACGCTGCGCGCGCAGGCGGATCTGCGCCCCGGCCTCCTCGCCACTGATATAGACCGCCTGAAGGCCCTTTCGGGCGAAGGCCGCCGCGCCCTGCAACAGCAGCGTCGACTTGCCGATGCCCGGATCGCCGCCGACCAGGATGGCGCTGCCCGGCACCAGCCCGCCGCCCAGCACCCGGTCCAGTTCCGCCATGCCGCTGTCGCTGCGCGGGGGCGGTGCCTCGGCGCTGGTCAAGGGCGCCAGCGGAATGGCGCGACCCTTGGCGGCGCCAAGTCCCCGGCCCGGACCCTGCGACAGCGGCGCTTCCTCGATGATGGTGTTCCAGGCCCCGCAGGCCTCGCAGCGCCCGGCCCATTTCTTATGGGCGGCGCCGCAGGCGGTGCAGGTGAAGGCGGTGACGGATTTGGCCATGGCATATCTTGTGGCAGCCGGGGGCCGGCACCGCAACATGGATATTTCGGGCAAGGCGCGGCGCTCACGCCATTGTCGGCTTGAATTTTTGCGACGGCGCCGTCAGGGTCTGCGCGATTTTCGGCAAGGATCCCCGATGGCCAGCCCGGCGCCCTTCTCCCGCTATGAATTCATGATCGCCTGGCGTTACCTGCGCGCGCGCCGGGCCGAGGGCGGGGTCAGCGTGATGACCTGGATCAGCCTGATCGGCATCGCGCTGGGGGTGATGGCACTGATCGCCACGCTGGCGGTCAGGGCCGGGTTCCGGGCCGAGTTCGTCGATACGATCCTCGGCGCCAATGCCCACAGCACGGTCTATATGGCGCCCACCAGCTTTACCAACGAGCTGACCGGCGAGGTCTATACCCAGTCCGGCGTGATCGAGGATTATGACGCGCTGACCGCCCGCATCGCCGCGCTGCCCGGCGTCACCCGCGCCAATGCGGTGGTGAAGGGGCAGGTGATGGCGACGGCGGGCGACAGTTCCAACGTGGCCGAGGTCTTCGGCGTGACTGAGGCCGATCTGGCCGCCATGCCACGCATCGTCGATCCCGAAACCTCGGCGGGCGATCTGGCGCAGTTCGGGAATGGCGTGGCGATCGGCTCGGGCATCGCGCGCGAGCTGAACCTCGGCATCGGCGACAGGATCCGGCTGATCTCGCCCGACGGTGCCAAGACCCCTTCTGGCACGACGCCACGGGTGAATGCCTATGAAGTCACCTATATCTTCAGCGCCGGCCGCTATGACATCGACCGCACCCGCATCTACATGCCGCTGGCCGAGGCGCAGAGCTATTTCAACCGCGAGGGCGTGGCCGACGAGATCGAGGTCTTCGTCAGCGACCCCGAGCGGGTGGGGAACTGGACCCCAGCCCTGATGCAGGCGGCTGGCGATCGTTCGCTGGTCTGGACCTGGCAGGACGCCTCGGGTTCGTTCCTTTCGGCCCTCGACATGGAGGATGACGTGATGTTCGTCATCCTGTCGGTGCTGGTGCTGATCGCCTCGATGAACATCACCTCGGGGCTTATCATGCTGGTGAAGAACAAGGGCCGCGACATCGGCATCCTGCGCACCATGGGCCTGACCGAGGGCGCGGTGCTGCGGGTCTTCTTCCTCTGCGGCGCCTTCACCGGCGTCATCGGCACCATTGCGGGCGTGTTGCTGGGCGTGGCCCTGGCGCTGAACGTAGACAACATCATGGCGGCGCTGAATGCGCTGACCGGCGGCGGGGCCTGGCAGCCCGAGGTGCGCGGCATCTATCGTCTGCCCGCCGAACTGCGCGCGTGGGACATCTTCCGGGCGGTGGCGCTGTCGCTGGCGCTCTCGTTCATCGTGACCATCTTCCCCGCGCGCCGCGCCGCGCGCATGAACCCGGTGGAGGCCCTGCGCTATGAATGAGGTGATGCGGCTCACGGGGGTCAGCAAGACCTATGGCAAGGGTGGTCCGGCCCCGGTCGGGGTGCTGTCGGGTATCGACCTTGCCGTCGGGCGGGGCGAGGTGGTGGCGCTGGTCGCGCCCTCGGGGGCGGGGAAATCGACGCTGCTGCACATCGCCGGGCTGCTGGATACACCCGACGAGGGGCAGGTGGCCCTGAACGGCCGCGACATGACCGGGCTGCCCGACAAGGCACGGACCGAGGCGCGCCGGGCCGAGCTGGGCTTTGTCTACCAGTTCCACCACCTGCTGCCGGAATTCACCGCCGCCGAGAACATCATCCTGCCGCAGCTGGCCGATGGTGTGGCCGCCCGCACGGCCGCCGCGCGTGCCGCCGACCTGCTGGACCGGGTCGGCCTTGCCCATCGCGCCGCGCATCGCCCGGCGGAACTCTCGGGCGGCGAGCAGCAGCGTGTGGCATTCTGTCGCGCCCTCGCCAACCAGCCGGCGCTGCTGCTGGCCGACGAGCCGACCGGCAACCTCGATCCCGAAACCTCGGACCGGGTGTTTGACATGCTGATGGCGCTGGTGCGCGAAACCGGCCTCTCGGCCCTGATCGCCACCCATAACCACGAACTGGCCGGGCGCATGGACCGTATCATCACCCTTGGCCGCCCGCTTGCCTGACCGCCGGGCTTGCGGCAGACTCGGATCAGAACAACCCAGAAGGGGACAGTCATGCGAGCAGTGATTTCGGGTCTGGCCGGCGCGGCGGCGATGGCGCTGATGGTGGGTGCCTGTTCGCCCGAACCGCGCGATCTCGATGCCGCGATGGATCCCGAGGAGGGCGCGCGGATGGACTTTGTCAATCTCTGCTCGGATTGCCACGGGCCGGGGGGCAAGGGCGATGGCCGCGCCGCGCCGGGCATGGTGCCGCCGCCCGCCGACCTGACCACGATCAGCGCCCGCAATGGCGGGGTCTTCCCCAAGGCGCAGGTGGCGGGCCATATCTATGGCCACACCATGGGCCGCTCTGACAGCCCGATGCCGCAATTCGGCGACCTCTTCGCCGGGCCGGAAATCATGTACGAGACCGGCAAGGATCAGGTGACGCCGACCCCCGCGCGGCTGGCGGCGCTGACCGACTACCTCGCAGAGAACCAGGAGTAATGCGGGGGCTTCTTGCCGCCGGCGCGCTGACCGCCGCGCTGTTCCAGCCCGCCGCCGCCGACCCGGTCGAGCAATTCGGGACGGCGATGAAATATGGCCTGCCGCTGGCCGCCGCGGTCTGCGCCGAACGCGACGACCGGCTGGAGGATTTCGCCGTCCGCGGCCTGCTGAACGCCGCGATCGTCTGGGGGCTGAAGGAATATCTCGACGGCACACCCCTGTCGCGCCGCCCCTCGGGCGAGGGCAAGGGCTTTCCCTCCGGCCACACCGCCGCCGCCTTCTTCGGCGCCTCTGACCTCGCCGGCAAATGTTTTGAAGATGACCGGGCTGCGGGGGCGGCGCTCTACGGCGCGGCAGGCTTCACCGGCTGGAGCCGTGTCCATGCCGGCGAGCATACCGTTCCGCAAGTGATGACCGGCGCGCTGATCGGGATCAGTTTCGGGGCCGCGAGCTTCGGGATCGGGACGGATGAGGTGGGGTTCAGTTTGGGGATGCGGTTTTAGGGGGGAGGCCCGATTAGTCGTATCGAGGGTGTCAGGATACGTCTTTGTATAGCCACAAAGGCTATTGAAAGCTAAAAGCGCGCTCTGGGCCCAGAGCGCGCTTAAGTAGCTGATCTCATGCAGTAATCAGCAATCGTCTGAGTCAGTATCCTGCACGCAAATGTCGTCGTTAGTTGCATCCATGACCTTCCACTCCTCAACGGAGATCATGTCTAGGATCGACTGCTTGGAGAAGCCGACCTCGGTAGCGCGCAGAATGGCGGCCTCAAAGGCACCATGAACCGCAAGGTTCACGGATTCGCCAAAGTCCTGCTTTCTCAATGCACTAGTCATAGCTTATCTCCTTTCCGAGATACCGAGTCGTAGACTTGTGTATCTCAACATCGACATACCCGTACCGCTTATACTTCGCCTCATCAACTGGGTTTTTGATGAGAAGTCTACGTACTCCAAGTAGCCGACCATAACCTTCAAAGCAAAGCAGCACGGGAATAAGCGCCCCGAAGCGCAGATAGGTTGGAGCAAAGCTCCGTTCAACCCAATTCAACGTGAGGTGTTCGCGTCCGCTCGATGCTGTTCCTGTCGCCATGCCTTGCAGAACGTTTTGGTTCTCTACGCTTTGCCAAACAGCGACATTGAAATTCGCCGGTTGCCTCTGGGTGTGGTTCCATATCTTTTCCCAGGGCTTCACGAAGCCGTAGTGAGTTTTCTCACCATACCATTTTGGCCACTCGGTCTCAGCATAAAAAATTGCCTCATCGTTGATCGATGCAAGTGACGTTCCGTCCCACTCTTGTGCTCCGCCATCACGCAAAATTCGCGCGTTTAACCGCATCATTGCATCTTTGCGTGCGAGTGCACGAAGTGCGTAATAGTAAGCCTCATCAGTGTTTAATATCTCGTTACTCATGCGCCCGTTTCGTGTCCCTGCTCACACATCCAGCTCATCCGCATCCGCGAACCGCGCGTTCTCCTGAATATATTCGAACCGCAGTTCCGGCTTCTTGCCCATCAGACGCTCGACCAGATCGCCGGTCTCGCCGCCCTCGTCATCGTCGATGCTGACCCGGATCAGCCGGCGGGTCTTGGGGTTCATCGTCGTGTCCTTCAGGTCCTTGGCGTCCATCTCGCCCAGACCCTTGAAGCGCTGCACGTCGATCTTGCCCTTGCCGCCCAGACCCTTGGCCAGCCATTTTTCCTTCTCGGCGTCATCGGCGACATAGATGCGATGTGCGCCCTGCGTCAGGCGATAGAGCGGCGGGCAGGCGAGGTACAGGTGCCCCTTGTCGATCATCGGTCGCATCTGGGTGAAGAAGAAGGTCATCAAGAGGCTGGCGATATGGGCGCCGTCGACATCGGCATCGGTCATGATGATGATCTTGTCATAGCGCAGGTCGTCGACGTTGAACTTGGTCCCCATGCCGACGCCAAGTGCCTGGCAGAGATCGTTGATTTCCTGATTGGAGCCCAGCTTGGAACTGGCCGCGCCCAGCACGTTCAGGATCTTGCCGCGCAGGGGCAGCAGCGCCTGCGTCTGGCGCTCGCGGGCCATCTTGGCGGAACCACCGGCCGAGTCGCCCTCGACGATGAACAGTTCCGTCCCCTCGCGGTTTGTGGCCGAACAATCGACCAGCTTGCCCGGCAACCGCAACTTCTTGGTTGCGGTCTTGCGGGCGGTTTCCTTTTCCTGCTTGCGGCGCAGACGTTCCTCGGCCCTGAGCACCAGGAAATCGAGGATCGCGCCCGCCGATTTCGTATCCGCCGCCAGCCAGGTGTCGAAATGGTCGCGCACCGCGCCCTCGACCAGTCGGGCGGCCTCGGTGGTGGCGAGGCGGTCCTTGGTCTGGCCGACGAATTCCGGCTCGCGGATGAAGCAGGAAACCAGCGCGCAACCACCGGTCAGCAGGTCCTCGCGGGTGATCTGCGCGGCCTTCTTGTTGCTGACCCGCTCGCCATAGGCGCGGATGCCCTTGAGGATCGCCGCCCAGAACCCGGCCTCATGTGTGCCGCCCTCGGGCGTCGGCACGGTGTTGCAATAGGACTGGATGAAGCCGTCGCGCGCCGGGGTCCAGTTGATCGCCCAATCGACCTTGCCCGGCGCATTGAAGCGCTTGAAATCGACGCTGCCGGCAAAGGGGCGGTCGGCATAGGTGGTCGCGTTGCTGAGCGTCTCGGCGAGGTAATCGGCCAGCCCGCCGGGGAAGTGGAAGGTGGCCTCTGTCGGTGTCTCGCCATCGTCGATCTCGGAACGCCAACGAATCTCGACGCCCGAGAAGAGATAGGCCTTGGATTTCACCATCTTCAGCAGACGCGCCGGCTTGAAGCGGTGATGGCCGAAGATCTCCTCGTCGGCATGGAAGGTGACGGTGGTGCCGCGCCGGTTCGGGGCGGCGCCGATCTTGGCCACCGGACCCTGAGGGATCCCGCGCGAGAAGCGTTGTTCGAACAGTTCCTTGTTCCGCGCGACCTGCACCACCATCAGGTCCGACAGGGCGTTCACCACCGAGGCGCCGACGCCGTGGAGGCCGCCCGAGGTCTGGTAGGCATCGCCGGAAAACTTGCCGCCCGCATGCAGGGTGCAGAGAATGACTTCCAGCGCCGACTTGCCGGGAAATTTCGGATGCGGATCGATCGGAATGCCACGACCATTGTCGCGGATCACCACGCTGAAATCGGCCAGCAGATCCACCTCGATGCGGCTCGCGTGCCCGGCCACCGCCTCGTCCATCGAGTTGTCGAGGATCTCGGCCACCAGGTGGTGCAGCGCGCGTTCATCGGTGCCGCCGATATACATGCCCGGGCGCTTGCGCACGGGCTCCAGCCCCTCCAGCACCTCGATCGAGGCGGCAGAGTAGCTGTCGGCGCTGGCATCAGCGGCGGAAAGAAGATCGTCGGCCATCGGACTGCTCGTTATTCTTGGTTCTTGCGGATTCTGCGGACTATCTCATGTCCGGGGGGCATGGGGCAAGGGCTTGGGGGCAAGGCCTTGAGGCCCCGGCGGCGCGGGTCGCAAGGGATAGGGGTTAGGCCTGATCGCGCAGCCAGTCCGCCAGATCGCCGTCGTCGATCAGTCCCTGGGCCAGGGCGATGATTTTCTGGCCGGTTTCTTCGACCTCCACATCAGGTTCGCGTGCGCCGTTCATGTCCAGGACGACCAGCATCACGCGATAGGCGGTGCGCTTGTTGGCATCGTTGAAACAATGGCCCTGTGCGACGGCCATCGCGTAAGCCGCCGCCAGATCGAAGATGTCGCCGATCATGCCATAGGCCAGCCGGTTCTCGACCCGCGCCAGCGCCCCATCCAGCGACTTGTCGCGGGCAAGCCCGGCCAGTTCCCCGGGGTTCAGCACGGCGTCATGGATCAGCTCGACCAGCTCGGTCGAGGGCAGCAGCCAGTCGCTCATGATCTACTTGTCGCGCAGATAGTCGAGCACCGGTTGCGCCCGCGCCTGCGTGCGCCGCAGCGATTCCATCACCTCGTCGCGGGTGGCATGGCGGTGCTGGCCCTTGTCGGTCGCTTCCTCCGGGACGAGATAACCGACCAGCTGCGAGTTCTTCAGGATCGCCACCGGCTTGCCGCCCGAGCGTTCCAGCACCTTATGCGGCTCGCGCAGTTCGGTCATGGTGCAGATGTGGTTGGTCAGCAGGCGGGTCATCGGGGCATCCTTTCAGTTGCCCATCATATCGCACATTTCAGTGCATATTTCAATGTCATTCCGGCTCGGCGAGCCGGGCCTCCCACATCTTGCGGAAGGCCGGGCGGGCCTGGCAATCGGCCAGCCAGTCCGTGATCGCGGGGAACTGGCGCATCAGCGGCTCGTGGCTCTGGGCATAGCGGATCACCTCGGCCATGTTGATATCGGCGACCGTGAAGCGGCGGCCGACCATCTGGCCGTTATGGGCGAGATGATCGGCGATGACCTCGAGTGGGCGGGTCAGCCGGTCCGCCGCGGCCTCGACCGCGGCGCGTTCATGGGCTGCATCGGCCTTGCCGCCGAGGAACAGGATGGTCAGCGCATCGGCCTCGATCGCGGTGCAGGCATAGAAGCTCCATTGCGACATCAGCGCGTCTTCCTGCGCGTCCGCCGGGCCGAAGGGTTGGCCGTGCTTGCGCGCCAGGTAAAGCGTGCAGGCCATCGACTCGGAGAGGATCAACCCGTCATCCTCGATCACGGGGATGGCCCCGGCGGGCGAGAGCTTCAGGAAGCTCGGCGAACGGGTGTTCAGCGGCGCGTCCTTGGCCATCGGATCGGCAAGGCGATAGGCCTGGATCACCGGGATCTGCCGGAAGGGCAGGCCGATCTCGTGACACAGCCAGATGATGCGCGAGGCGCGCGAGCGGGTGACACCGTGGATGGTCAGCATGAGGCGGCTCCGGTTGTTCGAACCTCACGTTACGCGGCGGGTCCGGGGACGGGAAGTCCCGATTGCGGCATCGCTGCGCGGGGCGGCCATGAAAAAGGGCGCGGTTCGAAAACCGCGCCCTTTGAGATGGTTGTGCCGTGTCGACCGATCAGGGCGTGATCACCGTGCAGGGTTCCTGCCGGGCGGCGGCGCGGTCGCAGACCAGCTGGGCCGAGGCCTTGCTGAGGCCGGTGAAATTCGCCTCGAAGCCGCGATTGGTGTTGGCGACATGGCGGCGCCCGCCCTCCAGCGCCGGGCCGCCCTGCAGCGCGACCTGCAACAGCAGCTTGTCGGCCTCGGCCTGCGAGCGATAGCGGCCCAGGTTGACGCCATAGCCGCGCGATCCGGCCGGCGGGCGCGACACGATCTCGACCGCTTCGGGCGAGATGTCGCCTTCACCCATGGCGGCGAGGATGACCGTTTCCGAGCGCGGCTTCGGCGCGCGGGAGCTGTTGAGGTTCAGATCACGATTGCTGCTGGCGGGCGCGGCTGCGGCCGGTTCGGCGGCAGCGGTCTGCACCGGCGCGGGGGTGGGGGCGGCATTGCGCGAACGCGGGGCAGGGGCCGGGCGGCTGGACGAGGCCAGCACCGGGGCCGCGAGGCTGGCCGATTGCGGCGCGGCCGTATCCTGTGCCACGGCCATGCGCACCGCCTGATCGACGGCCTCGCCACGGGCTGCGGGGCGCAGGCGCGGGCGGTTGCTGCTTGCCAGCGCCATCCGGCCGGCGGCGACGGGCGCGGCGGCGGCGGTCTCGACCAGCGTGGCGACCGGAGCGGCGGCGGCGGCCGGGGCAGGGGCCTCGGGCGCGACCTTCATCACCCGGCGGGTGCGCTGCGGCGGGGCGGAACTGGCCAGCGTCAGCTCGCGCGGCTGTGTCGCGGCGGCGGTCGGTTGGACCTGCGCCTTGCGCACCACGCGCTGCGCCAGAAGCTGCGGCGGCTCGGGGCGCACTTCGCGGACGTTCGAGGGTGCCTTGCCGAAGCCCGCATCCAGAAGCTGCGCCATTATCTGATTGCGCTGCGCCGTCGAGGTACCGCCCAGCACGGTGGCGACGATGCGCTTGTTGCCGCGTTGGGCCGAGGCGGTCAGGTTGAAGCCGGCGGCGCGGGTATAGCCGGTCTTGATCCCATCGGCACCGCGATAGGCGTCAAGAAAGCGCTTGTTGGTCGAGGAGACCGTGGCAATCCCGGCATCGGCCGAGCGGCGCGAGAAGAGCGAGTAATATTGCGGGAAATCATAGAACAGCCGCCGGCCGAGGATGCTCATGTCATGGGCGGTGGAATAGTGACCCTCTTGCGTCAGCCCGTTGGCGTTGCGGAAGTTGGTGTTCCGCATCCCCAACGCCCGCGCGGTCGCGGTCATCTGCGCCGCGAAAGCCTGTTCCGACCCGGCGATGCCTTCGCCGATGGCAGTGGCCGCGTCATTGGCCGACTTGATCGCGGCGGCGCGGATCAGATAGCGCAATTCGATCTTCTGGCCGGCCCTGAGCCCCAGCTTCGAGGGCGGCTCGGCCGCGGCATTCGACGAAACCGGGAACTGCGAATCCAGCCGGACCTGACCCCGCTCAATGGCGGCAAAGGCCAAGTACAGCGTCATCATCTTGGTCAGCGAGGCCGGATGCAGCTTGGTATCGGCATTCTGCGCGTAGATCGGCTTGCCCGTTCGGGCATCCATGACATAGGCCGCAAAGGGCGCCGCGCTTGCAAATGCAGGGGCCAGAACGGCCAGCAGGATAAGCGCCCAGAACCGGGCGAATCGTGTTTTGCGGGTCACTGTCTCGATCTCTTCTGCCTCGGGGGCGCGTCATTCATTGCACGCCCTTCGTTAATCAACCCACAATAGCACGCATGATTCAGGCTGGGAACCAGACAATTGATCAAAATTCCCGTCTGTTCCCACAGGGCTACGGCACGCCCAAGGCCGAGGGGACTACCATCGGCCGTATTTCGGCCTATATTGTGACATCCAGCGACCCGCGCGGCGCATCACGGCAAGTCTCAGGAACCACGATGACGCATTGGATGACCGACCGGAAGGACGGCAAGGATCAGATCGAACTGGCCACCAAGCCGCGCGCCAAGACGCAGCGGCCGCCGCTGTACAAGGTTCTGCTGCTGAACGACGATTTCACCCCGATGGAGTTTGTCGTGCATGTGCTGGAACGGCTGTTCAACATGACCCATGCTCAGGCCATCGAGGTGATGCTGACCGTGCATCGCAAGGGCATTGCCGTGGTCGGCGTCTTCTCGCACGAGATCGCCGAGACCAAGGTTGCGCAGGTGATGGAACTGGCCCGGCGGCAGCAGCATCCGCTGCAATGCACCATGGAAAAAGAATAGACCGTGACTGATCCACGACTTGAACTGGCCTTCGGCGAGACCTCGCCCGATGGCGACCTGCTGGTCCTCGGGGCCTCCGGTGCGGCGGGGCTGCAGGGCTTTGATCCCGACCGCACCCTGCTGGTGCAGGGGCATTTCCCCGATCACCGCGCGCTTCAGGCACAGGGCTGGCAGGTGCTGGCGGAATTGCCCGAGGGGCGCGCGTTCGACAGCGCGCTGGTCTTTCTGCCGCGCGCCAAGGCCGAGGCCCATGCGCTGATCGCCGCCGCCTCGGACCGGCTGAAACCCGGGGCCGCGCTGTGGATCGACGGGCAAAAGACCGACGGGGTGGATTCGGTGCTGAAGGCGATGCGCGCACTTGCACCCGTCGAGGAGCAGCACAACAAGGCCCATGGCCGGATTTTCCGCCTGACCCGGCCCGAGGGCGACTGGCTGCCCGCCGACTGGCGCGCCGCGCCCCGCGTGCTGGCGGATGGCTTCGTCACCCTGCCGGGGGTGTTTTCCGCCGATGGCATCGATCCCGGCTCGGCGCTGCTGGCGGCGCATCTGCCGCCGCGCTTGCCGACGCGCATGGTCGATCTTGGGGCCGGCTGGGGCTGGCTCGCCGCGCAGGTGCTGGCGCGCGAGGGTGTCGAGACGCTGCATCTGGTCGAGGCCGATCACGCCGCGCTGGCCTGTGCGCGGCAGAATGTCTCTGACCCGCGCGCCACGTTCCACTGGGCCGATGCCCGCGATTTCCGCCTGCCCGAGCCGGTGAACGGCGTGGTGATGAACCCGCCCTTCCACGAAGGCCGCGCGGCCGATCCGGGGCTGGGCGCGGGCTTCATCGCCGCTGCCGCGCGCCTGCTGACCGGCGCGGGCAAGCTGTGGATGGTGGCGAACCGGCACCTGCCCTACGAGGCGGCGCTTGGCACGCATTTCTCCAAGGTCACAGAGATCGGCGGGGATTCCCGCTTCAAGATCATCGAGGCGACGGGGGCACGACGGGCTGCTGCCGCCGGCGGCAAAAGGGGCAAGTGATGGGACTGTCGATCCAGGGAAAGACCGCCATCGTCACCGGCGCGGGGCGCGGCATCGGCCTTGCCATCGCCCGGCATTTCGTCGAGCGCGGCGCCAACGTGATGTTCGCCGACAGCGACGAGGCGCTGCTGGAGGCCGAGCTTGGCAGCGACCCCGAGCGTGATGGCCCGGTGCGGTCCTTTTCCGGCGACATGAGCGAGAAGCTGGCGATGGCCAACCTTCTGTCGGCGACGCTCGACGCCTTCGACCGGGTGGATATCCTGGTCAACGCCCATCGGCTGGTGCGGGCCTCGGACCCGCTGGATACCGATGTCGATACGCTGGACGAGATGATGCGCCAGAACATGATGGCCGGGCTGCGCATGTCGCAGCTGGTGGCGCGGCGGATGATCAAGCAGGGCGAGGCGGCGCCCGATGCCGACGAGATCGGTTCGATCGTCAATATCTCGACGCTGGCCGGGACCCGGCCGGTGCCGGACCTGCTGGGCTATTCCATTGCCTGCGCGGCGCTGGAACAGGCGACGCGGGGGCTGGCGCTGACGCTGGCGCCGCACCGCATCCGGGTGAATGGGGTTTCCTTCAGCAGCGTCATGTCGCACGAGCTGAAACTGTCGCTGCGCGAGGATGGCAGCCTGCGCGAGCGGGTGATCGCCGGAACGCCGATGGGCCGGATCGCCGCCGCCGACGAGGTGGCCGATACGGTCCTCTATCTGGTCAGCAGCGGCGCCAGCTTCGTCACCGGCCAGATTCTGACCGTCGATGGCGGTCGCAGCCTGGCCGATCCTGTCACCGGAAGCATGCTCTGACCCCGCCCTATTGGGCGGCTTTCTGCTCCTCGGGATAGGCGGCCTGGCAGGCACGGACATAGGCTTCGGCCTGCCCCGCCAGGTCCTTCTGCCGTGCGGCCAGGTTCGCCCGCTTGCGCTGTTCCGCCGCAGGGTCGATGGAGACGCGGTAACGCTCGGTGGTCGAGACATCGCGCCAGCAGGGGGTATAGATGACCCGGGCATTGCCCTCGCGGTCGCGGACCAGGTCGCGGCACTGGGTCAGGATCTCGTCATAGACCACCCGTTCCTCCCAGGCATAGCCGCGGGCCAGGTTGCCCTCGACCTCCCGCAGCAGGTTGCTGACATTGCGGTATTCACGGGTGTTCTTGCTGATGCAGCGTTCCTGCGGGGTGCCGCAGGCCGCCAGAAGCAGCGGCAGGGCGGCAAGGGTCAATGCGATGTTGCGGGTCATGGGGTGGGCCTTTAGGTGTCTCATCGGATGCTAGCCGCAAGCGCGGCGGTGAGGCAAATCAACAATCGAGGCCGCCCCATGGATGAACAACGCCGCACAGCCGCAAGCTGGTTCCACGAGTTGCGCGACCGTATCGTCGCCGCCTTCGAGGCGCTGGAGGATCGGGCTTCGGGTGACACCCCCGCAGGCCGCTTCGATGTGACCCCGACCGAGCGGGCCGAGAACGGTGGCGGTGGCCTCATGTCGGTGATGCGCGGCGGCCGGGTGTTCGAGAAGGTGGGGGTGAACTGGTCCGAGGTGCATGGCACGCTGGCGCCCAGGGCGCAGGCGGCGATGGCCGCGCGCGGTGTGCCGGGCATGGCCGAGGACCCGCGCTTCTGGGCCTCGGGCATCAGCCTCGTCGCCCATATGCAGAACCCCCATGCCGCCGCCGTCCACATGAACACGCGGATGTTCTGGACCCCGGGCGCCTGGTGGTTCGGCGGTGGCACCGACCTCAACCCCTGCATCGACTATGCCGAGGACACGGCGCATTTCCACGACACGCTGCGCGCGGCCTGCGCGCCCCATGGCGCGGACTACTATGACCGCTTCAAGGCCTGGGCCGACGAGTATTTCTTCATCCCCCATCGCGGCCGGGCGCGGGGCGTCGGCGGCATCTTCTATGACGATCTGAACAGCGGCGACTGGTCCGCCGATTTCGCCTTTACCAAGGCGGTGGGCGAGGCCTTCCTGCCGGCTTTCCTGCCGCTGGCCGAGCGGCGCATGGCCCAGCCCTGGGACGAGGCCGACAAGGACGCGCAACTGATCCATCGCGGCCTCTACGCCGAATACAACCTGGTCTATGACCGTGGCACCAAGTTCGGGCTGGAGACCGGCCACAACGCCGATGCCGTGCTGATGAGCCTGCCGCCCTTGGCGAAGTGGGTGTGATCCCCATGACAGATTCGGCGCTGTCGCAAGCTTGATCCAATGCGCGGCAGAGGGGCTGCGACCTGCCGTGGATGGCCGCTGCGGCGACTGAACGACGTGCTTTATGGCACCAGTATATCGAACGACTGTTCGGCGCGGGGCGTCACCGATGCGGCCAGCCGTGGGGACGGCAGGCCGCAGGCCCGGCGGTGCTGCGCACCTTGATTCCGGGCCGGGTCGGCAGCCCGGGCGATGGCAAAAAAGGCTGGTCAGCCAACAGCCCCCCCAAAAAAAGCCGCGGCACGAAGGCCGCGGCAGCTGGGGGACTGCGATCAGTGCCGGTCAGATGTCCAGCGTGTTGTCATGCTCCCACCGCGAGAAATGCGCGGTGAAATTGTTCCATTCCTGCAGCTTCAGCTTCAGATAGGCGGACGAGAAATCCGGCCCCATCATCGATTTCAGCGTCTCGTCGCGGTCATAGTCGCGCAGCGCGTCCAGCAGGTTCAGCGGCAGCTTGGTGCCATTGGTTACCGTATGGCCCTGCGTGTACATGTCGACATCCGATCGCGGGCCGGGATCGGCCTTGGTGCGGATGCCGTCGAGCCCCGCGGCAAGGATCACCGCCTGCATCAGATAGGGGTTGGCCGCGCCATCGGGCAGGCGCAGTTCGAACCGGCCGGGGCCGGGAACGCGCACCATATGGGTGCGGTTATTGCCGGTCCAGGTGACCGTGTTCGGCGCCCAGGTCGCGCCCGAGCTGGTGCGCGGGGCATTGATCCGCTTGTAGCTGTTCACCGTCGGGTTGGTGATCGCCGCCAGCGCCGCCGCGTGCTTCATGATGCCGCCGAGGAAGTTGCGGCCGCGATCCGACAGGCCCAGTTCCTTTTCGGGATCGGCGAAGGCATTGGTCCTGCCCTCGAGATCCCAGACCGAGATATGCGCGTGGCAGCCCGAGCCGGTCAGCCCCTTGAACGGCTTCGGCATGAAGGTCGCGCGCAACCCGTGCTTCTCGGCGATCGACTTGATCATGAACTTGAAGAAGCTGTGCTTGTCGGCGGTCGGCAGCACGTCGTCATATTTCCAGTTCATCTCGAACTGGCCGGTCGCGTCCTCGTGGTCGTTCTGGTAGGCCTCCCAGCCCAGATCCAGCATATAGTCGCAGACCTCGGCGATCACGTCATAGCGCCGCATCACCGCCTGCTGATCATAGCAGGGCTTCTCGGCGGTATCATAGGGATCGGCGATCCTGTCGCCCTCGGGGGTCAGCAGGAAAAACTCCGGCTCGACCCCGGTCTTGACACGCAGCCCCTCTTTCGCCGCCTCATCGACCAGCCGGCGCAGCACGTTGCGCGGGGCCTGAGCGACGGGTTTCTCCTCCATCACGCAGTTCGAGGCGACCCAGGCCACCTCGGGCTTCCACGGCAGCTGGATGACCGAGGCTGGGTCGGGCACCGCCATCATGTCGGGATGCGCCGCCGTCAGGTCGAGCCAGGTGGCAAAGCCGGCAAAGCCCGCGCCGTCGCGTGACATATCGTCGATCGCCTGCGCCGGGACCAGCTTGGCGCGCTGCCCGCCGAACAGGTCGGTATAGGAAATCATGAAGTACTTGATGCCGTTCTTCGTCGCGAAAGCTGCCAGATCTGACGTCATGGGCCGACTTTCCTTTCCCTGTTGGTTGGACCTGCGCTTGGCAAGGCGGTGCAGATGCGGGGTCTGTGCGGTTACATGCCTCCGCCCTTGCCCGGATACCAATCGGTGCCGGCCAGCGGGATGCGCGCCATGGCGGCGGCCTCCATGGTCAGCGCGCAGAGGTCTTCGGGTTCAAGATTGTGCAGGTGGTTCTTGCCGCAGGCGCGCGCGATGGTCTGGGCCTCCAGCGTCATCACCTTCAGATAGTTCTTCAGCCGCCGCCCGCCGAGAACCGGGTCGAAGCGCTTGTAGAGCTCGGGGTCCTGTGTGGTGATGCCCGCGGGGTCGCGGCCCTCGTGCCAGTCGTCATAGGCGCCGGCGGTGCTGCCGAGCTTCTGGTATTCCTCTTCCAGCGCCGGGTCATTGTCGCCAAGCGCGATCAGCGCGGCGGTGCCGATGGCCACCGCATCGGCGCCAAGCGCCATGGCCTTGGCCACGTCGGCGCCGCTGCGGATGCCGCCCGAGACGATCAGCTGCACCTTGCGATGCATGCCCATGTCCTGCAGCGCCTGCACCGCCTGCGGAATGCAGGCGAGGATCGGCATGCCGACATGCTCGATGAACACGTCCTGCGTCGCGGCGGTGCCGCCCTGCATCCCGTCCAGCACCACCACATCGGCCCCGGCCTTGATCGCCAGCGCGGTGTCGTAATAGGGCCGGGCGCCGCCGATCTTCACATAGATCGGCTTTTCCCAATCGGTGATCTCGCGCAGCTCGCCGATCTTGATTTCCAGATCGTCGGGTCCGGTCCAGTCCGGGTGCCGGCAGGCCGAGCGCTGGTCGATGCCCTTGGGCAGGTTGCGCATCATCGCCACCCGATCCGAGATCTTCTGGCCGAGCAGCATCCCGCCACCACCGGGCTTCGCGCCCTGACCCACCACCACCTCGATCGCATCGGCGCGGCGCAGGTCGTCGGGATTCATGCCATAGCGCGAGGGCAGGTATTGATAGACCAGCGTCTTGGAATGGCCGCGCTCTTCCTCGGTCATGCCGCCATCGCCGGTGGTGGTCGAGGTCCCGGCCTCGGAGGCGCCGCGACCCAGTGCCTCTTTCGCCGGGCCGGACAGGGCGCCAAAGCTCATCCCCGCGATGGTGACAGGGATGTCCAGGTGGATCGGCTTCTTCGCGTGCCGCGTGCCCAGCCAGACATCGGTGGCGCATTTCTCGCGATAGCCTTCCAGCGGATAGCGGCTGATCGAGGCGCCGAGGAACAAGAGGTCGTCGAAATGGGGCAGGTGCCGCTTGGTGCCGCCGCCGCGAATGTCGTAGATGCCCGAGGCGGCCGCCCGGCGGATCTCGGCATTCACCGCCGGGGTGAACGTGGCAGAGAAGCGCGGCGGCGTGTGGGGGAAATCACTCATGGGGGTTCGCCTCAGTAAGCCGACGCGTTGTCGATGTTGAAATTGTAGAGATTGCGGGCCGAGCCATAGCGCTTGAACTCTTCGGGCTTGGCCAGGTGCTCGGCCTCGCCCTGCTTCAACAGGTCGGCCAGCAGCTCCAGGTGTTCGGGCCGCATCTCCTTCTCGACGCAATCGGCACCCAGCGACTTGACCGCGCCGCGCACGAACAGCCGCGCCTCGTAAAGGCTGTCGCCAAGCGCGTCGCCGGCATCGCCCAGGACGACCAGGTTGCCCGATTGCGCCATGAAGGCCGACATATGGCCGATATTGCCATGCACGACGATGTTGATGCCCTTCATCGACACGCCGCAGCGCGAACTGGCATCGCCCTTGATGACCAGCAGCCCGCCCCGCCCGGTGGCACCGGCATATTGCGAGGCATTGCCATCGACGATCACCGCGCCCGACATCATGTTCTCGGCCAGACCCGGCCCGGCCGAGCCCTTGACCCGGATGGTCGCCTGCTTGTTCATCCCGGCGCAGTAATAGCCGGTCGAGCCATGCACGGTCAGTTCGATCGGGGCGTCGAGTCCCACCGCGATGCTGTGCGATCCCTTCGGGTTCACCACCTCCCACGCGGTTTCATTGGTCTGGCCGTTCAGCGCGTGAAGGGCCGCGTTCAGCGCGCGCAGGCCCTGCGCCTCGAGGTCGAATCTCTGCATGGTCAGTGGTTCCAGAAGTAGACGGTTGCGGGCTCCGGCTCCCAGACCCGGGCGGTGTCGATGCCGGGCAGGCTCACCAGCGCCCGGTATTCCGACCCGAAGGCCACGTATTGATCGGTCTCGGCCATCACCGCCGGCTTGCAGGCGATCGGGTCGCGGACCACGCCGAAGCCGTCATGGGTGCCGACGACGAAGGTGAAGAAGCCGTCCAGATCCTCGAGCGTGCCTTCCAGCGCCTCGCCAAGGGTCGCGCCGTTCTTCATCCGCCAGGTCAGGTAGGCGGCGCCGACCTCGGTATCGTTCATGGTCTCGGTATAGATGCCCTCATGCGCCAGCATTCGGCGCAGGCTGCTGTGGTTGGACAGCGAGCCGTTATGGACAAGGCACTGGTCCGATCCGGTCGAGAAGGGATGCGCGCCATTGGTGGTCACGGCGGATTCGGTTGCCATGCGGGTATGGCCGATGCCATGGGTGCCGCGCATCTTGGCCAGCTCAAAGCGGCTGGCCACATCCTTCGGCAGGCCGACTTCCTTGTAGATCTCGAGACTGTCGCCGACGCTCATCACCTTGAGACCGGGGCGCAGCTCGGCCAAGGCCGCGCGCGCGACCTCGACCTGGTCGACCGGCACCTCCAGCACCGCATGGGTGCTGCGGATCACCATGCCGACCGGCTTGCCGATGGCGTCCTTCAGCTCGCGGTCCAGATCGGCAAAGTCCTTTTCGGGCTGCGGCGACTGGACGGTGATCTTGCCCGCGCCGTCATCCGCGCCGCCATAGATGGCAATGCCCGCGCTGTCGGGGCCGCGATCGGTCATGGTGATCAGCATCTCCGTCAGCATCGCGCCGAGCTGCGGTTCAAGTGATTTGTCCTTCAGGAAAAGTCCGACAATGCCGCACATGATCTGATTCCCTTGCTGATGTCGCTTCAGCCTAGCAGCAGCATCTCGGTGCAGCAACTATGAAGAAACATTTTTTCTTGTGAGAATAACCGACCGGGTCTATCCTTCAGCGATCCGGGGGCTGGCGCGGCATCTCCACTTGCGGTCCAGCCCCTTCCTGCCAGCCGGAGGCTCGCAACCATGATGACGCCGGACAAGCGGGCTTTGCCTGCAATTATGTGGGGCATCGGCTGCCAATATTCTTCGCTGCCGCGTCGTGGTTTCGGACCACACTCATCCGCAAAGCACCGGCCGGGTCCGGCGCATCCTGCCGCCCGGCGCGGCTGACAGACGACAACAAGGGACAAGGGAGACAGCAATGACGGCATCTTGGAGATTCTCGGCACTGGGCGACCGGCATCGCGCGCTGGGGTCGGACCTGGAAGACTGGAGCGGGATGGGAACGGCCTGGTCCTATGCCAAGGGCGACCCGCTTGAGGAATACCTGGCGATCCGCACCAAGGCCGGGCTGATGGATGTCTCGGGTCTGAAGAAGGTCCACATCACCGGCGCCGCCGCCAGCCATGTCATCGACCGCGCCACCACCCGCAATGTCGAGAAGATCATGCCTGGCCGCTCGGTCTATGCCGCCATGCTGAACGATGCCGGCAAGTTCGTGGATGATTGCGTCATCTACCGCACCGGCCCGAATGCCTGGATGGTGGTGCATGGCTCGGGCGGGGCCCATGAGCAGCTGACCATGGCGGCGACCGGGCGCGATGTCTCGATCCGCTTCGACGACAACCTGCACGACCTGTCGCTGCAGGGGCCGCTGGCCGTCGATTATCTACAACAGCATGTCGAGGGCATCCGCAACCTGAACTATTTCAGCCATATGCAGACCTCGCTGTTCGGCCTGCCGGTGATGATCTCGCGCACCGGCTATACCGGCGAGCGCGGATACGAGATCTTCTGCCGGGGTCAGGACGCGCCGGCGATCTGGGACCGTATTCTGGACGAGGGCGCGTCAATGGGGATCATCCCCTGCCGCTTCACCACGCTGGATCTGCTGCGAACCGAAAGCTATCTGCTGTTCTTCCCCTATGACAATTCCGAGATGTATCCGTTCGACGACGAAGGCCCCGGCGATACGCTGTGGGAACTAGGTCTCGACTTCACCGTCTCGCCCGGCAAGACCGGCTTCCGCGGGGCGGAGGAACATTACCGGCTGAAGGGCCGCGAGCGGTTCAAGATCTGGGGGCTTGTGCTCGAGGGAACCAACGTGCCGGGAAATGGCGCGCCGATCTATCGCGGTGATCAGCAGGTGGGCGTGGTGACGCAGGCGATGTATTCGCCCCTGAACAAGCACAACATCGCCATCGCCCGGCTGCCGGTCGATTGCGCCAATGACGGCACCAAACTGACCGTGCGCTGCGGCACCCATGGCGACATCGCCGCGACCACCCACTCCATGCCCTTCTACGATGTCGAGAAAAAGCGCCGCACCGCCAAGGGCTGAACTGCGGGGATGCGGGCCGGTGACGGTCTGCATCCCGTCCCGAACCTGCAAGACGCGAAAGGACCACCGGGGAAATGACGAGATTCCAGTTCCCGAAATCCATCGCCAGCCGGCCGGTCTATGGCAGGCTGACGGCCCGGCCCGGCTCGGCGCATCTGATGGTCGCCGATGCCGAGGGGGCCGAGGCGCTGCTGGATCTGGCGGCCGCGGCACCGGGGCTGATGGAGCGGGCCCATGTCATCTACCTGCCCAAGACCACCGGCGCGACCTATGCCCGGCGGCTCGAGACGCTGTCACCGGCGCAGCTTTACATCGGGCCCAGCTATCCCGCCGCCGAGCCGCGCCTGAGGAAGGCGCTCAGCGATGCCCATATGGGCCTGCAGGTCTATCTGGCAGGGACGGAGGGGCTGATGGGGCAGGCGATGCGCGAGGCGATAGAGGCCGGCATCCCCGCCGGTGCCATCCAGACCGAGCATCGAGGCTCGGTCGCGCGGCGGATGCAATGCGTCCATTGCAAGGGCATCACCGAGGACGTGACCACCGATCCTTTCGTCTGCGCCCATTGCGGGCTGAACCTGTTCGTGCGCGACCATTATTCCCGCCGCATGGCGGCCTTCCAGGGGGTCTGCATCGATGCCGAGGATCCCGGCGACGTTCCCCCGTCGAAGGAGCTTTATTCATGAGCGCGGGAACCCGTAAGATCGACGTGACCGTGACCGACGTGGTCGAGGTCAACGAGCTGGTGAAACGCTTCCGCTTCGAGCGCAGCGATGGCGGCGAAATGCCGACCTTTTCCGGCGGTGCGCATACAGTGGTCGAGATGCGCGACGGCGACGTGACCCGGCTGAACCCCTATTCGCTGATGTCCGACCCGCGCGACCGCCGCGCCTTCACCATCTCGGTCCGGCGCGACGAGGCCGGGCGGGGCGGCTCGCTCTACATGCACCGGCAGGTCAGGATCGGCGATCGCATGGTGCTCAGCTATCCGGTGAACCTCTTCGCGCTGGACCTGCGGGCGAAAAAGCACCTGATGATCGCCGGCGGGATCGGCATCACGCCCTTCCTCGCCCAGATCAAGCAGTTGTCCGCGACGGGTGGCCGGTTCGAGCTGCACTATTCTGTCCGCACCGCGGCGCTGGGGTCCTATGCCGGGGAACTGGCCGGGCGTTTCCCGGCCAATGTGCATGTCTACCACGACGACCAGTCTCAGGTGATCGACCTGGCCCGGTTGCTGGATGGCCAGCCGCTTGGCACGCATCTTTACGTCTGCGGTCCCAAGGGCATGATCGACTGGGTGATCCGCACGGCTACGGATCACGGCTGGCCGGCCGAGGCGGTCCATTACGAGGAATTCCTCGCCCCGCAATCGGGCAAGCCCTTCGAGGTGACGCTGGCCAGCACCGGCCGGGTCATCACCGTCGGCGAACATCAAAGCATGCTCGAGGCGCTGGAAGCCGCCGGGGTCGATGCGCCCTACCTGTGCCGGGGCGGTGCCTGCGGGCAATGCGAAACCGACGTGGTCCGCCACGAGGGCCATTTCATCCACCGCGATCACTGGCTGACCGATGACCAGAAGACGTGCGGCAAGAAGATCATGCCATGCGTGTCGCGGTTCGAGGGCAAGTCCCTCGTGATCGACCGATAGGAGAGGCGCGATGACCATCCAGTTCAAGGACGAGACCTTCCACGACGACTATACCTTCCGGAATTCGCCCTGGGCGATCCAGCGCTTTCCCTTTCCCTTCCACGAAGACAGCTACATGTATTCCGTCAACCTCGAGCCGCATCTGTCGCTGCGCCCGGGATCGGTCTTCGAGAAGACCTTCGACGTGGACGAGCATTACATCTCGGAAATGAAAGACCGCGCGCGGGTGCTGGCCAATGACCCGCTGCGCTGCCAGTCGCTGCCGCATATGACGCTGGCGGGCTGGGACCTGGTCGAGCTGATCATGGAGGCCAAGGCGCGCGACTATCCGGACCTCTTCGAACTGCACCGCGACGGCGACCACTGGCACTGGATCAACAAGCCGCTGGGGATCGAGCAGCGCTTTACCTTCCTTGACGACAGCACGCTGCCCTGCGGGCCGATGGAATACATCACCCGGCAGGCACAGGGCGATTTCGCCCTCTTGGACCAGCGCGAGGAAAACCTGTGGATGGATGCCGGCATGGTGACGACGCAGGCCGACTGGTCGCTGGATTTCGACATCGGGATGAACTTCTACGAATGGCACGCGCCGGTGCCGCTGGCGCATGAGATGGGGGTGTTCCAGCGGGCGCTGAAATTCCTCTTGAACCTGCAACAAGGCGCGCCCTATCGGCGGCTGAACTGGACCATGACCGTCAACCCGCTGCTGGATACCAGTCCCGAGAATTACCACAAATGGGGCGTGCAGAAGACCGAACTGACCCCCGAAAACGTCGGCCAGAAGCAATACCTGCGGGTCGAGCTGCAAAGCTTCTTCCGCCTGCCGCGCTCGAACGCGCTGGTCTTTCCGATCCGCTGCTACCTGATCCGGCTGGAGGATGTGGTCAGCGTGCCGAAATGGGGCCGTCGTCTGCACCGCGTGCTGCGCGACCTGCCCGTGGAACTGGCGACCTACAAGGGCTTCATCCGCAATCGCCCGATGATCGTCGACTTCCTCTCGGCCTATGACGACGGCGCGCCGACCTCGCCGGGGATCTTTCCGGACTGAGGGCTATTTGCCCTGCACATAGGAGATGATCGACAGATAGCGCGCCGGCAGCTTGACCAGAACCTCGGGTCCATGTGGCGCATCGGCGTCGAAGAACAGCGTGTCGCCGGGCTTCAGCGGATAGACATTCTTGCCATGCCGGTAGTCCACTTCACCTTCCAGCATGTAGAGAAGTTCGATCCCTTCGTGCTGGAAGGTGGGAAAGACATCCGACTCCGTGGTCAGCGTGATCAGGTAGGGCTCGACCGTCACCCCGGTCGAGTTGTTCCCCAGATGGCCCAGCAGGTTGTATTGATGCCCGGCCCGCGTCCCGCGCCGCTCGGTCTCGACCCCGGTGCCGGCCTTGGTATGCACCGCGTGATGCACATCCTCGAAACGGCGGAAGAACGAGGTCAGCGGCACGCTCATCGCATGGGCCAGCGATTGCAGCGTCGACAGCGAGGGCGAGGTATTGCCGTTCTCGATCTTCGACAGCATCCCGATCGACAACCCGGTGCGGTTCGACAATTCGGCGATGGTCATGCCGCTTTGATGGCGAAAAGCCCGGACCTCGCGCCCGATGGCGACCTCGAGGATGTTCTCGCGCTCTTCCCTGACCTTGTGCGGGTCCTGCGCCAATACGGGTTCGGTCATGGAAACTCCGGTTCTTCTGACCCATCGGGCCGTGGTCAAACATCACCAATTGACTTGCACACCGAAGCGGGATTCGGGTTTAGTCAGGGCAGGGCTGCCCGATAAGTTTCCTGATGGTAATATGCAACCTCTGCCTCAGCAACGTGTGACAACCATCGGATTCCTGATCTTTCCGGGCTTCCCGATGTCCTGCCTCACCTCGATGATCGAGCCGCTGCGCGCAGCAAACGAGATCGCCGGAAGCACCGCATTCGGTTGGCGAATTCTGGCGGAAACGCCGGATCGCGTCGCCTCCAGCGCCGAGGTGGTGTTCGAGCCGGACCTGACGCTGTCCGAGGCCGCCGGGATCGATTACCTGTTTCTCCTGAGCAGCCCGACCGCCAATTTCACTGACCGTAAAGCCGCCGAGGGCCAGTTGCGACGTCTGGCGCGGCATGGAACGGCGGTGGGGGGCGTCAGTGGCGGGGTGTTTCCGCTGGCGCGCTCGGGCCTTCTCGACGGTCACGCGGTCTCGGTCCATTGGTGCTACGAGGCGGCCTTCGCGCAGGAATTTCCCGACCTGCCGATGAGCGACGACGTGATCGTCTTCGACCATCCACGCTATACCGTTTCGGGCGCCGCCGCCTCCTTCGATCTGATGCTGAGCTTCATCGAGGACCGGCTTGGCGCCGACATCGCCACCGAGGTCGCCTGCTGGTTCCAGCATCCGGTGGTGCGCGGTCGCGGCATCCGCCAGAAGACCCCGACCTTCCGCCGCGAAAGCACGGTGGACCTGCTGCCTGCCTCGGTCGCCAAGGCCGTCGATCTGCTCGCCAGCCGCCTGTCGGAACCGATCGCGGTGGAAGAGGTGGCGCAGCAGGTCGGTGTCTCGTCGCGGCAGTTGGAGCGCCAGTTCAAGAAGGCCACCGGCCAAAGCCCGGCGCGCTATTACCGCACCTTGCGGATGAAGGCCGCGCGGCAATTGGTGCTGTTCTCGCGCGAGCCGCTGCCGCGCATCGCCGTGGCGGTGGGTTACGAGACCCTGCCGCCGCTGACGCGGCATTACCGGCAGGAATTCGGCACCAGTCCGGCCGAGGACCGCAGCACCATCAACCGCTTCCGCTATGAGGACAACCGACCGCTGCCCTCGGCCTGATCCGCTCAGGCGATGCTGTGGGCGGCCGCCACGAGGGCGTGATGCAGCGAGCCGGCGAAGGAGCGTGGCGCGATCAGGCTGAAGCGCACGCCGGCGCTGCGGCAGATCACCAGACAGCCCATATGCTCGATGATGCTGCGCGTTGCCGCCCCGGTTTCCATCCGGCGAGTCGGCAGCGGGCAGAGCCGTTCCATCAGCTCGATGACCGTCGGCCCTTCGATGTCGAAGCGCACCCAGCCATCGGTCTGCTCGGTGATCGAAGCGCTGGGGCCAAACCCGTCCTTGACGATCCGCGCGATCTCCTCGTGGCTCTCGAAGGGCGCTTCCGCGAACCATTGGTCGGGGCCGGTCCAGATCAGCGACCAGTCGCCGCTTTCGGCCCAACGTCCGGGGGCTGGCGGGGTGATACCGAACAGGCGTGTGGCAGCGTGCGCGAAACCCGCGTCCTGCCCGCGCCGGCAAGTGACCGAGGCCAGCGCCCGCTCGGTGACTTCACGGATGACCAGCGCGCCGATCCGGTCGGTTCGGGGCGAAGCGGCGCCAAGCGGGGTCAGGGGGGCCAGATCATGCACGGACGCGCTCTCCCTCGGGATCGATGAAATGCGGGCTGACCACCTCGACCAGCGTCTCGACATCCTGAACAGGGTTCACCGCGCGCAGCACCTCGCCCTTGCGGGCTGCGCCGTTCTTCAGGAAGCCAAGCCCGATGATGTGGCCGAGGCTCGGCGAGAAGCAGACCGAGGTCATGTAGCCCTGGTCGTTCGCCGCATTGGCCTCGGCCTCGCGGGCGATGAAATGCGAACCGGCGGTGAAGCTTTCGGCAGGGTTCACCGGCCTGAAGCCGACCAGCACCAGCGCGTCGGCGCGCTTCAGCCCCTCGCGTTCCGAAAGGGTCGAACCGATGCTGTCCTTCTTCTTCGACACCATCCCGCCCATGCCGAGGTTCAGCGCCGTGGTGGTGCCGTTCAGCTCGTTCCCGGCTGCATGGCCCTTTTCGATGCGCATGACGCCGAGCGCCTCGGTGCCATAGACCACGGCGTCGAATTCCGCCCCCGCCTCGACAAGCCGCTGCATCAGCGCATCGCCATAGCGCGTCGGCACCGCGATCTCATAGGCCAGTTCACCCGAGAACGAGATACGAAACAGCCGCGCCCGCAGCCCGCCGCAGACGGTGATTTCGGCGCAGCCCATATAGGGGAAAGCCTCGTTCGACAGGTCGTGCGCCGGATCGACGATCTTCTGCAGCAGCCTGCGGGCATTCGGCCCGGCCACGGAATATTGCGCCCATGCCTCGGTGGTCGAGATGATCTGGACGTCAAGATCCGGCCAGAGGCATTGGCGGCAGAATTCCATGTGCCGATAGACGCCGACCGCGTTGGCGGTGGTGGTGGTCATGACGAAATGATCCTCGGCCAGCCGCGCGGTGGTGCCGTCATCCATCACCATCCCGTCTTCGCGCAGCATCAGCCCGTAACGGACCTTGCCCACCGGCAGCTTGGCGAAGGCATTGGCATAGATGCGGTTGAGGAACTCCGCCGCCTCGCTGCCCTGAACGTCGATCTTGCCAAGCGTGGTCACGTCGCAGATGCCGACCGAGTTGCGGGTCGCCAGAACCTCGCGGTCGACCGATTGCCGCCACTGGGTCTCGCCCGGACGCGGGAACCATTGTGCCCGCATCCACATGCCCACCTCGACAAAGACCGCGCCCTGTCGGGCCGCCCAGTGATGGCTGGGGGTCAGGCGCGTGGGGCGGAAATCCTTGCCGGAGGAACGCCCGGCAAACGCGGCAATCGGCACCGGCGTATAGGGCGGGCGGAAGATGGTGGTGCCGGTCTCGGGAATGGATTTCCCGGTCATCTCGGCCATCACCGCCAGCCCGCCAAGGTTGGCGGTCTTGCCCTGATCGGTGGCCATGCCAAGCGTGGTGTAACGCTTCAGATGCTCGACCGAGACATAGCCTTCCTGATGCGCCAGCTTCACATCCTTCACCGTCACGTCGTTCTGCTGATCCAGCCATGCGCGGCCCTTGCCCGGCACGTGGTAAAGCGGCGTGATCCGGTAGGGTGCATCCTCGGCCTCGGGCAGATCGGCGGAATGGGCGGTGATGCCGAGATCCGACAGGGCGGCAACTGCCGCCTCGGCGCCGGAGCGCAGGCAGGCTGCGGTGGACATATGACCCTGCGCCGCGCCCGCCACCGAGAGGCCGGGGGACAGCACGCCGCCGGGCACGAAGCTTGACAGCGCCGCATCCCAGACCGGCCGCCCGCGCTGATGGCAGGTCAGATGCACATTGGGGTTCCAGCCGCCCGAGACAGCCAGAAGCTGGCAGGGGATGGTCTTGGTCTCGCCGTTCGCAAGCTTCACGGTGACGGATTTGAGCCCCAGACGACCCGCCGCATCGGTGACTACCGCCCCGGCCAGCACCTCGTAACCACCGGTTTTCGGCGCATCACTCCGGCTGTCGATCACCGCCGCGACCCGCACCCCTTTGGCCAGCAGATCGGCGGCGGTGCGGTGGCCGTCGTCGTTGTTGGTGAAGATCGCCACCTCCTGCGCCGGGACGGCGGCCCACCGGTTGGCATAGCTGCGCAGTGCTGCGCCCAGCAGGATGCCGGGCCGGTCATTGTTCCGGAAGGCGATCGGCCGCTCGGTCGCGCCGGCGCACAGCAGGCTGCGTTTCGCATAGATGCGCCACAGCGTCTGGCGGGGCTTGCCGGCGGCGGGGGAGGGCAGGTGATCGGCATTGCGTTCCAGCGCGCCATGGATGCCGTGGTCAAAGGCGCCGATGACGGTGGTGCGCGGCATCAGCCGGACATTCGGCAGGCTGGCCAGTTCGGCGGCGCTGGCCTTGGCCCACACCGCGCCGCTGGTATCACCGAGGGTCAGCGTCTCGGCATTCAACCGCCCGCCGATCAGGAAATCCTCGTCGGCCAGGATCACGTCTGCCCCGGCCCGGCCCGCCGTCAGCGCCGCCGCCAGACCCGCAGGCCCGCCGCCGATGACCAGCAGGTCGCAATGCAGGAAACCCTTGTCGTAGAGGTCGGGATCGGTTTCCCGGCTGAGGCTGCCCAGCCCTGCCGCGCGTCGGATCATCGGCTCGTAGAGCTTTTCCCAGAAGGCCTTGGGCCACATGAAGGTCTTGTAATAGAAGCCCGCCGCAAGGAAGGGCGACATCAGGTCGTTGACCGCCAGCAGGTCAAAGGACAGCGCGCCGATCCGGTTCTGGCTGCGCGCATCCAGCCCGTCATACAGTTCGGCCACGGTGGCGCGGGTGTTCGGTTCCTGCCGTGCGCCGCTGCGCAACTCGACCAGCGCATTCGGTTCCTCGGAGCCGGCGGTCAGCGGGCCGCGCGGGCGGTGATACTTGAACGAGCGTCCCATCAGCCGCACGCCATTGGCCATCAGCGCCGAGGCCAGCGTATCGCCCGGATGGCCCTGGTAGCTCTTGCCGTCAAAGCGGAAGTCGAGCCGCCGCGTGCGGTCGATCAGCCCGCCCTCGATCCGGTGGCTCTGGCTCATTTGCTGCGACCCCGTGCCCGCGCCACGTCGCTGGCGAGTTCCGCCCCGACGATCTCATGCGTGCGGGTGTCGCGCGTCACCACCAGCCAGCTGCGGTCGCCCTGTTCATGGAACCACAGCTCCTGATGCAGCCCGGCGGGGTTGTCGCGCAGGTAGAGGTAGTCGTGGAACAGATCGAGCGCGCCCTCGGCCAGCCCGTCGGGGCGGTCGATCAGCCGCGCATCGCCGAGATAGGTGAATTCCTGACTGTCGCGCGGGCCGAGCAGGGGATGGGGGATAAGCATCTGGTCTGACCTCAGTGCAGGTTGGGCTGGGCGCCGACGCCCTTTTCATCGATCATCAGCCCCTTGCGGAAGCGGTCGAAGCGATAGGCGGTGGCGGTGTCATGGGGGCGGTCGGTCGCCAGCAGATGGGCGAAGCACCAGCCCGAGGCCGGCGTGGCCTTGAACCCGCCATAGCACCAGCCGCCGTTGAAATAGAGCCCGCCGATATCCGTGTGGTCGATGATGGGCGAGCCGTCCATCGACATGTCCATGATCCCGCCCCACATGCGCAACAGCCGGGCGCGGCCGATCATCGGCATCAGGCTCATCCCGCCCTCGCAGACATCCTCGACCACCGGCAGGTTGCCGCGTTGGGCATAGGAGTTGTAGCCGTCGATATCGCCACCAAAGACCAGCCCGCCCTTGTCGGACTGGCTGACATAGAAATGCCCCGCGCCATAGGTGATGACCCCGGGCAAGAGCGGCTTCAGCCCCTCCGAGACAAAGGCCTGCAGCACGTGGCTTTCGATGGGCAGGCGCAGCCCGGCCTTGGCCATCACCTGGCCCGAGGAGCCCGCCACCGCCACGCCCACCTTGCCGGCACCGATGAAGCCGCGCGTGGTCTCGACCCCCCGGCACTGGCCGTTCTCGATGCGAAAGCCGGTAACTTCGCAATTCTGGATGATGTCGACGCCGCGGCTGTCGGCACCACGGGCATAGCCCCAGGCCACCGCGTCATGGCGCACCGTGCCGCCGCGCGGCTGCAACAGCCCGCCCTTGATCGGAAAGCGGGCGCTGTCGAAATTCAGGAAGGGGGCGATGCGGCGCACGCCCTCGGTATCCAGAAGCTCGGCATCGACGCCGTTCAGCCGCATGGCATTGCCGCGCCGGCGGAAGGCATCGCGCTGGCTGTCGGTGTGGCTGAGGTTCAGCACCCCGCGCTGGCTGACCATGGCATTGAAGTTGAAATCCTGCTCCAGCCCCTCCCACAGCTTCATGGAGAATTCGTAGAAGGGTTCGTTGCCGTCCAGCAGGTAGTTCGAGCGGATGATGGTGGTGTTGCGCCCGACATTGCCGCCGCCGATCCAGCCCTTCTCGATCACCGCGACGCTGGACTGCGAGAAGACCTTGGCGAGGTAATAGGCCGTGGCCAGCCCATGCCCGCCGCCGCCGACGATGACGATGTCGTAATGGGCTTTCGGTTCGGGATCGCGCCAGGCCGGTCGCCAGCCCTTGTGCCCGGTCAGTGCCTCCTTGAGGACCTTGAAGCCCGAATATCTCATCTCACCCTCGGCGCGTTGCCCCCCAAGACTGGGGCGCGGCGGCGTCGCGCGCTAGGTCCGGTTCGGACATCCTGCAGGCGACTTCCGACATGGCGGGGACTGTTCAGGGTCGCGGCTCAGGGGCCATAGCGCTTGCGGCTGGCGCTGACCTGCATCAGCCAGTCGGCGACCTCGGTGCGACCGGGAAAGGCGGGGCGGTTCTTGGGCACCAAGAGGTAATAGCCATGCTCGGTCCGCACCTGCCGATCGCCAAGCGGGCGCACCAGTTGCCCCGAGTCGAGCAGCGGATCGACCAGGTGTGCCCAACCCAGGGCCACGCCCAGCCCATCCACCGCCGCCTGGATCGACAGCGGATAGGCGTTGAACAGCGTGGCCCGGTCCAGCCGCCCGCCATTCACACCCAGATGCGACAGGAAGATCCGCCAGTTCATCCATTCGGTATGGCTGCTGCTGACCTCGATCAGCGGAGCGGCGGGCAGGTTCCGCGCCTCCGCCACCTCCGGGTGACGGGCAAGGAAGTCGGGCGAGCAGACCGGAAACACCGTCTCGCCAAACAGCCGCTCGGCCTCGAAGCCCTTCCAGTCGCCATCGCCCCTGAGGATCGCCAGATCCACCGTCTCGGCCAGGCATTCGTCGTCATTGTCCGAGGCGACCAGCATGATGCTGACCGGCTTCGACGTCTGGCGGAAATCGTGCAGGCGCGGGGTCAGCCACAGCGAGGCGACCGAATTGGTCGCCGCCAGCACCACCGGCCGCTTCTGACTGGTCTTCAGCATGTCATCGGCGGCGCTGCGCAGAAGCTCCAGCGCCGGCAGGATGCGGGCCTGAAATTCGCGGCCCTGCGCGGTCAGCTCGATCGAGCGGTGGCCGCGCGAGAAGAAATCGAGGCCGAAATGCAGTTCCAGCAGCCGCACCTTGCGGCTGATCGCGGTCTCGCTGATGTTCAGCTGCCGCGCTGCGCCGGCAAAGCTCATCTGGTCCGCCGCCGCCTCGAAGGCCAGAAGATAGTCCAGCGGCGGCAGCGGCCGCCGCCGTTCGGTCGAGAGGCGCTTGGCGTGATCCTGCGTCATTCCCTGCTGTCCTTCCTGCGACCCGCGGCCCTGTCCGCAGCTCCGGTAAACCCGCCCGAGGCTAGAAGATACAGGTGCTTTTGGCACTAAAAATTAGCGGCAAGGACCGCCAATATTCTTCGCAGGGTTCGGCACCCTCCTCGGCCATAGTGGGTGGACCCGCTGCGGCGGCGAAGCTGATTTGACGCATTGGAGTCCCGGTGATGAGCCAGTCCTTGCTTTTCGAGACGCCGTTCGAACGGGCCGGGGTGCTGGTCCCCGGCCTGCCGGTTCTGCCGCCGGGGGTGGAACGTCATCCGGTGCCGGGGGGCGGCAGCCGGGCGGTGCCGATCTTCAAGGGCGACGAGATCACCATCCAGGACCGCGAGGGGCTGCAACCGGTGGAGATGGTGGTCTTTGCCCATGACGGCCGCTCGGATGCGGGGATGATCGGGGCCGAGGGCGGGCGCGATCCGGAAGGGCTGAAAGAGGCGCTGATCCGCGACCCCTCGGGCCGCAAGGTCGTCCGCGCGCTGGAGAAATCCGGTTTCGATCTGGGCCGCGCCGATGGCACGCTGGTCTTTGCCGAGGGTTCGCGCCCCGGCGATCAGGCCAGCTTCACCAGTTCGGTCGATGGCTTGCTGATCGTCTGCGCCGCCGGTGGCCCGATGGAGCCGCAGGAGCAATGGGCGCCGACCGATGTGGTGCTGTATATCCGCCGCGCCACGATGCCGGCTGGAAAGGACCAGCTGGTCGCGCCCGATCCTCTGGCCGATCCCTTGATCGACCTGAACATCCTGCCCGGTCAGGCCGTGCCCTATGAGGTGAAAGCCGGGCAATATATCCAGATCCTCGACGTGAAGGGCCGCGAATGCTCGGACTTTCAGGCTTTCTCGCTGCGCGCGCTGGACAAGGGGCTGGAGCGCGAGATCGACCCGACCACGACCCGCTCGCTGATGGGCTCGCTTTACCCGATGCCGGGGCTCAACTCGAAATACTTCACCGTCGATCACGAGCCGCTGCTGGAGATCGTGCAGGACACGATCGGGCGGCATGACACCTTCGGCCTCGCCTGCACCGGGCGCTATTATGCCGATCTGGGCTATCCGGGGCATGTCAACTGTTCGGACAACATCAATGCCGCGCTGTCGAAGTTCGGCATCCGCCCGCGCGGCGGCTGGCCGGCGATCAACTATTTCTTCAACACGCTTCTGGATGACAGCCATGCGATCGGCATGGACGATCCGTGGTCGCGGCCGGGGGATTATGTCCTGCTCAGGGCTCTGACCGATCTCGTGTGCATCTCGACCGCCTGTCCCTGCGACATCGATCCGGCCAATGGCTGGAACCCGACCGACATCCAGGTGCGGACCTATGACAAGACCGAAGAGTTCAAGCGCTCCATTGGCTGGCGCAAAACCCCGGGGGCTGATTTGGAAGAGACCAGGAAAACCGGATTTCACGACTGCTTTGCGCGCCATACCCGCAATTTCGTCGAGTATAACGGCTATTGGCTTCCGAACGAGATGACCAGTCACGGCGCCACCGCCGAATACTGGGCGGCGCGCGAGAAGGCGGTGGTGATGGACCTGTCGCCGCTGCGCAAATACGAGGTGACTGGCCCCGATGCCGAGGCGCTGATGCAACTCTGCGTCACCCGCGACATGAAGAAGCTGCCGGTGGGCGGCATCGTCTATACCGCCATGTGCTATGACCATGGCGGCATGATCGACGATGGCACGGTGTTCCGCCTTGGCGAGATGAATTTCCGCTGGATCGGCGGCAATGACCAGTCGGGACTGTGGCTGCGCAAGCAGGCGGTCGAGCGCGGGCTGAACGTCTGGGTGCGCGGCTCGACCGACCATCATTGCAACATCGCGGTGCAGGGCCCCTTGTCGCGGGACATCCTGAAAGAGGTGATCTGGACCCCGCCGGCGCAGCCCACGGTCGAGGAGCTGGGCTGGTTCCGCCTGACCATTGGCCGCCTGAACGGTTTCGACGGCCCGCCGCTGGTCCTCAGCCGCACCGGCTATTCGGGCGAATTGGGTTACGAGGTCTTCTGCCATCCAAAGGACGCGACCGAGATCTTCGATGCGATCTGGGCGGTGGGCGAGCCGATGGGGATGATCCCGCTGGGGCTGAAGGCGCTGAACATGCTGAGGATCGAGTCCGGGCTGATCTTTGCCGGCTCGGAATTCGACGACCAGACCGACCCGATGGAGGCCGGGATCGGCTTCGCCGTGCCGCTGAAGGGCAAGAGCGACGATTTCATCGGCCGCGCCGCGCTGGAGGCGCGCAAGGCCAACCCGCAGAAAAAGCTGGTCGGGCTGGATCTCGATGGCGGCATCGTGCCGACCCCCGGCGATTGCGTGCATGTCGGCAAGCCGCAGATCGGCGTCGTCACCTCGGCGGTGAAATCACCCATCCTCGGCAAGGTCATTGCGCTGGCGCGGGTCGATGTGACCCATGCCGAGCCAGGAACGCGGCTCGAGGTCGGGCGGCTGGACGGCGATCAGAAGCGCCTGCTGGCGACGGTCGTGCCCTTTCCGCATTTCGACCCCACGAAGGAGCGGGTGAAGGGCAATTACTGACAGTGCCGGGCGGCGTCAGCGATGGTGATGCCGCCAGACCTCGGTGCGGATGCGCGCCTGCTTGTAGGCGTCGAAGATCGACATGGCATAGACGAAGATCCCGCCCGACAGCTTGCCGATGATCGAGACCTCGGGCGCCGCCGTCTTCAGCGTGTAGCCGCCCAGCAGCAGGATGAAGAACAGGAACATCAGCCCGCGCACCGGCTGACGGTTCAGCACCTGCCCGGTGCCGGGCAGGATCAGCGCCGTGGCAAGGATCAGGCGCGGGTTGAGGGGCGGCTTGGTCATCCGGCGGCCCGCGCGAGGGGCGGGGCGAGCCGGGCCAGCAGGTCGCGGCGCAGCGACAGGAGGGTGTCGAGATGCGGCAGGATGCGGGCGAAGGGCAGGGGCGTGCCGCCCAGTTCGGCATCGCGGAAGATGAGATAGCGGCCCCGGTTCGCCTCATCGGCCAGAAAGGTGATCCTGAGGCCCTTGGGCGAAAGGATCAGCTCCTTGACGCTGTCATCCGCGAAGAGGCCCAGATGGGGGGCGAGGATGTCCTCGGGCGGCAGCGCCTCGGGCGCGTCGCTGCGCAGGGCGCAATCCTCGGGGAAGCCGGGGGGCGGGGTGATCTGGTCGGGCAGGCTGTGGAAGTGCGAGAAGGGCTCGACCCCGGTGGGCCGGATCATCAGGTCCAGCGTGGCGCGAAGCGGCAGCTGCACCGGCAGCGTGACCAGCACCCAGAGCGCAGGCAGCTTGCGAAAGGTCAGCGTGTCGGGCACCGCCTGCAGATCGAACTCGGCCCCGCCATGGTAGCCGGCCAGTCGCGGAAAGCCGGCACTGCCCTCGCCCCGGCGCGGCGTGACCAGCCCCTCGGCGCAATGGTCGAAATAGGCGCGCCGCCCGGCCATGCGCGCCCGCCCCGCGCGCAGGGTCTGGTGGGCCAGCAGCGCGAGCCCCGCCCCCAGTCCGGTCCCCAGAAGTCCCAGTCCAAGCTGTTCCATCCCGGCCTTTCTGCCCGCTCAATAGCCCTGCGGACGCGGCCAGGGCATGGTGAACTGTGCCGCCCGGCGGACATAGCGATAGCGGCGGAAATGGAACCACAGCGAGACGATGACGTAGAACGAGATCATCGCCACAAGCTGGGTGCCGTAGCCAAGGAACACCGCGAAGAAGGCGATGCCGCAGAGGCACAGCAGCACGACGGCCGGGACCGGGTGGAACGGATGCTGATAGCCGCGCTTGATCGAGCCGAGCGGCCATTTCCGGCGGAACATGATCACGTTGATCGGCATGAAGGTGTATTCCAGAAGGCCCGACAGGATCGAGAAGGTGATCACCTGATCCAGCGGCGCGCCAAGGGCAAAGATCAGCGCGATCGGCACGAGGAAGATGATCGAGCGATAGGGCGTGCGATAGACCGGGTGCACGGCGCCGAACCAAGAGGGCAGGTAGTGGTCGCGCCCCATGGCGAACCAGGCGCGCGAGGCGTCGTTGATGCAGCCATTGGCCGAGGCCAGCGTGGCGAACAGCGTGCCGATGCCCAGAAGCACCATCAGCGCCGTCGAGCCCGACAGCCGCGCGGCGTCGAACAGCGGCACCCCCGCCTGGCCGAGATATTCCCAGGGCATCAGGCCGACGCAGACATACCAGGTCAGGGTCGCCGCGATCAGCAGCGTCATGATCCCGGCCAGCGTGCCGAAGGGCAGGGCGCGGGCGGGCGAGCGGACCTCTTCGGCGGCCTGTGTGGTGCCCTCGATCCCGAGGTAATACCACAGCCCGAAATGCATCGCCGCCAGCACGCCCAGCCAGCCATAGGGCAGGTCGGTCATCAACGCCCGGTGCTGCAGCACGTCGCTGCCGAAGATCGGCGAGGTGGCGAAGAACAGGATCAGGATGGCGCTGAAGGCGATGGCGGTGATGACAAGGCTGAAGGTCAGCGTCGCCAGAACCCCGCGATAGTTCAACCAGGCGAGGAACATGATCGCCAGCACGATGAAGGGCCGCTGGTCCAGGCCCTCATGCCCGGTCATGACCGCCACGGTGTCGATCAGGAAGCCCACGGTAATCGCATTGGCGGCCTCGAGCATGGTATAGGCAAAGACCAGGTATAGCCCGACATTGAAGGCCATCAGCGGGCCGACGATATGCTTGGCCTGCGTGTATTGCCCGCCCGCCGCCGCGACGGTCGAGGTCACTTCGCTGTCGATCATGGCGACGCAGGAATACAGCAGCCCGGCGAACCAGCAGGCGATCAGCGCCGCATAGGCGCCGCCCTTGCCCACGGCAATGTTCCAGCCCATGTATTCGCCGACCAGGACGATGCCGACGCCAAGCGCCCAGACATGGGCCGGGCCCAGCACGCGCAACAGGCCGACATTGGTGCCATGCGGGCCCATGCCGTCCATCGTCTTCGAAGTGATGTCGAATTCGGCCATCCTGCCCTCTCAGCCCTTGTGCTCTTCGGTCATCGCCTCGAGCTCGCCTTCCCGCGACGAGGTCAGCACCTCTTCGGAATAGCTGCTGTCGGTCTTGATCCAGTCGCGCACGATGATGACGCCGAGGACAGCCGAAGCCGCCCAGGCCGCCAGTTCCATGAAGTCCCACAGGTCCATGTTCCGCTCCTCAGCTCCGGCTCTCGCCGAATTTCTCGGCGATGACGTCGCGGTATTCCTTTTCCGACAGTTTCAGCATGATCGCGTAATAGCCGACGATGACGACGATCATCACCACGAGGCTGGCGATCGAGAAGGAATAGTCGAAGCGCGCGGTGATCAACTCGGCCGCCGAGGCCGGATCGGCATAGCCCAGCTGGTTCCATTTCTCGACCATGACCGGGTTCTGGCCGAGCGATTCCCAGGTCGGGTTTTCCGGCACATTCGCGGTCTTGGCGCTGCCGGCCAGCCCCAGCCACAGCGGGATGTAGAGCGCGCCGACGGTCAGAAGCAGCAGCACGATCACGTCGGTGATCTGGCCGAACTTGCTTTGCACGGGTGGGGTATAGCGGGCCATGGCTTAACCCCTGGCCGCGCGGGCGGCGTCGAGGAACTTGATGTCGAGCCCGTACATGAAATCGCGGTCCTCGCGGTAATGCTTCAGCATCGCCATGATCGCGGCGGTGTTGAACACCAGCACCGTTGCGCCGCCGATCAGCAGCACGGTCCGCGCCGCCGCCGTCGGGGCGAGGCTCCAGGTCGCCAGCGCGACGAAGCCCATCGCCAGCCACAATCCCAGCACGAAGGCCCAGGCAACGGTCACGTCGCGTCGATGCATCCTTTCGATGCGTGCTTGCAGGTCAGACATGGTTCCTCCCGGTCTGTCGATCACGTTCCGGCCGCGTTCGGCGGCCAATGACTTATTCTGCAATCAACTTTTTTAACGGATAGGAAACTCGCTGTCGGGCTTTTTGTCAAGTTTCAACTGAGTCCGGGCGGGTCGTTTGGGGCGAATCCGGCGGTGTCTTGCGTTGCGCGGGCCAGCATTTGCAGGGGCGAATCCGGCGGATGCCCAAACGGAAGGCAGATTCGGCGGCGATCAATTCGCGGTCGGATCGCCCTGCGCGAATCCGCAGACGACGGCTCTCACGCCGGGTGGTCCGGCGTGGGCCGAGCGGACAGGAATTACATTGAAATGAATGAATGTTTCTTATTAGGCAAAATTTTTCTTTGAGAATGGACGGTCTTGCGGCAGATTGTCCGGCAGGCGGCACACGCGCCGCCAGCGACAGGACATGCCCTGCGCAACGCCAATGAAGCCGCGGGATCGCCGGCGCAAGATCGGCCAATCCGTCCAGAACAGGGAAAGGAAACGAGATGTCGACGGACATTAATGCGTCCACGGAGAGCGCGGCGCCAAGCGGCAGCCTGCACCGGGCGCTGGACTGGCGCGGCGCCTTCTGGGTGGCGGCGGGCGTGCCGCCTCTGGTGCTGTTCTCGATCGGCGGGATCGCCGGGGTGGCGGGACAGGCGGCCTATGTCGTCTGGATGCTGTCCATGTGCATGGGCTTCCTGCAATCCTTCACCTATGCCGAGATGGCCGGCATGTTCGGCAACAAGTCGGGCGGCGCCTCGATCTATGGCGCGACGGCCTGGCTGCGCTATTCCAAGATCATCGCGCCGCTGTCGGTCTGGTGCAACTGGTTCGCCTGGTCGCCGGTGCTGTCGCTCGGCTGTGCCATCGCCGCCGGCTACGTGCTGAACGCGCTGTTTGCCATTCCCGCAGCCGACAGCCAGCTGGTGCTGGACTGGGTCGCGGCCAATGGCGCGCAGTTCACCGCCGAGAGCCAGCCGGTCGTCGACTACCTTGCCGCCCATGCCGGCACCAGCCCGGCGGATGCCATCTCGGCCGTCTCGACCGCCGCGGCCGTCGAGGCGCTGACCCCGGCGATCCGCCACTGGGAGGCCTTCGCCCTGACCATTCCCGGCCTCGGCACGCTGCATTTCAACTCGACCTTCGTGATCGGCGCGGTGCTGATGCTGATCATCTTCGCCATCCAGCATCGCGGCATCGCCTCGACGGCCAGCGCGCAGAAGGTGCTGGCGGTGATCGTGCTGGTGCCGCTGTTCCTCGTCGGCATCGTGCCCATCGTCACCGGCTCGATCAACTACATGAACGTGACCGACATCGTGCCGCCCTCGGTCGCCTATGGCGGCGACCGGGGCAGCTGGGATGTCGGCGGCTGGACGCTGTTTCTCGGCGCCATGTATATCGCCGCCTGGTCCACCTATGGCTTCGAGACCGCCGTCTGCTACACCGCAGAGATGCGCGATCCGGCGCGGGACACGTTCAAGGCCATCTTCTTCTCGGGCCTTCTCTGCATGGTCTTCTTCTTCCTCATCCCCTTCTCGTTCCAGGGCGTCTTCGGTGCCGCCGGGATGCTGGAGCCGGGGATCGTCGATGGCACCGGCATCGCCGCCGCGCTCGGCTCGATGGTCAGCGCCTCGAACATCGTCACCCAGATCTTCGTCATCCTGATGATCATGGCGCTTTTTCTGGCGATCATGACCGCCATGGCCGGGTCGTCGCGCACGCTCTATCAGGGGTCCCGCGATGGCTGGCTGCCGCGCTACCTCGGCCATGTGAACGAGCATGGCGCACCGACCAATGCCATGTGGACCGATCTTGGCTTCAACCTGTTCCTGCTGGCGCTGGCTTCGGATGCGGGTGGCTATTTCTACGTCCTCGCCATCTCGAACGTGGGCTACCTGACCTTCAACTTCCTCAACCTCAACGCCGGCTGGATCCACCGGATCGATTCGGGCCATATCCGCCGGCCGTGGAAGGCGCCGACCTTCCTGATCGGGCTGAACACCGTGCTGGCCTTCGTGAACGCGCTGTTCCTCGGCGCGGGGGCCAAGGTCTGGGGCTATTCCGGCGCGCTGTGGTCGGGGGTGATCTTCGCTGCGCTGATCCTGCCGGTCTTCTGGTATCGCCATTACGTGCAGGATGGCGGCCGCTTCCCGCCCGAGGCGCTGGAGGACCTTGGTCTCAAGGGCGGCGAGCTGGGCGAGCGCAAGGCGGGCGTCCTGCCGTATCTGGCGCTGGCCCTCGGCGCGACCATCGTGGTCTGGGCGAACTGGTTCTTTGTCCTGCCGGGCTGATCTGCCGTCCCTCCCGAGGCGGGCGGTCCCTTCCGGGCCGCCCGTTTGCGTTCTGCCGTGGTTGAGCTTTGGCTCCGTTCCGGCTTAGTCTTGGCGCGAGAAACGGCGGAGGCCGAAAGTGACCACGCGACGGATGCAGCTGCTGACCCCCGATCCCGCCGAGGCAACCATCGGCGCGACCGTGCAGGGGGTGATCGACACGCTTCTGGCGCGGATCGAGGCCGGCGAGTACCAGGTCGACGAGCGGCTGCCGGCCGAACGCACGCTGGCCGCTGAGCTGGGTGTCGCCCGCAACACCGTGCGCGAGGCGCTGGACGTGCTGGAGACGCGACGGGTGATCCGCCGCCGCGCCGGCAGCGGCAGTTTCGTCGCCCAGCAGGGCGAGGAGTTTCGCAACTCCACCGGCTCGGCGCTGGCGGCGAATACCAGCCCGCTGCACCACCTGGTCATGCGCGGCATCCTGGAGCCGGAAATGATCCGGCTCGCGGTCATCCACATGGCGCCGCGCCAGATCGAGGCGCTTGGCGAGACCCTGTCGCAGATGGAACAGGTGCGCACCGATGCCACCGCCTTCGCCCGGCAGGAGGAAGAATTCTATCGCCAGATCGCCGAGGGCAGCGGCAACCCGTTGCTGGCAGCCTGTTACGGGCTGACCATCGACGCCTGCCGGCAGAATTTCCGCGCCGCCATGCTGCGCCGCCACCTGACGCCCAAGCGCATCGGCGATTATCAGCAGCGCTACAACACCCTGTTCAACGCCATCGCCGCCCGCGACATCGAGGCCGCGGTCGAGTTCATCAAGCTGCACCTGGTCGAGGAACAGAAGCTGTTGCTGCAGGAAGTGTGAACCCTCAACCCCGCCGGTCCAGCGCGATCCGGGCATTGGCGCGCACCTGCCGCTGGTCCCACATCTGGCCCAGCTCCGTCATCTGCGCCTTCAGCAGCGCGCCATGCCGGGCCAGCCAGTCGGGGACCGAGCCGAATTCCACGATCCGCGCCTTGCCGTCCTGCAGCTGCACCACCGGCCAGTCGCCGACCAGCGCATTGTCGATGCCAAAGATATCCGCGCCCCACCACGCGGCGCGGCCAAAGGCGTGCATGACCCGGCCCGATTGCTTCATCGCCGCCAGCACCGAGAGCGAGCTGATCGTGCCCGCCCGTTCCGCCGCCGCGCGCCAGATGTCCAGCGTGGCGGCATATTCCCAGGACACCGCGCTCCAGCTGCCGGGAAAGCGGTGCTGGTATTCGTCGAAGAAATCCTTGGGGCGGTTGAAGAAGAAGGCCTTTTCCGACAGCGCCGGATCGTCGAAATCGGGGAACTGGAAGACGAACCCCTCCATGAAGCCGGGCGAGGTGCGGGCGATCAGCCGGTCATAGGAATCGAGCGTGCAGGACAAGAGCTGGCCCCTGAACCCGGCGGCATGGGCGGCCTCGGTCAGGGCGTGAACCGTCGGCGTGGTGCTGGTGCAGAAGCACAGGATATCGGGCGCGCCCTCCAGCATGGCGGCGATGATGCCCGCGGCATCGCGATCCTGCGGGTCATAGCGAATTTCCTTAACCACAGTCAGGCCCGCCGCGGCCGAGGCGGCGCGGTAGGTGGCCAGCGAGGGCAGGCCAAGCGCATCGGTCTGGCTGCAGAGCGCGATCCGGCGCAGATCGGGGCGGTTGCGGGCCAGCCAGTCGACGCCGGTGACGGTATAGACCGGGTGGGTCTCGCTTGGCGCGATCAGGTAGGGCGTGTCGGGCGAGAGGTCACTGGGAAGCAGCGTCGCGGTCAGCAGCTTGCGGTCGGTCAGATAGTCGATGATCGGCGCCAGCGTGTCGCCGCCAAGCGTCAGCAGCAGCCTGACGTCATCCTCCTGCACCAGTTTGCGCACCCCGGTCATCGCGCGTTCCGGCTCGTAGCGGCAATCGAAGGGCACCAGCCGCACCGGATGGCGCCGCCCGCCCAGGTCCAGACCACCCCGGCGATTGATGCTGTCGATCCAGATCTGGCAGCCATTCAGCCCCGGCAGGCCCCAGGATTGCACCGGCCCGGTCAGCGGCGCGAGGAAGCCGATGGCAATGGTGTCCTCGACCCCGGCCGAGAGCCGGGGCAGGGCGCCCCTGATCGCCAGTCTCTGTGCAAAGCTTGCGCTGGTCATCGCCGCAGTCTGATCCGGTTTTCTCGGCAATGGCGAGCAGATTTCTGCGTTCATCCACCGAGAGGCAAAAATTTTGATTGACAGAATATATACCAGTTGGCCAATCTGGTTCAAACCAAAAGCACCAACTCATCACAATTGGTCCATACCAATAGGAGGTTCTTCATGAACAAGCGAGTCGCGGTGATTGGCGCCGGTCCGTCCGGTCTGGCGCAGCTTCGGGCCTTCCAGTCGGCCCGCCAGCAGGGCGCCGAGATCCCCGAGATCGTCTGCTTCGAGAAGCAGTCGAACTGGGGCGGGCTGTGGAACTATACGTGGCGCACCGGGCTCGACGAGAATGGCGAGCCGGTGCATTGCTCGATGTATCGCTATCTCTGGTCGAACGGCCCCAAGGAGGGGCTGGAATTCGCCGACTATGCCTTCGAGGAACATTTCGGCCAGCAGATCGCCTCCTACCCGCCGCGCGCGGTGCTGTTCGACTATATCGAGGGCCGGGTGAAGAAGGCCGGGGTGCGCGACTGGATCCGCTTCTCGACCACCGTGCGCATGGTCAATTATGACCCCAAGACCGAGGCATTCACCGTCACCGTCCATGACCTGAAGAACGACCGGATGTATGATGAAGAGTTCGACAACGTGATCGTCGCCTCGGGCCATTTCTCGGTGCCGAACGTGCCGGAATACCCGGGCTTCGATCGCTTCAATGGCCGGGTGCTGCACGCCCATGATTTCCGCGACGCGCGCGAGTTTGCCGGCAAGGACCTGCTGCTGCTGGGCTCGTCCTATTCGGCCGAAGATATCGGCTCGCAATGCTGGAAATACGGCGCCAAGTCGATCACGGTCGCCTATCGCAACGCGCCGATGGGCTTCAACTGGCCGGAGAACTGGAAAGAGGTCCCGAAGCTCGAGCGGATGGACGAATCCACCGCCTATTTCGCCGATGGCAGCTCGAAAAAGGTCGATGCGGTGATTCTCTGCACCGGCTACAAGCACCATTTCCCTTTCCTGCCCGACGATCTGCGGCTGAAGACGGCGAACCGGCTGGCGGCGGCCGATCTCTACAAGGGGGTGGTCTGGGTCTATAACCCGAAGCTTTTCTATCTCGGGATGCAGGACCAGTGGTTCACCTTCAACATGTTCGATGCGCAGGCCTGGTGGGTGCGCGATGCGATCATGGGCCGCATCGCGGTGCCGAGCGATACGGCGACCATGCTGGCGGATGTCGCGGCGCGCGTGGCCGGCGAGGATGCGGGCGTCGATGCGCATGACGCGATCCATTACCAGGGCGATTACGTCAAGGAGCTGATCGCCGAGACCGACTATCCCAGCTTCGACGTGGATGGCGCCTGCGAGGCCTTCTACGAGTGGAAGGAGCACAAGAAGCAGGACATCATGGGCTTCAGGAACCACCGCTATCGCTCGGTCATCACCGGGACGATGGCGCCGGTCCACCACACGCCGTGGAAGGACGCGCTGGACGATTCCATGGTTGCCTATCTGCGGAACTAGCCCGGCCTGTCCGGCTGGCCCCATCAGTCCGCAGCAGCGAGTTGCCCCCCGGCTCGTGATGCTGCGGGCTGATGCTGGTTGTTGGGCGGAGGTCGCGCGAGCTGTGCCTGAAAGATCAAGCCTCAAGGGGGGAAGCGCAGGGTCGGCCTGCAAATTCTCGGGTCAAACACACGATCGAACATTTGACCAATACTAATAATATTTTATCATCAGGAATGTGATCAAATCGCCTGACGCACGGGCTGGGACCCGCCCGAGGACAGGCAAGCTGACGGAGTTGGACCCGAATGGCACTGAAAACCGATATCGCGCTGGCCCCAGCCTCAGGCGAAAATCCGGCCGAGGCCCGCGTCATCGACGGCAAGGCCTTCGCGGCACAGGTGCGGGCCGAGGTCGCGCAGCACGTCGCCCGGCTCAAGGCCGAGCATGGCCTCACCCCGGGTCTCGCGGTGGTGCTGGTCGGCGCGGACCCGGCCAGCGAGGTCTATGTGCGCTCGAAGGGCAAGCAGACGCTCGAGGTCGGGATGAATTCTTATGAGCACAAGCTGCCCGCCGAGACGTCTGAGGCTGAATTGCTGGCGCTGATCGACCGGCTGAACAGCGATCCGGCGGTTCACGGCATCCTGGTGCAATTGCCGCTGCCCGGCCATCTGAACGCCGATCTGGTCATCAACGCCATCGACCCGGCCAAGGATGTCGATGGCTTCCACATCTCGAATGTCGGGCTTCTCGGCACCGGGCAGAAGGCAATCGTGCCCTGCACGCCGCTGGGGTGCCTGATGATGCTGCGCGACCTGCATGGCAGCCTGTCGGGGATGAACGCCGTGGTCGTCGGCCGCTCGAACATCGTCGGCAAGCCGATGGTGCAGCTCTTGCTGGGCGACAGCTGCACCGTGACCATCGCCCATTCCCGCACGAAGGATCTCGCCGAGCTCTGCCGCCGCGCCGATATTCTTGTCGCGGCGGTTGGCCGGCCCGGGATGATCGGGGGTGACTGGGTGAAGCCCGGGGCGACGGTGATCGATGTGGGCATCAACCGCATCGAGCGGAACGGAAAGACGGTGCTTGTGGGCGACGTGGATTACGCCAGCGCCGCAAGCGTGGCCGGGGCAATCACCCCGGTGCCGGGCGGGGTCGGGCCGATGACCATCGCCTGCCTTATGGCCAATACCCTGACCGCCGCCTGCCGTGCGAATGGGCTGGAGGCGCCGGCCGGGCTGACCGCCTAGGGGCCGTGCCATGACCGGGGAAGGAGGGCCAGCATGTCCGGACAGATGATCGACCGCATCGGCGGCGAGCCCGCCCTGCGCCACCTGGTCGAGGATTTCTATGACCTGATCGAGGCCCTGCCCGAGGGCGAGAGCCTGCGCCGGCTGCATCTGCGCGGTCACGGCCTTGCCCATGTGCGGCAGGAGCAGTTCAACTTCCTCAGCGGCTTCCTTGGCGGGCGGCGATACTACCTCGAAAGGCACGGCCATATGGACCTGCGCCACATGCACGGCCATATCCCGATCCGGGCGCAGGATGCCGAAGACTGGCTTGCCTGCATGGACAAGGCGCTGGCCCGGAACGGCCTTGCCGGTCCCGAGATCGACCGGCTGCGGGACAGGTTTCGCAAGATTTGCCTGATGCTGGTCAATGACCTTGAAGACTGGGGGATGCCCCCCGGCACCGAGATTTCCACACCCTCCACAACCGGGACCGTCAGAAAATGAACATCATCACGAACCCTCCGAAATCGACCCGACAGTCTGCCCGGGACCCGCATCCGGCGCCGTCCAGCAAGGACCAATCCATGACCAAGTTCTGCCTGACCGTGACCTGCCCCTCGACCCGCGGGATCGTCGCCGCGATCTCGACCTACCTGGCGGCAGAGGGCTGCAACATCACCGACTCGACCCAATATGACGACCCCGAGACCGGCAATTTCTTCATGCGGATCAGCTTCACGCCGGAAACCGGTGCCGCCCTGACGGCGCTGGACCAGGGCTTTGCCGCAGTCGCCGAACCTTTCGGCATGACCTATTCCTTCCATGACGAGGCCGAGAAGATGAAGGTCATCATCATGGTCTCGCGCTTTGGCCATTGCCTGAACGACCTCCTTTACCGCGCGCGGATCGGCGCCCTGCCGATCCAGATCGTGGCGGTGATCTCGAACCACATGGATTACCAGAAGGTGGTGGTGAACCACGACATCCCCTTCCACCGCATCAAGGTCACCAAGGAGAACAAGCCCGAGGCCGAGGCGGCGATCACCCGCGTGGTCGAGGAAACCGGGGCCGAACTGGTGGTGTTGGCGCGCTACATGCAGGTGCTGTCGGACGATCTGTGCCGGAAGATGTCGGGGCGGATCATCAACATCCATCACAGCTTCCTGCCCAGCTTCAAGGGCGCGAACCCCTACAAGCAGGCCTATGAGCGAGGCGTGAAGCTGATCGGCGCGACCAGCCATTACGTCACCGCCGATCTGGATGAAGGCCCGATCATCGAGCAGGACACGATCCGCGTGACCCATGCCCAAAGCGCCGAGGATTACGTTTCGCTTGGCCGCGATGTCGAGGCGCAGGTGCTGGCCCGGGCGATCCATGCCCATATCCGCCGCCGGGTCTTCCTGAACGGCGACAAGACCGTGGTCTTCCCGGCCTCGCCCGGCAGCTATGCCTCGGAACTGATGGGCTGAGAGGGGGGGGGCGGGTTCGTCGGCCCGCCCCCCCCTGTCTAGGCCGTCACGTCGTGCAGGGGCCGGGTCTCACGGGTCAGCCAGTCCCGCGCCGCGCCCTCGACCAGCGGGGCAATCTCGTCCCGGACCCGCGCGTGATAGGCATCCAGCCAGTCGATGTCCTCGGGCGACAGGACCGCCAGATCGATCAGCCGCCGGTCGATGGGGCAGAGTGTCAGCGTCTCGAAACCCAGCATCTCGCGCCCCGGTTCGGCCTCGACCTTGCGGATGGCGACCAGGTTCTCGATGCGGATGCCGAATGCCCCCTCGCGATAATAACCCGGCTCGTTCGACAGGATCATGCCCTCGTCCAGCGCGATCTCGCTGACCCGGCTGATCCGCGCCGGCCCCTCGTGGACGCACAAAGCCGCGCCGACGCCGTGGCCGGTGCCATGGTCGAAATCCAGACCCTCGGCCCAGAGGAACTGCCTTGCCAGCGCATCGAGATGCGCCCCCGCGACGCCCTTCGGAAAACGCGCCCGGCTGAGCGCGATCATGCCCCTGAGCACCGCCGTATTCGGCCCGATGGCATCCGCGCGCGCCGGGCCGATGGCCAGCGTGCGGGTGATGTCGGTGGTGCCGTCCGCGTATTGCCCGCCGGAATCGATCAGCAGGATATCCCCCGCCACCAGCGGCCGGTTGCTGTCGCGGTTGACCCGGTAATGCGGCAGGGCGGCATTCGGCCCGACGCCGCAGATGGTGTCAAAGCTGATATCCAGAATACCGTGATCGCGGCGCAGGCTTTCCAGCTTTTCCACCACGTCGATCTCGGTCAGGCCCTCGGGCTCGCGCCCATCCAGCCAGGCCAGCAGGTTGACCATGGCGGCGGCATCGCGGCGATGGGCGGCGCGCATCCCCTCGAGTTCAGCGGCATTTTTCAGCGCCTTCGGCAGGATCACCGGATCGGTGCCGGGCGCGATGGTGGTGCCGCAAAGCTCCAGTTGCAGGAAGGCCGCTTCCGGCGCGCTGCCGGGATCAAGCCGCACCGGCCCCTCGGCGGCATCCAGCGCGGCGCCCAGCTGATCGGGCGGGGCGATGGTGACGGTATTGCCGAGATGGCTGCGCAGCGCCTGATCGAACTTCTCAGGCGCGGCGAACAGCGCCACATGCCCGTCATCGCCCAGCAGCGCAAAGCTTTGCACCACCGGGTTGCGGGGAATGTCGCTGCCCCGGATGTTCAAGAGCCACGAGATGGAATCGGGCAGGGTCAGCAGCGCCGTCTTCTGCCCGGCCTTGCGCAGCTCTGCCGCGATCCGCTCACGCTTGGCTGCCGCCGTCTCGCCCGCTACATCACCCCCATGGATGCGCGCGCGGCCCACCGGCGGGGCGGGGCGGTCGGTCCAGACGGCATCCAGCGGGTTCGCCTGGGTGGCCAGCAGGGCTATGCCGCTGCCCTCCAGCCCCTTGCGGATCGCCTCGATCTCGCGGCGGGTGTGCAGCCAGGGATCGAAGCCGACCGTGCCGCCCTCGGGCAGCGCCTCGCGCAGCCAGTCTGCGGGTTTGGTCGCCGGCCAGTCGATCACGGTGTAGATCGTGGTATCGACCTGCGCCCGCGCCTGCACCTTGTAGCGGCCATCGACGAACAGGCCCGCACGGTCCGCCGTGGCGATGGCAAAGCCGGCGCTGCCGGTGAAGCCGGTCAGCCAGCGCAGCCTTGCATCGGCATCGGCCACATATTCGCCCTGATGGGCATCGGCGCGCGGCACGATGAACGCGTCCAGCCCGGCCTCGGCCAGTTGACCGCGCAAACCCGTCAGCCGCGCGGCGTGATTGCCCGCCGAACCTTCATCCTCGAATTGCTGGAAGGCGCTCACAGCGTCACCGGTTCCATGACTTCGGGGGTCAGCACGGTCACGCCGGGCAGGGCGTCGATCAGCGGCTGCGCCGATTGCGCCAGCAGAGGGAAGGTCTTGTAATGGCAGGGAATGACGGTCTTGAAGTCGAAATATCTCTTCGCCGCCCAGGCCGCGCGGTCCATGTCCATGGTGAAATGCCCGCCGGCGCAGAGGATGCCGATATCGGGCTGGTGATATTCGCCCATCCAGCCCATGTCCGCCATGATGTCGGTATCGCCGCTGACATAGATCACGTGACCCTCGCCCGCGATCATGAAACCCGCCTCGCTGCCGGCATAGATCGGGCCGTCGCTGCCTTCGGTCGAGGAGGAATGGCAGGCATTGACCATCGTCACCTTGGCCCCGCCCAGATCGACCGTGCCGCCCTTGTTGAAGCCGATGCCCTCGATGCCCTGATGCGTGGTCCAACTGCTGATGAGGTCATAGATGCCGACGACCGGAATGCCCTCGGCCTTGGCAATGGCCAGCGTGTCGCCGCTATGATCGCCATGGCCATGGGTCAGAAGGATATGGGTCGCGCCCTTGATCGCCTCGTCGCGCCGACCCTCGGGAAAGACCGGGTTGCCGCTCATCCACGGATCGATCAGGATCACTGCCTTCTCGATCTCGAGACGAAAGCCGGAATGGCCAAGCCAGGTCAGTTTCATGGGGAATCTCCTTCTCGGGTCAGGCGGCAGGTTAGCGAGGGGGAGGGGGAAGGGCCAGCCGCCTCAGACCGGCGCCGCGTCGTCAAGCCTGAGCCGCAGCCGCTCGCGCCCGCCCCAGGTGCTGATCTCGAGCTTGCCGGCCAGGTGAAAGCGCCGCCCGCGCGCGCCCAGCAGCGCCGGCCCCAGCGGCCCATTCATCGCCCCCCAGGCCACGGCCTGCATCGGCGGGCTGCCGGGGCTGCGGAAATCCAGCCGCAGGTGGCTGTCGCCCATGGTCGCGGCGCTGTCGATCAGCATGTCGGCAAAGGCAAAGCGCGGAGCAGGGGCGGCCTGTCCGAAGGGGCCGGCATCCTCGATCTGGCGGAACATCTCGATCGTGGCGCCGGCGGGTTCGATCAGGCCCGATATGCGCAGGTCATGGATGCCGGTGCGGGCGTCGAGGTCGGGGGCCAGCAATTCGGCCAGACGCGCCATGGCCGGGGCGATGGCCGCCTCGGCCACAGTCAGCCCGGCCGCCATGGCGTGCCCGCCGCCTTTCATCAGCAAGCCCTCGCGCGCCAGCCGCTGGATCGCCCGGCCCAGATCGACGCCGGGAACGGAACGCGCGCTGCCCTTGCCGATGCCATGCTCGACCCCGATCACCACCGAAGGCAGGCCGGTCGCCTCTTTGACCCGCGCGGCGACGATGCCGACCACGCCGGGATGCCAGCCTTCGCCCGCAGCCCAGCTCAGGCCCGCATCACCCCGCGCCTCGACCTGCGCCAGCGCCTCCTCGCGCACGGCGGCCTCGATGGCGCGGCGGTCGCGGTTCAACTCGTCCAGTTCAGCGGCCAGCTTCGCGGCCTCGCTGGGGTCACGGGCGATCAGGCAGCGCAGCCCCAGATCGGCCCGACCGACCCGGCCACCGGCATTGATGCGCGGCCCGAGGAGGAAGCCCAGATGGAAGGCATTGGGCGGACCGTCGAGCCGCGCCACATCCGACAGCGCCACCAGACCCGGCCGCTCGCGCCGGGCCATGACGGCCAGACCGGCGCGAACAAAGGCCCGGTTCACGCCAACCAGCGGCGCCACATCGGCCACCGTCGCCAGCCCCACCAGATCGGTCAGCGCCATCAGCGCCGGTTCTGTCTGCCCCGCCTCGCGCAACAGCCGTCCGGCCTGCACCAGCACCAGGAACACCACCCCGGCAGCGCACAGATGGCCAAGCGCGCCATCCTCGTCCGCCCGGTTCGGGTTCACCACAGCCAGTGCCGGGGGCAGCGTCTCGCCACCCTGGTGGTGATCGAGCACCAGCACATCGGCGCGGCCCTCTGCCGCCGCCAGCGCGTCATGGGACAGGGTGCCGCAATCGACGCAGATGATCAGGTCATGCCCGCCGGCCAGCACGCCGATTGCCTCGGGATTGGGACCATAGCCCTCGTCGATGCGGTCGGGGACATAGAGGGTCGGGTCGGGCCGGCCAAGCGCGCGCAGCCACCAGACCAAGAGCGCGGCCGATGTGCCGCCATCGACATCGTAATCGGCAAAGACGGCGATGCGCTGGCCCTTCAGCGCCGCCGTAACCAGCCGCGCCGCCGCCGGTCCCATGTCGCGCAAAGCCATGGGATCGGGCAGCAGATCGCGCAGCTTGGGTGTCAGGAAGCCCTCGACCTCTTCGGGCGGCACGCCGCGTTCGGCCAGCACCCGCGCCACCGGCAAGGGCAGGCGCGCCGATTGCGCCAGACCCTCGGCCAGCCGTTCGCGCGCCGGATCGGGGCCGATCCAGCGCCGTCCGGTCAGCGACTGCTCAACGCCGAGATATGCCGCCATGCCGTTTCTCTTTCGCAGAAATATCCCGGGGTGCGGGGCAGCGCCCCGCAGCTTCAGCCCCGCAGCGGATCAGCGGATCGGGTTGCGATAGATCATCCGCCGGACCGACCCGGTTTTCGAGCGCATCAGGATCGTCTCGGTCTGCAGGTAATGCGGCTCGCGCTTGACCCCGGCCACGATCGAACCATTGGTGACGCCGGTGGCAGCGAAGATCACGTCGGCAGTCACCATCTCGTCGCGGGTATAGATGCGGTTGAAATCGCTGATTCCGGCCTTGCGGGCGCGGGACTTCTCGTCCTCGTTGCGAAACAGCAGCCGGCCCCACATCTGGCCGCCCATGCATTTCAGCGCCGAGGCCGCCAGAACGCCTTCGGGGGCGCCGCCCGAGCCCATATACATGTCGATGCCGGTCAGTTCGGCCTCGGCAGTGTGGATGACGCCCGCCACATCGCCATCGGTGATCAGCCGGATCGCCGCGCCGGTCTCGCGCACCTCGGCGATCATGTCCTCGTGGCGAGGGCGCTCGAGGATGCAGACGGTGATGTTGTCGGGTTTGACGCCGCGGGCGGCAGCCAGCGCCCGCACGCGTTCCGCAGGCGACATGTCGAGGCTGACCACGTCCTTGTCGTAGCCCGGACCGATGGCCAGCTTGTCCATGTAGACATCGGGCGCGTGCAGCAGCGTGCCGCGCGGTGCCATGGCGATGACGGTCAGCGCGTTCGGCATGTCCTTGGCGGTCAGCGTGGTGCCTTCCAGCGGGTCGAGCGCGATATCCACCGCCGGACCGTTGCCGGTGCCGACCTCTTCGCCGATGAACAGCATCGGCGCCTCGTCACGCTCGCCCTCGCCGATGACCACGACGCCCTTGATGTCCAGCATGTTCAGCTGGTCGCGCATGGCGTTCACAGCGGCCTGATCGGCGGCCTTCTCGTCACCGCGGCCGATCATCAGGGCCGAGGCATGGGCCGCCGCCTCGCTGACGCGGGCGAGGCCCAGGGACAGCATGCGATCGTTGAAATCCTTCTGGGCGGTCATTACCTGATCCTCGTGGCTCTCGATTGGGTTGCCAGCCTTCTAGGCACAGCGTCACGCGGCTTCAAGCTCTAGCGCCAAGGCATGGATACGCGGCACGATGTCGCCGAGGGTCGTGTGGATCAGCCGGTGCTGCTGCAACCTGCTGAGACCGGCGAAAGCGGCGCTGGTCATGCGGATGCGGAAATGGCTCTGGCCGCCCTCCTGGTAGCCGGAATGGCCGCGATGGCCCTCGCTTTCGTCGATGACCTCCAGCCGGGTGGGCTTCAGCACCGCCAGCCGTTCCGCCATCTCATCCGCGATCAATTGCGGTTTCATCATTTTCGACCCCTTTCATGTCCCGCGAAAAACCCTAAACTCTCGTTCCCGAGTCGCAAAGGTGCAGAAACATGACCAATAACGACCCGTTCGGATTCGATATCTCGGCGGCCAAGGACAAGAAGCGCAGGTCAAAGGGCCGGCGTGGCATGTCTGGCGCTTTCGAGACATCGACCCGCAGCTGCGACAAGGAGGGCTGCGAGGAGCCGGGCAAGTACCGCGCGCCGAAAAGCCCGCGCAACCTCGATGACTATTTCTGGTTCTGCAAGGATCACGTCCGCGAGTACAACCTGAACTGGAACTATTTCCAGGGCCAGTCCGAGGCCGAGTTCCAGGAGTTCCTGGACAATGCGACGGTCTGGGAACGCCCGACAAAGCCCTTTGGCCGCGCCGCCGAGGAACAGAAATGGGCGCGCCACGGCGTCAGCGACCCGATGGAAATTCTGGGGGCCAATGGCACCAGCGCCGAGGCGCGGGCCAAGATCAGCCGCAAGCTGCCCCCGACCGAGCGCAAGGCGCTGGAGATCCTCGAGGCCAAGGACAGCTGGTCCCGGCCCGAGATCCGTAAGCAATACAAGTCACTGGTCAAGGATCTGCATCCCGACATGAACGGCGGCGACCGATCCGACGAGGACCGGTTGGCCGAGGTGGTCTGGGCCTGGGACCAGATCAAGGACAGCCGGCATTTCCGCGACGAATAGGGGTTTCGTCGCTTTGGAATGACAACAGCCGCCGGAGATCCGGCGGCTGTTTGCGTTTCGGGGCGGTGGTCCCGGTCTACTTCTCCGGCACCAGTCCGCGCGGGGCGAAGCGCAGCACCAAGAGCAGCACCAGGCCCATGGCGATGAAGCGCATATGGGCGGCGCTGTCCAGAAGATGCTCTTTCACCGCGCCGGCGGGCAGGGGGGCGGTCAACAGGCCGATCAACTGCGGGCCCCAGACTTCGACCTTGATCCAGAGGAACCAGATCAGCACCGCGCCCAGCACCGCGCCCCAGTTGTTGCCCGAGCCGCCGACGATCACCATCACCCAGATCAGGAAGGTATAGCGCAGCGGGTTATAGCCGCCGGGTGCCATTAGACCGTCCAGCGTGATCATCATCGCACCGGCAATGCCGATCACCGCCGAGCCGATGACGAAGACCTGCAGATGCCGACCGGTGACGTTCTTGCCCATGGCCTCGGCGGCGGTCTCGTTGTCGCGGATGGCGCGCATCATCCGGCCCCAGGGCGATTTCAGCGCCAGTTCGGCCAAGAGGATCAAGGTCAGAAGCACCACGAGGAACAGCGACATGTAGCAGAGCTTGACCCAGATGCCCGAGGCCTCGGCCACCGGGAAACCCCAGTTCGCCGCTGCCTGCTGGAATTCCGGGTTCTGCTGCAGCGCGATCTCGTAGGGGACGGGGCGGGGAATCGAGGTGATGTTCTTCACCCCGCGCGCCAGCCATTCCTCGTTCTTCATCACCGCGACGATGATCTCGCCGATGCCGAGCGTGGCGATGGCCAGATAATCCGAGCGCAGGCCAAGCGCGACCTTACCCACCGCCCAGGCCGCGGCGGCGGCGAAAAGGCCGCCCACGGGCCAGGACAGCAGCACCGGCAGGCCGAGGCCGCCGATATTGCCGAATTGCGCCGAGCGGTTGGCCTCGATCGCCATCACCGCCGGGTCGAAAAGCTCGCGGTAAAGAACGAAGCCCACGATCAGCACGGCGGTCACGGCAAGGCCACGGGTCATGCCGCGCGCCATGCGCCGCCAGACCACGGTGGCAAGTGCCAGCGTGCCGAGGCCCGCCGCCAGCGCCGCCAGCACCCGAAGGCCGCCGGCATTCCAGGCGCCCTCGACGGGCGGCAGCGAGACCAGCACCGGGGCGAGGCCGCCGAGCGCCAGGAAGCCCACGACGCCGACGTTGAACAGCCCCGCATAGCCCCATTGCATGTTCACACCAAGCGCGACGACCGCCGAGATCAGGCCCATGTTCAGGATGGCCAGCGAGGTGTTCCAGCTGCCCGAGAACATGGCGTTGCGCGTTGTGCCCTCGAGGATGAACAGCACCGCGAGGATGGCGAAGAGGATCGGCGCGCGCCAGGGGCTGGAGGCAGCGGCTTGACGATTGGATGACATGGATTTGCCCCCTTACACGGATTTGCCGCGGAACAGCCCGGTGGGCTTGAACAGCAGGACGACGATCAGGATGACGAAGCTGACGGCGAACTTGTATTCGGTCGACAGCAGTTGCAGCAGGCTTCCGGGCTCCCATCCGGGGAACAGGTAGCCCGCGACCTTGACCCAGGGGTAGGTCACGGCGACCTCGGAGAAGGCCACCACGAAACCGCCGGCGATGGCGCCAAGCGGGTTGCCGAGGCCACCGACGATGGCGGCGGCGAAGATCGGCAGCAGGATCTGGAAGTAGTTGAAGGCCTTGAACGACTTGTCGAGACCGTAAAGCGTGCCGGCGATGGTCATCAGGCCGGCGGCGATGATCCAGGTCAGTCGGACAACCTTCTCGGGGTCGATGCCCGACAGCAGCGCCAGATCCTCGTTGTCGGAATAGGCGCGCATGGCCTTGCCCGACTTGGTCTTGTTCAGGAAGCGGAACAGCGCCCAGCACACCAGCAGCGCGACCACCACGGTCAGCACCTGCGTGGTCTTCAGCGCCAGACCCTCCTGCAGGCCGGACCATTCGCGGAAGCTGCGCACATCTATGACAAAGCGCGCGCCATCGTCAAAGCGGTATTCATCGACGCCGATCAGCAAACGGGTCAGACCGTTCATGACGAACATCACGCCCACCGAGGCCATCACCAGGATGATCGGTGCGGCGCGTTTCACCCGGTAGAAGCGATAGACCACGCGGTCGGTCGCCAGCACCAGCAGCGCGGTGGCGGCAATGCCGACGGGCAGGGCCAGCAGCGCCGTGGGCAGCGGCCCCAGCGAGATACCCATGGCCTGCAGACCCCATGTGGCGATGACCACGACGGCGGTGCCGAAGGCCATGGTGTCGCCATGGGCGAAGTTCGAGAAGCGCAGGATGCCATAGATCAGCGTCACCCCCAGTGCGCCAAGCGCCAGCTGCGCGCCATAGGCGGCGGCGGGGATGAAGACGAAGTTCAGAAAGGCCACGAGGGCGTTCAGGATATCCATTACCGGGGTTCCTCGCAGCGGCCGACATAGGTGATGCTTGATGCCGGATCGGCGATATGGGTGGTATAGCGCGCGACGCCGTCGGGCCAGACGGTCAGCAGCCGTGCGCCCGCAGCGCTCTCCAGATTGTAGAGCCGCTGCAAGCCGTTCTGGTCCATGCCCTGAAACTTGATGGTTTCCGAGTCATCCTCGAATGTGGCGACCAGCTTGGCGACACCGGCATCGATTGCCATGGGCGTCAGCTCCAGGTCGGCCTCGTAGCGCGTGGGGGCGCAATCGTCGTCGAGGCATTCCATGCTGAAGCGGCAGGTGATGCCCGAGGCGGCAGCCGAAGCGGCGGCGGGTGCAAGAACGGTGAGAAGGGTGAGGGCGGTGAGGGAGGGCTTCATCTCAGCCTCCCAGGAAGGTGCGGCGCACCTCGTCATTGGCCATCAGCTCCTTGCCGGTGCCGGTATGGGCATTGGCGCCCTGCACCAGAACATAGGCCTTGTCGGCGATCATCATCGCCTGCTGGGCGTTCTGTTCCACCATCAGCACCGGCAGCCCGCCACGGGCGATGGCGATGATGCGGTCGAAGAGCTCGTCCATGACGATGGGCGAAACGCCGGCGGTCGGCTCGTCCAGCATCAGGACACTGGGGCGGGTCATCAGCGCGCGGCTGACCGCGACCTGCTGGCGTTGTCCGCCCGACAGCTCGCCCGCCGCCTGCTTGCGTTTGGCGGCAACGGCGGGGAACAGTTCATAGACCTGCTCCATCGTCTCGCGGATGTCGTCGTTGCGGATGAAGGCGCCCATTTCCAGATTCTCCTCGACGGTCATCGAGGGGAAGATGTTGTTCACCTGCGGCACGAAGCCCATGCCGGCCTTGACCCGGTCCTGCGGGTTCAGCGCGGTGATGTCCTGCCCGTTCAGGCAGACCCGGCCCTGGCGCAGGTCCAGCATCCCGAAGATCGCCTTCATCGCGGTCGATTTGCCGGCGCCGTTCGGGCCGACGATCACCGCGATCTGGCCCTGATCGACGGCAATGGTGCAGTCGTGCAGGATGTCGGGACCACGGCCATAGCCGCCGGTCATGTTCTCGCCGATGAGAAAGGGCAGGCTCTCGCCCGCCGGGCTGGTGGCACCGGACTTGCGGGTGCCGTCGACGGTGCCCCGGCCCTTGGGGTTGACGATCGAGGCATCGCGGTTTCCGCGTTTGCCGAAGGCCTGATCTGCGTCGCTGTCGCTCATGCGCCGATCATCTCCTTGTTCTTCAGGCCTCGGCCCAGATAGGCCTCGATGACGGCCTCGTTCTGCATGATATCCGCCGCCGAGCCCTGGGCCAGGACCTTGCCCTCGGCCATGACGATGACCGGGTTGCAGATCTTGCCGATGAAATCCATGTCATGCTCGATGACGCAGAAGGTATAGCCGCGTTCCTTGTTCAGCCGCAGGATGGCGTCAGCAATCGTGCCCAGCAGCGTGCGGTTCACCCCGGCGCCGACCTCGTCCAGGAAGACGATATTGGCATCGACCATCATGGTCCGGCCCAGCTCCAGGAGCTTCTTCTGCCCGCCCGACAGGTTGCCGGCCTTTTCATGGGTCAGGTGGCGGATGGTGAGGAAGTCCAGCACCTCGTCGGCCTTCTTGCGCAAGGCGGCCTCTTCCTGCTCGATCTTGCCCCGGCGGAACCAGGTGTTCACGATGGTCTCGCCGGTCTGGCCGCCGGGCACCATCATCAGGTTCTCGCGCACCGTCATCGACGAAAACTCATGCGCCAGCTGGAAGGTCCGGAGCAGGCCCTTGTGGAACAGCTCGTGCGGGGGCAGGCCGGAAATATCCTCCTTGCCCATGAACACGCGCCCGGAGGTCGGTTTAAGAACCCCGGCGATCACGTTGAACAATGTTGATTTTCCGGCCCCGTTCGGACCGATCAAGCCGGTGATCGAGCCTTCCTCGATCACCAGGCTGGCGCCGTCCACGGCGCGGAAACCACCGAAATGCTTGTGCAGATCCTCGACCCGGATCATCTCGTCTTCCCCCCTGGTCGCCCGCATGCTCCGGCGGGCATGGCCGGTTCCGGCCCCGTTCTTTTGGCAGTCCCTAGGTGCGATCAGGCCCGGCGCATCCGCACCGGGCCCTTCGATCAGATCCTCGATCGATCAGTGATAGCCGACCACGTCCAGCTTGCCGTCCTTCATGACGGTTTCGCGGAAGCTGCCGCCGCTTTCGCCATTGCCGATCAGCTCGACCGAGCTGGCCCCATCATAGTCGATGTCGGTGCCTGCGGCGAGCAGTTCCAGACCCTTGGCCAGTTCACCCGGCAGGATCTTCTCGCCCGGCGCGTTGGCGACCTCGGTGATCTTGTCCTTGTAGACGGACGGATCGCTGGACTTCGCCGCTTCCATCGCCAGCAGCATCAGCGCCGCCGCGTCATAGGCCTCGCCGGCATAGGGCGAGGTCGGGTCGAAGCCGGCGGCCGTCGCCATCTCGTTGAACTTGGTGCGGCCATCGCCTTCCGAGGCCGGGTTGATGCCGATCGAACCCTCGGTCTCGCTGCCGAAATTGGTCTCCAGCGCGGTGCCGACCATGCCGTCGGGGAAGACGAAGGTCGAGAAGGCGCCGGTGTCCAGCGCCGCGCGGGTCACGCCCGAGCCGCCCTGGTCGACATAGCCGGCCACGACCAGCGCATCGCCACCGGCAGCGGCCAGCGCCGCCACTTCGGCGGTATAGTCGGCCTTGCCGTCGTCATGCGGGGCATTGATGGTGACTTTGCCGCCCTTGGCTTCATAGGCAGCCGCAAAACTGTCGGCCAGACCCTTGCCATAGTCGTTGTTGGTATAGGTCACAGCGACCGTCTTGATGTCCTTGGCGATCAAGAGATCGGCCATGACTTCGCCCTGGCGCGCATCCGAGGGCGCGGTGCGGAAGAACAGCCCGCCATCCTCCATCGAGGTCAGCGCCGGCGAGGTGGCCGAGGGCGAGATCATCACGATGCCGTTGGGCATCCCGACCTTTTCCAGCGTGGCGATGGTTTCGCCCGAGCACATGCCGCCCATGATGCCCTTGACACCCTCGGCCGTCACCAGGCGCTCGGCCGCAGCGGTCGCAGCGGCGGCGTCGATGCAGGTGGTGTCGGCGGTGACGGCGGTCACGGTCGAGCCATCCAGCAGCTTGCCCGAGTCGCTGACCTCTTTCATGGCGAGTTGCGCGCCGGCATCCATCGGGCCGGCCAACGATTCCAGCGGGCCGGTATAGCCCAGCAGAATGCCCATCTTGACATCTTCAGCGCCTGCGGCACCGGCCATCAATGCGCCGGTGGCGGCGGCAAGAAGTAGTTTTTTCATATGCTTGTCTCCCAGTTGGAACAATGTCCTGCGCGGCAGGTTAAAAGGCGCATTCCCAAAAGAAAAGCATCATATCTCAGTGTCGGACCTGCCTATTCGGGCAGTTCGACATGATTTCGGGCGGAATGCCTGTTGCCGGCTGGCCGACACCCGCGCCGGGTCAGCGCCAGCCCAACCGCTCGCGCCGGCGGAAGGGGCTGGCGAGGAGGGTGAAGATGAGCCAGCCGAGAAGGAAACCGATGCCCGCCGCCGCCAGCCCGGCGAAGGTCACTGGGACGGCGGGGCTGAAATCGCCCCAGGTCGCGGCGAGGGTTTCGCGGTCGCGCAACCGGTGGGGCAAGGCCATCCGCTCCAGCGGGCCGGCCAGACGCAGCATGGCCAGATCCGCCGCCGCGTGTTCGAGCCGGTCGAAGGTCCGGCGCATATCGCCCTGATGCAGATCGCGAAATTCGCTGCCGCCGAGATCGGCCAGTGCCGCCTCGCGGGTCAGGCCGGCGCGGGACGCGCTTGCGTCGAATTCGGCGGCCACGCGGGTCAGGGCATCGACCTGCCCGCCAAGCCGCTGGACGTACTGGTCGGAAAACGCCGGAAACTGCGACAGGCCGGCGGCGCAGAGCAGCGCCACCAGCAGCCGCAGGAACCCGGTCACAGCTTCGCGGCCGCCAGCACCGGCCGGTAGATCTCGTCCAGACGGGCGACGGCATCCTGCGGCGCGATCTCTTCGCTCTCGCCGCTGCGCCGGTTGGTCAGCTCGACCTTGTTATTGGCCAGCCCGCGCGGGCCGACGGTGATGCGCCAGGGCAGGCCGATCAGGTCCATGGTGGCGAATTTCGCCCCCGCCCGCTCGTCACGGTCGTCGTAAAGCGGATCGAGCCCCTTGGCCTTCAACTCGCGATACAGCGCCTCGCAGGCACTGTCGGTCGAGGGATCGCCCTGCTTCAGGTTCACGATGCCGACATGGAAGGGGGTCACGCCCTCGGGCCAGATGATGCCCTTCTCGTCGTGGTTCGCCTCGATGATCGCCCCCAGCAGGCGGCTGACGCCGATGCCGTGGCTGCCCATATGCACCGGCACCCGCGCCCCGTCGGGGCCGACGACCGTGGCGCCCATCGGCTCGGAATACTTGGTGCCGAAATAGAAGATCTGCCCGACCTCGATGCCGCGCGCGGTGCGGCGGCGGTCCTCGGGCACCTTGTCGAAGATCGCCTGATCATGGGTCTCGTCGGTGCGGGCATAGCGGCTGGTGAATTCCTCCAGCACCGCCTGGCACTGCTCGACGCTGTCATAATCGATCTCGCGGTCGCCGAAGGTCAGGTCGGTGATCTCGCTGTCATAGAAGACCTCGGATTCGCCGGTCTCGGCCAGCACGAGGAACTCATGGGTATAGTCGCCGCCGATCGGCCCGCCATCGGCGCGCATGGGGATCGCCTGCAACCCCATCCGCTCATAGCTGCGCAGATAGCTGACCAGATGCCGGTTATAGGCATGCAGCGCGTCTTCCTTGGTCAGGTCGAAATTGTAGCCGTCCTTCATCAGGAATTCGCGCCCGCGCATGACGCCGAAGCGCGGCCGGATCTCGTCGCGGAACTTCCACTGGATGTGATAGAGGGTCAGCGGCAGGTCCTTGTAGCTGCTGACATGGCTGCGGAAGATGTCGGTGATCATCTCCTCGTTCGTCGGGCCATAAAGCAGGTCGCGCTTGTGGCGATCCTTGATGCGCAGCATCTCTTCGCCGTAATCGTCATAGCGCCCGCTTTCGCGCCACAGATCCGCCGGCTGCAACGTCGGCATGAGCAGCGGAATGTGCCCGGCGCGCTGCTGTTCCTGGTGGACGATCTGCTGGATCCGGTCCAGCACCTTGTAGCCCAGGGGCAGCCAGGAATAGATCCCCGCCGTCTGCTGCTTGATCATCCCCGCGCGCAGCATCAGCCGATGGCTGACGATCTGGGCTTCTTTGGGATCCTCTTTCAGGACCGGCAGGAAATAGCGGGACAGACGCATTATGGGCCCTCTGGCGGCAGGTGGTGTTGCCTTGGCCTTCTGGGCCAAGCGGGGGGCTGATGCAAGGGCGATGGCGGTGAAGGCTTGCGGGGAGTGGGGCCCGATGTGCATAAAAGATCAATTGATCGAGAGGCTTGCACATGACCCGCAAAACGCCGCCGAAGGACTTGCTGGACTGGATGGGGGTGAGCGATGCGCCGGACTGGTCGCGGGCACGGTTGCTGGGCAGGGCGGTTTCATTCGTCTTGCTACTGTTGTTCCTGCTGGCACTTGGCTCGGCGCTCGTGGTGCTTGGCGGTATACTGACAGGAGGCGAGGGGTCGCTGGGGGCGGGCGCGCTGATCGTGGCGATCCTATCCGCGCCGTTCCTGATCTGGGGCACATGGATCAAGCACCGGACATTGGGCTTTCAGAAGGAAGGTCACCTGACCGATCGGCTGGCGAAGGCGGTTGAGCAGTTGGGTGCGGAAAAGACCGTCAAGAAGATCGTCGAGAACGACGACGGCAATCCGGTGACGCGGGAAACCACAGAGCCGAACCTTGAGGTGCGGATCGGCGGATTGCTGTCGCTGGAACGCATCGCGCAGGATTCAGTGGCCTATGATAAGGGCCGCGATCATGTCCGGGTGATGGAGATCATATGTGCCTATATTAGGAACAATGCGCCCGCGAATATCGCCAAGAAATTCCCATTGGGCGAATGGTCCCGACCTCTAGTCGATGCGGATGGCGAGACGCTCGCTGTTTATCAGAAATATGCGGAACTACGCTGGGGAGGAGTCTCGGAAGCAGGTTATTACGATGGCAACATCATCGAATGGGCGCGCAGCCTTCCTCCTCCTCGTGTCGATATCATGGTCGCCCTTACTGTTCTTGAGCGGCGGTCGGAGTTGCAAAGGAGTTACGAGGCAGCGCATGGTCAGAAAACCGATGACGTTGAAGAAAGGCCTTTCGAGATACCGAGCCACGGTTCGTCAGAGCCACCTGACCTTCAACCGGTTAATCTCGCTTCCGCATATGCTTTTAGGGATCAAATCGGTAAGCGGCGACAGGTGCGCCACGAATATCAGGGATATCGATTGGACTTGAGGCAGACTTGTCTTCAGCGCGCACAACTGTGCGCATTTAGACTTGGTGGTGTTTTGCTAGATGATTCACGATTGGAAGGAGCGCAATTGGGCAAGGCGCAGCTAACTGGTGCGCGGTTGGAGGCTGCAAGATTAGACGGCGCGAATCTTCAAGCCACGCAAATGGCTGGCACCGGTTTGCGATGGGCACGATTCGATGGAGCAATACTTATCGATGCACAACTAGAGGGGGCACGACTTGGTTGGGCTGTTCTTGAAGGAGCCTGTTTAGAAGAGGCCCGGCTTGAAGTTGCCGACTTAAGAGCGGCAAAATTGACGGGTGCGGACCTAGGACGCGCCAAGCTTGAGGGGGCGAACCTTTCATTGGCGTCCCTAAATTTCGCGGACTTAAATAATGCGCTTCTAGAAGGAGCGAATTTTTATTCCGCTGAGCTTGAAGGGGCAAATCTTTGGCGGGCGAACTTAAACAGCGCTAATTTCGAGTACGCAAGGCTGGAGCGTGCAAAGCTAGACTTTGCTACGCTTGATGGCGCAACTTTTAGATCAGTTGATTTGTCAGCGGTCAGCAAGCTGACGATCAAAGAAGTTGCACGAGCTTTTGGTGATGCTTCCGTCGTGTGGCCCGATGACCTAGGGCCGAAGCCAGCACATTGGCCAAATTGGGAGCTTGATATTTCGTCGTTCGATACAGAATACGCCCTTTGGCTCGCCGACCCCTCCACCTACACACCACCCCCGCCACCCACCTCCCCCTGACCACACCCTTGCATCCCCCCGCCCAACCCGCCACATAGCCTCAAGGCCAGAGGGGACCATCCATGCGCATTCCGGTTCAGAAACAGGCGAAATGGTGGGGCATCGCGGCGGCGATACTGCTGCTGGTCATGTGGCTTCTGGGCAGCGCGGTTCTGCCCTTCATCCTCGGCGCGGGCGTGGCCTATCTTCTAGACCCGGTGGCTGATCGGCTGGAGCGGATGGGGCTCACGCGGACCATGTCGGTGGTGGTGATCACCGGCTTTGCGGTGCTGGTCTTCGTCATTGCCATCCTGCTGGTCGTGCCGGTTCTCGTGCGGCAGGCGACGGCGCTGATCGAGACCTGGCCGCAGATGGTTGCCGGGCTGCAGCGTTTCCTGACCGCGCAATTCCCCAGCCTCTTCCCCGAGGGCAGCACGCTCTCCTCGACCCTGTCGCAGGTGGGCTCGGCCGTTGGCGAGCGGGCGGGCGAGCTTTTGTCGACCGTCATGGGTTCGGTCGCGGGCGTCATCAGCGTCATCGCGCTGTTCGTGATCGTGCCGGTGGTGGCCTTCTACCTGCTGCTCGACTGGGACCACATGGTCGCCAAGATCGACACGCTGCTGCCGCGCGAACATGCCCCGACGATCCGCCAGCTGGCGCATGAGATCGACGAGGCACTGTCGGGCTTCATCCGCGGGCAGGGGCTGGTGATGCTGATCCTCGGTGCCTGGTATTCGGTGATGCTGGCGGTGGTCGGGCTGCCCTTCGGCTTCTTCATCGGCATCATGGCGGCGGCTTTGTCCTTCATCCCCTATGTCGGCACGGTGCTGGGCGGCGGCACGGCGCTTGGGGTCGCGCTGTTCAGTTTCTGGGGCGATCCGATGTGGATCGGCGCGGTGGCCGCGATCTTCATCATCGGGCAGGTGGTCGAGGGCAATTACCTGCAACCCAAGATCGTCGGCGGCAGCATCGGGCTGCACCCGGTCTGGCTGCTTCTGGCCTTGTCGGTCTTCGGCGCGCTGTTCGGCTTCGTCGGGCTGGTGGCGGCGGTGCCGCTGGCCGCAGCGCTAGGCGTCATCGTCCGCTTCATGATCCAGCGCTACCGCGAAAGCAGCGTCTATACCGGGCTGGCGGTGCCGCCCGAGCCGGCGCAGCCGATGCTGGTCGAACTGGTGCCGCGCGGCACGGTCGAGGCCGAGCGTCACATCGCCCGGGTCGAGACTGCCGCCGCTTCCGGTCGGGACGAGACCGCCTGATCCGTGGCGCGGCAGCTGACCTTTGATCTCGCCGGCGATCCGGCCCATGCGCGCAGCGATTTCCTGGTCGCCGGGGCGAACCGGCTGGCGCTTGCCACGCTGGACGCGCCCGGGACCTGGCCGCAGGGGCGGATGCTGCTGATCGGCGAGGCCGGTGCCGGCAAGACCCATCTGGCGAGCTTCTGGGCGGTGGAACAGGATGCCGAACGGATCCCGGGCCGGATGCTGCTGCCCGAGATGACCGATGCGCTGGCCTTTGATGGCGGCGCGCTGGTGGTCGAGGATGCGCATCGGGTCGGCGGGCTGCCCGAGGCCGAACAGGCGCTGTTCCACCTGTGGAACCTCTGCCATGCACGCGACTGCAAATTGCTGCTGACCGCGCGCACGCCGCCGCGCGACTGGGGGCTGGGCCTGCCGGACTTGCGCTCGCGCATGGACGCCATGCCGCAGATCCGCATCGACGCGCCCGACGAGACGCTGCTGGCCGCCGTGCTGGTGAAACTGTGCGCCGACCGGCAATTGCCGGTGCCTTCTGCCGTGATCGACTGGCTGGTGCTGCGCATGGACCGCGACCTGGGCCTTGCGCGCAAGCTGGTCGAGGCGCTGGATCAGGCGGCGATGTCGGACCAGAAGCCGGTCAACCGCCGGCTCGCTGCCGAGTTGCTGGACAAGCTGGCCACCGCCGACGCATGATCCGGCCGTTCCTGCCCCGCCCAGCACATGACGAGACATGACCCAGGCCGATTTCCTTCGTAATCCCTTCCCTCCGGCACAAGACGTTCCCGGCGGCACGCCCGAGGGGCCGGCGCGCTTTTTCAACCGCGAACTCAGCTGGCTCAGCTTCAACTGGCGGGTGCTGGACGAGGCCCGGAACGAGCGGGTGCCGCTGCTGGAGCGGCTGCGCTTCCTGTCGATCAGCGCCACCAACCTCGACGAGTTCTATACCGTCCGGGTCGCGGGCCTGCGCGAGCTGGTGCGCGAGGGGAACGGCGTGCCCTCGGATGACGGGCTGACGCCCTCGGAACAGCTGATGCTGATCAATGCCGATGCCCGCCGGCTGATGGGCGCACAGCAGGGAGTCTGGAACCGGTTGCGCCGTGCCATGGCCGAGCAGGGGCTGACCATCCTCGAGCGCGAGGACGTGACCACCGAGGAAATGACCTATCTGAGCCGCTATTTTCAGGACAGCGTCTTCCCGGTGCTCTCGCCACTGGCCATCGACCCGGCGCATCCCTTTCCCTTCATCCCGAATGCCGGCTTCTCGCTGGCGCTTGAACTGGTGCGCGACCGCGACGACCGGCGAATGCAGGCGCTGTTGCCGATCCCGGCGCAGCTGGCGCGCTTCATCCGGCTGCCGGGAACAGAACGCTTCCTGCGGCTGGAAGACCTGCTTTTGATGAACCTCGCGAGCCTGTTCCCCGGCTATCGCGACAATGGCCATTGCGCCTTCCGGGTGCTGAGGGACAGCGATCTGGAGGTCGAGGAAGAGGCCGATGACCTGGTGCGCGAATTCGAAACCGCGCTGAAGCGCCGCCGCCGTGGCAGCGTGGTGCGGCTGAAGATCACCGCCGGTGCGCCCGAGCGGATGCGGGCGCTGATCATGGAGGAACTGGAGGTCCATCCCGACGAGATGGTCGAGGTGCAGGGACTTCTGGGCATGGCTGACCTGTCGGAACTGGTGCTCGACAACCGCCGCGAGCTGTTGTGGCCCGGCTTTACCCCGCGCGTGCCGGAACGGGTGCAGGACCATGACGGCGACATGTTCGCGGCGATCCGGCAAAAGGACATGCTGCTGCATCACCCCTATGAAACCTTCGACATGGTGATCCGCTTTCTGGCGCAGGCAGCGCGCGATCCCGATGTGCTGGCGATCAAGCAGACGCTGTACCGCACCTCGCGCGACAGCCCGATCGTCGATGCGCTCTGCGAAGCGGCGGAATCGGGCAAGTCCGTCACCGCGCTGGTGGAACTGAAGGCGCGCTTCGACGAGGCCGCCAATATTCGCCAGTCGCGGCGGCTGGAACGTTCGGGCGCTCATGTCGTCTATGGCTTCGTGAACCTCAAGACCCATGCCAAGATCAGCAGCGTGGTGCGGCGCGAGGGCGACCGGCTGGTCACCTATACCCATTTCGGCACCGGCAATTACCACCCGATCACCGCCCGCATCTATACCGACCTGTCGTTGTTCACCTGTGACCCGGCGCTGGGGCGGGATGCGATCAAGGTGTTCAACTATCTCTCGGGCTATGTCAGCCCCGAAGGTCTGGAAAACCTGTCGATCAGCCCGGTGAACCTGAAAGAGGACCTGCTGGCGATGATCCAGCGCGAGGCGGAACTGGCGCGTCAGGGCCGGCCCGCCGCGATCTGGGCCAAGATGAACGCGCTGATCGAGAAGGACGTGATCGAGGCGCTTTATGCCGCGAGCCAGGCCGGGGTGAAGATCAGCCTGATCATTCGCGGCATCTGCGGCGTGCGCCCGGGGATCAAGGGCCTGTCCGAGAATATCCGGGTGAAATCCATCGTCGGCCGTTACCTGGAACATTCGCGCATCGTCTGCTTCGGCAATGGCCATGGCCTGCCCTCGGACAAGGCGCGGGTGTTCTTTTCCTCGGCCGACTGGATGGGGCGGAACCTGTCTTTCCGGGTGGAAACGCTGGTCGAGTGCAAGAACGAGACGGTGAAGGCGCAGATCGTCAGCCAGATCATGGCCGCGAACATGGCCGACGAGGCGCAAAGCTGGATCCTGCAGCCCGACGGGCGCTATATCCGCTATCTGCCGGCGGGGCGCGATGACCTGTTCAACTGTCATCGTTTCTTCATGGCAAATCCATCATTGTCGGGTCGCGGCACGGCGGGGCATCGCGACGTGCCGGCGCTGACCCATTCGTCGGATTGACCCCGGCGGGATGACGGGTCATCTACACATGGCAAACCCGGCGCGCTTGGCCGGACGGCCAGAAGGAGACAGGCGATGAACGGGGTTCTGACGACTGCTGGCAAGAAGATCGAGCCCTGGGGCGATTCGATCTTCACCGACGATTCTGCCCGGGCACTCAGCCGCGTGGGCGTGGTCGATGTCGGCTCGAACTCGATCCGCCTGGTGGTGTTCGAGGGTGCGGCGCGCAGCCCGGCCTATTTCTACAACGAGAAGGTCATGGCCGGTCTGGGGCAGGACATGGCCGCCACCGGCAAGCTGAACCCGCAGGGGGTCGAGCGCGGGTTTTCGGCGCTGAAACGCTTTGCCGCGCTGGCCGAGGGCATGGGCGTGAAGCCCCTGACCTGCGTTGCCACCGCCGCCGTGCGCGATGCCGAGGATGGCCCGGCCTTCCAGAAGCGCGTCGAGGAGGAACTGGGGCTGAAGCTCTGGGTCATCGACGGCCAGGAAGAGGCGCGGCTCTCGGCGCAGGGGGTGCTGCTGGGCTGGCCCGATGCAAGCGGCCTCGTCTGCGACATCGGCGGCAACTCGATGGAACTGGCGGTGCTGAAGGATGGCAAGGTCGGCAAGCGCGCCACCTCGCAGCTGGGCCCCTTCCGGTTGCAGCAGGTCAAGGGCGGCAAGGATGGGTTGCGCGCCCATATCAAGGCGGTGATGGAGGAACTGGCGGCGCAAGTTGGCACCGATCACGACCGCATCTATCTGGTCGGCGGCTCGTGGCGGGCCATCGCGCGGCTGGATATCGAGCGCACGCACTACCCGATGACCGTGCTGCACGAATACCGCATGGGCCCCGCGGCGGTGCAGGACACCGTGAAATGGATCGAGGAGAACGACATCGAGCATCTGCGCAAGCTGGTGGGCATCGGCACCGCGCGGATGGAACTGGTGCCGCTGGCCGCGCAGGTGCTGCGCCAGCTGGTCCTGACCTTCAAGCCCAAGGAACTGGCCGTCAGCAGCTATGGCATCCGCGAGGGCCTGCTTTACGAGCATATGTCGAAGACCCTGCGCAAGCGCGACCCGCTGATCGAGGCCGCGCGCTTCACCGAGCGGCAGATGGCCCGCACCCCCGGCTTCGGCAAGAAGCTCTACAAGTTCCTCGAACCTTTGTTCGCCGGCGTCACGCCCGAGCGCGACCGGCTGATCCGCGCTGCCTGCCTTTTGCACGACACCACCTGGCGCGCCCATCCCGACTACCGCGCCGAGGCCTGTTTCGACAACGTCACCCGCGCCAACATGGCCGCGCTGTCCCACCCCGAACGCATCTTCCTCGGCCTCGCCCTGCTGCACCGCTACAAGAACAGCCGCGAGGATTCTCCGATGACGCCGCTTTTCGCGCTGCTGACCGAGCGCGAGACCAAGGATGCCGAAATCCTCGGCAAGGCCATGCGCTTCGGCGCCATGTTCTCGGTCAAGGACCCGAACAGCGCGGGGACCTTGACACTGCGGCCGAAGGCGCTGGAGCTGAAGCTGACCCGGGTGGGGCAGGCGCTGTTCGGCGAAGTGGCAAGGTCGCGGTTCGAGTCACTGTGCAAGTCGATGGAGGTTGAGGCGGTGGTGGTGTGAGGGGGGGTGGCTTCCTAGGTACGGTAGGGGGACGACCTACTATTGATAGATTATGGATAGATTAATTTAGCCTTCCACAGGCGTCGGTTGGTTCTTACCGTAGCCTGTTGGTCGGGGGTTAATATGAGTATGATATATGAAGCTGTTCCCACAGGATGCTGACTGTGTTCTTTATGAAACTGGATTTGAGGATGATATACTGGGGCGCGCACCCCTATCAAAGCAGCTTTCCGGCCTCGTGGAGAGGCTAGAAAATCCTGTTGTTATTGCTCTCGATGATAAGTGGGGGAATGGAAAAACTTACTTCCTAAAAAGATGGTGCGCGGCGCATAAAAAAGAGAACAACGGTTCCGCGACAACAGTATATTTTGATGCATTTGAAAATGATTATGTTTCAGATCCCCTTGTATCAATTATTGGGGCGGTGAGCGACCGCATTCCGGCGAAACAGCAGTCGACGATCAGGAAGTGGAAAGCGGTAGCAACCAAGATTGCCAAACCGACCTTCGGGATAGCTCTGTCTCTCGCAACATTCGGTGCCAAACAGCATCTCGAAGAACTTGGTGACGTGCTCGTCGACTCGGTGAGTTCTGAAGCGAAAGACGCCACAAGAAATTTGTGGGACTTTGAGAAAGAACGTAGAAGCGCAATCGAGGCGTTCAAAGATTTATTGGTCAAATTGACTCAAGATCAAGATGCTCCCATCATTGTAGTTATCGATGAGTTGGACCGTTGTCGCCCAGACTACGCGCTATCGGTATTGGAAATAATAAAACATTTCTTTTCGGTCCCAAGAGTTCATTTCGTACTTGGCATTAATGGTGCAGCTCTCGAAAATAGTGTGAAAGCAAGGTACGGTACTGACGTAGATGCCGAGAGCTATTTGAGGAAATTCATCAACATATCGTTCTCTCTTCCGCGCCTCATGGGACCTAGAGGCGATGAGAGCACTGTGGCGCGGTACGCTGCTCAATTGATATCTGATATGGATCTTCCAAGGGCGCTATCAGAACGCTGCGCCAACCTAATGTTGTATGTGGCCGCGCGCAATGAGATGTCACTGAGAGACGTCGGAAAAATATTATCTAAAATAGCAATTCTTCCAACGTCAGTATTAGAGGGAAGGTATAAAGAGGGCTTTATTGACATTCTTTGCGTTCTTCTTGCAAGTTCTGTCGTTGATCCGAAGCTTCATAGGAAACTTGTTTCGTCAAGCGCATCTATCGATGAAATAAGTGAATTCCTTGGAGCCTCTGCGGTTAAGACCGCGGAGAGAATTGATGGTAATTATAACCCTGAATACGACCATGGGTTAACCCTTTGGTTGGTAACAACTATTTATGCGTGTGGGCCGGAATCCGCTCTTGACGACGATCGCCTCCCGTCATGGAAGGATGATATCGGAAGTCGGTTTGACAGTTTTGGACGTCCGCAAAGCCACCGGAAGATACCTTTCAATATTCAGAAGGACTGGGTGGACGTCTTTAGAGTTTGATCTCAGTTGTGCACCTTTTTCGGCCTAGTGCGGTCGATCTTTTCAGGCTTCTCACAATCGGCAGAGGGTTGGTGCAAGATGCTTCCCTCCGCCTACCCCCTCACACCCTCCACCCCAGAAAATTCCCGATCATCCGCAACCCCACCCCCTGCGACTTCTCGGGGTGGAACTGCGTGCCCACGATATTGTCCCGCCCGACCACCGCCGTCACCGCGCTGCCATAACCCGCATGGGCCAGGCGCTCGGCGGGGTTCCGCACCTGGAACTGCCAGCTGTGGACGAAATAGGCGTGATCGCCGGTGGTGATGCCCTCCAGAACCGGGTGGGGGTGGTCGATGACGAGGTCGTTCCAGCCCATATGCGGGACTTTCAGCCCGGCGGCGCGGGTTTCCGCCGTGTCGATGGCCACCACCTCGCCCCCGATCCAGCCCAGCCCTTCGGTCGGGCGGTATTCATGGCCGAGATCGGCCAGCATCTGCATCCCCACGCAGATACCCATGAAGGGCACGCCGCGCGCCAGCACCGCGTCCCGCAGCGCCTCGGTCATGCCGTCGACGGCGTTCAGCGCCGCCCGGCAGGCGGGAAAGGCGCCGTCGCCCGGCAGGACGATCCGGTCGGCGCGGGCCACCACCCCGGGGTCCGAGGTGACGACCACCTCGGCGCCGGCCTCGCGGCCCATCAGCTGGAACGCCTTTTCCGCCGAATGCAGGTTGCCGCTGTCGTAATCGACCAGCGCCACCCGCATCACAGCGCCCCCTTGGTCGAGGGCAGGATGCCGGCCATGCGCGGATCGGGCTCGACCGCCTCGCGCAGGGCGCGGGCCACCGCCTTGAACGCGGCCTCGGCGATGTGGTGGCTGTTCAGCCCGTGGAGCCGATCGACATGCAGGGTGATGCCGCCATGCGTGCTGAGCGCCTGGAAGAATTCGCGCACCAGCTCGGTGTCGAACGTGCCGATCTTCTGGGTCGGGAAATCGACATTCCAGACCAAAAAGGGCCGCGCCGACAGGTCCAGCGCTGCCCGCACGAGGCTGTCATCCATGGCGAGCAGGAAGGACCCATAGCGGCGGATGCCGCGCTTGTCGCCAAGGGCCCGGGTCAGCGCCTGGCCGATGGCGATGCCCACATCCTCGACCGTGTGGTGATCGTCGATATGCAGGTCGCCCTCGGCCCGCACGGTCAGGTCGATCAGCGAATGCCGCGACAGCTGGTCCAGCATGTGGTCGAAGAAGCCGACGCCGGTCTGGTTGTCATAGACCCCGCTGCCGTCGAGGTTCACACTGACCTCGATCCGGGTTTCGGCGGTGTTGCGGGTGATGGTGGCGCTGCGCATCGGCTGATCCTTCGACTGTCGCGGCGGTTATAGGCCGGGCAGGGCGGTCAGCCAAGATGCAGTTGTCCCTGCGGATAACGCACGCGGGACGGTACGCTGGTGGCAAGGAAGACGCCAAGCGTCAGCGGCCCGACCCGCCCAAGGAACATCACCACCATGATGACGACGCGGCCGAACTCGCTCAGTTCGGGCGTGACCCCGCGCGACAGCCCGGTGGTGCCGAAGGCGCTGGCGACCTCGAAGCTGATGTCGAGGAAATCCGCCGTCTCGGTCATCATCAGGATGAAGATGGCGCTGAACATCAGCACGGCGGACAGCGCGATCAGCGCCATGACCTTCAGCACCTCCTCGAGCCCGACCGAGCGGCCGAAGGCCCAGACATGGGTGCGGCGGCGAAAGAAGGCCAGTGTGGCGAGGAACAGCACCATGATCGTCGTGACCTTCAGCCCGCCCGCCGTCGAGGTCGGGCCGGCGCCGATGATCATCAGCGCCATGTAGAGCAGCGAGGTCGACTCGTGCAATTCGCCAATGGGCACGGTGTTGAAACCGGCGGTGCGCGGCACAACGCCCTGGAACCAGGCGACGGTCATGCGCGCGATCCAGCTGTCGAACTGCCCCAGCGTCTCGGGGTTGTTCCATTCCAGCACCGCCGTCAGCCCGACGCCCAGGACGATCAGCACCGCCGTGCCCACGAGCATCAGCCGCGTGTGCAGGCTATAGCCCTGCCAGAACTTGCGCCGGGCGATCTCGGAGGTGACAAGGTAGCCGATGCCGCCGGTGATCCACAAGGCCGGCAGCACGACATTGATGATCGGATCGGTGGCATAGGCCACCAGCCCCGGCGAGAAGGTCGAGAAACCGGCATTGTTGAAGGCCGAGACCGAGTGGAAGATGGCGTGCCAGACGCCCATCTCGAACCCGTATTTCGGCACGAAGGTCAGGCACAGCAGCATCGCGCCCGCGACCTCGGCCAAGAGCACGATGCGCAGGATGGTATAGGTCAGCCGCGACAGGCTTTCATATGAGGTCTGCTTCAGATCCTCGCGCAGGTAGTGGCTCTGCGCCACGCCGATGGACATGCCAAGCGCCGAGAAGACCAGCACGGCGAAGGTCATCAGCCCCAGCCCGCCCAGCTGGATCAGCAGCATGACGATGAGCTGCCCCCAGAAGGTCAGGGTCAGTTCGGAATCGATGACGCCAAGCCCGGTTACTGTCACCGCCGAGGTCGAGGTGAAAAGCGCGTCCAGCAGCGTGATCGGCCGCGTGGTGGCAATGGGCAGCATCAGCAGCAGGCCGCCCAGCAGGATCAGGGCAAGATAGCCGGTGGCCAGAACCGCCGTCGGCGGGGTGCGGCCGAGCCAGCGCTGGAAGCCGCGCCGGGTCAGGCGGGGGAAGCGTGTCACAGCCGGTCGCCGAAGGCCGTCAGCTCGGGCCGCTTGCCCAAGAGCAACATGCGGTCGGCCTCTTTCAGCAGATAGCCCTCGTCCTGACCGCTGAAATACTCGGTGCCGCGCATGACGCCAAGCACCCGCACGCCCTCGCCGATGGCGAGATCGCCGATGGCCTTGCCGGCCAGCCGTTTCGGGATCAGCAGGTTCACCACGCTGAAGCCATTGCCAAGCGCGACGTAATCCTGAACCGCCGGGTTGTTCAGCATCTGCGCCGTGTGCCGGCCCATCTCCAGCGCCGGCAGGATCACCCGGTCGACGCCGATCTTGGACAGGATCCGGTGCTGGGTGCGGTTCTCGGCCTTGGCCCAGATGGTCTCGACCCCGATCAGCCGCAGGTTCATCGCCGCAAGGATGCTGGCCTCGAGATCATTGCCGATCGAGACCAGCGCGACATCGTACTGATAGGCACCCGCCTCGCGAAGCGCGCCCTCGTCGGTGGCATCCAGGATCACGACGCTCGACAGGGTTTCGGCCATGGCCGACACCCGCCGCTCGTCATTGTCGATGCCAAGGACGCGGTTGCCGAAGCGCGCCAGTTCCGCCGCGACCACACTGCCGAAGCTGCCCAGTCCGACGACGACGAAATTGCGGTTCTCGCGACTCATGTGTCCCGGCTCCTTTTCGGTGGGCGGATACTGCGCAGGGGCGCCCGGAAGGGTCAAGGCGGGGCGCGCATTGGTCGCATCAGGCCCCGGATTCGTCGCGAAACTCGCCACGCCGGGCGGGTGGGTGGCCATTCTGGACAGGATGTGGCAGGTTTCTCGCCCCCGGCGGAAATCCGCCGGATGACCATGAAAACCAACAAAGGAAAGGGACGGAATGAACAATCCCGCCGATCCACGGCCCGACGATGCGGATGATCGCATCACCGAGGGGCAAGAGACTGCACCCCCCGAGGTCGAAGCGATCCCCGAGCCCGAGGGCGCAACCGAAATCATCGAGACCGATTACGAGATCGGGCAGGACAATATCCAGAACCGCGGTGGCATTCCCTACGACATCCACAACCCGGTCTTTGTCATTTCGGCGAGTGCGATCCTGATCTTCACCGTCGTGACCATGCTGTTCGCCAGCTCGCTCGAGCCGGTCTTCACCGGCCTGCGCGATGCGCTGACCGGCAATCTCGACTGGTTCTTCCTGACGGCGGGCAACATCTTCGTGCTGACCTGCCTGATCCTGATCGTCTCGCCCTATGGCAGCGTTCGTCTTGGCGGGCCCGAGGCGACGCCGGATTTCAGCCTGTCGGGCTGGTTCGCGATGCTGTTTGCCGCCGGGATGGGCATCGGGCTGATGTTCTACGGCGTGGCCGAGCCGATGGGGCATTTCGATGCCGCGCTGGCCGGGCCGGTGGTCGAGGACGGGGTGCGCACAGATTGGGCACCGCTTGCGGGCGCGACCGGGGACGAGCTTGGCGCGCGCCGCCTTGGCATGGCTGCGACGATCTTCCACTGGGGTCTGCACCCCTGGGCGATCTACGCGGTGCTGGCGCTGTCGCTGGCGCTTTTCTCCTATAACAAGGGCCTGCCGCTGACGATGCGCTCGGTCTTCTACCCGATCTTCGGCGACCGGATCTGGGGCTGGCCCGGGCATGTCATCGACATTCTCGCGGTCTTTGCCACGATCTTCGGGCTCGCCACCTCGCTTGGCCTCGGGGCCGAACAGGCGACGGCGGGGCTGAGCCATCTCTTCGGCATCGAAGCCAGCCTCAGCACCAAGATCATCCTGATCGTGCTGATCACGCTGATCGCCACCATTTCGGTCGTGGCCGGGGTCGAGAAGGGGGTGAAGCTTCTGTCCGAGGCCAACATGGCGCTGGCGATCCTGCTGCTCGTCTTCGTCATCGCCGTCGGGCCGACCTGGTCGATCCTGACCGGCTTCTTCGGCAACCTGCGCGCCTATGCGGTCGACATCATCCCGCTGTCCAATCCCTTCGGGCGCACGGATGACAACTTCCGCCAGGGCTGGACCGCCTTCTACTGGGCCTGGTGGATCAGCTGGTCACCCTTCGTCGGCATGTTCATCGCCCGCGTCTCGCGCGGCCGGACGGTGCGGCAATTCCTGATCGCGGTGCTGATCGTGCCGTCGCTGGTCTGCGTGTTGTGGATGACCGCGCTTGGCGGCACCGCCATCTCGTTGACGCTTGGCGGCTTTGCCGGCATCACCGAGGCGCCGCTGGAGCTGAAGCTCTTCTCGATGCTGGAACAGCTGCCGCTGTCGCAGATCAGCAGCTTCATCGGCATCATCCTGGTGATCGTCTTCTTCGTCACCTCCTCGGATTCCGGTTCGCTGGTGATCGACACCATCTCTGCCGGCGGCAAGATCAACGCCCCGGTGCCGCAGCGGGTGTTCTGGTGCAGTTTCGAGGGTCTGGTCGCCATTGCGCTCTTGCTGGGCGGCGGGCTGACGGCGCTGCAGGCGATGGCGGTTTCCACCGGGTTTCCCTTCACCATCGTGCTTCTGGGCGCGGTCTGGGCGATCTTCAAGGGACTTGCGGCGGAACGGCGCGAAACCGCCTGAACCTGTCGAAAGGACCAAAAGAACGGGCGGGAAACCCCGCCCGTTCTTGTTTTATGTGCCCGGGGATGCCAGAAAGTCGCATGACGCCCTGTCTGCGACAGCCTCAAGGATTTAGGTGATGAGTGATATCAAGGCCAGCGAGCGCCGTCTGGCTGCTGCGCTTGACCGAATGGATTATCTTCTGGAAACCGCCGCGCCGCGACAGGCCGGTCAGGGCGGCGCGGACCCCGCGCTGCAGGCCCGGCTGGACCAGGCGCTGGCCGATAATGACCGCTTGCAGGCCGCGCTCGAGGCGATGCGCCAGCCGCCGCAATCGCCGTCCGATCTCGACGGGCAGGACGATGGCCGGCTGATCGATCTGGCCGACCATGCCGCGCGGCTGTCGCAGGCGAACGAGGAACTGGTCGCCGCCAATCGCGGGCTGATCGAGGCGATGGCAGGCGACACCGACGGGGTCGAGGCCGTGGCCGTGGCGCTGGAGGCCGAGATCGAGGCGCTGCGCGCCGCCCGTGCCGCCGAGATCGCCCAGATCGCCGAGATCATGGCCGAGTTGCAGCGGATGCTGTCGGATTCCGCCGCCTCGGACGCCCCCTTCGCCGCCGATGTCGCCGGCCCCGCCGCTGCCGCGCGCGCCGCAGAGATCGTCAGCTTCGGCGACGAGGGCGGGGTGCCGGAACTGACCCGCGAGCGCGATCCCGGTTTCGACGCCGTCTATGGCGAGGACGGGGACGAGCTGGCCGAGGACGACGATCTGGACGACGCAGAAAGCAGGGGCAGGTAAATGGCCGAAGTCGATTTCTCCATCGGGCACAAGGACTATCGCCTTGCCAGCCAGCCGGGCGAGGAAAAGCTGCTGCGCCGGGCCGCAGCACTTCTGGATGCCGAGGCGCAGGTGATCCTGGAACAGGCCGGGCGTATGCCGGAACAGCGGCTGCTGTTGCTGGCGGGGCTGATGCTGGCCGACAAGTTCTCGGTGCTGGAAGACCGGGCCGAGAAGGCCGAAAAGCAATTGGCGCGGCTGCAGTCGAACCCGGCCAAGGTCGAGGTGCCGGTGATTCCCGCCGACCTGAAAGAGGCCATGGCCGAACTGGCCGCACGGGCGGAATCGCTGGCTGAACAGCTCGAGGACCGGCTGGTCGACTGAGACACCGCTAGGCTGCGCGTCGAAATCGCCGCTTTCATCCCCGCCCGCGATCCTCTATTGCCTCATCCGTAAAAACGGACCGAAAGGGGCATCTGATGGCCAATGTGGTGGTGGTCGGCGCGCAATGGGGCGACGAGGGCAAGGGCAAGATCGTCGACTGGCTGAGCGAACGCGCCGACGTGATCGCGCGGTTTCAGGGCGGCCATAATGCCGGCCATACGCTGGTCGTCAACGGCGAGGTCTACAAGCTGAACGCGCTGCCCTCGGGCGTGGTGCGCGGCGGCAAGCTGAGCGTCATTGGCAACGGCGTGGTGCTGGACCCCTGGCACCTGGTCAAGGAAATCACCGCCATCCGCGAGCAGGGCGTCGAGATCAATCCCGAGAACCTGATGGTGGCGGAAAACACCCCGCTGATCATGCCCTTCCACGGCGAACTTGACCGGGCGCGCGAAGCCCAGAACAGCGTCGCCCGCATCGGCACCACCGGCCGGGGCATCGGCCCCTGCTACGAGGACAAGGTCGGCCGCCGCGTGGTGCGCGTCGCCGATCTGGCCGATGACGACACGCTGCAACTGCGCGTCGACCGCGCGCTGGTCCATCACAACGCGCTGCGCGCCGGTCTGGGGATGGAGCCGATCGACCGCGAGGCGGTGCTGCAGAGCCTGCGCGAGATCGCCCCGGAAATCCTGAAATACGCCGCCCCGGTCTGGAAGGTGCTGAACGAAGCCCGCCGCGCGGGCAAGCGGATACTGTTCGAAGGCGCACAGGGGTCGCTGCTCGACATCGATTTCGGCACCTATCCCTATGTCACCTCCTCGAACGTCATCGCCGGTCAGGCCGCCACCGGCACCGGCATGGGGCCGGGCGCCATCGGTTTCGTCCTTGGCATCGTCAAGGCCTATACCACCCGCGTGGGCGAGGGGCCGTTCCCGACCGAACTCGACGACGAGGATGGCCAGCGCCTTGGCGAGCGCGGGCGCGAATTCGGCACCGTCACGGGCAGGAAGCGCCGCTGCGGCTGGTTCGATGCGGTGCTGGTGCGCCAGACCTGCGCCATTTCGGGTGTGAACGGCATCGCGTTGACCAAGCTCGACGTGCTGGACGGCTTCGAGACGCTGAAGATCTGCGTCGGCTACGAGATCGACGGCGAGCGTGTAGACTATCTGCCCACCGCCGCGGCGGTGCAGGCCAAGGTGACGCCGATCTACGAGGAAATGCCGGGCTGGTCGGAATCGACCGCCGGGGCGCGCAGCTGGGCCGATCTGCCGGCCGAGGCGATCAAATATGTGCGCCGGATCGAGGAACTGATCCAGTGCCCGGTCGCCATGCTGTCCACCAGCCCCGAACGCGACGACACCATCCTTGTGACCGATCCCTTCGCGGATTGATCCCATGGACCTGAAGACCCGCAAGCGCCTGTCGCTGTTGCTCTTGGTGATCGGCCTGCCGGGCTATATCGCCATCGCCTGGATGATCCTCGGCTGGCTGGGCGACCGCTATGGCCGCCTGCCGATTCTGGTCGAGCTGCTGGTGATCGTGGTCTTGGGCATCATCTGGATCCTGCCCTTCAAGCGCATCTTTTCCGGCATCGGGAAGGGCGAGTGACCGCGCCGGTCGTGACCTCGGCGGGCGGCGTCACCCTGATCGGGGGCGGCGCCGTGTCGGGGCGCGATCTGGAACAGGCGCTGGCGCTCGCGCCCTTGCTGGTCGCTGCCGATAGCGGCGCCGACGAGGCGCTGGAACTGGGCCATCGCCCATCGGCGGTGATCGGGGATTTCGACAGCCTGTCCGAGGCGGCGCGCGACCTGCTGCCGCCCGGGGCGCTCTACCGCGTCGCCGAACAGGACAGCACCGATTTCGAGAAATGCCTGACCCGGATCGCGGCCCCCTTCGTCATCGCCGTGGGTTTCGCCGGGCGGCGGCTGGATCACACGCTGGCGGCGCTGAACGTGATGGCGCGGCTGCCCGCGCCGAATGTCATCCTGATCGCCGCCGAGGATGTGGTGTTTCTCTGTCCGCCCGTGCTGTCGCTGGACCTGCCCATCGGCTCGCGCCTGTCGCTGTTTCCGATGGGGCCGTCGCGCGGCACCAGCCTCGGCCTCGAATGGCCGATCGACGGGCTGGATTTTGCACCGGCTGGCGCCAGCGGCACATCGAACCGGGTTACGGGGCCGGTGCGCCTGACCATGGCGGGGCCGATGCTGGTGATGCTGCCCCGCGCCGGGCTGGCGGCGGCGCTTTCGGGCCTTGGGTTTACTGCCTGAGCAGCACCGCCCGCGCACCCTCGTCCCGCGCCCAGCCATTGATCGCCGCGACCAGCGCATTGACCATCTTTCCGCGCCAGATCGGGTCGGTCAGCTGCTGGCGATCGGTGGCATCGGTGAGGAAACCCAGTTCCAAGAGAGCCGAGGGAATGTCGGGCGATTTCAGCACCGAGAAGCGCGCGCCCTTGACCGGGCGGCGGTGCATCTCGATCCCGGCCAGCGCCATGCGCGAGGCAAGGAACTTGGCGAAATTCTCGGAGCGGGGCTGGGTCTCGGTGCGGGCCAGATCCATCAGCACGCCGGCCAGTGCGTCATCCGTGCCGGTCAGGTCCATGCCCGCCAGCAGGTCGTCGCGCTCGTGCCGCTGCGCGAGGATCTGCGCCGCCGCGTCATTGGCGGTCTCATCCCAGGTATAGATCGCCGCGCCCGCCGCCTCGCCCTCGGGCAGGGCATCTGCGTGCAGAGACAGAAACAGGTCGGCCCCGGCCAGCCGCGCCGCCGTCATCCGCGATTCCAGCCCCATGAAGCTGTCATCGCTGCGGGTCAGCACCACGCCGATGCCGATGCGCTCCAGCGCCGTCTTGGCGGCCAGGGCAACGGTCAACACGATATCGGCTTCGGAATGACCATCGGCCAGCGCGCCCGGATCGATGCCGCCGTGACCGGGATCAATGGCGACGATCAGCCGGTCATCCGCGATCGCCTCGGGCTTTTCTGCGGGCGCCACCGGCTCGGGCAGGTTGCGCAGGGCGGCGGCGGCGCTGGCGCGGGGGCGGAAGTCCTCCTGCTTGACGGGCTTCAGCGCGACGCTCAGCACCGGCTGCATCGCCTTGGTCGAGAGCGCGCTTTGCGTCACCGCATAGGGGCCGGGCAGTTCCGCGACCAGCCGCGACCAGCCGCGCTGGAACCGGCCCCAGCGGATCGCCGGCACCAGATCGGCGCCGAACAGTTGCTGGGGCTGGGCCTCACCGAAATCGAAGCCCTTCATGTCCACGACCAGCCGCGGCGGGCCATCGAGCAGGAAGACCCGGTAGGGCACCGGCTCGCTGAGCGTCAGGCGCAGTTCCATCGGTCGCGGCCGTCCCCGGTCGCGCCCCTCGGCAGTCAGGGCCGAGGCGCCCAGATCCAGCCGGGCCTGATCCTGCGCCGTGGCGGCAAGGGGGGCAGAGAGCGCCAGCAGCAGCGCCGCGATGCGCAGCATCAGCCTCACCGCGCCGCCATGAAGCGCTGCAGTCGCGCCAGCCCCTCGGCAATCTCTGGCGTCGAACGCGCATAGGAAAAGCGCAGCATGGTCCGGCCACGCTCGGCATCGAAATCGACGCCGGGGGTGACGGCGACCCCGGCCTTGTCGAGGATCTCGGCGGCGAAAGCCACGCTGTCATCGGTCAGGGCCGAGACATCGGCATAGATATAGAAAGCCCCGTCGGGCGGCGCGATGCGGTCGAACCCGGCCTTGGTCAGACCTTCCAGCATCAGCCGGCGGTTCTCGGCATAGGTGGCAAGATTGGCATCGGCCTCCCCGGTGCAGTCCAGCGCCGCCAGCGCCGCGACCTGGCTGGCATGGGGCGGGCAGATGAACAGGTTCTGCGCCAGCCGCTCGACCGTGCGCAGATGGCTGTCAGGCACCACCATCCAGCCGACGCGCCAGCCGGTCATGCTGAAATACTTGCTGAAGGAATTGATGACGAAGACATCATCGCTGACCTCCAGCGCCGAATGCGCGCGCTCGCCATAGGAAAGCCCGTGATAGATCTCGTCCGAGATCACCGCCGTCCCCTGCGCCTGTGCCGTGCCGATCAACCCGCGCAGCTGGTCCAGCGTCAGCATGGTGCCCGAGGGATTGCCGGGCGAGGCCAGCATCAGCCCCTGCACACCCTCTGGAATATCCTCGGGGCGGGGCTGGAAGCGGTTCTCCAGCGTGGTTGGAATGCCCACCGGCTGCAGCGACATGGCCCGCATGATCTGGCGATAGCTGGGATAGCCCGGCGCCCCCAGCGCCACCCGGTCGCCGGCATCGAAAAGCGCCGAGAAGGCGAGGATGAAGGCCCCCGAAGAGCCCGGCGTCACCACCACCCGCGCCGGATCGAGATCAACCCCATACCAGCGCCGGTAGAGCGCGGCGATGCCCTGCCGCAGTTCCGGCAGGCCAAGCGCCACGGTATAGCCGAGCGGCTGTTCCAGCGCGCGTGCCAGCGCCGCGCGGGCGCCGGCGGGGGCAGGGGTGCCGGGCTGGCCCACCTCCATATGGATGATGCTGCGCCCGGCGGCCTCTGCCCGGCGCGCGGCCTCCATCACGTCCATGACGATGAACGGGTCCACCTGCCCGCGTTGCGACTGTCTCATCTGCCCGACCTTCGGTCTCTTGGTTTGCCCGGTGTTCTAGCGCGGGCGGCGCGGCGGCTCCACCCTTTTCGGTCCGCGAGGACGGCGCGGGCAGCATGGATATTTGGACGAGAAAGAAGCGGTGATGCCCGCGCGATCACACAGCCGTGTCCTTGTCTTCGCGGTCCCCGGGGTTATGCTGTCGCGACACGAAAAAAGGATGCCCGATGAAACGCCTGATCGCCGCCCTCATGCTGACCGCCACGCCGGTCATGGCCTTTGACATCAGCGCCATGACCGAGGACGAGAAGGCGGCCTTCGGCGTCGCCGTGCGCGACTACCTGATGGCCAATCCCGAGGTGCTGATCGAGTCGATCAACGTGCTCGAGGAACGCCGGGCGGCGGATTCGGCCCAGAATGACAAGCTGCTGGTCAGCCAGTTCAAGGACGAGCTGTTCGAGGACGGCCACAGCTGGGTCGGCGGCAATCCCGAGGGCGACCTGACCGTGGTCGAGTTCATCGACTATCGCTGCGGCGTCTGCCGGCAGTTCGATCAGGAGGTTCAGGACCTGGTCGAGGCCGATGGCAATATCCGCTTCATCGTGAAGGACTTCCCGATCCTCGGCCAGGACAGCGACACCTCGGCCCGCTTTGCCGTGGCGGTAAAGCAGATCGCCGGCGACGAGGCCTATGTGAAGGCGCATGAAGAGCTGATCACGCTGCGCAGCGGCGCGACGCTGGAGGCGCTGACCAAGGTGGCCGAGGATATCGGCGTTGACGCGGAAAAGGTGCTGGCGGCGATGAATTCCGACGCGGTCAGCGAGGTGCTGCGCGCCAATCGCCAGCTGGGCGAGAAGATGGCCATTCAGGGCACGCCGACCTTCGTGATCGGCGACGAGCTTCTGCGCGGCGTTCCGCAGGCCGGTCTCACCGCCACAGTGGCCGAGATCCGCGCCAAGATGGCTGCCGACGAGGGCTAGGGCGCGGCCCGCAACCCGGTCCCTGACCATGGGGCCGGGAATGGGCTCCGACAATCCGTTGCCCCGCCCGCCGGCTTCCGCTATGGGGACGCCATCCAAGCGAGGGCGGCGACATGAGCGATAAACCCAACGGTCTGACCTATGCCGAGGCTGGCGTCGACATCGATGCCGGCAATGCGCTGGTCGAGCGGATCAAGCCGGCGGCGGCCTCGACGCAGCGGCCGGGGGTCGTCGATGGCCTTGGCGGCTTCGGCGCGCTGTTCGATCCGCGCGCGGCGGGCTTTCAGGACCCGGTTCTGGTCGCCGCGACCGATGGCGTCGGCACCAAGCTGCGCATCGCCATCGATACCGGCCATCTGGACGGCGTCGGCATCGACCTCGTGGCCATGTGCGTCAATGACCTGGTCTGCCAGGGCGCGGAACCCCTGTTCTTCCTCGACTATTTCGCCACCGGCAAGCTGTCGGTCGATGAGGGCGCGCGGGTGATCGAGGGCATCGCCAAGGGCTGTGCCGGCTCGGGCTGCGCGCTGATCGGCGGCGAGACGGCGGAAATGCCCGGCATGTATGCCAAGGGCGATTTCGACCTCGCCGGCTTTGCCGTCGGCGCGATGGAGCGGGGCTCGGTCCTGCCCGCCGGCGTCGTCGATGGCGATGTGCTGCTGGGCCTCGCCTCGGACGGGGTGCATTCGAACGGCTTCTCGCTGGTCCGGCACGTGGCCGAGGCGGCGGGGATGGACTGGGATTCGCCCAGCCCCTTCGGCGAGGGCACGCTGGGGCGCGGTCTCCTGGTGCCGACCCGGCTTTACGTCAAGCCGGTGCTGTCGGCGATCCGCGCCGGCGGCGTTCATGCGGCGGCCCATATCACCGGCGGCGGCATCACCGAGAACCTGCCGCGCGTGCTGCCGAAAGACCTTGGCGCCGAGATCGATCTGGGCGCGTGGACGCTGCCGCCGGTCTTCCGCTGGCTGCAGAAGTCGGGCGGCATTTCCGAGGCCGAGATGCTGAAGACCTTCAACTCGGGCATCGGCATGATCCTGTCGGTCGACGCCGACCGCGCCGATGCGCTGACCACGCTGCTCGAGACCGAGGGCGAGACGGTCCATCGCCTTGGCACCGTGACCGAGGGGCGCGGCGTGCGCTATTCCGGCACGCTGGCGTGAAACGTGTCGCCATCCTGATCTCGGGTGGCGGCTCGAACATGCTGCGCCTGTTGGACAGCATGGTGGGCGATCATCCGGCGCGGCCGGTGCTGGTCGGCTCGAACGATCCCGCTGCCAGCGGTCTGGCCAAGGCCGCCGCGCAGGGCGTGCCGACCGTTGCCATCGATCACCGCGCCTTCGCCAGCCGGGCCGAATTCGAGGCCGCGCTGCTTGAGCCGCTCTTGGCCGCCGAGCCCGACATCATCTGCCTTGCCGGCTTCATGCGCATCCTGACGCCGGATTTCACCCGCCGCTTCACGGGCCGGATGCTGAACATCCACCCCTCGCTTCTGCCGAAATACCCGGGCCTGCACACCCATGCCCGCGCCATCGAGGCCGGCGATGCCGAGGCGGGCGCGACGGTGCACGAGGTCACCGCCGATCTCGATGCCGGGCCGATCCTCGGGCAGGCGCGGGTGCCGGTGCTGCCGGGCGACACGCCCGACAGCCTTGCCGCGCGGGTGCTGGTTCAGGAACACCGGCTTTACCCCGAGGTGCTGCGCCGTTTTGCCGCGGGCGATCGCAGGCCGGTCCTTCTCTGACGTTGCCCAGTCTCGCGCGGACAGAAAAAAATCCCGTTCTGCAAATCGACGGCCTGCGCAAATGATTGACGCATGGAGGCCGGGCGGCATGGAACCCGGTCCACCCGAAAGGCCCAAGACCCGGTTCAGCCATTCTTCCCGGATCATGCTGCAACGCAGCAATGGACGGCGGATTCACGCCGCGCTTGGTTGATTGTCAGACCCGACGGGTATAGGTCCGCCGCGATCCCGCGCCCCTCTGGCGCCTGCCGATTTCTCTGGATGATCCGAGCGCAACCATGACCCAAGCCAACCAAGCCCCGATTCCCGAACTCTATGTCTCGCCCGATGCCGCCGCGGCGCTGAAGGACGAGGCGGGCAACATGCCCAGCTGGGATCTGACCCCGCGCCAGATCTGCGACCTCGAGCTGCTGATGAACGGCGGCTTCTACCCGCTGAAAGGCTTTCTGACCGAGGCCGATTACAACGGCGTCGTGAACGACATGCGGCTGAGCGACGGTTCGCTCTGGCCGATGCCGATCAACCTCGATGTCAGCGAGAAATTCGCCGAGGGGCTGGAGCCCGGCACCGACATCGCGCTGCGCGATCAGGAAGGCGTCATCCTCGCGATCATGTCCGTCACCGACAAATGGGTGCCGAACAAGAAACTCGAGGCCGAAAAGGTCTTTGGCGCCGGTGCCGATGACCTGGCCCATCCGGCGATCAACTACCTGCACAACGTGGCCGGCCCGGTCTATCTCGGTGGCCCGGTGAAGGGCCTGCAGGCGCCGACGCATTACGATTTCCGCGGCCGCCGCGACACGCCGAACGAATTGCGCGCCCAGTTCAAGAAGCTCGGCTGGCGCAAGGTCGTGGTGTTCCAGACCCGCAACCCGCTGCACCGCGCCCACCAGGAACTGACCTTCCGCGCCGCGCGCGAGGCGCAGGCCAACCTGCTGATCCACCCGGTCGTCGGCATGACCAAGCCCGGCGACGTGGACCATTTCACCCGCGTCCGCTGCTACGAGGCGGTGCTGGACAAGTATCCGGCGGCCACCACCTCGCTGTCGCTTCTGAACCTCGCCATGCGCATGGCCGGCCCGCGCGAGGCGGTCTGGCACGGCATCATCCGCCGCAACCACGGTGCCACCCATTTCATCGTCGGCCGCGACCATGCCGGTCCGGGCAAGAACAGCCAGGGCGTCGATTTCTACGGCCCCTATGACGCGCAAGAGCTGTTCAAGAAGCACGAGGACGAAATCGGCGTCCAGATGGTCGACTTCAAGCACATGGTCTATGTGCAGGAAAAGGCGCAATATTACCCGGTGAACGAAGTCCCCGAGGGCGGCACCGTGCTGGATATCAGCGGCACCGAACTGCGCCGCCGTCTGCGCGAGGGTCTGGACATCCCCGAATGGTTCAGCTTCCCCGAGGTCGTCACTCAGCTGCGCCGCACCTCGCCGCCGCGTGCGCGCCAGGGCTTCACCGTGTTCTTCACCGGCCTCTCGGGCTCGGGCAAGTCGACCGTCGCCAACGCGCTGATGGTCAAGCTGATGGAAATGGGCGGCCGTCCGGTGACGCTGCTCGATGGCGACGTGGTGCGCAAACACCTGTCGAGCGAGCTGGGCTTCTCGAAGGAGCACCGCGACATCAACATCAAGCGCATCGGCTATGTCGCCTCCGAGATCACCAAGAATGGCGGCATCGCCATCTGTGCCCCGATCGCGCCCTATACCGCGACCCGCCGCGCCGTGCGCGAGATGGTCGAGCAGTATGGCGCCTTCTGCGAGGTGCATGTCTCGACCCCGATCGAGGAATGCGAGCGCCGTGACCGCAAGGGTCTCTACAAGCTGGCGCGCGAGGGCAAGATCAAGGAATTCACCGGGATCTCGGACCCCTATGAAGAACCGCAGAAGCCCGAGCTGCGCGTCGATACCACCGAGATCGACGTGGACAATGCCGCGCACCAGGTGCTGCTGACGCTGGAAAACATGGGCCTGATCGGTCTGCGCTGACCGTCGGCTTCAGCCACAGAATGAACGCGGCCTCGCCCCTCCGGGCGGGGCCGTCCCTATCCGGGCCTCAGACCGCCCGGTCGAGTTTGGTCGAGAGATGAATCAGGCTTTCCGAGGACCGCACCCCGTCGAACCCGCCGATCCGGTCCAGCACGTCATCCAGCGCGCTGGTCGAGGGTGCGGCCAGTTGCAGCGCCAGATCGACGCGGCCGCTGGTGGTGTGGATGCGCTCGACCTCGGGCAGGGTCTTCAGCCGGGCGAGGATCGCCGCCAGCGAGCGCGGTTCGATCACCAGAAGCACCGTGGCGCGGATGCGGGTGGCACGGGCCGATTCGCCCAAGCGCACGGTATAGCCGGCGATGGCGCCCGAACTTTCCAGCCGTTCCAGCCGCGCCTGGACGGTCGAACGCGCCACTTTCAGCCGCCGCGACAGCACCGCGACCGAGATGCGCGCGTCCTGCGACAGCTGGGTGATGATGCTTCGGTCCAGATCGTCCATGAATCCCTCAGTCTGCTGGGTGGTTCGTCAAAATAACCGAAGCGTGACACAATTCTACCATATTCATCGGTGAAATCGGAACCTATATGCGCCATTCTTGGTTGCGGGACGAACAGAAGGAAAGGCCACCAATGGGACAGAACAAGACCGTCTGGGATAATCCCGCCGACATCATCCGGCACATGAAGCCGGATCACCCGGTGATGGCCTTCGCGCCGTCGGCCCTACAGGAGACCGCCCGGCGCTTCGTCGCGGGCTTTCCCGGGCTGGTGACCTATGCGGTCAAGTCGAACCCCGAAGAGGTGGTGATTCAGAACCTGCTGGCGGCAGGGATCAAGGGTTTCGACGTGGCCTCGCCCTTCGAGATCGACCTGATCGGCCGGATGTCCCCCGCCGCCGCGCGGCATTACCACAACCCGGTCCGCGCCGGATGGGAGATCGACCATGCGGTGAAGGCCGGCATCCGCGCCTGGTCGGTCGACAGCCAGTCCGAACTGGACAAGCTTTTCGCCCGCGTGCCGACCGAAACCGATCACGGCCCGGTCGAGATCTCGCCCCGCTTCAAGTTGCCGGTGCTGGGCGCGGCCTATGACTTCGGCTCGAAATTCGGCGCCACGCCGGAACTGGCGGCCGAGCTGCTGGCGGCGGTCGCGGCGCGCGGCTATACCCCCTCGCTGACCTTCCATCCGGGCACGCAATGCACCGACCCGATTGCTTGGGAAAGCTATATCCGGGTGGCGGGCGAGATCTGCGAAATGGCGGGCGTCAAGGCCAAGCGGCTGAATGTCGGTGGCGGCTTCCCTTCGCATCGCGTCGTGGGCGTCGAGCCCGACCTGGAGGCGATCTTCACCGAGATCGGCGAGACCGTCGCCGAGACCTTTGGCGACGACCGCCCCGATCTCGTCTGCGAGCCGGGCCGGGGCCTTTGCGCCGATGCCTATGCGCTGATCACCCGGGTGAAGGCGCTGCGCGATGGCAGCAGCGTCTTCCTGAACGATGGCGTCTATGGCGGGCTGGCGGAACTGCCGATCATCGGCAATATCGACCGGCTGCAGGTGCTGACCCCGCAGGGCAAGCCGCGCGAGGGCGAACCGCAGAGCCGGGTGATCTTCGGCCCGACCTGTGATTCGGTCGATCGCCTGCCGGGCGAGCTGACTTTGCCCGAGGATATCGCAGAAGGCGATTACGTCATCGTCCACGGCATCGGTGCCTATTCGACGGTGACGAATACGCGCTTCAACGGCTTCGGTCTGATGAGTCACGCAACGGTAATGTCACTCGCGTGATAGATTTTTGACCGACTCGTGTTACGCTGGATTTGTTGACCATTCAGTCCAGCTTTCCGAGTGTCCCCCGTGCAACCCCTTGCCCCCCAACCGCTTGCCCCCAGACGGCCCCCCGTCACCCATGTCATCCTGATCGACGGCACCTTCGCGTCCCTGACCGAAGGTCGCCGCAGCGCGATCGGCCGCATCTATGCCGCCCTGCGCGGCCGGCTGGGGCATCTGCCCGCCGATGCGGGCCGATTGCGACTGCATTACGCCGCCGGGCAGCAGCTGGACAATTGGCGGATGCTGCCGGAACTGGCGTCGGGACGCGGGATGGAGCTGCGCATCACCCAAGCCTATGGCTGGCTGGCCTCGGGCTATGCGCCGGGCGATTCCGTCTATCTGCTGGGCTATTCGCGTGGGGCATTCGCCGTGCGCAGCCTTGCGGGAATGATCGGGCGGATCGGCCTTCTGCGCGACCGCCACGCGACCGAGCGGCATATCCGGTTGGCCTGGCGCTATTACCAGGGCGGCGGCAATCCGCAATCGCTCGAGGCGTTCCGGCGCAGCCGCTGCCATGACCATGTGCAGATCCGCATGGTCGGCTGTTTCGACACGGTGATGGCGCTTGGCATACGCCTGCCGATGCTGTGGATGCTCAGCGAGCCGCGCCACCGGTTCCACGACGCGCATCTGGGCGCGCATGTCGATTTCGGCTTTCAGGCGCTGGCGCTGGATGAAACCCGGGCGGCCTTCGCGCCGATCCTCTGGGACGATGCCAGCGATGCCGGGCGGATCGAACAGGTCTGGTTCAAGGGGGCCCATGCCGATATCGGCGGGCAATTGTCGGGGCTGGAGTTCGCCCGGCCACTGGCCAATATCCCGCTCGTCTGGATGATGGAACGGGCCGAGGCCGTGGGCCTGCCGCTTCCCGATGGCTGGCGGCGGCATTTCCCCACTGATGCCACTGCGCCCTCGATCGGCAACTGGCGGCGCTGGGGCAAGGCCTTCCTCGCCCGCGCACCGCGTCTGGCCGGCCGCGAGGCGACCGAGACGCTGCACCCCTCGGTGCCGCTGCCCTATCCCGGCCCGGCGATCCTGACCCGGCATCTGGCCCAGTTCGCCGCGCCCAAACGCCGCCGCCTGCGCCGCGCCACGCCCGAGAGCGTGGAGTTGCCGGTGCTTCCGGACCTGCCGTCGATGGATGAGGGCAAGCCGGCCTGAAATACGCGAGCGCGGATCGGCAGACCTGGCCCGGAATCGAGCGCGAAGCGCGCCGGGCCAGCGTCCGACCGCCCCCCGGGCGGACGCTTTTTCACCGACCCGCGCCGAACAGCCGTTCGATGTGGCGGCGCCATAAAGGTTCACAGATCAACTGCCTCAGCGTCCCCCCGCGGTCGGACGCTGGCCCTCGGTCGGCCCTCTGTCACACATGACATCGGCGGCCGCCTTTCGGCGACCGCCGCTGTCATGCCGTCAGGCCCTCGGCCCTACGCCACCGCCTTCAACTCGCGCACCGGCTGGATGCCCAGGGCGGCGCAGACGTCGCGGGTCAGGCCCGGGCGGTTCAGCGTGTAGAAATGCAGCCGGTCGACGCCGCCTTTCAGCAGGTTGTCGCAAAGTTCGGTGCAGACGGCGGTGGCCAGCAGCTCGGTCCGGCCCTCGCCATCGCGGGCGGCGGCGGTGAAGGCGTCATCGGCCCATTGCGGGACCGAGGTGCCGCACATGGCCGCAAACCGTTTTGCACCGGCCCAGCTCTGGATCGGCAGGATGCCGGGAATGATCGGTGCGGTGATGCCGGCCTTCTCGCATTTGTCGCGGAAGCGGAAGAAGGTCTCGGCCTCGAAGAAGAACTGGGTGATGGCGCTGGTGGCACCGGCGTCGATCTTGCGCTTCAGCCAGGCCACATCGGCATCGGTGCCGCCCTGCGTGTCGGGATGCGGCTCGGGATAGGCGCCGACGCGGATGGTCATGTCGCCCCGCGCCGCGATCGCCTCGATCAGCTCGATCGAATTGGCAAAGCCCTCGGGATGGGCGGTGAAGCGGTCGGCGCCTTTCGGCGCATCGCCGCGCAGCGCCACGATCTCGCGCACCCCGGCATCGGCATAGGATTGCACGATGGCCAGCGTTTCCTCGCGCGAGGCATCGACGCAGGTCAGATGGGCGGCGACGGTCACGCCGTAGTTTTTCTGGATGGTCGTCACCGCCTCATGGGTCAGTTGCCGGGTGGTGCCGCCGGCGCCATAGGTGACCGAGACGAAATCGGGTTCCATCGGTGCCAGCGCCCGCGCGGTTTCCCACAGCGCGAAAGACGCCTCGAGCGTTTTCGGCGGGAAGAATTCGAAGCTGATCTTCGGGGCGGTGGTGATGGTCGGCGTGGTCATGGCGATTCCCTTTTCTTGAGGCCCTTGTGCCATGCGCGGCGACGTGAGACAAATTCATGTTTCTCAAGATTGTCATGAAATCGGCTCAACACCATGCATCTCGAACTGCGCCATCTGCGCACCGTCCGCGCCGTCCACGAACAGGGCGGTCTCGCCCGCGCCGCCGATGTGCTGAACATCACCCAGTCGGCGCTGTCCCATCAGATCAAGGGGCTGGAGGACCAGGCCGGGGTCGAGTTGTTCGTCCGCCGCGCCAAGCCCATGCGGCTGTCCGCCGCCGGGATGCGGCTTCTGCGGCTGGCCGAGCAGGTCCTGCCGATGGTCGCCGCCACCGAGGCCGAGTTCAAGGGCGTCGAGATGGGCCGGGTCGGGCGGCTGCATATCGCCATGGAATGTCATGCCTGTTTCGACTGGCTTCTGCCGGTGCTCGACCAGTTCCGCCGCACCTGGCCGGATGTCGATGTGGACATCCGCCTTGGCCTCGCCTTTGGCGCGCTGCCGGCCTTGGCGCGGGAACAGGTCGATCTGGTCATCTCCTCGGACCCCGAGGAGGTGCCGGACGTGACCTTCGCGCCCTTGTTCGACTATTCGCCGACGATGGTCGTGCCCGCCGGGCATCCGCTGGTCGAGAAGGGCTTTGTCGAGCCGGAGGACCTCGCCGAGCAGACGCTGATCTCCTATCCGATGGACCGGGCGCGGCTGGATGTGTTCAGCCAGTTCCTGACCCCCGCCGGGGTCGAACCCGCCCATCACCGCAAGGTCGAGCTGACCGATGTGGCCTTGATGCTGGTCGCCTCGGGCCGCGGTGTGGCGGTCATGCCCGACTGGGTGCTGCGCCGCCATGCCGCCAATCCCGAACTGGCGATGCTGCCTCTGGGGCAGGGCGGAATGCTGCGCCGGCTTTACGCGGCGGTCAGGGACGACGACCTGTCGCAGCCCTATATGGCGCATGTGCTGCGGCTGGCGCGGACCGAGCCGGTCAGGATGCTGAGGGGCTGAGCCGCAGAACTAGCTTTCAGTGACCGTTCTTGACGGGTTCCGACGTGCGTAAGCGTCAGTTACGAAGCGACCGCTGATTGCACTCCTCGATGATCCTGTTTTCCCGCCTCCACGGGTCTCGTTCAGTGTGGTTCTCGGGTGTGCCTTGGCATAGCTCTTGGTCACGAACTTACCCGTCCTCGCACTTCTACTCATCTTAGCCATGGTTTTTCCTATCAATGGTGTAGTGCGACCCAATCGCACACATCATATGGTATCATCGGTTGACCTTGGAACAAAGCAAAAACACCAGAAAAACCGTGATGATTTCTAGGGTGCTTCACTTTCCTGCCCCATGCGCCTAAGAGGCGCGCAACCCGACAGGAGTCCGCATATGCTCAGCGCCAATATGAACGTCATGATCAAGGCTGCCCGCAAGGCCGGCCGCAGCCTCGTCAAGGATTTCCGCGAGGTCGAGAACCTGCAGGTCAGCGTCAAGGGTGCGGGCGATTTCGTCAGCCGCGCCGACCGCGAGGCCGAGCGGATCATCAAGGAAGAACTGCGCGGCGCGCGCCCGAACTATGGCTGGCTGGGCGAGGAAACCGGCGAGGAGGCGGGCGAGGACCCGACCCGGCGCTGGATCGTCGATCCGCTGGACGGCACCACCAACTTCCTGCACGGCCTGCCGCATTGGGCGGTCTCGATCGCGCTGGAGCACAAGGGCGAGATCGTCGCGGCGGTGATCTTTGACCCGGCCAAGGACGAGATGTTCGTGGCCGAAAAGGGCGGCGGCGCCTTCATGAACGACCAGCGCCTCAGGGTCTCGTCGCGCGGGCGGATGATCGAGTCGATCTTTGCCACCGGTGTTCCCTTCGGCGGCCGCGGCACCTTGCCCGCGACGCTGCAGGACCTGGCCCGGCTGATGCCGCTGACCGCCGGCGTGCGCCGCTGGGGCGCGGCCTCGCTGGATCTGGCCTATGTCGCCGCCGGCCGTTACGACGGCTACTGGGAACGCGGCATTTTCCCCTGGGATGTCGCAGCGGGCATCCTCATGGTGCGCGAGGCCGGCGGTTTCGCCGAGGGGCTGCGCGAGGGCGATCACGTGCTGGAATCGGGCCGCATCGTCGCCGCCAATGCCACCATCTTCGACACTTTCGCCAAGGTCATCCGGGCGCGGGACTGATCGCGCGACTAGCCCAGTTCCGCCAGAAAGATATAACCCGCGCCATAGATCGTCTTGATCAGGCGCGGGTTTTTCGGGTCTTCGCCCAGCTTGCCGCGCAGGCGCGAGATGCGCACATCCATCGCCCGGTCAAAGCTTTCCCCCGCCGTGCCGCCAAGCGCCTCGAGCATCTGGTTGCGGGTGATCAGCCGGCGCGGGCTGTCCAGAAAGATGCGCAGCAGTTCCGCCTCGGCATGGCTGATCGGCGTTTCCGCACCATCCGGGGCGATCAGCATGTAGCTGTCGAAATCGGCGGTCCAGCCGGCAAAGCGGATGCGGTTGTCGCTGCGCTCGGCGCTGGCGGCGGCGGCGGGCTTGCGCAGCCGCGCGCGGATGCGGGCCACCACCTCGGCGGTCTCGAAGGGCTTGATGATGTAATCATCCGCGCCCAGTTCCAGCCCGGTGATGCGGTCCTGCACCTGCGCCCGGCCCGAGATGATGATGATCGCTGCCCCCGATTCTCGCGCCAGCCGATGCACCAGCGCCAGACCGTCGCGGTCGGGCAGGCCCAGATCGATCAGGCAGGCCTCGGGGGTGATGCGGCGCAGGGCGGCCTCGAACTCGGTGGCGCGGGCGAAACTGGCGGTGCGAAAGCCCGCCTCCTCCAGCGCACCTGAGAGCAGGCGGCGGATCTCGGGCTCGTCATCCAGAATGGCGATCAGGGGCGCGTCAGTCATGGGGGTCTTCTGGCGCGTCGGGGGCGGCACGGCAAGCGGCATCGGCCAGCGCGCCCGCCAGCCGGTCGGCATCGAAGGGTTTTGTGAGCACCGGGGCGGTGGCGGTTGCGCGCAGGGGATCGCCCGGCGGCAGCGAGGTCATCAGCACCAGGGGCAGGCCGGCGCGCGACAGGTCCAGCCCCAGCCCGTCGCCCAGTTGCAGGTCCGACAGGATCAGCGTCAGGCCGGGCAGGTCGGTCAGCGCCTGCGCCTCGGTCAGGCTGGCAGCCTCGATCACCGCATGGCCGAGTCCGGTCAGCATGGCGCGGACCTCGGTGCGGATGGTGTCGTCATCCTCGACCAGCAAAACGATTTGCCGCGCCACCCGGCGCAAGGGCAGGCTCAGCGTCACCCTTGCGCCGGTCCCGGTATTGTCCAGCCTGAGGGTGCCACCGGCCAGTTTCGTCTGGTCATAGACCATCGACAGGCCCAGCCCCGATCCCTGTCCCTGCTTGGTGGAGTAGAAGGGTTCGGTCGCGCGGGTCAGCGCCTCGGACGAGAAGCCCGGGCCGCTATCCTCGACCATGATACGCAGCCAGCCGCCACGGGGCAGGGCGGTCAGCGTGATGGTGCCGGGGCCGGATAGCGCCGCATTGGCGTTGAGGATCAGGTTCAGAAGCGAATCCTGCAACGCGCCGGGATCGAGCAGCAGCGGGGCATCGTCCAGCGCAGACTCGACGGACAGCACCACCCCCTCGGCCAGCGAGGGGCGCGCGAGCGTGGCCACCTCGTTCAGCAGCGCCGGCAGGCTGACCGGCTGGAAGCTGAGATCGCGCGGCAGGCTGATGCTGGCGAGGCGGTTGAGCAGTTGGGCGCCCCGCCGCGCCGCCGCCAGCGTCGCCTGCACATCCGCGCCCGCCGTCCCCGGCAGGTCCAGCCCCGCCAGCCGCCCCTGCAGCCCGAGGATGATGGTCAGCAGGTTGCCGAAATCATGCGCCATGCCCGAGGTCAGCCGCGCCGCAAGGCTGCGCTTGCCGGCATGGCTGATCGCCTCGCGCACCTGAACCTCGGCGCTGACATCGGTCGAGAGGACATAGACCCCCTGTCCGGTCCGGTCCGGGGTCAGGGCGATGCGGATGCGGCGGCCCGAGGGCTGGTGGGTCATCTCGAAGACCTGCGGCTCGCCGGTCAGCGCGCGGTCGAGCCAGGGTTTCAGCGTGGCAAAGGTCTGCGGCCCCAGCGCCTCGGCGACATGCAGCCCGGTGATCCGGTCCGAGGTGCCGGGAAAGACCAGCGGCTGCTGGCGGTTCGAGAAGCTGTAGCGATAGCTGGCATCGACATGGGCGATATGGGCCGGGACCATTTCGGTCACTTGCCGGATGCGCGCCTCGCTGGCGGTCAGGATGCGCTGCGCCTCTTGCAAAGCGGCGTTGGTGGCGGCCAGTTCGCGGTTGGCGGCGGCCAGCCGCTCGGCATGGTCCAGCACCTGCTCGCTCAACTCCTCGGAGCGTGCGCGCAAGAGCGATTCCTGCCGCTTGGTGTCGGTGATGTCGGTATAGACGGTGATCCAGCCGCCCTCGCCAAGCGGCGCGCCCTCGACCGCGATCCAGCGGCCATTGGCGCGCGGACGTTCGAAGTAATGCGGCTCGAAGGTGGCGGCCTGTTTGACGCGGAAGGCGATGGCCGCCTCGGGATCGTCCTGAGGCCCGTATTCGCCGCGATGAACCAGATAGCGGATGGTCGCCTCGAAACTGGCGCCGGGCCGGGTCAGCTCGTCGGGCAGGTCGAACATCGCCTGGTATTGCAGGTTCGCCACCGCAAGCCGCAGGTCGGCGTCAAAGATCGACAGCGCCTGACCGATCAGGTTCAGTCCCGAACGGGTCAGTTCGGCGCGGGTCTCATCACTGTTCGGGGCGCGGATCATGGCGGGGGATTGTGCCCGGATCGGCGGGGGTTGCAATGCCCAGCCATGCGCAAGGTGCAAGGCAGGCGTGCCGAACCTTGGGCCGGGTTGACCCGGCATACCAAAAGGCGCATCGGACCTGCAGTATGTGCAAGGATTCCCCATGTCGGACCAGCCCCCCGCAAGTCCTGAGGCCGCCAATCCGCTGAACGCCCCTGCCGCCCGCGCCCCGGCGGTGCCGCCCCTGAACACCCCGCGCGAGGATCGCACCGGGCTGGCGATCATGATCATGTGCGCCGTGGCGATGATCTTCGCGGTGCAGGACGGGCTGTCGCGCCAGTTGGGCAGCCAGTATCCGGCGATCTTCATCGTCATGCTGCGCTTCTGGTTCTTCGCGCTCTTCGTCATCGTGCTGGTCGCGCGCCAGCCCGGTGGCCTTGGCCGGGCGATGCGGTCCAAGCATCCGTGGATGCAGATCTTCCGGGGGGTGCTGCTGGTGGCCGAGGTGGTCATCATGGTCGAAAGCTTCGTCCGCCTTGGCCTGGTCGAGACGCACGCGATCTTCACCGCCTCGCCCCTGCTGGTCGCCGCGCTGTCGGGGCCGATCCTCGGCGAGAAGGTCGGCTGGCGGCGCTGGACGGCGATCATGATCGGCTTTCTGGGCATCCTGATCGTGCTCAATCCGGGGCAGGGCATGTTCGCCCCCGCCGCCATCCTGCCGCTGATCGCCGCGCTGATGTTCGCCGTCTACGGGCTGGCCACGCGCTATGTCTCGCGGCAGGACAGTTCGCTGGTCAGCTTCTTCTGGACCGGCATTTCCGGCGCCGCCGCGATCACGCTGGTCGGCATCTGGCAATGGGTCTGGCTGGCGCCCTTGGACTGGTTCTGGATGCTGTGCCTCTGCATCACCGCCATTGCCGGGCATTACCTGTTGATCCGCGCCTATGAGCTGGCCGAGGCCTCGGCGCTGCAGCCCTTTGCCTATACCCAGCTGGTCTGGGCCAGCGTCATCGGCGTGATCTTCTTCGGCGACGTGGTGAAGACCAACGTGGTCATCGGTGCCGCCGTGGTGGTCGGCGCGGGCCTGTTCACCTTGTGGCGCGAGCGTCAGAAGGCAAGGGCAAGGGCGCGCTGATCCCCTCGGGCCAGCGGAATCCATCGCCTGCATCGGCGGCCAGACGCGGCACCGGCATGGCGGCCACGGCGGCCTGCATCTCGTCACTGACCGGCAGGCGCGCGAGCCGCAGCGGCCGCAGCGGCGGCGGGGCAGACAAGGCAAGCGTCAGCCGCAATGGCGGCGCCGGCATCAGCCCGCCGCCGGTCAGATCCCAGGTCGGCACGATCGGCACCGGCTTTCCCATGATCCTTGCGCGGTAGATCGGCTGTGCCTCTGCGACGCGCATGACGTAATTGCGGGTCTCGTCGAAGGGGATCAGTTCGACCCAATCGACCGCATCGGCGCCGCCGTGATCGGCACCCTTCCTCAGATCGCCGAAATCCCTGATCCAGCGCGCAGGCCGCCCCGGCCCGGCATTATAGCCCGAGGCGACCAGCGCCACCGAAGCGCCGAAACGGTCGCGCAGCCCGTCCAGATAGGCCGCGCCAAGCCGGGCGTTATAGGCCGCATCCTGCGTCAGCCGCGCGCGCTCATAGGGTTCGCCGATCTTGCGGGCCATCGCCTGCGCGGTGTCGGGAATGACCTGCATCAGCCCCAGCGCGCCGGCATGGCTGCCGACGGTATGGTTGAACTCGCTTTCCTGCCGGGCGATGGACAGGACCAGTTCCGGCGGGATGCCGAGATCGGTATCCTCCAGCCCGGTCAGCGGGAAATGCGCCGCCGGATAGATCGCGCCAAGACTGGCCGCGCGTTTCGACAGCCGCAGCGCGTGCCAGGGCTTGCGCGCTTCGAGCATCAGCCGGGCCATGCGGGCGATGTCGTCGGGTTCGGCCCCGGTCGCCGCCGCCTGCAGGAAAAACTGCTGCGCCTGATCGGCGCGGCCGGTGCCGAGCATCCACAAGCCGGCATTGAACAGCTCGTTCCCGACCAGATCGCTGCCGCGCCAGTCGGGCAGGCTGTCGAGCGCCTTGCCCGGCACGGCGAATTCGGCGGGCATGGGCAGGTGCAGCTTCTCGGCGGAAAGCTGGCCGTAATAGGTGCCGATATACTCGGCCCCCGCCTGATAGGCCGTCCGCGCCGCATCGGTCTTGCCAAGCGCCTCCTGCGCGCGGCCCTGCCAGTAATCGGCGCGCGAGCGGCTGATGGCGCTGCCGACCACGGTTTCCAGATGCTCGAAATGCCCCAGCGCGCGGTCCGGCGCCCCGGCGCGCAGCGCGGCATAACCCGCCAGCCATTCGAGATCGGGATAATGTTCGTTCTCGGGCGGCAGGAAATGCGCCCGCGCCAGCTTTTCCGCCATAGCCCAATCGCCCTGACGCATGGCGAGGCGGGCGTAATCCACCCGCATCTCGGCCCACACCTCGGGATCGCGCAGCGCCTCGGCGCTGGTCGAGCGTTCGAGCATCAGGTCGCGCGCCAGATCGTGCATCTTGGCGCGGACCCGCCAGCGATACCGGTCCATCGCCAGCCCGGCATCGGCGCGCACGGGTTCCGGCAGGGCGTTGATCAGGTCATCGACGCCCGCCCGCCGGGCCTGCAGGGCGATACGGGCGCGGGCCAAGGCGGCATCGGGGGCCGAAAGCTCTGCCAGCCGCCGTTCCGCCGCCTGCCACTCGCCAAGGTCCAGCATGGCAAAGGCGCGGGTGGCGGCGAGGGGCGTCAGCTCGTCGGTGTAGGTTTTCAGGAACGCCGCCTCTTCCGCCGGTTCCAGCGGCACCGTGGTCCAGAAGCGTTCGCGCTCCGCCTTGGCCGCGCCGGCCGAGAGCGTGGCGAGAAAGGCGGTTTCCGTGCGCAGGCTGTCGGGCAGGCGATCGCCGAACCAGTTGCGGATCTGGTCAGGCGGCAGGTCGGGGCGCAGCAGTGCATCGCCGCGCCGGATCAGCGCCGCCTCGCCGGGCCAGCCGGGATGGTTCAGGCGGAAGGCGAGGAAATCGCGGAACGCGCCATTGCCGGCGATCAGCGCCTGCCAGCCGACCAGCGCCTCGGCCATCGGGCCGGAGCGCCCGGCGGCGGCCTTTGCCGTAACCCAGTCGCCGGTGTCGGCCGCCGCCAAGGCCAGCGCCATCGCACCGGCATTTTCGGCGCGCGCGGGCAGGGCTGGCAGCATCAAGGCCAGTGCGCCCGCCCGGAATATGTGGCCGATGAACCGCATTCCGCCTATCTGTGCGGTGCTTTGCCGCGCGGCGCAACTCACAAGCTTGGCAATTCCGGCTGCGGGATATAGGGATTGCGCGTTCAGAAAATCGCAAATCAGGAGCGTGTCATGTTCAAAGGGTCAATACCTGCCCTCGTCACGCCGTTCACCCCGGACGGCGAGCTGGATCTGGACACGCTGAAGAAGCTGGTCGACTGGCATGTGGCCGAAGGCAGCCATGGCCTCGCGCCGGTGGGCACGACCGGCGAAAGCCCGACGCTGAGCCATGACGAGCATCGCCAGGTGATCGAGACGGTGATCCGGGTGGTCGATGGTCGCATCCCGGTGATCGCCGGCGCGGGTTCGAATTCCACCCGCGAGGCGGTGGGGCTGGTGCAGTTTGCCGCCGAGGCCGGGGCGCAGGGCGCGCTGGTCGTCACCCCCTATTACAACAAGCCGACGCAAGAGGGGCTGATCGCGCATTACACCGCGCTGCATGACGCCGCCGACCTGCCGATCATCATCTACAATATCCCGCCCCGCTCGGTCATTGACATGAGCCCCGAGACGATGGGCGAGCTGGCCAAGCTGAAGAATATCGTCGGCGTCAAGGACGCGACCGGCAAGCTGGAGCGCGTCAGCCAGCAGCGCATCACCTGCGGCACGGATTTCATCCAGCTGTCGGGCGAGGATGCCACCGCGCACGGCTTCAACGCGCAGGGCGGCGTGGGCTGTATCTCGGTGACGGCCAATGTCGCGCCGAAGCTGCTGGCCGCCATGCAGAAGGCCACGCAGGCGGGCGACTACGCCAAGGCGCTGGAATACCAGGACCGGCTGATGCCGCTGCATATCGCCATCTTCGTCGAGCCGGGCCTGGTCGGGGTGAAATACGCCATGTCGCGGCTGGGGCTTTGCAATGATCGCGTCCGCCTGCCGCTGACGCCGCTGCGCGAGGCGACCCGCAAGCAGATCGACGACGCGCTGGCCCATGCCGGGCTGATCTGAGCGGCTGATAGCTTGTTCACCTGATGGCGCGCGGCGGTTCCTCGGACCGCCGCGTTTGCATGTGACGGGCAGGGGACCGTCGGCTTCCCCCACGCTGACTGGCCCGCGCATTTCTTCGCGTCAAACCCGCCGATTACCCCTTTTCATCCGCCGCGCCTTTGGCTATCACCCCGCCCACTGCCCCGGATGCGGTCGTGGCGGAATTGGTAGACGCGCAGCGTTGAGGTCGCTGTGGGGTAACTCCCGTGGAAGTTCGAGTCTTCTCGACCGCACCAACTTTCCCTTCAGATCACTGTGCTGAACTGTGACCGGATGTGCCGGTCCACCCGTCCATCCTCGCGGTCCGGGAGGCCGGCGTCACGCGTCGCGCTGATTCGAGCCGAGGTGATCAGGACCGCGCATCAGCTTCAAGGATCGCAGCAAGCCCGCCGGCACGTCGTCCGGCGGGCTTGTCTGGTCAGCGCATTCCATGGGCAGAGGCCCTGTCCGCCGGCGGCGAGGTCAGGCGGCGGCCTGACTGTCCCCGCCGATCGGATCACCCGTCACCGGACCCTCCCAATTGGGCTTCCAGCCAAGCGCCGGGGCGACGTGCTTGGCGAAGGATTCCAGCAGGTGCAGGTTGTAATCCGGCCCGAGCTGGCTGGGGATGGTCAGCATCAGGGTGTCGGCCAGCGCGATGGCCTCGTCCTGCAGCAGCTCCTCGATCAGCTGGTCGGGCTCGGCGGCATAGGTCCGCCCCGAGGTGGCGCGGAACCCGTCCATGATCCCGTAGCTGTCGCGCGCCTCGGCACCGCTGCGATGGCCGAAATAGCCGGCATCGGTCTCGTTCATGATCGGGATGATGCTGCGGCTGACCGAAACCCGCGGCGCGCCGACATGACCGGCCGCGCGATAGGCGTCACGGAAGCGCCGGATCTGCTCGGCCTGCAACTCGTGGAAAGGCTGGCCGGTATCCTCGACCAGCGCCGTCGAGGACATCATGTTCAACCCCAGCCGCCCGGTCCATTCGGCGCTGTCGCGCGTGGCTGAACCCCACCAGATATGGTCGCGCAGCCCCGGCGATTGCGGCTCGATCGGCAGCATCTGACCCGCGCCCACCAGTTGCGGATTTCCCTTGGCCAGCCGCTCGCCCTCGACCGCTTTCAGGAACTGGTCGAATTTCGCGCGGGCGATATCGGCGCCACGCGGATCGGTCGAGCCGGTATAGCCAAAGGTTTCATAACCGCGCGAGGCGGTCTCGGGCGAGCCGCGGCTGATGCCAAGCGCCAGCCGGCCATCGGCGATGATGTCCAGCGCCGCCGCCTCTTCGGCCAGATAGAACGGGTTCTCGTAACGCATGTCGATGACGCCGGTGCCGACCTCGATGCGCCTGGTGCGCGCGGCGATGGCGGTCAGCAGCGGAATCGGCGCCGCCTGCTGGCGGGCGAAATGGTGGACGCGGAAATAGGCGCCGTTCACGCCCAGCTCTTCCGCACCGGTGCCGATCTCGACCGCCTGCTTGATCATGTCGCTGGCGGTGATCGCCTGCGACCCGAAGGATTTGCCGTAATGGCCAAAGCTCAGAAATCCGAATGCACGCATGATGCTCTCCTGCCGCCGGGGCGGCTTCCGGGGATCGGCGCAAAGCCGGGGCCATGCCGCCATCCGGGGGCAGGCGTTTCGCAGCCGGTCGGTTGAAGGTGACACGACGGTTGGCACCGCATCGTCTTTGCCCCGAATTAGGGGACGAGGAGATGCCATACCCAGCGCCGTCCGGGCGAACCCGGCATTCGCATCTGGCGAACATTTGCGGCCTCATGTCCGAGGCACGCGGCGGACCCGCCGCCCACGCGTCAGATCCGCCTCCGTGCGGTGCGGCTTCAAGGAAAGAACGGGAACAGGATCGGCAGCAGGATCATGGCGACGACCGTCGAGACAAGGATCAGCGGCTGCCCGGCCCTGGTGTAATCCATGAAGGTATATCTGCCCGGCCCCAGCACCATGACATTGGCCGGCATCCCGATGGGCGTGGCATAGGCCAGCGAGCCGCCGATCACCGTGGCCATCAGCACGGCGCGCGGGTCGGCACCGATCTGGGCCGAGATCGACAGGCTGATCGGCACCAGCAGCGCGGTGGTCGCGGTGTTCGACATGAAGTTCGTCATCACCACGGCCAGAAGGAAGATGACCAGCAGGAAGACGAACATCGGCGTCTCGGGCCCGGTCACGCCCAGCACGGTTTCGGCAATGACCTGACCCGCCCCGGTCTTTTCCATCGCCGTCGCCAGCGACAGGATGCCGCCGAAGAGGAAGATGGTCTTGGCGTCGATCGAGCGATAGGCCTGTTCCTCGCTGATCACCCCCAGAAGGATCAGCACGATGGCCCCGATCGCGCCCGTGATATGCAGGCGGATGCCGATCTGCGCCTCGAAGATCATGCAGAGGATGGTGACCACCAGCACGACCAGCGAGGCGGTCCTCTTCCATTGCGGGACCGCAGTCGTCGCCGCGGTCTGGCTGTCCACGGCCATCTCCCCGACCTTGTGGTCGGGTAACAGCCGGAAGCCGATGGTGGCGACGAACAGGATGCCCGCCAGCAGGATCGGCAGGCCGACAAGCCCATATTCGAAGAAGCCGAAGCTGAGCCCACTTTCCTGCAGCGCCGCCTGCGCGATCATGTTGCCGGGCGCGCCGATGAGGCTGAGATTGCCGCCCATGGCCGCCGCGAAGACAATCGGCATCAAGAGACGCGAGCGCGCGAAACCGGACCTCGCGGCAATGCCGATCACCACCGGGATCAGCACGGCGACGGTGCCGGTGTTCGACAGGAAGCCCGACATCAGCCCGGTGATCAGCATGATCGCCACGACCAGCTGCCGCTCGGTCCGGGCAAAGCGCGTGACCAGCCCGCCGATCTCGGCCGCCATGCCGGTCTGGAACAGCGCCCCGCCGATGATGAACATGTCCACGAACAGGATGACATTGCTGTTGACGAAGCCGTCAAAGGCCTCGCCTGCGTCCAGCACGCCGGTCAGCACAAGCGCGACGCAGACGATCATCGCCGTCAGGGCAAGGGGGATCCGCTCCCACACGAACATGATGATCGCGAAAAGCAAGAGCAGCAGGGTGATGGTTGCAGGGTCCAAGGTTTCCTCCCGAGTTCCGGTTCCGCCCCCTGCGACAGGGGATGAATCGTCACCGGCTTAGGCGGGCGGCTTCCGGCAGAAAATCTGCCAGAAATTATATTATTATTCGTGATAATTGCGGATCGCGCCGCGCCTCAGGCGGTCTCCTCGATCGCCTGCAGGTTCTCGTCCAGCACCGCCAGCAGCGCATCGCGCTGTTCGTCGCGGGTGCCGCGCGCCCAGGCTGCGGCCAGGATCAGCTTGCCGCGGGTCGTGCCCTCGGGCAGCAGCAGCGGCACGAAGCGGACCCCCGTCACGGCAATGCGCGAGGCCCATTTCGGCACGATGGCCAGCCCGGTTCCCGTCGCCACCAGGTTGACGATGGTGTGCTTTTCCTCGGCGATCTGGGCGATCCGCGCGGTCAGCCCGGCATCGGTGAAGAGCTTTATGGTCAGGTCGTGGGAATGCGGACGCGAGCGGCGGTCGGGGACGATCAGCGGCGCGTCGGCCAGATCCTCGACCGTCAGTTCGGCACGACCTGCCAAGGGATGCGTCTCGGGCAGGGCAACGACCGCCGTTTCAAAGAACAACGTCTGGAAGTGGATCTTGGGGTCGCGGATATCGGGCGGGCGGCAGAAGGCGATATCCAGGCTGCCGCTGAGGATGCGGGGCAGCAGGTGCATGGTCTTCTGCTCGACCAGCTGCACGTCGATCTCGGGCCGGCGCGTGCGCAGCAGCTGCAACAGCTGCGGCAACAGCCCGGCGGCGGCGCTGTCGATGGCGCCGACCTTCAGCACGGCGGTTTCGCTGCGCCTGACCGCCCGGATGCGCTGCTCGAAGCGATCGGCCTGCGCGACAAGGGCACGGGCATCGTCAAGGACGGCCATGCCGGCCTCGGTCAGCGCGACGTTGCGGGTGGTGCGCAGGAACAGCCGGGTCTCGAACCGATCCTCGAGCAGCCGGATCTGCCGGCTGAGCGAGGCCGGCAACATGTCCATCGCCTGCGCCGCGCGCCCGAAATGCAACTCCTCGGCCACGGCGAGGAAACACCTGATCTGCTGGATATCCATCGTCCCCTCCGCCGGTAGATTATCTCGTTTCTGTATATAATTCCACGCAAATTGAGGAATCGCCAGGCTGGGCGCAACTTCACGTCATGAACCCGAACGAGGACAGAGAGATGAAGACCTACAAGATCGCCGCCATACCCGCCGACGGCATCGGCCCCGAGGTGATCGCCGCCGGGCTGCAGGCGCTGGACGCGCTGGCCCGCCGCGATGGCGGCTTCGACTTTGACGTGACCGAGTTCGACTGGAGCTCGGAGCGCTACAAGAAGACCGGGGCGCTGATGCCCGAGGACGGGCCGGAACAGCTGAAGGCCTTCGACGCGATCTTCTTCGGTGCGGTCGGCGCGCCGGATGTGCCGGACCATGTGACGCTGTGGGGGCTGCGCCTGCCGATCTGTCAGGGTTTCGATCAATATGCCAATGTGCGGCCAACGAAGATCCTGCCCGGCATCACCTCGCCACTGGCCGGGGTCGGTCCGGGCGATCTGGACTGGGTGATCGTGCGCGAAAACTCGGAAGGCGAATATTCCGGCCATGGCGGCCGCGCCCATAAGGGCCTGCCCGAAGAGGTCGGCACCGAGGTCGCGATCTTCACCCGCGCGGGTGTCACCCGGATCATGCGCTATGCCTTCAGGCTGGCGCAGTCGCGGCCCCGCAAGTTCCTGACCGTGGTAACGAAATCCAATGCCCAACGCCATGGCATGGTGATGTGGGACGAAATCGCCGCCGAGGTGTCCAGGGAATTCCCCGATGTGACCTGGGACAAGATGCTCGTCGATGCGATGACGGTGCGGATGGTGAAGAACCCGGCCTCGCTCGACACCATCGTCGCCACCAACCTGCACGCGGATATCCTGTCCGACCTGGCCGGGGCGCTGGCCGGCAGTCTGGGCGTCGCGCCCACTGCCAATATCGACCCGGAAAAGCGCTTCCCCTCGATGTTCGAGCCGATCCACGGCTCGGCCTTCGACATCACCGGCAAGGGCATCGCCAACCCGGTCGCCACTTTCTGGACCGCCGCGCAGATGCTGGAGCATCTGGGCGAGCCGGCGGCTGCCGAACGGCTGATGCGGGCGGTGGAAAAGGTCTGCGCTGATGGCGTGCTGACCCCGGATGTCGGTGGCAGCGCCAAGACCCAAGAGGTCACCGATGCAGTCTGCGAAGCCATTCGCCGCGAGAATGTCTGAGATCGCCATGCGGGACGCGGAGGCGCAGGCGCTGCTGCGGCAGATGCTGGATGCGGCGATCGCGGCGGCGGACCCCGCCACGGTCCTCGCCCGGCACCTGCCCGAAAAGCCCGCGGGCCGCTGCATCGTGGTGGGGGCCGGAAAATCCGCCGCCGCCATGGCGCGGGCGGTGGAGCGCGCCTGGCCGGATGTGGACCTGTCAGGCGTGGTCGTGACCCGCTATGGCCATGCCGTGCCGACCGAACGGATCACGGTGCGCGAAGCTGCGCATCCGGTTCCGGACGAGGCCGGGCACAGCGCCGCCGTCGAGATCCTCGAAACCGTTCAACGGGCCGGGCCGGATGAACTGGTGCTTGCGCTGACCTCGGGCGGCGGCTCGGCGCTGATGACCCTGCCCGAGCCGCCGATGACGCTGGCGGACAAGCGCGCGGTCAACCGGCTGCTTCTGGCCTCGGGTCTGACCATCGACGAGATGAACCGGGTGCGCCGGCGCCTGTCGCGGATCAAGGGCGGCAGACTGGCGCTGGCGGCGGCACCGGCGCGGCTGGTGACGCTGGCGATCTCGGACGTGCCGGGAGACGACCCGGCGGCCATCGCCTCGGGTCCGACAGTGCCCGATCCTTCGGCGGGCGACGATCTGTCGCCCCTGGTAGCACGGCTGGGGCCGAACCTGCCCGCCGCCGCGCGCGAGATCCTGCTGCGCCCGCCAGTGGCTCAGCCCGCGTTCCCCCCCGATTACCGCATGATCGCCACGCCGCAGATGTCGCTGGAGGCGGCGGCGGATGTCGCCCGCGCCGCCGGGATCACGCCCCTGCTGCTTGGCGACGCGCTGGAGGGCGAGGCGGCGCAGCTGGGCATCGTTCTGGCCGGGATCGCCCGTGCCGGTGGCCTGCATGGCACCCCGGTCAAGGCGCCCGCCGTGCTGCTGTCGGGCGGCGAGACCACCGTGACCATCGGCGACAGGACGCCCGGGCGGGGCGGGCGGAATACCGAGTTCCTGCTGAGCCTCGCCCTCGCGCTGAACGGTCAACCCGGCATTCACGCGCTGGCCGCCGATACCGACGGCATAGACGGCACCGAAGACGCCGCCGGGGCGATGATCGGGCCGGATACGCTTGCGGCGGCGGGCAGGGCCGGGCTGATCCCGCGCGACCATCTGGACGGCCATGACAGCTACAGCCTCTTCGACCGGCTCGGCGCGCTGATCCGCACCGGACCGACCCTGACCAATGTGAATGATTTCAGGGCGATCCTGCTGGGCTGATCCGATCGCGTCTTTCGGCCGATCTGCACAAGTCCTGCATGACTTGTCCGCCATATCTGCGCGGTTTCCGAAGCAGTCTCGGGCCAGTTCTGGCAATCGGAGACGGCAAGATGGAGAAGAACCTGACGATTCGCGGCCTGCCGCAGGTGCTGGCTCTGGACGGATGGTGGCTGGTCGCGGCGCCCTCGGGCGATGATGGGGCCGATGGCGATGCGGCTGCGAATGCGGGCCTTTCCCGCCGCGCGCGCAGGCTGGGCGCGATCCTGATTCTGGTGGCGCTGGCCGATCTGCTGTTCTGGCGGCACGGGCCCGGTCTCTCGCTGGCGCTGTTCGCGGCGGCGATCTTTGCCCTGTCGATGACACAGGGGGTGGTTGTCTGGCGCGGTCCTGCGGTCCTTTTGGTCTTGGCCGCGCTTCCGGTCATCGATCACCTGCAGGCGCTTTCCCTAACCTTTCTGGTCCTTGGCCAGATCGTGGCGCTGCTCTGGTCGCGCCATCCTGATGCCTCGGCCGCGCAACTGATCCGCAGCGCGATACGGTTTCTCGGCAAGCTGCCCGGCAACTGGGTCCGCGTGCTCGATCCGCGCAGGCTGTCGGTCGGGGGATCCGCGCTGCGCGACGCCGGCGCGCCGGCGCTGGCGCTGCGCAGGATGCTGCGCAACTGGGCGCTGCCCGTCGGGGGAAGTCTGGTCTTTCTTGCCCTGCTGATGGAGGCGAACCCGGTTCTGGCACGGCTGCTTCAGATCGATCTCGATCTGTGGCAGACGGTCCGGCGGGCGCTGTTCTGGGCGGGAACCGCCGTCTTCGTGAGCCCGTTCCTGTTGCCCATGGACGATCCGCTCGCAAAAGCCCCGCAGCGCGATCCGTCCCGATGGCGGCTGACGGGCTTCGGGATCAATGCGGGGGCGGTGCTGCGCGCGCTGGTCCTGTTCAATCTGCTGATCGCGGTGCAGAGCCTGACCGACCTGTTGATCCTGCTGGGCGGCGCGGACCTTCCTGCCGGGATGACCTTGGCCGAATATGCGCATCGCGGTGCCTATCCGCTGCTGGCCACGGCCCTCATCGCCGCTGCCTTCGCGCTGACCGCGCGGCCGTTTCTGGCCGAGCACCGGCTGATGCGTCCGCTGATGCTGGTTTGGCTGGCGCAGAACATGGTGCTGTGCGGGGCGGCGGCGCTGAGGCTGGAGCTGTATATCGAGAGCTTCGGGCTGACCTATCTGCGTCTCCATGCGCTGATCTGGATGGGGCTGGTCGCGGCCGGGCTGAGCCTGCTGATCTGGCAGGTGCTGCGACGGCGCTCGAATGACTGGCTCGGCCGGCGGGTCGCGGTGCTGCTGGTGACGACCTTGTACCTGTGCAGTTTTGTCAATTTCGCCCAGATCATCGCGGCGCAGAACGTGACACGACCGGACCCCGACCGGGCCTATCTCTGTTCGCTTGGACCGCTGGCCAGCGGCCCGATCCTGGCAAGCGGGGTCGGTCGCAGGATCGCCAACCGCATCGATCTTGGTGATTGCGAGATCACCGCTCCGCGGATCCGGAACTGGCGGGAATGGGGCTTTCGGACATGGTCAGCGCATCGCTATGTTCGGCAGGTGTCATATGCAGCGAGGCCCTGATGAAGATCCTGATCGTCGACGACGATCCCCGGTTGCGCGATCTGGTCAGGATCGCGCTCGAGCGCGCGGGCCACAGCGTGATCACCGCTGCCGATGGCAGCCAGGCACTGACCCATGCGGCGCGCGAGATCCCGGACCTGATCGTGCTTGATGTCGGCCTGCCCGAGATGGACGGGTTCGAGACCTGCCGCCGCCTCCGCGCCCGGTCCGAGGTGCCGATCCTGTTCCTGACAGCGCGCGATGACGAGATCGACCGGGTGCTCGGGCTGGAGCTTGGCGCCGACGACTATGTCACCAAGCCGTTCAGCCCGCGCGAACTGGTCGCGCGCGTGCGGGCGATCCTGAGGCGCAGTGCCGCCCCGGCCGCTCCGGCCCGGCTGGATCACGGTCGGCTGTCGCTGGATGCCCATACCCGCAGTTGCCGGGTCGGCACCAAGGAGGTTGCCCTGACCGCCACCGAATTCGGCCTGCTGCTTCGGCTGATGCGCGATCCGGCCCGCCTGACCCCGCGCGCCGAGCTGGTGGCCGGGATCTGGGGCGCGCGCAGCTTGATCTCGGACCGGACGCTGGACAGCCATCTGCGCAACCTGCGCCGGAAACTGGCCGAAAAGGGCTGCGCCGAGGCGATCGATACCGTGCATGGTCAGGGAATGCGGATGGGGCCCTGCCGTTGACCCGCCGGTGGCGTCCCGCGATGGGTTTTGTTCTGGGGGGCGCGCTTGCCGGGACCCTGGGCCTGTCCTTTGCCGGGCTGGTCATGCTGCGCTATCTCGGGCCGGAATTCGGCTTTCGCAATTCGGCGGCAGGCCTCGCGCTGGTGATCGCCCTGCTTACGGCAATGCTTGGCTGGTTGCTGATGCGCCTGTTGCTGCGACCGATCCATGCGCTCGAAGCTTATGCCGAGGCCCAGCAGCAGGGGGCAGAGCCGGTGCCGCCAAGCCATTTCGGTACGCGCGAACTGCACGCCACAGCCCGCCGCGTGGTGGCGATGGCCGAGGCCCTGCGTGACCGCGAGGCGACGATCCGCGCCTTTACCGACCACGTCACCCACGAGATCAAGACGCCGGTCTCGTCGATTCGCGCGGCCTGTGAATTGCTGCAGGATGGCGGCGCGCTGACCCCGGCTGACGCCCGACTCGTCGAGCAGATCGACGGGGCGAGGGCGCAGATCGAGGCGCAGCTTCTTGCCCTGCGCGAGGTCGCGCGCTCGCGCGAGACGCGCTATCTCGGGCAGACAAATCTGGCCGAAATGCTGCCAGAGCTGCGGACCCTTCGCCCCGGACTGCAGCTGGAACCGAAGGGCGAAACCGTGTCACTGCCGATCGCCGCGCAGGGGATGCTGATCGTGCTGGGACAATTGCTGGCCAATGCCGCCGAGAACGGCGCGGGGCGGGTCACGTTGCAGGCAGAGGCTGTCGGCGAGGCAACGCGGCTTGACGTCTCGGATGATGGTCAGGGCATTTCCAGCGGCAATGCCGAACGCATTTTCGATCCGTTCTTCACCACCCGCCGCGACGAGGGCGGCACCGGCATGGGGCTGCCGGTGGTGCGCAATCTGCTGCATGCCCATGGCGCGACAATCCGGCTGATCCCGGTCGCCGAGGGAACCCATTTCGCGATCGACTTTGCATCGGGCGGGGCGTAAGGCCTGCGAAGCCGGGCTTTCCTTCGGAACCAACCCTCCTGCTATCCTGTTGATGCGCAAGGTGATCTGCGCCACGCTGGCGCCACAGAGGACGTGCAGGACAGAGATGGCTGAAATTCTGGATCGGGGATGGGTGCAGCGCCTGCGCGAGCAATTGCGGCTGATGTGGGTTCGCGTGCTGCTTTACAGTCTGGCCGGGGTGGCGCTGGCCGGGCTCGCCCCGCTGATCGGGCCGGTCCTGCCCTATGTCCCCAAGATCGATCTGGCCGCCGGATCGGTGGGATCGCTTCTGAACATCATCGCCTCGTCCATGCTGGCGGTGACGACCTTCTCGATGTCGATCATCGTCGGCGCCTATGGTTCTGCCACCTCGAACGCGACGCCGCGCGCCACCCGCCTTCTGGAACAGGACCGCACGGCGCAAAGCGCAGTCTCGGTCTTCATCGGCTCGTTCCTGTTCAGCATCGTCGGCATCATCGGGCTGGCGGCGGGCTTTTATCCCGACAACAGCCGGATCGTCCTCTTTGCCGCCACGCTGCTGGATATCGCGCTGATCGCATGGGCCTTGCTGCGCTGGGTCAGCCATCTGAACGATTTCGGCCGGATGAGCGATATCATCGCCCGGATCGAGTCGGCAGCCATGCCGGCGGCGGAACTCTATCGCGATCGCCCGGCCTTCGGCGCCATGCCGCGCGATCCTTCGGGCGATGACGGTGGCGGGCTGCTGCCTGCGGATCAGTCAGGCTATGTCCGCCATATCGACATCGCCAAGCTGCAGGCTGCGGCCGAGGCTGCCGGGCTGCGGGTCGAGATCCTGCGCAGTCCGGGCAAGTATGTCCATCAGGGCGAGGCGCTGCTGCGCCTGTCGCAACCGGTCGACGAGATTGTCCTGAAGAGGCTGAGGAGTGGCTTTTCACTTGGAGAGTCCCGCAGCTTCGATCAGGATCTGCAATACGGGCTGATCGTCTTGAGCGAGGTGGCCAGCAAGGCGCTGTCGCCCGCCATCAACGATCCCGGCACCGCCATCGAGGTGCTGCGCGCCGGCACCCGCGTGCTCGAAACGCTGCACGCGCCTGCCGAGGTGGAAAACTCGTCCCGGCACGATCGGGTCTTTGCCCCGGTGCTGGACATTCCGGCGGTCTATGCCAGCTTCTTCGCCCCGATCGCCCGCGATGGTGCCGGGCTTCTGGAGGTGCAGGAGACCTTGCAGGATTGCCTTGCCGCGCTTGGGCGCCGCGGCGACGCGACCGCTGCACGGCGTCAGGCCGACCGGGCTTTCGCCCGCTCGGAACAGGCGCTTGGCGAGGAGTGGGAGAGGCGCGCCCTTGCGGCGGCGCGGGGATAGGGGGCGTCATCTCGGGATCGAAGGCGCAGGCGATCCGGCTGCGTCGTGTCTGACGAAGACTCGGCTCACGGCGTCAGCGCACTGGCCCAGAGCGAGGGTTCGCCCGCCAGCGGCACCGCGCCGGTGTCGCCGCTGATCAGCGGGCCTTGGGTCTCGCCGATCACCGCCAGCGATCCCGCCATGCCGGTCAGGGGCGTGCCGAGGGGGGCGCCCAGCAAGGTCAGCTTCTCGCGCGCGGCCCGCACCTTCTCCTCGGGCATCGGGGCGGCATCGGCGAATTCGTTATAGGTTTCGGGCGAGTCGGTCAGGCCGTCGAAGCCGCGGCTTTGCAGCATGACGTACAACTCGTCGAAGCGGGCGAGATATTTCCGGGCATTGCCGGGACTGCGCGAATGGAAGGCGCCGGCGGCGGCGCGCCAGTCGCCGGTTTCCTGATACAGTTGCAACACGAAGCTGGCGGCGTAGCGGGCATTGGTCAGCGGATCGAACATGGCGGCGACCGAGGGGAAATTCGCGCCATGCCAGCGGTAATTGATCTGGAAGCAGCCGATATCGACATTGGGCCGGCCCAGGGCCACCCGGTCCTCGGCGAAGGCGAGCGCCGAGGCCGGATCGTCGAACCACGAGCCGGCACCTTCGGCATTCACGCTCCAGGCCCAGGGTCGGACATGGCCGTCCAGCCGCCGCCCGGTCTCGGTCAGGGTCAGCGCGCCAAGGATATCCGCCGGCACGCCATATTCCGCCGCCGCCTGCCGCGCCGCGCCCTCGCAAATGGCCGCCGGATTGGACAGGTCTGCCTGCGACAGCACCGCAACTGCCTGCACCGGCAGCAGAAAGGCTGCCAGAAGCGCCAACAGCGCCCATGTCCGGGCAAGTCCCTGATATTGCAGCATCTGCACCTTTCGCGCCTGCCCGATCCTGGGACAGCATAACCGGCCCGGCTTAAGATAAGGTAAGCCTGCGTCACCACCGCGCGCTGGACGAAAAGCCAGTTGCAATCCTTGGGGCGGCGCGCGTAACGTGACGACGCGCCACAAGACCAATAAGCCAATCAGGGAGTGCGCGGATTGCAGCAAGATCGCATGGGTGGCGGCTTTGTCGTCTTCGAGCATGTGCAGAAAAGCTATGACGGTCAGACGCTTGTCGTCAAAGACCTGAATCTCGACATCGGCAAGGGCGAGTTCCTGACCATGCTGGGGCCCTCGGGCTCGGGCAAGACCACCTGCCTGATGATGCTGGCCGGTTTCGAGCAGGCCACCCATGGCGAGATTCGGCTGGACGGCCAGAACATCAACGACGTGCCGCCGCACAAGCGCGGGATCGGCATGGTGTTCCAGAACTATGCCCTCTTCCCGCACATGACGGTGGGCGAGAACCTGTCCTTCCCGCTGGAAGTGCGCGGCATGACCAAGGCCGAGCGCGAGACGCGGATCAAGCGGGCGCTGGACATGGTGCAGATGGGCGCCTTCATCAATCGCCGCCCGGCGCAGCTTTCGGGCGGGCAGCAGCAGCGGATCGCGCTGGCACGCGCGCTGGTCTTTGACCCGAAGCTGGTCTTGATGGACGAGCCCCTCGGCGCGCTCGACAAGCAATTGCGCGAGCATATGCAGTTCGAGATCAAGGCCCTGCACGAGCGGTTGGGGATCACCGTGGTCTATGTGACCCATGATCAGGGCGAGGCGCTGACCATGTCGGACCGCATCGCCGTCTTCAACGATGGCCGTATCCAGCAACTGGCCAGCCCCTCGGCGCTGTACGAGCAGCCGGAAAACAGCTTTGTCGCCAGTTTCATCGGCGAAAACAACGCTCTGCCCGGAACTCTTGAGAAACTGGATGGGAATAGTGCGATCATCCGCCTGCACAATGGCGAGGCGATCGACGCCACCGCCGTCAACGTGCGGCAGGTGGGTCAGGACACCACCGTCTCGATCCGTCCCGAGCGGGTCGAGTTCAAGCCGGAACTGATGCCCGCCGGCGCCCATACGGTCGAGGCCGAGGTGATGGATGTCGTCTACATGGGCGATATCCTGCGGACTCGGCTGAAGGTCGCGGGCAGCGAGGATTTCGTGATGAAATGCCGCAATACCATTGGCCAGACCCGGCTGTCGCCGGGTCAGAAGATCCGCATTGGCTGGCATCCGCAGGATGCCCGCGCGCTGGACCCGGTCTGAACACGGGCCTTGCGCGGAGAGACAGATTTATTGAAGCGAGAGGACCTTATGAAACATTCCCTGATCCTGACCACTGCCCTGACGGGCCTGATCGCGCTGCCGGCGGCAGCACAGGAGGTTGCCCTGCTGTCCTGGGGCGGCGCCTATGGCAACAGCCATCTGGAAGCCTATGCCAAGCCCTTCGAGGCCGAGACCGGGATCAAGGTGGTGATGCAGGACGCCGACAACCCGGCCACGCCGATCAAGGCCATGGTCGAGGCGGGCAATGTGACGGTCGACGTGGCCTCGGTCGAATATGCCGATGCAGTGCGCCTCTGCGACGAGGGCCTCTTGGAAACCATCGACGCCTCGATCCTGGCGGCAGCCGAGGATGGCACGGCGGCGGCGGATGACTTCATCGAGGGGGCCGTGACCGACTGCTTCGTCGGCACCGATGTCTATTCGATGATCCTGGCCTATGACGACAGCAAGTTCACCGACGCCAAGCCGGCCACCCCGGCAGACTTCTTCGACCTGGCGAAATTCCCCGGCAAGCGCACCATGCGCAAGGGTGCCAAGTTCAATCTGGAACTGGCGCTGATGGCCGATGGCGTGGCCCCGGCAGATGTCTATGCGACGCTCGGCACGCCCGAGGGGGTGGACCGCGCCTTTGCCAAGCTCGACAGCATCAAGTCGGACGTGATCTGGTGGGAGGCCGGGGCGCAGCCGCCGCAGCTGCTGGCCGATGGCGAAGTGACCATGGCCTATGCCTTCAACGGCCGGATCTTCAACGCCGCGCAGGCCGAGGGCAAGCCGTTCAAGATCATCTGGGACGGCCAGATCTACGAGATGGAAGGCTGGGTGGTGCCGAAGGGCGCGCCGCATCTGGAAGACGCGCTGAAATTCGTCACCTATTCGACCTCGCCCAAGCCGCAGGCCCGGGCTGCCGAATTCATCAGCTACGGCCCGCCGCGCAAATCGGCTGCCGCGCTGGTCGGCAATATCGAGGGCACCGAGGTGCCGATGGGGCCGAACCTGCCCACCTCGGCCGAGAACATGACCAATGCGCTCGGCTCGAACCTTGATTTCTGGGTCGATCACGACGCCGAGCTGAACGAGCGTTTCAACAGCTGGCTGGCCGGTTGATCTGACAATCCGGCGGGTGGCCCCCTTGGGGCCGCCCGCTTCTGCCTGTCAACCTGCCGAAAGCAGGGCAGGCCAATAAGAACAAAAAGATAAGACAACAATCTTGAAACAGGGTGAACCATAATGAAGTCTATCCTCATTGCTACCACCGCCTTGGCCGGGCTGGCATCCGCCGCGCTGGCCGAGGGCGAGGTGAACGTCGTCTCGTGGGGTGGCGCCTACGAGGTCAGCCAGGTCGAGGCCTATAACAAACCCTTCACCGCCGAGACCGGCATCAAGGTCAACATGATCGCCGCCGACAACCCGGCCACGCCGCTGAAGGCGCAGGTCGAGGCTGGCAACATCACCGGCGACGTGTTCGACATCGAAGTCTCCGACGCCATCCGCCTGTGCGACGAGGGCGCGCTGGTCGAGATCAACCCCGCCGATCTGCCCGCCGCCCCCGATGGCACCCCCGCCGCCGAGGATTTCATCGACGGCGCGCTGCAGGATTGCGCTGTGGCGAACATCTTCTGGGGCACGGTCATTGCCTATGACAACACCAAGTTCCCCGATGGTGCCCCGGCCACGGCGGCGGATTTCTTTGATCTCGAGAAATTCCCCGGCAAGCGCGGTCTGCCCAAGAACCCCAAGCGCACGCTCTATTTGGCGCTGATCGCCGATGGTGTGCCCGCCGCCGAGATCTATGACAAGCTGGCCACCCCGGAAGGCGTGGCGCAGGCTTTTGCGAAACTCGACAGCATCAAGGACAGCGTTGTCTGGTGGGAAGCGGGCGCGCAACCGGTGCAGCTGCTGGCGGATGGCGAAGTGACCATGGCCACCGGCTATAACGGCCGTTTCTTCGACGCCATGGTCGGCGAGAAGAAGCCCTTCACCATCATCTGGGACGGGCAGTACATGGATCTCGACATGTTCGCCATTCCCAAGGGCTCGCCCAACCCGGAAGCCGCGATGGCCTATCTGAAATACGCCACCGACACGCAGCGTCTGGCTGACCAGGCGAAATACATCGCCTATGGCCCGTCGCGGAAATCCTCGGCGGCGCTGGTCGGGATGTACAAGGACGGTACCACCGAAATGGGTCCGCACATGCCGACGAATCCGGATCACATGACCAGCGCGGTCATGGATGACCCGGAATTCTGGGCCGATCACGATGCCGAGCTGAGCGAACAGTTCAACGCCTGGCTGGCCGGCTGATCCGACACCCGCCGCCGTCCCCGGTGCGTCCGGGGGCGGTGGCCTTGCGACCGCGAAGAGACATCATGGCACAGGCCCTCGATCCCCACGCCGCCATCGCCACCCAAGCGGGTGGCATCGATGACGGCCCGCTGACCACGGCCGATGGCCAACCCCTGGCCCGCGCGCTGCGCCGCTCGCAGAAGCGCGCCAAGCGCCGCGCCTTCCTGCTGGTCCTGCCGCTGCTGGCCTTCATCCTGCTGACCTTCGTGGTGCCGATCGCGCAGATGCTGCAGCGATCCTTCTATAATGACGGCTTCTCGGCCAACATGCCGCAGGTCTCTGCCTGGTTCGCCCAGACCGAGCGCGGCACCGATCCCGACGAGGCGGCCTGGGCCGCGCTGGCCGCCGACCTGACTGCGGCCGCAGAAAACCGCACCATCGGCATCGTCGGCACCCGCATCAACTATGACATGGCCGGCACGCGCTCGCTGTTCACCTCGACCGGCCGCAAGGTCCGCGACGGGCTGGAGCCGCCCTACCAGGCGGCGCTGACCGAGATCGATGCGAAATGGGCCGACCCGGTGCTGTGGAGCACGATGCGCGAGGCCTCACACCCGGTGACGACGAATTTCTATCTCGCCTCGCTGGATCGCAAGCGCGATGCCGAGGGCAACATCGCCCAGGTGGCCGAGAACCAGCGTGTCTACATCATGCTGTTCCTGCGCACCTTCGGCCTGTCGCTGCTGATCACCGCGCTGACCTTTGTCCTTGGCTTCCCGATCGCGCATCTGCTGGCGACGCTGCCGATGCGCAAGTCGAACCTGTTGATGATCCTCGTGCTTCTGCCCTTCTGGACCTCGCTGCTGGTGCGGACGACCAGCTGGATCGTGCTGTTGCAGCAGCAGGGCGTGGTGAATGACCTGCTGGTCTGGGCGGGCATCATCGACGTGAATGGCCGGCTGCAGATGATCTACAACCGCACCGGCACGATCATCGCCATGACCCATATCCTGCTGCCCTTCATGATCCTGCCGCTCTACTCGGTGATGCGCACGATCAACCCCTCCTATGCCCGCGCCGCGCGGTCACTGGGGGCGACCAGCTGGACGACCTTCCGCCGCATCTATTTCCCGCAGACGCTGCCGGGGCTGGGGGCAGGGGCGCTCTTGGTCTTCATCCTCGCCGTGGGCTATTACATCACGCCGGCACTGGTCGGCGGGTCCTCGGGGCAGCTCATCTCGAACATGATCGCCATGCACATGACCGACACGCTGAACTGGTCGATGGCGGCGGCGCTGGCGGCGCTGCTTCTGGGCGCGGTGCTGCTGCTCTACTGGTGCTATGACCGCATGGTCGGCATCGACAACCTGAAGCTGGGGTGACGCAAGATGGCGCTTCCGAATTACGCATCCCCGGCCGAGCGGATCTGGCACTGGTCCTACCTGCTGATCTGCGCGCTGATCTTCATCTTCCTGATCGCGCCGATCCTGGTCATCATCCCGCTCAGCTTCAACGCCGAGCCCTATTTCACCTTCACCGAGAAGATGCGGTCCTTTGATCCCGACGGCTATTCGATGCGCTGGTATGACAGCCTGCTGACCTTCGGGATGCAGGCGCCCGACGGGCCGCGCAATGCCGGCTGGTGGGCCGATGCCTGGGCCAATGCCAAATGGATCAACGCCGCCAAGAACTCGCTGATCATCGGCTTCTTCTCGACCATCCTTGCCACCTTCCTCGGCACGCTGGCCGCGCTTGGCCTGTCGCGCCCGGAAATGCCCTTCCGCCGGGCGATCATGGCGATCCTGATCTCGCCGATGATCGTGCCGCTGATCATCACCGCGACCGGCATGTTCTTCTTCTATTCGAACCCCTGTTCGGTGCTGGGCTGGGTCGGGCTGCCGACGAATTGCGGGCGGCTGGCGGGCACCTACCTGGGCGTGATCCTTGCCCATGCCACGCTTGGCATTCCCTTCGTCATCATCACCGTGACGGCGACGCTGGTGGGCTTTGACCAATCGCTGAACCGCGCCGCCGCGAGCCTCGGGGCCAATCCGCGCACCACATTCTTCCGCGTGACCATGCCGCTGATCCTGCCCGGCGTGATCTCGGGCGCGCTGTTCGCCTTTGTCACCAGCTTTGACGAGGTCGTCGCCGTGCTGTTCATCGCCGGCCCGGATCAGCAGACCATCCCGCGGCAGATGTGGAACGGCATCCGCGAACAGATCTCGCCTGCCATTCTTGCCGTCGCCACCATTCTGGTGATCTTCTCGATCGCGCTGCTGGCGACGGTCGAGCTGCTGCGCCGCCGCTCGGAACGGCTGCGGGGTGTGACGCCGCACTGATCCGGGCGGGGCAGGCCCCTGTCAGGGAAGAATCGCCAGCCACATCCAGATGGTCAGGACCGAGGCCAAGGTGCCGATCAGCACGGTCGAGGCGGCGACCCGCCGGGCCGCGCCGTAGATATTGGCGAAGATATAGGCGTTCACTCCCGGTGCCATCGAGGCGGTGACGACGGCCGAGCGCATCCCGTCCGTATCCAGCCCCAGACTGCGGCCAAGGCCAAAGCTGATCGCCGGATGCAGGATCAGGCTGATGCCGCAGCACATGGCGATGGTGGCCATGTCGCCCTCGGGCTTGTAGCGCAGCAGCACGCCGCCAAGGCCGAAGAGGGCGGCGGGCAGGGCCGAGCGCGCCAGCATGTCGACCCCGGCCCAGAAGCCCTCGGGCAGGGTCAGCCCGGCTTGCGTCAGCAGGTTCACCACGAAGCCCACGAGGATGCCGATGACCAAGGGCGTGCGCAGCACCCCGCCAAGCGCCCGCGCCGCCACCGCGCCGACCGACAGGTTCTTGCCGCGGGCCAGCGTGAATTCCATCATGGTGATGCCGAAGGTATAGATCAGCGGCGAATGGATCGAGATGATCGCCCAGTTCCCCATCAGCGATTCCGGCCCATAGGCGCGTTCCATGATCGGGATGCCCAGAAGCAGGCTGTTCGAGAACAGGCAGACGAAACCGATGGCGACGCAATCGGCGGGCGGGCGCTTGAAGATGAACTTGGCCCCGGCCCAGCCCGCCAGGTAGCCGGCAAAGGCGCCGCCATAGAAGGACAGCATCAGGTTGATACGGAAGCCCTCGCCCAGATCCAGCCGTGCGATCGAGGAGAAGAGCAGCACCGGCACCGCGAAGTTCTGGGCATAGCGCATCAGCCCGTCGACGGCGCTTTCCGAAAACCAGCCGCGCCAGGCGACCAGGTAGCCAAAACCGATGACCAGGAAGACCGGCAGGATGACCGTGAAAAGATCGCTCATGCCGGCTCCTCGGCAAGGGGCTGTGGGGCAGGAGCGTTCACGCCCACCTCGATCACCAGCCCGTCATGTGCGGGGATGACGTTCGGGGGCGTGGCTTGCATGGTCTCGGCATGGTCGAGATCGATATGCATGTTCGTCACTACGCCGCGCCTGGCCCGTGACCGTTCGATCCAGTCCAGCGCCAGCGCCAGATGGGCATGGCTGGGATGGGGCGTCAGCCGCAGGGCGTCGCAGACAAAGACCTCGGCCCCCTCGATCAGCGGCCAGCACTCGCCGGGGATGAACGAGACATCGGGCAGATAGACCAGCCCGCCGATGCGGAACCCCAGCGCGGTGATATCGCCATGCTGGACGCGGAAGGGCAGGAATTGGATCAGCCCGCCGGCGCCATCGATGCCGAAGGGGCCGTCGATCAGGTTCAGGTCCGCGACCGGCGGATAGGCCGAGCCCTCGGGCGTTTCGAAGATATAGCCAAAGCGTTGGGTCAGCGCCCGGGTCGTCGGCGCATCGGCCCAGACCGGCATGCGCTGATGGGCGTTATAGGCCAGCTGGCGGATGTCATCGATGCCGTGGGTATGGTCGGCATGGGCATGGGTATAGACCACCGCATCCACCGTGGTCACATTGGCGTCGATCAGCTGCCAGACCATGTCCGGGCCGGTATCGATCAGCACGCGGGTGATGCCATGTTCGCCCACGCGCTCGACCAGCAGGGCGCAGCGGCGGCGGCGGTTCTTGGGATTGCTCGGGTCGCAGGCGCCCCAGCGGTTGCCGATCCTCGGCACGCCGCCCGATGAGCCGCAGCCGAGGATCGTGGCGCGGATCATGCGGCAGCCTTCCAGAACAGCCGGTCGAAATTCTCGGTCGTGGCGCGGGCGAAATCGGCATAGTCGATGCCATAGACCTGCGCGCCCACGGCGGCGGTCTTCGCCACATAGGCCGGTTCGTTGCGCTTGCCGCGATAAGGCGGCGGGGCGAGATAGGGGCTGTCGGTTTCCACGAGGATCCGCTCCAGCGGCGCGGCGGCGAAGATGTCGCGCAGCTCCTGCGAGCGGGGGAAGGCGGCGATGCCCGACATCGACAGGTAGAAGCCCAGATCCAGCGCCGCCCGTGCCAGTTCCGGACCCGAGCTGAAGCAATGCATCACGCAGGTATAATCGCCGTTGCGATATTCCTCGGTCAGGATGCGGGCCATATCCTCATCGGCGTCGCGGGCATGGATGATGAGGGGCAGGCGGGTCCGGCGCGCGGCCTCGATATGCAGGCGCAGGCTGACCTGCTGGGCCGCCTTGCTGTCGGCGGTGTAATGGTAATCCAGCCCCGTCTCGCCGATGCCCACCATCTTCGGATGCGCGGCATAGCCCAGAAGCTCGTCCAGCGTCACCGGCGGCTGGTCCGCCACGCTCATCGGGTGCAGGCCCACGGCGTAGAAGAGCCCGTCATGCGCCTCGGCCAGCGCCTGCACCTTGGGGACATTCGGCATCTTGGTGCAGATCGTCACCATGCGCGTCACCCCGGCGGCGCGGGCGCGGGCGATGATCTCGTTCTGCTGGCCGTCGAAATCGGGGAAATCCAGATGGCAATGGCTATCGACGATTGCGGGGGGCGCATCGGTCATGTCACGAGGTCCTGGCTGATTGGGCCGGCGGCAGATGCGCCAGTTCGGTCAGCATATCCATCACCAGCGCCGCAGGGTCAAGGTTCACGGACCGCCCGATCCGCGCCCGCGCCAGCAGTTCGGCCTGCGCGCCGGCCCAGTCCCGCGCGGCACGGTCATCGGGCGAGAGCCGCGCCATCACCCGCCCCTCGCGCTCGGCCGCCTGCGGCAGTGGCGCGCCCATCAGCCCGGCACGCGCCAGACGGCTCAGCAGCCGGTCCATCAGCGTCACCATCAGGTCAAAGGGATCGCCATCGGCATCGGCGCGCTTGGCCGCCTGATCGGCCAGCTTCAGCGCCTTCTGCCGGTCCATCGCCGGCAGGCTGTCCATCAGATCGATCAGGTCCTGATAGCGCGCCAGCCCGTCCTGACCGGCAAGCCGAAGCGCCTCGCCCACAGACCCGCCGGCCAGCGCCGCCAGCTTCTCGGCGTCATCCTCGCTGCCCAGATCCTGAAGAACCGAGGCCATGTCTTCGGGCGCCAGCGGCGTCAGCCGCAACTCGCGGCAGCGCGAGCGGATGGTCGGCAGAAGCCGCGCCGGCTGATGCGCGATCATCAGGATCAGCGCGTCCTTGGGCGGCTCCTCCAGCACTTTCAGCAGCGCGTTGGCGGCGGCGGTGTTCATCTCGTCGGCGGCGTCGATGATGGCGATGCGGCGGCCACCCTCGGCCGCGCTCATGTGGAAGAAGCCCAGCACCTTGCGGATCTCGTCCACGGTGATCTCGGCCCGCAGACGCTTGGCCTTGTCGTCCCATGGCCGGCGGATCAGCATGACATTCGGCTCCGACAGCGCGGCGATGCGGCGCGCGGCGGGGGCATCCGGCGGCGCGGTCAGGTCGTCGCTTCCGGCACCCGTCAGCAGCCAGCGGGCGATGGACCATGCCAGGGTCGCCTTGCCCACCCCGCGCGGGCCGGTGATGAGCCAGCCGTGATGCAGCCGGTGGCTGCGCGCGGCGCTGACGAAATCGGCCACTGCCGCCGTCTGGCCGACGACGCGCGGGGCCATGCGCGGATGGGGCGCACCGGGCACCCGGTCGGGTTCAGGAATGTCGTCAGGGGCACTCATGCCGGCAGGGCCGCGCGGACCCGGGCGGCGACATCCTCGGGCGCGCCCGAGCCGTCGATCAGCCGCACCCGTGCGGGGTTCTCGGCGGCGAGTGCCCGAAAACCGGCGGCGAGTTTTTCCTGAAAGCCGAGGCCGAGGCTTTCAAACCGATCCTCGCTGCCGCCCCGTGCCTTCCCGCGTGAAAGGCCGGTGGCCGGGTCGATGTCGATCACCAGCGTCAGGTCGGGCTCGATGCCGATGGCGGTCTCGTGCAGGCGGTCCACCATGCCGCGCAGATCGCCGCGCGTGGCGCCCTGATAGACGCGGGTGGAATCGGCGAAACGGTCGGTGATGACGGTGCGGCCTGCCGCAAGCGCCGGGCGGATCAGCCGTTCCAGATGGTCGCGGCGGGCGGCGGTGAACAAGAGGATCTCGGTCTCGGGCGACCAGCGTTCACCCGCGCCTTCGACCAGCAGCCGACGGATCTCCTCGGCGCCGGGCGAACCGCCCGGCTCGCGGGTCAGGACGACATCGCTCCCCTCGGCCCGCAAGGTCTCGGCCAAAAGCCGCGATTGGGTGGATTTGCCGCTGCCGTCGATGCCCTCGAAGCTGATGAACATCAAAGGCCCACGGCCTCGACCGCGCGCCCTCCGAGACGCAGGGCCGCGCCCTTCACCCGGCCAAGGAACCCGGTCTCGGCCACGTCGGTCGCGGCCAGCAGCGGCATCCGCGCCTCGCCGGTGCCGGGGATCTGCACCACCAGCTCGCCCAGTTGCTGCCCGGCCTTGATCGGCGCGGGGATGGGCGAGCTATAGACCACCTCGGCCGTCACCCGGTCGCCGGCCCCGCCGGGGATAAGCACATTGAGCCCGTCCTTGGTGGTCAGCGCCACCCGCGAGGCCGAGCCCAGCCAGACCGGCGCCTCGACCACGGTTTCGCCCTTCGGCACCAGCGTCTTCATGGTGAACTGGCGAAAGGCCCAGTTGACGATGCGCTCGGCCTCTTCAGCGCGGGAGGCTTCGGTCGGCAGGCCGGTGACGACGAAGATGATGCGGCGATTGCCCTGCACGGCGCTGCCCGTCAGGCCGTAGCCCGCTTCCTGCGTGTGGCCGGTCTTCAGCCCGTCGGCGCCGATCCCGAGTTTCAGCAGCGGGTTGCGGTTATAACGGTTCGAGGGCGCGCGGTTGTCGAACGGGTATTCGGTTTCCGAGAAGTACTTGTACAGCTGCGGGAAATCCTGGATCAGGCGTTGCGCCAGCACGCCCAGGTCATGGGTCGACATGCGGTGGCGCGGATCGGGCCAGCCCGAGGCATTGGCGAAGGTGGAATTGGTCAGGCCCAGCTCCTTGCCCTTCTCGGTCATCTGCCGGGCAAAGGCCTCTTCCGTGCCGGCCAGGCCCTCGGCCACCACCACGCAGGCGTCGTTGCCAGACAGCACGATGATGCCCTGGATCAACTCCTCGACCGTGGGGCGGTCCTGTTCATTGAGGAACATGGTGGATCCGCCCATCTGCCGCGCCTTGGTCGAGACCGGCAGGCGGGTATCCATCTGCACCCGGCCCTCGCGCACCGCCTCGAACAGCATGTAGACGGTCATCAGCTTCGACATGCTGGCCGGCGGCAGCGCCTCGTCGGCGTTCTTTTCCATCAGCACCGTGCCGGTCGCCACGTCATAGACCCAGGCCGAGCGGGCATTGGTGTCAAAGGCCTGCGCCTGGGCCAGACCCGGCAGGGCGATCAGCAGCAGGGCTGCGATGCGGAACAATTGGGCGCGCATGGGGTTTCCTTTGCCTGTTTGAGCCTTGACTACAACAGCTGCAGACCTGCCGCAACGCGCCGAGCGGTCGCGCGCGGAGGTTTGACCCAAGGGAGACTGGGATAGTGAGCATTTCCGAAACCGACATGGACTTCACGATCTGGGCGATCATCGACAAGCCGCGCGAGACGGTCTTCGAGGCGGTGGCCGACCCGGCGCAGCTCTCGGCCTATTTCACCACCGGCGGGGCCAGGGGTCACATGGACCGCGGCGCCACCGTCACCTGGGAATTCGGCGATTTCCCCGGCCCCTTCGACGTGACCGTGCTGATCGCTGAGCCGCCCGAACGCATCGAGTTCGACTGGCCCGCCCCCTCGGGCAACGGTCTGAACCGGGTGATCTTCCGCTTCGAGGAACTACCCGCCGGCCGCACCAAGGTCCACGTCACCGAAACCGGCTGGCCCGCCACCCCCGAGGGGCTGAAGCAGGCCTACGGCAATGCAATGGGCTGGTCCCAGATGCTGGCCGCGATGAAGGCGTGGCTGGATCACGGCGTTGTGCTGAGGCAGGGGATGTATGTGTGAGGGGATGCGCGGGTGAGCTTCTTGGGCTCGTGCGCTCGCGCGAGGATCGCCGCTTCCTTGGCACGTCCGGACGCCGCAAGGCTGGCGCAATGGCCGGACGTGTGCCGCCCGCGATCCGCGTTCGATACCTGCCTGCTGTCATTCGAGGTGATGGTGTCGTAGGGATGGAAAAACGATTCAGGTTGGATGATGCGAACTCATATTTCTGCGATTCTCGCTCTCATGATCGCCGGCGGATGCGCGGTGGGTTCCAGTGCCGTTGTCAAGGGCGCCGGGCCGGACGATCTTCTGAAGCTTCGAGAAGGCCCCGGGCTCGAGCACAACATCATCATCGGCCTGCCGGACGGCACGCGCCTGAACCGCCAGAGCTGCGTGACGACCAATGGCAAGGTCTGGTGCAAGGTCTCGCTCGCCGAACGGCCGAGTGTGTCGGGCTATGTTTCGGCGGACTATCTGGCACATCGCTGACAGCGACCCTCACCCCATCCCCAGCGGATCTCTCCGCTTCTTCGCGCGCCGGCGGTCATGCCGGCCGCTCATCACTGCGATCACCCCGAAGCCGGTGCAATAAATGGCTCCCATCAGCAGAACCAGCCAGCCGGGCAGGGGGCCGATGGCGGCGCGGTCCAGCAGCTCTCCGGCCGAGGTCAGCGGCGTCGGATGCACCGCCAGCTTGCCCAGGTAGGCGATGGTCTGAATGAGCAGGATCCAGAAATAGTTGCGCCGGATGCGGCGGCCCACGGCGGTCCACATGCTGACGTGATAGGAGGGTCGCATGTAGTCGTCGGCCAGCCGGTCCTGCCAGTGATCTTCCAGGTGCAGGTCGCCCTCTTTCAGGATCGGAGCGATGAAGTTCAGTTCCATCCAGCGGCAGCGCGCCCGCCAGACGTTGAAATAGCGATAGCGCCGGGCCTCGAGCATCAGGAAGAAGACGATCAGGATGCCGACCAGAACCAGGGGCAGCGGCGAGGCCTGCGGCGAGGAATAGGTGATCGACAGCGCCACCCCCAGCGTCACCACCGACCAGTTGGTCGAGGTGTCAAGCCGGGTGCGCCAGATGGTCGAGCGATAGACCTCGGCCCGGTAGAGATGGGCCAGCACCCCCATCTCGGCCGAGTCGAACTGCTTGCGTTCGCGGATCTCGCCGTCTTCGGCCATGCCGTGGCCTCCCCTGCGGCAAGCTTGGCATGGCCCGGGGCGTCGGCGCAAGCTGGCAGCGGGATTTTTCTGCCGCTGCAAGTGCTTGGGTCGGGATCGGTGCGGGTCTTGGGGGCGCTACCGCCCCATCGCCTCGCGCCAGTGGCGGCGGCAGAGCGAGACATAGGTTTCATTGCCGCCGACCTGCACCTGCGCACCCTCGCGGATGGCGGCCCCGTCCGCGCCGCGGCGGATGACCATGGTGGCCTTGCGCCCGCAATGGCAGATGGTGCGCACCTCGCGCAGGTCGTCGGCCAGCGCCAGCAGCGCCGCCGAGCCGGGGAAAAGCGCGCCCCGGAAATCGACGCGTAGCCCATAGCACATGACCGGGATCCCCAGGTCATCGGCGACGCGTGCCAGTTGCCAGACCTGGTCCGGGGTCAGGAACTGCGCCTCGTCGACGAAGATGCAGGCGGCCTTGGCCCCCTGCCGCTCGATCAGGGCAAACAGATCGGTGGCGGCGTCAAAGGTCAGCGCGCTGTCCTCGATCCCGATGCGGCTGGCGATGCGCCCCTCGCCGGCGCGGTCATCCAGCGCGGCGGTCAGCAGCAGCGTCTCCATCCCGCGCTCGCGGTAATTGTAGGAGGCTTGCAGCAACAGCGTGCTCTTGCCGGCATTCATGGTGGAGAAATGGAAATAGAGCTTGGCCATGCGCGCTGGATTAGCGGGCGGCGGCGGGGGCGGCAAGGGCGCGGCTTTGATCGGTCTGCGGCAGAACGCGCCTTTTCTATGGCGCGGTTCTGGTGGACAGTGCCAGAACTCCACCTGCTGTAGACGAGTTTCCCGATGACCGACCCCTTGACCCGACTGGCGATCCTGAACGGAACCGACAAGTTCGGCTATCACGATTACACCCCGCATTACTTCGGATTGCTGAACCATCTGCGCGACGAGCCGCTGAAGCTGCTCGAGATCGGCGTGGGCGGCTATGGCTCGCCGGTCAGGGGTGGCGAATCGCTGGCGGTCTGGCGGGATTTCTTTCCCGAGGGGCAGATCACCGGGCTGGATATTCAGCGCAAGACCATCGATCTCGGGTCCCGTGTGCGCATCGTTCAGGGCAGTCAGGTCGATGCCGATTGCCTCAGCCAGATCGAGGCCGAGCGCGGGCCCTTCGACGTCATCCTGGACGATGGCAGCCATCGCAACGAGCATGTGGTCGAAAGCTTTGCCCTGCTGTTTCCGGGTCTGAAACCGGGGGGGCTCTATCTGGTCGAGGATGTGCAGACCTCGTTCTTCCCGCGCTTCGGCGGCTCGCTGACGCTGGATGCGCCGAACAGCGTCGGCATGGCGGCCGAGATCATGGCGCAGCTTCAGCGCGGCGAGGGCGGCGAGATCGTCGCCGTCGAACGCTTCCACAATATCTTCGCCTTCTGGAAGCGCGATCCCGGCCAGCCCGCGCCGGGCATCGAGAATGACCGCCGGGTTCGCGCCGCCGATGGCGTGACGCGGATCGCCGCTGACAGCGTGACGGATGCCGCCGCGCTGATGCAGGCGGTGGACCGGGTGGGCGAGGCGGGCCTGCTGCTGATCGAGGGCCGGCCTGACCCGGCGCTGTTGTTGCAGCTCTTCGTCGAGGTCGATCACACCGAGATCCGGGTGCATTTTCCCGATGCGCCGCTGCTGCCGACCGCGCCGCGCATTCTGGGCATGGCCATCTATGGCGATGGCGTGGTGCTGCAGGTCGGGGACAATACCTATCCGTCGAACTTCGACTACAGCCCGGAAAACCCGCTGGCCGCTGCCGCCATGGCGACGATTTCCGAGGTCATCACCGACCCTGCCGCGACCGAGAACGGCTTGCAGCAGGCCGCCGTCATGACCGAGCGGTTCCACGGCGCCGATGCCGCCGCGCCGCTGCTGCAGCGCCTGTCGCAGATGGGCTGCACCGATCAGCGTTTCTATCTGCTCTATGCCAAGCTCTTGCGCCAGTCCGAGGATTGGCCGGCGATGGAGCGGCTGTGCCGCGAGGCGCTGACCCATCTGCCGGACGATCCGCAGGTCCTGCCGACGCTGGCTTTGGCCCTGCGCCGTCAGGGTCGGCTGGACGAGGCGCTGGAGCTGCTTCGGACCGCCCATGAGGCCAATCCACGGGTGCGATCGATCGTTACCACGCTGGCCAATCTCGAGGTTTCGGTGGGCAACCGGCCCCGCGCCATCGAGCTGTTGGAAAAGGCGATGGTCCTTTTTCCGCCAGCCGACCGTGCCGGCCGACAGCGCAAGCTGATCGAACTGTGCCTTGCCAGCGGCGATCAGGAGGCAGCGCAGCGCGTCGCCCGGCGTCTGCGCGAGGCGGTGCCCGATGACCCGCTGGCGACCGAGGTTCTCGGCCCGGTCGCGGATTCAGATGCCAAGTCTTGACGCCGCGCCTTGGTCAGCCTTCTGCTGGCTGACCAGAACCCGCAGCAGGGAGCCGCGCTGTTGACCGATGCCTTGTCCCGTCTGGCCATCCTTCATGGCACCGACAAATACGGCTTCCACGATTATACGCCGCATTATCATGCGATGCTGGGCCCTCTGCGCGACCGGCCGATCCGGCTGCTGGAGATCGGCATCGGCGGCTACAGCGATCCGCTGCGTGGTGGTGAATCGCTGGCGATGTGGCGCGACTATTTCCCGAAGGGCGAGATCACCGGGCTGGACATCGCGCGCAAGGACTTGAACCTCGGGCCGCGCGTGGCGATCCGGCAGGGCAGCCAGGTCGATGCGGACTGCCTGTCGCGGCTGGTGGAGGAGCGCGGGCCGTTCGATGTGATCCTCGACGATGGCAGCCATCAGAACGCCCATGTGGTCGAGAGCTTTCGCCTGCTCTTCCCCACGCTGGCCTCGGGCGGGGTCTATATCATCGAGGACGTGCAGACCGCCCTTTTCCCGAAATTCGGCGGCTCGCTTGAGCTCAAGGCACCGAACAGCCTCGCCATGGCGCTGGAGCGGGTGGCGAAGCTGCAGGCCGGGCAGGGCGGCGGCATGGCCCGGATCGAGCGGTTCCACAACCTGATCGTGATCCACAAGCGCGTGGCCCGGCAGAAACGCCCGCTGCTGACCGAGGATCGCCATCTTGCCGCCGCCAAGGCCGAGGGGCGCAAGATCGTGGAGGCCGAGGCCGGCGATCTGGTTGACCTCACGGCGCTGACCGCGCTGGCCGCCAGTGCCGGCACGGACGGCATTCTGATGCTGCGCGGGCCGTGGCAAGACCAGGCTCTGCTGCGCGATATCTTCGTCCAGATCGACCATCGCGAGATGCGGGTCTACCATCCCAAGGCACCGCTGCACGGGCTGGCCGGGCGCATCGCCGGCCTGTCGATCTATCCCGAGGGCGTGCTGTTGCTTCTGGGCGAGAACAGCTACCCGTCGAATTTCGCCTTCGATGCCCGCCATCCGCAGGTGACGGCGGTGCTGGCCGAGATGGGCGAGGTGCTGACGGACAAGGCGGCGACGGAAAAGGGTCTCCTGGCCCATCTGCGGCTGAAGAATCTGCCGGGGGCGGGCAAGGTGGGGATCGCGCATCTGGACCGGTTGCAGGCCATGGGTTGCCGCGACCCGCTTTATCGCCTGCAGCGGGCCGAGCTTCTGGCCGAGCGGCATCAATGGCGCGATCTGCTGCGGCTCTGCCGCGAGGCGCAGAGCGACGGGCACAGCGATCCCCGGCTGACCGCGCATCTCGGCCTCGCGCTGCGCGAGACCGGGCAGGGGGGCGAGGCGCTGCAGATCCTGCGCGCGGCGCAGGGGCGGGTGCCGGATTCCCTGCCGATCATCGCCGCGCTGGCCGAGGTCGAGTTCGATCACGGCGACAAGTCTGCCGCGCGGGTGCTGCTGGCCGGGGCCATCGACCGCTTTCCGCCGGAGGAGCAGCCCATACGCCTGCGCGCCCTGATCGAGATGGCGCAGGAGACCGGCGATGCGAAGACCGCCCTGACTGCGGCAATCCGGTTGCAGAGGCTTGACCCCAGCGCAGTGTCGATCCGGCGCGAGCCGGTTTCCCCGCCCGGCGACTGACGCCTAGCTGACGCAGCCGGCGCCTTCGGTGGCCAGACCGGCATTGGCGCGGAACATCGCGAACATCTCGCGGCCCATGCCCTCGGCATTGCCGCTGAGATCGGCCACCACCGGGCGGCGGTCGTCGAAATCATCGGCGAGGCAGTCGATCGTGCCCATGGTCGCGTCGAGCCGCAACAGGTCGCCATCGCGCACCCGCGCCAGGGGGCCGCCATTGGCCGCCTCGGGCGAGAGATGGATGGCCGCCGGCACCTTGCCCGAGGCCCCGGACATGCGCCCGTCGGTGACGAGCGCGACCTTCAAGCCGCGATCCTGCAGCACGGCGAGGATCGGGGTCAGCGAATGCAACTCGGGCATCCCGTTCGCGCGCGGGCCCTGGAAGCGGACGACGACGATGGTGTCCTCGGTGAACTCGCCGGCCTTGAAGGCGGCCTTCACCTGTTCCTGGTCGCTGAAGACGCGGGCCTTGGCCTCGATCACATGGCGTTCGGCGGCGACGGCGCTGATCTTGATGACGCCGCGGCCCAGGTTGCCCTCGAGCAGTTTCAGCCCGCCGGTGATGGCAAAGGGATCGCCGGCCGGGCGCAGGATCTTGTCGTTCAGCGTTTCCTTGGCGCCCTCTTCCCACCGCACCCGGTCGCCATCCAGTTTCGGCTCGGCGGTGTAACGCTCCAGCCCGTCGCCGACGATGGTTTTCACGTCGGGATGCAAGAGGCCCGCCTCCAGCAATTCGCCGATCATGTAGCCCAGACCGCCGGCGGCGTGGAAATGGTTCACATCGGCCAGCCCGTTCGGATAGACCCGCGCCATCAGTGGCACCGCCTCGGAAATGTCGTGGAAATCCTCGATGTCGAGGATCACCCCCGCCGCCCGTGCCATGGCGGGCAGGTGAATGACGAGGTTGGTCGAGCCGCCGGTGGCCATCAGCCCGACCAGACCGTTGACGAAGGCGCGCTCGTCCAGGATCTCGCCCGCCGGGCGATAATCGTTGCCAAGCCGGGTGATGGCGGCGGCGCGTTCCACCGCCGAGATGGTCAGCGCATCGCGCAGGGGCGTGTTCGGGTTGACGAAGCTGGAGCCGGGCAGGTGCAGGCCCATGAATTCCATCAGCATCTGGTTGGTGTTGGCGGTGCCGTAGAAGGTGCAGGTGCCGGCGCCGTGATAGCTTTCCATCTCGGCCTTCATCAGCGCGTCGCGGCCGACCTCACCCAAGGCGAATTGCTGGCGGACCTTGGATTTCTCGTCGTTGGGCAGGCCCGAGGGCATCGGCCCGGCGGGCACGAAGACGGCGGGGATATGGCCGAAGGTGGCGGCGGCGATGATCAGCCCCGGCACGATCTTGTCGCAGACGCCCAGGTACATCGCCGCATCGAAACAGTCATGCGACAGCGCCACGCCCGAGGCCAGCGCGATCACGTCGCGCGAGAACAGCGACAGCTCCATCCCGGCGCGGCCCTGCGTGACGCCGTCGCACATGGCCGGCACGCCGCCCGCCACCTGCACCGTGGCGCCCGCCGCCTTGCCGGCCTTGCGGATCAGCGCGGGATAGGCCTCGAAGGGCTGATGCGCCGACAGCATGTCATTATAGGCGGTGACGATGCCGATATTGGGCATCCGCGTATGGGCCATGTCGGCCTTGTCGTCCATCGCGGCATAGGCATGGGCCTGGTTGCCGCAGCTCAGATGCGCGCGGCGCGGACCTTCCTCGGCCGCCTTGGCGATCTTTTGCAGGTAATGCGGCCGGCTTTGGGCGCTGCGCTCCCGGATGCGGTCGGTCACTCGGGCAATGGTGGCGTTCAGGGTCATGTCGCTTCCTCCGGTTGCCGACAGGTTATGCTGTTAGCGATAACAGTTCAAGACCGGATCGCCGGCAATGCATACATAAATGCGGGCTTGCGCATGCCGGGGCATGGCTTGCTCCGACCTTCCGCCCGTGCCAGATGTGTCAGCGAAAGGACCCTTCCATGACCGATCTGCCCATCATCCGCCTGCGCCCGAAATCCAAGCCCCAGGCGATACGCCACGGCTTTCCATGGGTTTTCGCCGATGAGGTGGTCGCCGACCGCCGCACCCGCGCCATCGAGCCCGGCAGCTTCGCCGTGCTGGAGGATGCCGAGCGCAAGCCCTTGGCGCTGGTCACGGTCAATCCGAACTCGAAGATCATCGGCCGGGTGATGGACGCGGATGCCGAGGCGCGAATCGATGGCGCATGGATCGCAGCACGGCTGGCCCGGGCGCTGGCGATGCGCGAGCGGCTCTATGATGCGCCCTTCTATCGGCTGGTCCATGCCGAGGCCGACGGCCTGCCCGGTCTGGTGATCGACCGTTTCGGTGACGCGGCGGTGATGCAGCCCAATGCCGCTTGGGCCGACCGCATGGCGGGCGAGATCGCCACGGCCTTGGCCGAGGTGACGGGGGTGAAGACCGTCATCCTGAACGGGCAGGGGCGGGCGCGCGGCCTTGAGGGGCTGGACGAGCGCATGGAGGTTCTGCTGGGTCCGGCGCCCGAGGCGCCGGTCGAGGTGCCGATGAACGGGGCGATCTACCTGGCCGATCTGATGGGCGGGCAGAAGACCGGACTTTTCTATGACCAGCGGCCGAACCATGCCTTTACCCAAAGGCTCGCCAAGGGCGCGCGGGTGCTGGACGTGTTCAGCCATGTCGGCGGCTTCGGGCTGGCGGCGCTGGCCGCCGGGGCCGAGCACGCCACCTGCATCGATGGCAGCGCACCTGCCCTGTCGCTTGCCGAGGGCGGGGCAAAGGCAATGGCGGCGGAAGGCCGGCTCAGCGTCACCCAGTCCGACGCCTTCAAGGCGATGGAGGCGCTGGCCGAGGAGGGCGCGCAATTCGATGTGGTCGTCTGCGACCCGCCGGCCTTCGCGCCGTCGAAACCCGCGCTCGAGGCCGGTCTGCGCGCCTATGAGCGGGTGGCGAAACTGGCCGCACCGCTGGTCGCGCCCGGTGGCTACCTGGTGCTCTGCTCCTGCTCCCATGCCGCCGATCTGACGGCCTTCCGCAATGTCTCGGCGCGCGGCATCGGGCGCGGCGGGCGGCGGCCGCAGCTGATCCATACCGGGCAGGCCGGGCCGGACCATCCGACCCTGCCGCAGCTGGCGGAAACCGGCTACCTGAAGGCGCTGTTCTTCCGGCTGGATGGATGATGCGGGCGCTGCTGGACGCCAATGTCCTCTATCCCACCGTCTTGCGGGAGGTGCTGGCGGACGTGGCGGCGGCGGGGCTTTACGTGCCGATCTGGTCGCCGCGCATCCTTGAGGAGTGGCGTCATGTCGCTGCACGTCAGGGGCCGGATGTCGCCGCCGTGGCCGGGGTCGAGATCGCGCTTTTGGCCGAACGTTTCCCGGCGGCCTCGGTCAGCGATCAGGGCAGCCGCAGCGCCGGGCTGGACTTGCCCGACCCGGCCGATGCCCATGTGATCGAGGCGGCGCTGAATGGCGGGGCTGAGCTGATCGTCACCGCCAATCTGCGCGACTTTCCCCGGCCCCAGATGGCGGCGGTGGGCCTGCGCGCGGTCCATCCCGATCCGTTTCTTCTGGACCTCTTTGCCCATCACCCCGACCCGGTCGCGGCGGCGGTGCGTGCCGCCCATGCCAAGGCGGAACGTCTGGGGGGCGCGATGCCGCTGGCGCAGATGATGAAGCGCGCGCGGTTGCCGCGTCTGGGGCGTGCCTTGGCAAGATGACGCGGCAAGGCATGATGCGGGTTGATGTTAACGCTAACACGCGCTATGAACGGGCACGACGCATAGGAGGCTCTGAATGGTTTCTCGGGTGATTCCGGTCGAGGATTTCGACCTTGTGATCTTTGGCGCAACGGGCGATCTGGCCCGCCGCAAGATCCTGCCGGGCCTGTTCCGCCGCTTTGTCGCCGGGCAGATGCCCGAAGCGGCGCAGATCATCGGTGCCGCCCGCAGCGAACAGGATGACGAAGCCTTCCGCGCCGAGACCAAGGCGGCCATCGTCGAATTCGGCGGGGTGAAGAAAGGCGACGACGACCTCGCGCGGTTCCTGCAGCACCTGCATTACGTCCGCATCGATGCCAAGGGCGAGGGCGGCTGGAAAGAGCTGAAGGCAAAGATGCGCAAGGGCGCGGTCCATGCCTTCTATTTCTCGGTGGCGCCCGCGCTTTTCGGTGATCTGGCCGAGCGGCTGGCCAGCCACGGCATTGCCGACGGTGACAGCCGGATCGTGGTGGAAAAGCCTTTTGGCCGCGACCTCGCCACCGCCAAGGCGCTGAACGCCACCCTGCGGCAGCATTTCGAGGAACAGCAAATCTACCGGATCGACCATTACCTGGGCAAGGAAACCGTCCAGAACCTGATGGCGGTGCGCTTTGCCAATATCCTCTTCGAGCCGCTGTGGAACGCGCAATACATCGACCATGTGCAGATCACCGTGGCCGAGACCGTCGGCGTCGGCGGGCGCGGCAGCTATTATGACACCTCGGGCGCGATCCGCGACATGGTGCAGAACCACATGATGCAGCTTCTGTGCCTGATCGCGATGGAGCCGCCCTATCACTTCGATCCGAATGCCGTGCGCGACGAGAAGCTGAAGGTGATCCGCGCGCTGGAGCCGGTCGAGGCCACCGAGATCGTGCGCGGCCAGTATCAGGCCAATGGCGACGGCAAGGGCTATGTCGAGGATTCCGAGAACCCGGCCACCCGCACCGAAAGCTATGTGGCGATGAAGGTGCGCATTTCGAACTGGCGCTGGCAGGGCACGCCCTTCTACCTGCGCACCGGCAAGAAGCTGCGCGCGCGCACCAGCGAGATCGCCATCATCTTCAAGGAGCCGCCGCATTCGATCTTCGAGGATGCCCAGACCTCGGGCGAGCCGAAGGCGAACGAGCTGGTGATCCGGCTGCAGCCGAACGAGGGGATGAACCTCAAGGTGATGATCAAGGAACCGGGACCGGGCGGGATGCGCCTGGTGCAGGTGCCCTTGGACATGACCTTTGCCGATGCGCTTGGCCCCGAGGGCGCCGACATGCCGGACGCCTACGAGCGCCTGATCATGGATGTGATCCGCGGCAACCAGACCCTGTTCATGCGCGGCGACGAGATCGAGGCCAGCTGGGCCTGGACCGATCCGATCATCAATGCCTGGGAAAACAGCAAGCAGCGTCCCGAACCCTATGATCCCGGCTCTTCCGGTCCCGACGAGGCCCTGGGCCTGATGCATCGTGACAAGCGAAGGTGGCGGGAGATCAGGGCATGACGGTCGAGTTCGTCGAATATCCCGACCGCGAGATGCTGGCGCTGATCCTGGCCGACAAGCTGGCCAGCCAGCTGGGTCAGCATCTGCGCACCAACCAGCAGGCAAGCCTGTGTGTGCCGGGCGGCACCACCCCGGCGCCGGTCTTTGAGTCGCTGAGCGCCACCGATCTGGACTGGGACCGCGTGACTGTGGTTCTGGGCGACGAACGCTGGGTCGATGGCGAGCATCCGCGCTCGAACTCGCGCCTCTTGCGCCGGCATCTTCTGAAGGACGAGGCGGCGGCGGCGAATTACATCGACCTTTATACCGGCGACGCGACGCCCGATGACGCGCTGCCGGGCCTCTGCGCACGGCTGGAGCCGGTCTTTCCGATCACCGTGGCGCTGCTGGGCATGGGCAATGACATGCATACGGCGAGCCTCTTCCCCGGTGCCGATCATCTGGCCGCCGCGCTGGCCCCCGACGCGCCGCCGGTGCTGGCCATTCGCGCCGAGGGTGCCGACGAGCCGCGCATCACCCTGACAGCACCTTACCTTCGCAATGCCATCAACCTGCATCTGCTGATCACCGGTCCGGAAAAGCGCGAGGCTTTCGAGCGGGCGCAGAAGCTCGATCCGCTCGAAGCGCCGATCCGCGCCCTGATGGACAATCTCACCGTGCACTGGGCCGAGTGACGGCCCCCGATTTCCCCCCCGGAAAGGACCCGGCCATGTCTGACTGGACCAAGCTGAAGACCCACCGCGCCGCGCAGAGCGAGACCCGGATCACCGACCTGTTCCTGACCGACGCCGACCGCGCCACCGGCTATTCGGTCGCGGCGGGCGGCATGGTCTTCGACTATTCCAAGACCCTGATCGACCGCATGGCCCGGCAGATGCTGATCTCGCTGGCCGAAGGCGCGCAGGTCGCGGACCGCCGCGAGGCGATGTTCTCGGGCGCGAAGATCAACGAGACCGAGGATCGCGCGGTGCTGCACACGGCGCTGCGGAACCTCTCGGGCAGCGTCATGGTCGACGGCAAGGACGTGATGCCCGAGGTCCGCGCCACGCATGAGCGGATGAGCGCCTTTGCCCGTGACGTGCGCACCGGCATCTTCCGGGGGCAGGGCGGCGCGATCACCGATATCGTCAATATCGGCATCGGCGGCTCGGACCTCGGCCCGGCGATGGCGGTGTTGGCGCTGGCCCCCTATCACGATGGGCCGCGCGCGCATTTCGTCAGCAATGTCGATGGCGCCGATATCCATGACACGCTGGCCGGGCTGAACCCGGAAACGACGCTGGTCATCGTCGCCTCGAAGACCTTCACCACCATCGAGACCATGACCAACGCCAAGACGGCGAAGGACTGGATGGCGAAAACCGTGCGCGATCCCGGGGCGCAATTCGCCGCGCTCAGCACCGATGCGAACCGCACCGCCGCCTTTGGCATCGATGGCGCGCGGGTCTTTGGCTTCGCCGACTGGGTTGGCGGGCGCTATTCCATGTGGGGCCCGATCGGCCTGTCGCTGATGATCGCCGTGGGGCCCGAGCATTTCGACCGGTTCCTCGCCGGTGCCGCCTCGATGGACGACCATTTCCGCACCGCGCCCTTCGAGCAGAACCTGCCGGTCATGCTGGCGCTGGTCGGCATTTGGCACAACCAGGTCTGCGGCTATCCGACCCGCGCCGTGCTGCCCTATGACAACCGGCTGATGCGCCTGCCGGCCTATCTGCAGCAGCTCGAGATGGAATCGAACGGCAAGGGCGTCGGCATGGACGGCAATGACCTGACCGTCGCCTCGGGGCCGGTGGTCTGGGGCGAGCCGGGCACGAATGGCCAGCACGCGTTCTACCAGCTGATCCACCAGGGCACCGCCGTCATCCCCTGCGAGTTCATCCTGGCCGCGCGGGGACACGAGCCGGACCTGGCCCATCACCACATCCTGTTGGCGGCGAACTGCCTTGCGCAATCCGAGGCGCTGATGCGCGGCCGCTCGCTCGATGAGGCGCGCAAGCTGATGGAGGCCAAGGGGTTGCAGGGCGCGGAGCTGGAGCGTCAGGCGCGGCACCGTGTCTTCAAGGGCAACCGCCCGTCAACCACGCTCTTGATCGAGGAACTGACCCCGCACGCGCTGGGGCAGATCGTGGCGCTGTATGAACACCGGGTCTTTGTCGAAGGGGTGATCCTCGGCATCAACAGCTTTGACCAATGGGGGGTGGAACTCGGCAAGGAACTGGCGCTGAAGGTCGAGCCGCTGCTGAAAGGCGAGGAAGCGCCGGGGCATGACCCCTCGACCGTGCATCTGGCGGAACTGGTGCGCGAGATGCGGGGCGAGGGTTAATCGACCCTTGGCCCGTGCGACCAGCACGGGCCGCGCCCGACCCTCCCATCGGAGGGCGCATTTCGACGCGGTTCATGCACCGAACGCGGCCCTCGGACCTGCAAGGAACCGGGGTTGCGGGCCCGCGCCGGAGCGCGTAGCCCGGTAGATCACGGATTCGTAATAAGTGGAGACGCGTGATGGATACCGGAGTCTGGGTCAGCCTTGCGGCCTATTTCCTGCTGATGCTGGCCATTGGCGTCTATGCCTGGCGGAAATCGACCGCCAATTCCGAGGAATACATGCTGGGCGGCCGCAACCTGTCGCCTTCGGTCGCGGCGCTGTCGGCCGGGGCCTCGGACATGAGCGGCTGGCTTCTGCTGGGCCTGCCCGGTGCGCTGTTCGTCTCGGGCCTGTCGCAAAGCTGGATCGGCATCGGTCTGGTCATCGGCGCCTGGCTTAACTGGCTGATCGTCGCCCCGCGCCTGCGCCAGCAGACCGAAGAATACGATAACAGCCTGACCATCCCCGGTTTCCTCGGCAACCGCTTCCCCAGCCAGGCGGTGCTGCTGCGCATCGTCTCGGCGATCATCATCGTGGTGTTCTTCTCGGTCTATACCGCCTCGGGCCTCGTCGGTGGCGGCAAGCTCTTCGCCAGCGCCTTTGGCGGCGATTACATGACCGGGGTGCTGGTTACGCTTGGCGTGGTCCTGGTCTATACCGTCATGGGCGGCTTTCTGGCCGTCAGCCTGACCGATTTCGTGCAGGGCTGCATCATGATGCTGGCGTTGGTGATCATGCCCATCGTGATCCTGACCACGCAGGGCGGCGCAGGCGTCGACCAGGCGGTCACGCGGCTGGAAGGGGTCGATCCGAATTACCTGTCGCTCTTTTCCGGCGTCACCTTCCTCGGCTGGCTGTCCGCCGTGGCCTGGGGTCTGGGCTATTTCGGCCAGCCCCATATCATCGTGCGCTTCATGGCCGTGCGCAGCGTCAAGGACGTGCCGACCGCGCGCCGCATCGGCATGAGCTGGATGATCGTCTCGCTGATCGGCGCGGTGGCCGTGGGCATCTTTGGTCGCGCCTATGCGCTGCGCACGGGGCTGGACGTGGCCGACCCGGAGACCATCTTCATCATCCTGTCGGACCTGCTGTTCCACCCGCTCGTGACCGGCTTCCTTTACGCCGCACTTCTGGCCGCGATCATGTCCACCGTGTCGAGCCAATTGCTCGTCGCCTCCTCCTCGCTGACCGAGGATATCTATCGCACCGTCTTCAAGCGCGGTGCGACCGAGCGCGAGCTGGTGAATGTCGGGCGGCTGGCAGTGCTGGCCGTGGGCGCGGTGGCGGTGCTGATCGCCAGCAACCCGGATTCCGAGGTGCTGGGGCTGGTCGCCAATGCCTGGGCCGGTTTCGGCGCGGCCTTCGGTCCGCTGATCGTGCTGGCGCTGACCTGGAAGCGGATGACCGGCGCGGGCGCGGTGGCGGGGCTCATCACCGGCGCGGTCGTGGTGATCCTGTGGATCGCCTCGGGCCTTGGCAGCACGCTTTACGAGATCGTGCCGGGCTTCATCGCCGCCTGGATCGCGATCGTCGTGGTCAGCCTCGCCACCCCGGACCGGGGCGAATACCGGGCACCGAAAGCCGGCTGAGCCTCGGGGAAAGCCCCGCGCGGGCTTTCCCTTTCGCCCTCGGGTGATTAGGTTGCGCGCAACGCGAGAACAGGCCAGCGGGGCGGATCATGTCGTTCTTTTCGAAACTGCGCGAGCGGCTGACCCGCTCTTCCTCGAAGATCGGACAGGGTCTGGACGAGATCGTCGGCGACGCGCCGGAGGGTGAGGCGGCACAGCCCGAGCCGGTGCCCGAACCTGTCGCCGCGCCGGTGGCCGAACCCGCTCCTGCCGCCCGCCAGCCGGAACCGGCGCCGCATCCGCGCCCCGATCCGATCCCGCAGCCGCGGCCCGAGCCGGCGCCGCGTCCTCATCCCGAACCGGTGCCGCCCCGGCCCGCACCAGTCAGCGCGGCCCCGGTCGCGCCGCCTGCCGCGCAGAAGCCCGGGCTGATGGGGCGGATCTTCGGTGGCGGCGCGCCTGCGGCCACGGCCGAGCCGCGCCGGGCGCTGGATGACGAGATGCTGGAGGCGCTGGAGGATATGCTGATCCAGGCCGATATGGGGGTCGAGACCGCGCTGCGCGTTACCGCCAATATCGCCGAAGGCCGCATGGGCCGCCGGGTGTCGTCCACCGAACTCAAGGAGTTGCTGGCCGGCGAGGTGACGCGGATCATGGCGCCGGTCGCGCGGCCCTTGCCGATCTATCCGAAGAAGCCGCAGGTGGTGCTGGTCGTGGGCGTGAATGGCTCGGGCAAGACCACCACCATCGGCAAGCTCGCCAGCCAGTTCCGCGCCGCGGGCAAGAAGGTGGTGATCGCCGCGGGCGACACTTTTCGCGCGGCAGCAGTCGAGCAGTTGCAGGTCTGGGGCCAGCGGGCCGGTGTGCCGGTAATGACCGCGCCCGAGGGCAGCGATCCGGCGAGCCTCGCCTTTGACGCGATGACCCGGGCCGAGGCCGAGGGTGCCGATCTGTTGATGATCGACACGGCGGGTCGGCTGCAGAACCGCGCCGACCTGATGGAGGAACTGGCCAAGATCGTCCGCGTCATCCGCAAGAAAGACCCGACCGCGCCGCACAACACGCTGCTGGTTCTGGACGCGACCACCGGGCAGAACGCCCTGTCGCAGGTCGAGACCTTCCAGAAGCTCGCCGATGTCTCGGGACTGGTGATGACGAAGCTCGACGGCACGGCGCGGGGCGGGGTTCTGGTGGCGCTCGCGGATCGCTTTGGCCTGCCGATCCATGCCATCGGCGTGGGCGAGCAGATCGACGATCTGGATGCGTTCGACGCCAACGAGTTCGCGCGGGCGCTGGTCGGGCTGTAGGATGGCAGAGGGTCGGCGGGCGGCCGCCCGAGGGGCGGTCGACCGCTGGCCCGGGCGGGCTTCGCCCTCGTTCCCGGGCCGGGCCTGCAGGCGTTACTGCTTGACCAGCGCAGCGTCGGTTTCCGGCACCACCTCGGCCTCGATCGTGCCATCGGGTTCGGCGACGGCTTCCGCCACCGGCTCGGGCGGCAGGAAGGGGGCGGTGATCTCGGCGGTCTTGGCCTGTTTGTCATAGATGCAGACATAGCGGTCCGCGCCCGCGCCATCGGGCAGCGTGTTGATGATCAGCGCCGCGCCATAGCTTTCCGAGCCGAAGGGATTGACCTCTATGACCGCCTCGCCGCCCTCGTCGGGGATCAGCGCGGTGCAGGCAGTTTCGACCTCGGCGCGGAATTCCTCCCACGCCTCGTCGGACGAGGCCAGCGTGATGCCGGGCAGGGTCAGCGTGGCCAGCGCGACGGCGGCCAGTTTCGGTGCAAGGGTCATCTCGGGGCTCCTACCTCATGTTTCGGGGTCAACGCCGCGCGCCGCGTCCGGGTTTCCGCCACAGTTGCGTGATGGGGCGCAGCAGGCGATCACGGTCTGATTGTTCCGGCAGCAATCGCGGATGATATAGTCGACCAGCCCCCCAATGGCCGCGAATTCGACGCGATAGGTGATCTCGCGCGCGTTGCGGGTCGAACTGACCAGCCCCGCATCGGCCAGGTTGGAGAGATGAAACGAGGCGCGCGAGGGGGTGGCCTCGGCCGTTTCGGCCAGTTGTCCGGCGGTCAGGCCCTGCGGCTCGGCGGCGACGAGGGCGCGCAGAATCCGTAACCGGGTGGGATTGGCCATGGCGGCGAGGGCTGTGAGGGCGCGGGGTTCTTCCATGATTCAAATATTCTTGAAATGACTGCGTGCTGCTGTATCATATTTCAAGAATCATTGAAATGGAAAGGGCCAATGATGACACCCCAGGACCTGCTTGATGCACTCTCGACCCTGCCGCCCGATGCGCCGCTGGTCTTTCAGACCGATGCGGGGCCGATCCGGGGCGGCTATCACGTGACCGAATGGCGGCAGAACCGGACCCAGAGCATCGATTGTGGCGCGCGCAAGACCGATTGGACCGAAGCGATCCTGCAATTGCTGGATGGATCGGGCGGGCGGCACATGACCGTCGGGCGCTTTGTCAGCATTCTGGGGCAAAGCATCCGCCATGTTGACGGCCTGGGCGACAGCCCGTTCCAGGTCGAATTCGCGCCGGGCAATGCCGGGCTGCGGCTCTATCGTCCCGAGGCGCCCGAAGCGCGTGAGGAGGCCGTGACCCTGCGGCTGACGGAATCGGCGGCGCTGTGCAAACCGGCGCAGCAGGCGCTGGCCGGGGTGGTCGCGGCGGGCTGCTGCGGGGCGGCCTGAGGCTTGGACATGAAAAAGGGCCGGTCAAACCGGCCCTTTCGCAACATCGTGTAACCCGCGCTTACTTCGTCGGGCGGATCAGGATCTCGACGCGGCGGTTCTGCGCGCGGCCCTCGGCCGTGGCGTTCGAGGCGATCGGCTGGCTTTCGCCGCGACCGGTGGCGACGACGCGGCCCGCGTTCACGCCCGCGGCGGTCAGGATGCCCGCGACCGACTGCGCGCGGCGCTGCGACAGATCCATGTTATAGGCGTCGCGGCCGGTATCGTCGGTGTGGCCCACCACTTCGACGCGGCTGTTCGGGTACTGGTTCAGGTTGCGCGCGACGGCATAGAGGTCGTTCTGCGCCGGGCCCGAGACGGCGGCCGAATCGGTGGCGAAGAGGATGCCTTCGGGCAGGATCACCTGCAGGTAGCTGCCGTGGTTGATGATCTGGATGTTCGGGTTGCTGATCGACTGCTGCAGCGACTGTGCCTGGCGGTCGAGGATATTGCCTGCGATGGCGCCAGCCGCCGCGCCAAGGATGGCGCCGCGCGCCGCGTCGCGGCCCTCGTTGTTGTTGTCGCTGTCGCGGGTCGCGCCCAGAACGGCACCCACGGCGGCGCCGGCAAGGGCGCCCTGCTGGGTGCGGCTCATGCCGCCAAGGGGGGCGCCGGTATTCGGGTCGGTGCAGGCGGCGAGGCCGAAGAGCGAGGTTGCTGCGGCAAGCGCGATAAGCCGGGTGGTCATCTGGTTTCTGTCCTTTGTTCGTTCCGTTTCGGTTTCAAGCCCGTCATTCGGCCCTGTTTTCCGGGCCTTCGGGCGAATAACGCGGATAAAATGCACAGGTTCCGATGGAAAACGCCAGTCACGCTTGTGTGGACGGGGCGGGCAGGCGCCCAATTCAGCGCATTGCGACCAGCCGGGTCAGTTTCGGTAGATTTCCGGCATGAAGGGTAGGTCGGTATCGCTTGGCCGTGCCCCTGCGGCGGTCAGCATGGCGTGGATCTGGCCGCGGTGATGGGTCTGGTGGTTGAAGAGCTGCACCACCAGCTCGGCCCGGGGCCGGGTGATCTGCCGGCCAAGCGCGCCGGAATGCCAGGTCAGATCGCCCGTGAACCAGTCCGGCGCGACATGGCTGGCCCAATCGAGGATGCGCCGGTCCATCTGCATCCGCTCCTGCCGGAAGGCCTCCCAATCACCGATCAGACCGGTCGAGTCGGAGATGCCGCCGGTCGGCAGCGCGCTGTCGCTGAAGCGGCCGAGCCAGACCCGGTCGGCCCAGAGCAGATGCGAGAAGGTCTTTTCGATCGAGCCGAAGAACGCCCCGCGCTCGGCCCGGCGGCTGGCATCGTCCAGCTCGTCGGCGGCGGTCAGAATATTGTCGTTCTGCCAGCAATTGTAGCGCGCCATCATCTGCGCATAGGCGGGGTCGGTCATCGCGCATCCCCTTTGATCGTGACTCACTGGACGACATTAGCGCGCAACCAAAGGGCGATGGCAAGGGCGGCTTGCAAAGCCGGGCGCATCCGGCGAAAACCCGGGCCATGGCCAAACCCGCGCGACTGCCCGACCCCTTGCCCTTTGCTGATCAGGTTGCGATCTTCTCGCGGCTGGCCGAGGCCAATCCGGAACCCGAGACCGAGCTTCATTTCACCAATCCCTTCACGCTGGTCGTGGCCGTGGCGCTGTCGGCGCAGGCCACCGATGCCGGGGTGAACAAGGCCACGCGCGGGTTGTTCGCGGTGGCCGATACGCCGCAGAAGATGCTGGATCTGGGTCTCGAGGGCGTGACCGAGGCGGTGAAGACCATCGGCCTCTTCCGGCAGAAGGCCAGGAACGTCATCGCGCTGTCGCGGATCCTGGTCGAGGATTACGCGGGCGAGGTGCCGGACAGCCGGGCGGCGCTGATGAGCCTGCCGGGCGTCGGGCGCAAGACCGCGAACGTGGTTCTCAGCGTGGCCTTCGGCCAGCCGGCGCAGGCGGTCGATACCCATATCTTCCGCTTGGGCAACCGCACCCGCGTCGCCCCGGGCCGTGACGTGGACGAGGTCGAGCGCGCCATCGAGGATAACGTGCCCGCCCGTTTCCAGCATCACGCCCATCACTGGCTGATCCTGCATGGCCGCTATATCTGTCAGGCACGCCGGCCGCGCTGCGGCCTCTGCGTGATCCGCGACCTCTGCCCCTTCGAGGAGAAGACCGAATGACCACCCCCTATGTGATCGGCATCGGCAATGCGATCATGGACGTGATCGCCCCGACCGACGACGCGCGGCTGGCCCAACTGGGCATCCAGAAGGGCATCATGCAGCTGATCGAGCGCGACCGGTCGGAATACCTGATGGCGGCGCAGGCTGACGACCACAGCCCCCGGCGCGAACAGGCGCGGCTGGTGCCGGGCGGATCGGTGGCGAATACGCTGGCCGGGATCGGGATGCTGGGGCTGCGCACGGCCTTCATCGGCCGGGTCGCCAATGACGCGCTGGGGCTCAGCTATGCCGAGCAGACCGAGGCGGCGGGGACCGTCTTCGTCAATCCGCCGGTTGGCGGCGAGGTGCTGCCCACCAGCCGCAGCATCATCTTCGTGACGCCCGATGGCGAGCGGTCGATGAACACCTACCTGGGCATCTCGGCCGAGCTGGGGGTCGAGGACGTGAATCCCGCGACATTCCAGGGCGCTGGATGGCTGTTCCTCGAAGGTTATCTGTTCGACAAGCCGGACGGGAAGCAAGCCTTCCTGAAGGCGGCCGAGGCCTGCCATGCGGCGGGCGGGCGCGCCGGGATCGCGCTTTCCGATCCGTTCTGCGTCGATCGCCACCGCGAGGGCTTCCGCCGTCTGGTCGCCGGGCCGATGGATTACGTCATCGGCAATATCCATGAATGGACCTCGCTCTATCAGACCGAGGATCTGGAAACCGCGCTGGCGCAGGCCGTGGCCGATTGCGGCACGGTGATCTGCACCCGCTCGGGCGAGAGCGCCATCCTGATCCGCGAGGGCCAGCGCGTCGAGGTGCCGGTTGATCGGGTGGTGCCCGTGGACGCCACCGGGGCGGGCGACCAGTTCGCCGCCGGGCTGATCTATGGCCTCGCCATCGGTGCGACGCTGGAGGCGGCGGGGCGCATGGGTTGCCTCGCGGCGGCCGAGGTGATCGGCCATGTCGGCCCGCGCCCGGAACGCGACCTGAAGGTGGATTTCCGCGCCGAAGGGCTGATCTGAGACGCAGCGCCCGGCGGGTCAGGCGCTGCGGAGCAGCCGACCAAGCCGGGCGATGCCCTCGTTCACCATCGCCTCGTCATGCAGCGTGAAGCAGAGGCGCAGGGTGTTCCGGCCCGATCCGTCGGGGAAGAAGGCGTGACCGGGGACGAAGGCGATCTTTTCGGCCCTGAGTGACCGGGCCAGCAACTCGGCGCTGTCCATGTGGTCTGGCAGGGTCAGCCAGATGAACATGCCGCCGTCGGGGCGGGTCCAGTGGACGCCGTCGGGCATCTCGCGCGCGAGCGCCGCCAGCATCAGGTCGCGGCGGCGGCCATAGACCCCGCGCAGCATCGGCACATGGGCGGCGAAATGTTCGCTGGCGACCAGATGGGTGGCGATCTGGTTCAGCGTCGCCGTGTGCAGGTCGGCGGCCTGTTTCAGCAGCACCAGCCGGCCGATGACCTCGCGCGCGGCGCAGGCCCAGCCAATGCGCAGCCCCGGCGCCAGCGTCTTGGAGAACGAGCCGCAATAGACCGTGCGGCACTGGTCGATATCGCCCTTGCGTTCGATTTCGAGCGCAAGGATCGGCGGCACCGCCTGACCCTGATAGCGCAGCGCGGCATAGGGCGCGTCCTCGAGGATCGCCATGTCCAATTCATCGGCCAGATCGAGGATGCGCAACCGCTCGGCCCGGTCCATGCTGACCCCGGTGGGATTGGCGAAATCGGGCGAGAGATAGGCGAATTTCACCTGACCGCCCGCCGCCTGCGCCTCGGCCCGGATCTCGGCTGCGGGGCGGTTGTCGCCGGGGATCAGCGGGGCATAGCGCGGCTGATAGGCGTTGAAGGCACCGATGGCGCCCAGATAGGTCGGCCAGCCGACCAGCGCCGTGTCGCCGGGGGTCAGCATCAGCTTGCCCAGGTAATCCAGCGCCTGCTGTGAGCCCGAGGTGATCAGGATATTCTCGCGCGTGCAGGGGATGCCGTCCGCCGCCATCTGTTCCGCAATCCAGTCGCGCAGCGGGCCATAGCCCTCGCTGACCGAATATTGCAGCGCCACGCCGGCATTCTGGTCGCTGAGTGCGCTGGTCATGGCCTCGCGAAACGCCTCGGCCGGGAACAGCGCCGGGTCGGGAATGCCGCCGGCGAAGGAGATGATGTCGGGCTGGTCGAGCAGCTTCAGAAGCTCGCGAATCTCCGAGGCGCGCATCCGTGTCATGCGCTCGGCCCAGAGCGTGCTCCAATCCATCGCCGGTCTCCCCTGACTGCTCCCTTTGCCATCCGTTGCGCGCGGCAGAGGGTAAGTCAATGGGTCTGACCTGTTCAGGCGGCTTGCTTGCGGGCCTCGGGCAGGGAATTGGCGCAGTCGATCAGCGTTTCGCTGGCGGGACGCGGGCGGAAGCCCAGATCGCGGGTGGCCTTGGAATGATCGACCTCGCGGCGCCGGCCGATATCGTGGCGGAACATCCTGAGGCGCGGCTGGAACAGCGCAATGACCCGCACCAGCGCATTGGGCAGGGTTTTCGTGGGCACCTTGGCGGCGCGGGGGCCGAGGCCGTCGCGCAGGATCTGCGCGATCTCGGGCATCCAGAGGAAATGGCCGGTGCAGAGGTAACGCTGGCCGGGGGCGGCGGGGGCGTCGAGCGCGGCGACATGGGCGGCGGCAAGATCACGCACATCGACGACCGAAAGGCCGAGGTTCAACAGCCGCGCCGGCTGGCCCCGCAGCATGCCGCCGATCACCCAGACCGAGCCGGTGTCGATGCCGGGCAGAAGCGGGCCGAAGACCGCGCCGGGATGGATGGTGGTCAGCGTGGTCTTGCCACCATGGTCACGCATGAAGTCCCAGGCCGCGCGCTCGGCCAGGATCTTCGAGCGGCGATAGGCTTCGAGCAGCGGATCCTCGGGATCGGCCCAGATCTCTTCGCTCGACTGGCCGGTGGCGCGGTCGCGGGCGGTGGCGGCGGCGGAGGTGAGGATCACCCGATCCACACCGGCAGCCACGGCGGCCTTGAGCACGCGCAAGGTGCCGTCGCGGGCCGGGGCGATCAGGGCGTCGCGATCCTTGGGCGCCTCGCGGCCAAGGGGCGAGGCGACATGCAGGACATGGGTGATGCCCGCCATGGCCTCGGTCCAGCCCGCATCGCTGGTCAGATCGGCGATGGCGAAGCTGAGGCGGTTGCCGGGATCGACCTGCGAGCCGACGGCGCGGCGCACGTCACCTTCGCGCGCGGCGCTGCGGATGGTGGTGCGGACAGAATAGCCGCGCTTCAGCAATTCGACGATGCACCAGCTGCCGACAAAGCCGGTGCCGCCGGTGACGAGAACGGTCTTGGACATGGAACGAATCCCTTTGCAAATCTGATGGATCGGATATAAGTATACGAGTGTAGACTTGCAAGAGGGTCATGATGGCGGATGAGAAACCGACACGCAGGCGCAATGCCGAGGAGACGCGCAGCGCCATTCTGGCCTCGGCACGGCGGGCGTTCGCGGAGAGCGGCTATGACGGTGCGGGCCTGCGCGGGATTGCCGAAGCTGCCGGGGTGACGGCGATGATGGTGGGACGCTATTTCGGCTCGAAGGAGCAGCTTTTCGCCGAGGTGGTGGCCGACACGATGCGCGATCCGGTGATCCTGTCGGCGGACAACCTGGGCTCGCCGCAGATGGCGCGCGAGTTCGCGCGGGCGCTCGTTGGCCTCAGCACGCCGGGGCAGGCGGTGCTGGACGGGTTCCGGGTCATGTGGGCCTCGGGCGGCAGCGAGGTGGCAGCGCGGATCGCGCGCGAGCAGATCAGGACGGTGCACCATGCCACCGCCGAAGGTCTGGTCCGGGGCGATCATGCGCCCGAGCGCGCGGCGATCCTGCTGTCGCTGGTCGCGGGGGTGCAGCTGATGCGCCAGCAAATCGGTTTGCCGGCGCTGGCGGACGCCGATCCCGAGGTGCTGGCGGGGCTCTTGGAGCCGGTGATCGCGGTGGTGCTGGGGGTGGCGTAGCGTCGAGACCGGGGGTTTCACACCCCCCCAGCCCGGCACGCGGGCCGGGCGCTTGCCGCTGAAAAAGGTCCACCGGATCTTTTTCCGGGCGCGGCTCGCCCCGTGGGATATTTGCGCCAAGATGACGGGGTCGTCCCCATGATCTGTCGCAAGCCTGTGAGCCGGCGCGAGGCAGGCCGGCGTTGCGCGCTATGCACCCCGCGTGTATCAGGTCAAAAAAGACGGGCAGTTCAGAGGAAGACGCGGATGCGCAGGGTAGTAGTCACCGGATTGGGAATGGTCACGCCGCTGGCCTCGGGGGTCGAGGCGACGTGGGAGCGGCTGTTGGCCGGCAAGTCCGGGGCCGGGCCGATCACCCGCTTCGACGCCAGCAACGTCATCACCAAATATGCCTGCGAGATTCCTTACGGCGACGGCAGCGACGGCACGTTCAATCCCGATGACTGGATGGAGCCGAAGGACCGGCGCAAGGTCGATGACTTCATCCTCTATGCGATGGCGGCGGCGGTGCAGGCGGTCGAGGATTCGGGCTGGAAGCCGCAAACCGACGCGGACCGCGAGGCGACCGGCGTGATGATCGGCTCGGGCATCGGCGGGCTGACCTCGATTGCCGAAACCGCCGTGCTGATCAAGGAGCGGGGGCCGAAGCGGGTCTCGCCCTTCTTCATCCCCGGTTCGCTGATCAACCTTGCCTCGGGGCAGGTCTCGATCCGCTTCGGCTTCAAGGGGCCGAACCATTCGGTGGTCACGGCCTGCTCGACCGGCGCCCATGCCATTGGCGATGCGGCGCGGCTGATCATGCTGGGGGATGCCGACGTGATGGTCGCGGGCGGAGCGGAAGCGCCGATCAGCGAGATCGGCATTGCCGGTTTCAACGCCTGCAAGGCGCTGTCCACGAAGCGCGAGGATGACCCGCAATCGGCCAGCCGCCCCTATGACGCCGACCGTGACGGTTTCGTCATGGGCGAGGGCGCGGGCGTGGTGGTGCTGGAGGAATACGAGCACGCCAAGGCGCGCGGGGCCAAGATCTATGCCGAGGTGCTGGGCTATGGCCTGTCGGGCGACGCCTATCACATCACCGCCCCGAGCGAGGATGGCGATGGCGGCTTCCGGGCGATGCGCAACGCGCTGAAAAGCGCCGGGCTGGCACCGGAGGATGTGGATTACATCAACGCCCATGGCACCTCGACCATGGCCGATACGATCGAGCTGGGCGCGGTCGAGCGCCTGCTGGGCGATCACGCCAAGGACGCGGTGATGTCCTCGACCAAGTCGAGCATCGGGCACCTGCTGGGTGCGGCCGGGGCGGTCGAGGCGATTTTCTGCATCCTCGCCATCCGCGACCAGATCGCGCCGCCGACGATCAACCTCGACAACCCGGCGGTGACGCCGAAGCTGGACCTGGCGGCCAATGCCGCCGTGCGCCGCAAGATCGACGTGGCGCTGTCGAACAGCTTTGGCTTTGGCGGCACCAATGCGAGCCTGGTCCTTGGCAAGGTCGACGCATGATCTGGCGGCACATCGTCTCGAATTTCCTGACGCTGGCGCTGGTCCTGATGGTGGCGGCGGCGATTGCCGTGGCCTGGGGCAAGCGGCAGTTCAGCGGGCCGGGGCCAAGCGCCACGGCGCAATGCGTGCAGGTGGCGCAGGGCGCCAGCCTGAACGCGGTGAGCAACCGGCTGGCCGAGCAGGGGGCGATCAGCAGCGCCTATATCTTCCGCGCCGGGGTCGATTACCAGGGCCGCGCGGGGCAGCTGAAGTTCGGGAGTTACATGGTGCCGCCCGGGGCCAGCATGGAGGCGATCGCCGATGCGATCACCGCCGGCGGGCCGTCGACCTGCGGGACCGAGGTGATCTTCCGCGTCGGCGTGCGGGCCAACAGCGTGGTCCTGCGCGATATCAACCCCGAGACCGGCGCCTATGAGGAGCGGGTGAAATATGACCCGGCCAAGGAAGAGGCGCCCGAGGCGATCCTTGCCGCCGGGCAGCAGCCGGATGCGCGCCTGCGCATCGCCGTGGCCGAGGGCGTGACCAGCTGGCAGATCGTCGAGGGGCTGAAAGAGGCCGATTTCATGGCCGGCGAAGTCGGGGACGTGCCGGCCGAGGGCAGTCTCGCGCCCGATACCTACGAGGTGAAGGTGGGTGCTGACCGCGCCGCGCTGCTGGCCGAGATGGGGCAGCGGCAAGCGGCGATCCTTGAGCAGGAATGGGAGGCGCGGCCTTTCGGCCTGCCCTATGCCAGCCCGGAAGAGGCGCTGATCATGGCCTCGATCGTGGAAAAGGAAACCGGCATTCCCGACGAGCGCGAGACGGTTGCCAGCGTCTTCGTCAACCGGCTGGAGGAAGGGATGCGGCTGCAGACCGACCCGACCGTCATCTATGGCGTGACCGGCGGGCAGGGGATTCTGGACCGCGGCCTGAGGCAGTCGGAGCTGAACCGGCCGACGCCCTACAACACCTACCAGATCGACGGGCTGCCGCCGACGCCGATTGCCAATCCGGGCAAGGCCGCCATCCATGCGGCGCTGAACCCGGCCGACACGGATTTCGTCTTCTTCGTCGCCGATGGCTCGGGCGGGCACGCCTTTGCCCGGACGCTCGAGGAGCACAACGCCAATGTCGCGCGCTGGCGCGAGATCGAGGCCAGCCAGCCCGCGCCCCAGCCCGAGAATGGCGGCTGACGCGAAGCCGCTGGAAATGGCTGAAAATCCACGCCATCATGACCCCCGTGACCGGAACCCGGCGCGGGGGTTTTCGTTGGGTCTGATCGCAGCATCTGTTTTCGGAACGAGCCACAGGAGAAGTTGGTGATGGTGATGAAACTTTCGGACATGTTCGCTTCGCTTGCCCGCAACGCGCAGGATTTCGAGAAACGCGTCGAGAAGTGGCAGGAAGATTTCCGCGAGCGCGGCGAGGACATGATGGAAAGCGCCAAGAAATGGCGCGAGACCGCCGAGCAGCGGCAGCAGGATCTGGACGCGCAGATCAAGGGCTATTTCAACGATGCCAGCGAGCAGGTGAAGGCGCAGTGGAGCACCGCCAAGGCCGACTGGGACAAGGAAGTCGACAAGATCAAGGCCAAGGGCGAAGAGATGCGCGTCGCGGCCAAGGACATGCACGAGGAGGACGTTGCCGACTGGTCCGAGGCCTATGCCGCGAACATGGTTGCCTATGCACAGCAGGTGCAGGAAGAGGCCAGCAAGGCCGTTGCCGCCGCCGCCGAAGCGCGCGGCAAGGCCGGCAAGGCGGCTGCGCCGGCGGGCAAGAAGAAGGCCTGATCGCGCGGGGATTCGCGCGGAATGAAACTCGCATAGGTTGAATTTTCCTATTGGCAGGGGCGGTGTTGCGCAGCGCGCGCTGCCCCTGTTGCATTCCGTAACAGGTTGTTTTTACGTGATTATGCAGAGTGAATCGATCGCTCTTTGGGTTTTCCATTGACTCACGGAACGCCCTAAAGTAGAAAACATACATGCTGGGAGAGGTGGGCAAGCGGCCGGGGGGCGACCCCGAGGCCGCTTTTTCGTTTCTCGCTCGTGCGGACAGGACACGAGGCGGGGCAGTAACCTGATGGATGACATGACGTGGGGCGGGGCCGTTGGTCCCGGAGGGCCGTTTGCGGTCCCCGACAGCGTACCCGAGGCGGACCGCGCGGCGGTGCTGGCGGCGGTCGCGCGGGCGGGTGAGGCGAAGGACACGGACGGGGTGGCGTTCACCTCGTCGCTGTTCTGGAGCTATGTGGCCGATCTGAAACGCGATTTCGACGAGATGCGGGCGGGTCGCGGGGTGTCGCTGGATGCCGAGGCGCTGAAGCGGGCGGTGAAATCCGCGCGGGATGTGCGCGAGGCGCTGGTGCTGATGAAGCAGGAGAGGGACAAGGTTGACAAACTTCGCAAGGATATCGCCGGCGGGGTCGGAGGAGGCTGCCTCGACCTTGGCGCCGCACGAGACGAGATCGGGCGCCGCCTGGCTTGCCTGCGCCGAGCCGGCGGAGGTTGACGCATTTCTGGACGGCCTGAGCGAGAACGCGCTGTTGAGCCTGCCCTGGCTGTTCGAGTTCTGGGCGCTGCCACATCAGCTGCCGCCCGAGGGCGACTGGAAAAGCTGGGTGATCATGGGCGGGCGGGGCGCGGGCAAGACCCGCGCCGGGTCGGAATGGGTGCGGCGCATGGTCGAGGGGCCGACGGCCACCGCGCCGGGGCGCTGTCACCGGCTGGCGCTGCTGGGCGAGACCTATGAGCAGGCGCGCGAGGTGATGGTGATGGGCGAGAGCGGTATTCTCGCCTGTTCGCCCCCTGATCGCCGGCCGGCCTGGGAGGCCGGGCGGCGGCGGCTGGTCTGGGCCAATGGCGCCACCGCGACGGTCTATTCGGCCCATGATTACGAGGCACTGCGGGGCCCGCAATTCGATGGGGCCTGGGTCGACGAGTTGGCCAAGTGGCAGAAGGCCGAGGAGGCCTGGGACATGCTGCAATTCGCCCTGCGTCTGGGCGAGCATCCGCAGCAGGTGGTGACGACGACGCCGAAGAACATCGCGGTGCTGAAACGCATTCTGGCGAACGCCTCGACGGTGACGACCCATGCACCGACCGATGCCAACCGCGCCTACCTGGCGGAAAGCTTCCTGACCGAGGTCGCCGCGCGCTATGGCGGGACGCGGCAGGGGCGGCAGGAGCTGGACGGGGTTCTGCTCGATGATGTCGAGGGGGCGCTGTGGTCGACGGCGATGCTGGAGGCCTGCCGGGTCGAGCGGGCGCCGAAGCTGAGCCGGGTGGTCGTGGCGGTCGATCCGGCGGTGACGGCGGGGCGGGCGAGCGACGCATGCGGGATCGTGGTCGCGGGTGTGGTCAGCGAGGGCGAGCCGGGCCATTGGCGCGGTTACGTGCTGGAGGATGCGACCGTCAAGGGCACACCGATGGACTGGGCGCGGGCGGCCATCGCGGCAATGGACCGGCACGGGGCCGAGCGGCTGGTGGCCGAGGTGAACCAGGGTGGCGATCTGGTCGAGCAGGTGATCCGGCAGGTCGATCCCTTGGTGCCGTTCCGCGCGCTGCGGGCCGGGCGCGGCAAGGGGCTGCGGGCCGAGCCGGTGGCGGCGCTGTATGAACAGGGCCGGGTCAAGCATCTGCGGACCGGCAATCTGGGGGCGCTGGAGGATCAGCTCACGCAGATGACGGTGCGCGGTTTCGAGGGGCGCGGCTCGCCCGATCGGCTGGATGCGCTGGTCTGGGCGATCCACGAGCTGATGATCGAGCCGGCGGCGGGCTGGCGAAGGCCGCAAGTCCGCGGGCTGTGAGGGAGGACCGGGGCGCTGCCCCGGACCCCGGGATACTTAAGCCAAGATGAAAGGGCTGTCCTCTGGGGCGGCCCTTTTCCTTTGGGCAGAGCGGGAGGCGAAGGATGGCGTTTCGATTGTTTTCGCGGGAGGGCAAGGCCCCGCCCGTGGTGGAGAAGAAGGCCAGCGCCACCGGGCGAGTGGTGGCCTTTGCCAGCGGCTCGGGCCGGGTGGCCTGGTCGGCGCGGGATATGGGCAGCCTGACGCGGGGCGGGTTCGTCGGCAATCCGGTGGGCTTCCGCTCGGTCCGGCTGATCGCCGAGGCGGCGGCGGCGGTGCCCTTGATCTGTCAGGACAAGGAGCGGCGCTATGACAGTCATCCGGTGATCGAGCTTCTGCGGAGGCCCAATCCGGGGCAGGGCCGGGCCGAGCTGTTCGAGGCGCTCTTCGGGCAGATGCTGCTGTCGGGGAATGGCTACCTGGAAGCCGTCGGGCTGGGCAAGGACGGGTTGCCGGAGGAGCTGCACGTCCTGCGCTCGGACCGGATGAGCATCGTGCCGGGGGCCGATGGCTGGCCGGTGGCGTTCGACTATTCGGTCGGCGGCCGCAAGCATCGCTTCGACATGGCGGGCAGTCCCGACCCGATCTGCCATATCAAGAGCTTCCACCCGCAGGACGACCATTACGGTCTGTCGCCGATGCAGGCGGCGGCGGTGGCGCTGGATGTGCATAACAGCGCCTCGGCCTGGTCCAAGGCGCTTCTGGACAATGCGGCGCGGCCTTCTGGGGCGATCGTCTACAAGGGGGCGGATGGGCAGGGCAGCCTGTCGCCCGAGCAATATGAGCGGCTGGTCTGCGAGATCGAGGCGAACCATCAGGGCGCGCGCAATGCCGGGCGGCCGATGCTGCTGGAGGGCGGGCTCGACTGGAAGGCGATGGGGTTCAGCCCCTCGGACATGGAGTTCCACGAGACCAAGATGGCCGCCGCGCGCGAGATCGCGCTGGCCTTCGGCGTGCCGCCGATGCTGCTCGGGATCCCCGGCGATGCGACCTATGCCAATTATGCCGAGGCGCATCGGGCGTTTTACAGGCTGACCGTGCTGCCGCTGGCGACGCGGGTCGCGGCGGCGGTGGCCTGGTGGCTGAGCGAGCATCTGGGCGCCGAGGTCGATCTGCGGCCCGATCCCGATGCCATCCCGGCGCTGGCGGCCGAGCGCGACCAGCAATGGCGGCGGATCGGCGAGGCAAGTTTCCTGACCGATGCGGAGAAGCGGGCCCTGCTGGGTCTGCCGCCCTTGGCCGATGGATGAGGGCGCGATGGAAGGTTCGCGTTTCGTCAAGGATGCCTGGGGCTGGCACGACCAGCGCTTCGAGGCGCAGGAGCGGATCATGGCGCTGCAATTCGGTGCGGTCGAGAAGCGGCTGGAGCGGATCGAGGCGCTGATCGAGGGGCTGGAGCGGCGGCTGTGGATGACAGTTTACGGCGTCGTTGCCGTCATCCTGACCCAGGCCGTGCAGGGAATTCTGGATTATGTGCCGAAAGGGGGCTGAGGGATGGACCTGGAACGGAAATTCGCCGGCGGGGTGCCGGTGCTGAGCGAGGGCTCGGTGATCGAGGGCTATGCCAGCCTGTTCGGGCTGACCGATCAGGGCGGAGATGCCGTCCTGCCCGGCGCCTTTGCCGCCTCGCTGAAACGGCTCGGGGAGGTTGGTGGCAGGGTGCGGATGCTGTGGCAGCACGATCCGGCGCAGCCCATCGGCGTCTGGGACGAGATTCGCGAGGATGGCAAGGGGCTGTGGGTCAAGGGCCGGCTGCTGACGGAGGTTGCGCAGGCGCGGGAGGCGGCGGCGCTGATCGGGGCGGGGGCGATCGACGGGCTGTCGATCGGCTATCGCACCATCCGCGCAGAGCGTGACCAGAAGGGCCGGCGCAGGCTGGCCGAGGTCGAGCTGTGGGAAGTGTCGCTGGTGACTTTCCCGATGCTGCCCGAGGCCAAGCTGGGCAGCAAGGCTGCCGAGGAGATGCGCGAGATGGCGGCGGTTTTCCTTGCTGCGTCCGAGGCGCTGCGGGGGTGAGGCGTTCGGGCCGCGCGAGCTGCGCGCGGTTCAGACCATGGGGCGGCATCGCCCAGACCAACGTGATGAGGAGAAGGGAATGACCGAGGTGAAAGCCGCGGCCGGGGATGACATGCCCGGAGAACTGAAGGGAGCGATGCTTGGGTTCGTCAGCGAACTCAAGAGCTTCCGCGACGATATTCAGAGCAAACTTCAAGCACAGGATGACCGCATGACCATGCTGGACCGCAAGACCGCTTTCCGGGGCCGCAGCCCTCTGTCGACCCATGCCGAGGTCGAGGTGCCGCATCAGAAGGCCTTCAATGCCTATCTGCGCAGCGGTGCCGATGACGGGTTGCGCGGCCTGGTGCTGGAGGAAAAGGGCCTGACGGTTGCCAGCGATGGCGGGTTCCTCGCGGCGCCGCAGGTGGCCGAGGCGGTGCAGGCGGTGCTGCGCTCGGGTGCCTCGCTGCGCAAGCTGGCCAATGTGGTGACGGTCGAGAGCGCCAGTTACGAGGTGCTGGTCGACAAGGGCGAGCTGGGGGCAGGCTGGGCCAGCGAGACCCAGGCGGCCGAGACCGGCGGGGGGGGCATCGAGCGTATCTCGATCCCGGTGCACGAGCTGTCGGCCATGCCCAAGGCCAGCCAGCGGCTGCTGGATGATGCGGCCTTTGACGTGGAAAGCTGGCTGGCCGAGCGCATCGCCGACAAGTTCGCCCGGGCCGAGGCGGCGGCCTTCATCACCGGCGATGGTGCGGGCAAGCCGCGGGGCATCCTGTCCTATCCCACCGCCGAGGCGGGCAGCGAGGGCGAAGGCCAGATCGGCACGGTCGGCACCGGCAATCTGGGCGATTTCGCCCCGGTCGATCCCGCGGACGCGCTGATCGACCTGGTCTATGCGCTGGGCGCGGAATACCGCGCCAATGCCAGCTTCCTGATGAACTCGAAAACGGCGGCGGCGGTGCGCAAGCTGAAGGATGCCGAGGGCCGGTTCATCTGGGCGGACGGGCTGGCGGCCGGTCAGCCGGCGCAACTGCTGGGCTATCCGGTGCTGGTCAGCGAGGACATGCCCGACCTGGACATCGAGTCGCTCTCGATCGCCTTTGGCGATTTCCGCGCCGCCTATACCGTGGTGGAGCGTCCGGACCTGCGGGTGCTGCGCGATCCGTTCAGCGCCAAGCCGCATGTGCTGTTCTATGCCACCAAGCGCGTCGGCGGCGGCGTCACCGATTTCCGTGCCGTGAAGCTGATGAAATTCGTCTGATCGGGGATCGGGCGAAAGGGGGCCGCGCAGCACGCGCCGGGCTGACCGGCACAACTGTCCGCGCGCGCTGAAGCCAGGTGCGCGGGCGCGACCCCCGGCCTGCGCCGCCCTGTCCCTTGGGATGGAGCGGCGCAGTGAATTTCTGGCGGAATGGCAGCAGGGAAGGTTCGGGAGATGTTGCTGATCGAAGAAACGGCGCCAACGGCGGAGGCGCTGCCGGTCGCCCGGCTGCGCGCGCATCTGCGGCTGGGTTCGGGATTTGGGCTGGTCGATGACGAGGCGGAGAGCGCGGCGCTGGCGGGGTTCCTGCGCGCCGCCATCGCGACGATCGAGGGGCGCACCGGCAAGGTGCTGCTGACCCGGCGCTTCGTGATGCGGCTGGATGACTGGCGCGACCGGCTGGGACAGACCCTGCCGCTGGCCCCGGTGATCGCGGTCGAGCGGATCGAGATCGAGGACGGGCAGGGCACGGTCACGGAATTGCCGGCGGAAAGCTGGCGGCTGATCGGCGACCTGCAGCGGCCGATGATCCTGCCGGCGGGGGTGATCCTGCCGCATGTGCCACGGCTCGGCTCGGTCGCGGTGACGTTCACGGCGGGGTTCGGCGACAGCTGGGACAAGGTGCCGGCGGATCTGGCGCAGGCGGTGCTGATGCTGGCGGCGCAATTCTATGAGGATCGCAGTTCGGGCGCGGCGAAATCGGCGCTGCCCTTTGGCGTCAGCGCGCTGATCGAGCGCTGGCGGGCGGTTCGCACGCTGGCCGGTCGCGGCGCGGTTCGGGAGGGTCGGTGATGGCCGAGCCAAGGCTGAACGTGCCGATGATCCTCGAGACGCCCGAGCGGCAGGGCGATGGCGCGGGCGGGTATCGCACCCACTGGCAGGTGGTCGGCCAGCTGTGGGCGGGCTTGAGCGCCGTCAGCGGGGCCGAACGCTCGGGGCAGGCCGGGGCACAAAGCGTCGTCACCTGGCGGATCGTGACGCGGGGGGCGCCCGAGGGCGATCCGCGCCGGCCAAGGCCCGAGCAGCGGCTGCGGATGGGGCTGCGGCTCTTCCGCATCGATGCGGTGGCCGAGCGCGATGGCGATGGCCGCTATCTCACCTGCTTTGCCCGAGAGGAGAAACGGACATGAGCTATGCGGCAGGGGCGGCCCTGCAGGCGGCGGTCTATCGGCAGCTGCGTGCCGATCCGGCGCTGGCCGGGCTGGTGGGCGACGCGATCTTCGACGCCATGCCGGTCGAGGCGCCGGGCGGGACCTATGTGGCGCTGGGGCCGGACGAGGCGCGCGATGCGGGCGACATGACCGGGCGCGGCTCGCGCCATGATTTCATCGTCTCGGTGCTGTCGGGGGCGGAGGGGAGCGGTGGGTTCCGCGAGGTGAAGGCGGTGGCAGGGGCCGTGGCCGAGGCGCTGGAGACATCCCGGCTGGACCTTGAACGGGGGCATCTGGCGGGGCTGTGGTTCCTGCGCGCACGGGCGCTGCGAGTGGAAAACGGGGCGGGGCGGCGGGTCGATCTGACCTTTCGCGCGCGCATTGATCTGGGTTGAGGAGACGGGAAAATGGCAGTGCAGAACGGGCGTGACCTGCTGATCAAGATGGACATGATCGGCGATGGCTCTTTCGAGACGGTCGGCGGGCTGCGCGCCTCGCGGCTGGCCTTCAACGCCGAGACGGTGGATGTGACCAGCCTCGAGAGCGAGGGCGGCTGGCGCGAGTTGCTGGCCGGGGCAGGGGTGCGCAGCGCCTCGATCTCGGGCTCGGGCGTGTTTCGCGATGCGGCCAGCGATGGCCGGGCGCGGCAGGTGTTCTTTGACGGCGAGGTGCCGCGCTTTCAGGTCATCATCCCGGATTTCGGCATCGTCGAGGGACCGTTCCAGATCACCAGCCTGGAATATGCCGGCAGCCATAACGGCGAAGCGACCTATGAGCTGACGCTGGCCTCGGCCGGGGCGCTGAGCTTCGTGGCGCTGTGATGGCGAACCCGATGCGCGGCGAGGTCGAGGTGACGCTAGATGGGCAGGCTCATCTGGCACGGTTGACGCTGGGGGCGCTGGCCGAGCTTGAGGCCGGGCTGGGTGCCGACAGCATGTTCGCGCTGGTCGAGCGGTTCGAGCAGGCGCGCTTTTCCTGCCGCGACGTGCTGGCGGTGCTGGTCGCGGGCCTGCGCGGTGCCGGCTGGCAGGGTCGGGCCGAGGATCTGCAGCGCGTCGAGATCGGCGGCGGGCCGATGACGGCGGCGCGGCTGGCGGCGGAACTGCTGGCCCGGGCCTTCCGGCTGGAGCCATGAGCGGGGCGCCCGAGGGCCGGCCACGCGGACTGGACTGGCCGGGGTTGATGCGGGCCGGGATGCGTGGACTGGGCCTGCGCCCGGCCGAGTTCTGGGCGCTGACCCCGGCGGAACTGGCGCTGATGCTGGGGATCGAGGCGGGGGCCGGTGCGATGACCCGCGACCGGCTGGCCGAACTGGCAGCGCGCTTTCCCGACTGAGCGGGCGGGCGCAGGGATTTCTGCAAGCGAGGGCGTTTGATGACGGAGAGCAACGGATTTTCAGTTGGGCTCGACGGGCTGGACGAGGATTTCGACCGGGCCGGCGCGATGACCGCCGCCTTCGAGGCGGAACTGGCGCGGCTGCGCGAAGAAATGATGTTCACCAGCCGCGAGGTCAGCTCGCTGTCGAGCGGCATCGGCAGCGGGCTGCGCCGCGCCTTCGAGGGGCTGGTCTTTGACGGGGCGAAACTGTCGGACACGCTGCGCGGGTTGGGACGCACGATCTCGAACACGATCTTCGCGGTGGCGATGAAGCCGGTCGAGCAGGCGCTGGCCGGGACGCTGGCGCAGGGGATCGGCGGCGTGATGGCAGGGGCCATGCCCTTTGCGCATGGCGGGGCCTTCCTGCAGGGGCGGGTGATGCCCTTTGCCAAGGGCGGCGTGGTCAGCCAGCCCACCTCTTTCCCGATGCGCGGTGCGACCGGGCTGATGGGCGAGGCGGGGCCGGAGGCGATCATGCCGCTGCGGCGCGGGGCCGATGGCCGGCTGGGGGTTGCGGCAGCGGGGGGCGGCCGGGCGATCAATATCACCATGAACGTGACGACGCCCGATGTGGCGGGCTTCCGGCGCAGTCAGTCGCAGATCGCGGCCGAGCTGGGCCGGGCCTTGTCGCGCGGCGAGCGGAACGGGTGAGGAGACAGCAGAATGGCATTTCATGAGGTGCGCTTTCCGGCCAGCCTGTCCCTCGGCTCGGTCGGGGGGCCGGAGCGGCGATCCGAGATCGTGACGCTGGCCAGCGGCTTCGAGGAGCGGAATTCGCCCTGGGCGCATTCGCGCCGCCGCTATGATGCGGGGATGGGGCTGCGCTCGCTGGACGATGTGCAGGACCTCTTGGCCTTCTTCGAGGCACGGGCCGGGCAGCTGCACGGCTTTCGCTGGAAGGACTGGTCGGATTGCAAGAGCAGCAAGCCCTCCGCCGCGCCGCAGTTCGATGATCAGGTGATCGGGCGCGGCGACGGCGAGCGCCGGGCGTTCCAGCTGCTGAAAGCCTATGTCTCGGGCGGCGTGCGCTATGAGCGGCCGATCAGCAAGCCGGTTTTGGACAGCGTGAGGGCAGGGATCGGCGGGGTCGAGCTGTTCGCGGGCGCGGGCTATTCGGTCGATCATGCGACCGGAACCGTCACCTTCGAAACCGCCCCGGCACCCGGCGTCGCCGTGACGGCGGGGTTCGAGTTCGATGTGCCGGTGCGCTTTGACACCGACCGGATCGCGGTCTCGGTCGCCTCGTTTCAGGCCGGCGACCTGCCGCAGGTGCCGGTCGTGGAGATCCGGATATGAGCACGACGACGCTGGCCCGGGCCTGGGCTATCAGCCGCAGGGACGGGCTGGTTCTGGGCTTTACCGATCATGACGGGGTGCTGAGTTTCGGCGGCATCAGCTTTCGGCCCGAAACCGGGCTGTCGGCGCGGGCGCTGGTTCAGGCGGCTGGCCTGTCGGTCGATAACAGCGAGGCCGAGGGGGCGCTGTCGGATGACGCGATCACCGAGGCCGATCTGATGGCCGGGCTGTGGGACGGGGCCGAACTGCGGATGTGGGAGGTGGACTGGCAGAAGCCCACCGATCGCCGTTTGCAGTTTCGCGGCACACTGGGCGAGGTGTCGCGCAGCGGCGGCGCGTTCCGGGCAGAGTTGCGGGGACTGTCCGAGCCGCTCAACCAGGCGCGCGGGCGGCGCTTTCATCCGCGCTGTTCGGCCATGCTGGGCGACAGCCAGTGCGCCGCCGACCTGGGCCGAGCAGGGATGCGGGTCGAGGCCGAGATCCTCGCGCCGCCGGCTGCCGAGGGAGCGGGCTTTGACCTGTCGGTGGCGGGTAGCCTTGCCAGCGGCTGGTTCGAACGCGGGGCGGTCGAGGTGCTGACCGGGCCGGCGCGGGGGCTGCGCGGCTGGGTGAAGAATGACCGCGCGCTGCCGGGGGGCAGGCGGCGGGTCGATCTGTGGGCGGGCTTCGGCATCCTGCCCGGGGCGGGCGACCGGCTGCGGCTGGTGGCGGGCTGTGACAAGCACGCCGGGACCTGCCGGGGGAAGTTCGACAACTTCGTGAACTTCCGTGGCTTCCCGCACCTGCCGAGCGAGGACTGGCTGATGTCGCCCGACAGGTCAAAGCGCGCCCCGGATGCGCGGTCCGCGGGCGATCTGCCGGATTTCAGCATCTCGGCAGCGTTGGGGGATCGCGATGGGTGAGCGGATCGAGCAACTGGCGCGCGGATGGATCGGCACGCCTTATGTGCATCAGGCAAGCATCAAGGGCGCGGGCACTGATTGCCTGGGCCTGATCCGGGGAATCTGGCGCGAGCTTCACGGCGACGAGCCGGAGCCGGTTCCGCCCTATTCCGCCGACTGGGGCGAGGCGGGGCGGGAGGAGAAGCTGCTCGATGGCGCGATGCGGCATTTGCAGCCGGTGGCGCTGAAGGATGCCGAGGCTCCGGGGCAGGTGCTGCTGTTCCGGATGCGCGAGGGCGCCATTGCCAAGCATCTGGGCATCCTGACGGCGGTGGGCGGGGCCGCGCGCTTTGTCCATGCCTATGACCGCCACGGCGTGATCGAAAGCCCGTTCGGTGATCCCTGGCGGGCGCGGCTGGTACGGCGGTTCCGCTTTCCCTGAGACGACGAGAGAAGGAGGGCCGGCATGGCCACGTTAGTGCTTGCAGCCGTGGGTGCCTCGATCGGGGGCGGCTTCGGCGGTGCGTTCCTGGGCCTGTCGGGGGCGGTGATCGGGCGGGCGGTCGGGGCGACCCTGGGCCGCGCCATCGATCAGCGCCTGCTGGGTGGCGGCTCGAAGGTGGTCGAGACCGGGCGGATCGACCGGTTGCGCCTGCAGACGGCGGGCGAGAGCACCGCGATCCCGCAGGTCTGGGGGCAGATGCGCCTGCGGGGCCATGTCATCTGGGCCTCTCCGCTTGAGGAAATCCGGCACGAGCAGGGCGGCGGCAAGGGGGCACCGAAGCCGCGCGTGACCGAGATCAGCTATCGCCTGTCGATCGCGCTGGCGCTGTGCGAAGGGCCGATCCTCGGCGTCGGCCGGGTCTGGGCGGATGGCGAGGAGATCGCGGCAAGCGAGCTGAACATGCGGGTCTATCGCGGCGGCGAGGAGCAACTGCCCGACAGCGCCATTGCGGCGGAAGAGGGCGAGGAGGCACCGGCCTATCGCGGGCTGGCCTATGTCGTGCTGGAGGACCTGGGGCTGGAACGCTGGGGCAACCGGATGCCGCAGCTGAGCTTCGAGGTGACGGCGGCGGCGCGGGATGGCTCGGGCCTCGCCGGCGATGTCCGCGCGGTGGCGATGATCCCGGCGACCGGAGAATATGCGCTGGCGACGACCGAGATGTCGCGGCGCCTTGATCGCTTTGACGAGCAGCTGGTCAATGTGAACACCCCGGCGGGCGGCACCGATTTCGCCGTCAGTCTGCGGACGCTGAGGCGCGAGTTGCCGAAGGTGGGTTCGGTGTCTCTGGTGGTGTCCTGGTTCGGAGACGATCTGCGGATCGGACAGTGCAAGCTGCAGCCGAAGGTCGAGCAGCGCGGGGCTGACGGGGCCGAGATGCCCTGGCGGGCCGGCGGCATCGCGCGCGCCGAGGCGCTGGAGGTTGCGCGGGTCGAGGGGCGCCCGATCTATGGCGGCACGCCCTGCGACCGTTCGGCCATCGAGGCGCTGCAGGCCATCGCGGCAACGGGGCGCAAGGCGATGTTCTATCCCTTCATCCTGATGGACCAGCTGGCCGGGAACGGCCTGCCCGATCCCCATGGGGCCGGGGAACAGCCCGTCATGCCCTGGCGCGGGCGGATCACGACCCGCATCGCGGCGGGGCGTGCGGGATCGAGCGATGGCACGGCGGCGGCGAAGGCCGAGGTGGATGCGTTCTTCGGGACGGCGGAAGCCTCGGACTTCACCATCGCGGATGGCGGGGTTGACTATGCCGGGCCGGACGAATGGTCCTATCGCCGCTTCATCCTGCATTATGCCCATCTCTGCGCGCTGGCGGGCGGGGTCGATGCCTTCCTGATCGGGTCCGAGATGATCGGCATGACCCAGATCCGGGGCGAGGGGCGCAGCTATCCGGCGGTGGCGCAGTTGAAGCGGCTGGCCGGTGACGTGCGGGCCATCCTCGGGCCGGGGGTCAAGATCAGCTATGCTGCCGACTGGTCGGAATATTTCGGCCATCATCCGGGCGAGGGCGAGGTGATGTTCCATCTCGACCCGCTCTGGTCCGATCCGAACATCGATTTCATCGGGATCGACAATTACATGCCGCTGTCGGACTGGCGAGACGGGGAAGAGCACCTGGATGCGCGCTGGCGGCGCATCGACAACCCGGACTACCTGCGCGCGAATGTCTGCGGCGGCGAGGGCTATGACTGGTACTATGCCAGCGAGCAGGACCGCCGCGACCAGATCCGCAGCCCGATCCGCGACGGGGCGCATGGCGAGGACTGGATCTGGCGCTACAAGGATCTGCAGGGCTGGTGGGGGAATCCGCATTTCAATCGCCCCGGCGGGGTTCGGCAGGAGCAGGCGACCGGCTGGGTGCCGGGCTCGAAACCGATCTGGTTCACCGAGATCGGCTGCGCGGCGCTGGACAAGGGCACGAACCAGCCGAACAAGTTCCTCGACGCGATGAGTTCGGAAAGCCGGCTGCCCTATTTCTCGAACGGGCGGCGCGATGATGCGGTGCAGACCGCCTATCTGCGGGCGGTCATGGGCCATTGGTCCGACCCGGCCAACAACCCGGCGATGCCGCGCGGCCGCATGGTGGATACCGCGCGCGCCCATGTCTGGTGCTGGGATGCGCGGCCCTATCCCGCCTTCCCGCAGCGCGGCGAGTTGTGGAGCGATGGACCGGCCTGGGAGCGCGGGCACTGGCTGAACGGGCGGGCGGGGGCGGTGCCGCTGGCTTCGGTCGTTGGGGATATCTGCCGCGAGGCCGGGATCGCCGCGTTTGATACCAGCGGCTTGTCGGGAACCGTGCGCGGCTATGTCCTTGGCGGCGATGAAACCGGGCGGGCGGCGCTGCAGCCGCTGATGCTGGCCTATGGTTTCGACGCGGTCGAGCGCGAGGGCGTGCTGCGCTTCGTCATGCGTGACGGGCTGGCGGTGGCGGAACTTGGGCCGGAACACTTGGCGCTGAGCGGCGAGATCGGCGGGTTCGAGGCGGTGCGCGCGGCCGAGCCGGAACTGGCCGGGCGCATCCGGCTGACCCATATCGAGGCCGGGTCGGACTACACGCCCTGCACCGCCGAGGCGATGTTGCCCGGCGATGACCCGATGGCCGTTGCCGACAGCGAGTTTCCGCTGTCGCTGACCCGGGCCGAGGGGCGTGCCATCGCCGAACGCTGGCTGGCGGAATCGCGCGTCGCGCGCGATGCCGCGCGCTTTGCCCTGCCGCCCTCGCTGTCACATCTGGGGGGTGGCGATGTGGTGCGGGTCCGGGTCGCGGGTGGTCGCGCGCATCGCTGGCGGATCGACCGGGTGGAGCGGGCGGGCGCGGCAACGGTGGATGCCGTCCGGGTCGAGCCGGGGATCTATCTGCCCGCGCTGACGACCAATGCCGGCGGCTCGGTCAAGGCCTATCGCCCGCCGATGCCGGTCTGGCCGATCCTGATGGACCTGCCGCTGTTGCGCGGCGACGAGGTGCCGCATGCACCCAGCCTCGCGGTCGCGGCCAAGAGCTGGCCCGGCCCGGTCGCGGCCTTCCTGTCGGTCGAGGAGGAGGGAGGGTTCACGCTGAACCGGACCCTGAACCAGCCGGCGACGATGGGCGTCACCGAAACGCCGCTGGCTGCGGCAAGGCCGGGGCTGATCGACCGGGGCGCGCCGCTGCGACTGCGATTGCTGGATGGGCAGCTTGCCTCGGTCGGGCAGCGGGCGCTGCTCAACGGGGCCAACGTGCTGGCGATCGGCGATGGCCGCCCGGATCACTGGGAGGTGCTGCAATTCGCCCGCGCCGTTCCCGTCGTCAAGGGTGTCTGGGAGATCAGCGAGCGGCTGCGCGGGCAGGCGGGAACCGAGGCGGTCATGCCAGAGACCTGGCCCGCCGGTTGCACGGTGGTTCTGCTGAACAGCGCTGTGACGCAGTTAAGTCTTCCACCCGCCGCGCGCGGGCAGGAGCGGTTCTGGCGGATCGGTCCGGCGGCGCGGGCAATGGATGACCGGGCCTACCGCTCCGGTGCGCTGACCATCGGCGGCATCGGCCTGCGGCCCTATGCGCCCTGCCATCTGCGTCTTGAGGGGCGGCGTATCAACTGGACCCGCCGGACCCGCATCGACGGCGATGGCTGGGACGGGCCGGACGTGCCGCTGGGGGAGAGCCGCGAGCAGTATCTGCTGCGTCTGCGGCAGCGCGGGGTGGTGATCCACTCTGTCCGGGTCGAGCGGCCTGAATACGAGGTGCCGTCGGCGATCTGGCAGCAGGCCAGCGCCGCAGGTGCCTTCATCATCGAGGTGGCGCAACTCTCCGACCAGTTCGGGGCGGGGCCGTTTGTCAGGAGAGAGATCGATGGCGGGGAATGATACCGCGAGACTGGGCCTGCCGCTGCTGATGCCGGCGCAGGCGCAGAAGCATGTGACGGTGAACGAGGCGCTGATGCGGCTCGACGGGCTGGTCGGGCTGGTGTTGCAAAGCACCAGCGTCAGCCTGCCGCCCGATGTGGTCACGGACGGGCTCTGTTGGGCGGTGCCCGAGGGGGCGGGCGGGGCATGGCAGGGGCGGGCCGGACAGATCGCCATCGGCGCGAATGGCGGTTGGGTGTTCCGGCAACCGGCGCCGGGGCTGCGGGCCTTCGTCGCGGACCAGGGGCTGCAGGCGATCCATGACGGTAGGGGCTGGGTCCCCGGGGCGATCACGCTGGGGTTGACCGGCGCGGGGCTGCTGGCCGGGTTGGCCGAGGGCGAGGTGACGATCACCCCGGGCGCCAGCGTCACCAGTGATGTCCAGATCCCGGCGCATAGCCTGGTCATCGGCGCCACGGCGCGGGTCAGCGCGGCGCTGACCGGCAACCTGAGTGGCTGGCAACTGGGCACGCCGGGGGCCGAGAACCGTTTCGGCCAGGGTCTGGGCAAGGAAACCGGCAGCTGGGCGCGCGGGATGCTGGGCCAGCCGATGACCTATTGGCAGGCGGAAAACCTGATCCTGACTGCCGAAAACGGCCAGTTCGCTGGTGGCAAGGTGAAGATCGCCGTGCATTGGCTGGAATTGCGCCTGCCGGAGTGAGAACCTGCCCGCCCGTTCTTTAACCCTTGACGCGGATGGTATAGATAGAGGGTCTGAAACAGAATGGGCGGGCCTGCCATGAACATGCAGAACAATGCCAAGACCACGGCGGCGCGTGGGCGCGAGGCCATCTGGGCGCAGGTCTGCGACGAGGCGCGCGATGCCGTGCAGGGCGAACCGCTGCTGGGCGCGATGATCCATGCCGGGTTGCTGCATCACCCGAGCCTCGAGGCCTCGCTGGCCTATCGCTTCTCGATGAAGCTGGCCTCGGCCGAGATGAGCGAGCAGATCCTGCGCGAGATCGCCGATGCCGCCTATGCCGACGATGCCTCGCTTGGCGATGCGGCGCGCTGCGATCTGCTGGCGGTCTATGACCGCGATCCGGCGACCCACCGGCTGATCCAGCCGATCCTGTTCTTCAAGGGCTTCCAGGCGCTGCAGGCCTATCGGATCGCGCATTGGTTGTGGCGCAAGGGCCGTCTGGACATGGCTTATTTCGTGCAGATGCGTTGCTCGGAATGCTTTGGCGTGGACATCCATCCCGGCGCGCGGATCGGCACCGGCGTGATGATCGACCATGCCCACTCCATCGTCATCGGCGAGACGGCGGTGGTCGGCAATGATGTCTCGATGCTGCATTCGGTGACGCTTGGCGGCACGGGCAAGGAGGATGGCGACCGCCATCCGAAGATCGGCGAGGGCGTGCTGATCGGGGCCGGGGCCAAGGTGCTGGGCAATATCACCGTGGGCGATCATTCCCGCATCGCCGCCGGTTCGGTCGTCTTGCAAAGCGTGCCGCGCTGCAAGACCGTCGCAGGGGTGCCGGCGCGGGTGATCGGCGATGCCGGCTGCACCGATCCCTCGCGCACGATGAACCAGCTTCTGGGGATCGACGATTACTTCTGAAGCCAGCTACTTCTGAAGCCAGTCGCTGACGCCGCTGCCGGTCAATTCGGCCAGCGTCAGCCGCTGCGCCGCGAGCCGTTCATCCAGCTCCCCCGCGATCCGCGCCGCCAGTGAAAAGCCCTGATAGATCAGGGCGGAATAAAGCTGGACGGCGCTCGCGCCGGCGCGCAGCTTTTCCCAGGCCTGATCCGTCGTCGAGATGCCTCCGACCCCGATCAGCGGAATCTTCCCACCCGTTTCCTGCGACAGGCGCGCAAGCACGCGCGTCGAGCGATCAAACAGCGGCGCACCCGACAATCCGCCGGTTTCGCCCTTTTGCGGATCGCTCAAACCATCGCGCGACAGCGTGGTATTGGTGGCGATGATCGCGTCCACCCCGGCTTCGCGCGCCACGGCGGCAATATCCGCCAGCGCGGCCTCGTCCAGATCCGGCGCGATCTTGATGAAAACCGGCGGCTTGGCAGTCAGCCCGTTTCGCGCCTCCATCACCCCCTGCAGCAGCGCCGCCAGGGCCGCCGGACCCTGAAGGTCGCGCAGCTTTTCGGTATTGGGCGAGCTGACATTCACCGTCAGGAAATCCGCCGCATGGCCGGCGAGGCGGACGACGCGGGCGAAATCCTCGGCCTTGTCGGAGCTGTCCTTGTTGGCGCCGATGTTCAACCCGACCGGGATGCCCTTCGGACGCGCGGCCAGCCGCGCAGCGATGACCTCGGCCCCCTCGTTGTTGAAACCAAAGCGGTTGATGATCGCGCGATCTCCGCTGAGCCGGAAGAGCCGCGGTTTCGGATTGCCGGGCTGCGGCCGGGGCGTTGCGGCGCCCAGTTCGATGAAGCCGAAGCCCGCGCGCATCAGCGGCGCTACGGCGCGGGCATTCTTGTCATAGCCGGCGGCCAGACCGACCGGGTTCGGCAGATCGAGCCCCGCCAGCCGCAGCCGCAGCCGGTCCGACGTGACGGGCGCGCCGGGCAGGGGCACCAGCCCCGCGGCAAGCGCCCGGATCGACAGGTCATGCGCCTGTTCGGGGTCAAGCCGGTGCAGCGCGGCGACGCCCAGTTTCTCCAGCATGTTCATGTCAGGGCCGGCAGGATGTGGCCGTCGGGGCCGGAGGCGATGGGACGCGACCAGAGCACGTCACCCATCCGCAACGCGCGGTAAAGATGCGGGAAGTCCTGCCCGCCGCGCGACACCTCCCACCGCAGATCATCCGCCAGCGCCTCGGTTTCGCAGGCCAGCAGGGTCAGCCCCTCTTCACCGGCGAAATGCTTGGCCAGCGTGCCCGCGACCTGCCCGGCCGTCGAGAAATGCACATAGCCATCGGCGCGGTCGACGGGTGCGCCCGGGGTGGCACCCTCTGACTGCAACTCGGCCCATTCGGCGGGGCGGAATATCTTGTAGATCAGCATGGCGGCATATGCGGCTTGCCGCGCGCTCGGGTCAAGGGCCAAGGCGCTGGATCGCCAAAGGACCAATAGGTTTGACCCCTGCGGATCGCTGCGCCAGTCTGTCCCCATCAGACCAACAGGGATCGAAAGGAATCATGATGAAAACCCGGCTTCTTCTGGCTGCCTCGGCGGCGGCGCTGGCTGCGGGAACGGCACAGGCCGAGACCGTGCTGCATATCCTGCACACCAATGATTTCCACAGCCGCGTCGAATCGATCAACGCCTTCGACAGCACCTGCGACGCCGAGACCGAGGGCAAGGGCGAATGCTTCGGCGGCACCGCGCGCTTCGTCACCAAGATCGCCGAGCTTCGGAAGCAGTTCGAGGAAGCGGGCGAGCCGGTGATCCTTCTGGACGCGGGCGACCAGTTCCAGGGAAGCCTGTTCTATACCACCTACAAGGGCAAGGACACCGCCGAGTTCATGAACAAGCTCGGCTATGACGCGATGGCGGTGGGCAACCACGAATTCGACGACGGTCCCGAAGTGCTGGCGACCTTCATGGATGCGGTGGATTTCCCGGTCATCTCGGCCAATATCGACGCCTCGCAGGACGCGCACCTGAAGGGCAAGCTGACCGGCAATACGATCCTCGAGGTCGGCGGCGAGAAGATCGGCATCATCGGCGGCACCACGCTGGACACGCCCGAGATCGCCGCGCCGGGCGATAATGTGATCTTCATGGACGATGTGGAAAGCATCAAGGGCGACGTGCAGGAACTGACCGAGCAGGGCGTCACCAAGATCATCGCCCTGACCCACGAGGGCTACAAGCGCGATCAGGAACTGGCCGCCGCCGTGCCCGGCCTCGACGCCATCGTCGGGGGCCATTCGCACAGCCCGCTTGGCACGATGGAGAATGCCGTCGGCCCCTATCCGACCATGGTGATAGGCGGTGAAGGTGTCGAGGTTCCGGTGGTACAGGCCTATGCCTATTCGAAATATCTCGGACACCTGAAACTGACCTTCGACGATTCCGGCAAGGTCATCAAGGTCGAGGGCGAGCCGATCCTGATGGACAATTCGGTCACACCGGACGAGGCGACCCTGGCCCGGATCAAGGAGCTGGGCGCGCCGATCGAGGAGCTGAAGAACAAGCTGGTGGCCGAGACCGCCGCGCCGATCGACGGCGACCGCGCCAATTGCCGCGCCAAGGAATGCGAGATGGGCAATGTCGTCTCGGAAGCCATGCTGGCGCGGGTGAAGGACCAGGGCGTCAGCATCGCCATCTCGAATGGCGGCGGGCTGCGCGCCTCGATCGATGCCGGGCCGGTGTCGATGGGCGAGGTGCTGACGGTGCTGCCCTTCCAGAACACACTGGCGACCTTCCAGCTGACCGGCGCCGACGTGGTGGCCGCGCTGGAAAACGGCGCCAGCCAGATCGAGGAAGGCGCGGGCCGCTTCGCGCAGGTGGCCGGGCTGAAATACACCATCGACAGCAAGGCGGCGGCGGGCAGCCGGGTCAGCGACGTGCAGGTGATGCAGGAAGGTGCCTGGGCGCCGATCGATCCGGCGGCGGTCTATGGCGTGGTCTCGAACAACTATGTCCGCGGCGGCGGCGACGGGTTCGAGGTCTTCGCCACCAAGGCGCAGAACCCCTATGATTTCGGCCCCGACCTGGCCGATGTGCTGGCCGAATACCTGGCCGCGCAAGGCCCCGGCTTCAAGCCGGTGCTGGATGGCCGGATCACGGTGAACTGAGAGCGGTTTGCCAAAGCGAAGGCCCCGGCGCGAGCCGGGGCCTTTCGCATTTCTGCCGGGCGACGAACCGCTAGAGATCCAGCCCGCGATAGACCACGCCGGGCAGGGGGTTGTGGTAATAGGGCGCGATTTCGCGAAAGCCGAGGCTCTCGTAAAGCCTGAGCGCCGAGCCGAGGCGGTCGAGCGAATCCAGCACCATGCGGCGATAGCCGGCGGCGCGGGCCGTGGCGATGATCGCCTGCGCAAGGGCGCGGCCCTGACCCGATCCGCGTGCCGCGACGTCGAGATACATCCGCTTCATCTCGCACTCGCCATTTGCGCGTTTGCGCAGGGCGACACAGCCCAAGGCCTCGCCCGCCGCATCGCGCAGCAGTAGCACCGTGCCGCCGGGCGGGGCATAGGCGCCGGGCAGGGCGGCCAGTTCGGCCTCGAAATCCTGGAAGCACAGGTCCACCGCCAGCCAGTGGGCATAGGCGCGAAACAGGCGCCGGACGGTCTCGGCATCCTCGGGAAAGCGGGCGGGTTCGATGGTATATGCGCTCATGCGCGGCACGCTATGCCGCCCGGATCAGGCCGGCAAGAGGGACTGCGCGACCTCGCTGACCGGCTCGACCAGCGGCTTGCGGTTCCGGCCGTGGCGCTCGGCCAGCTTGCGCCCCTCGCGCCCGCAGAGCAGCCGGCGCGCGGGTTCGGGCATGGCACCCCGCGCCGCCAGTTCCGGGAACAGCGCCATCACCTCGCGCCGGGCCGAGGGGTCCAGCCCCTTCATCGCCTGCGGGCCAAGGAACAGGCTTTCGGTCCATGCCCCGTCCGAGCGGACCACCTCATGCCCGGCAAACAGCAAGTGGTGATAGCCGACACCCCCGGGCGGCACCAGCACCTCGATCCCGGGCAGGCCGACCAGATGCTTGACGGCGACCAGCACCTCGGGCGTGTCGAACATGCGCAGGGCGATGGACGAGCGGACCAGCACCCGATGCTGCGGCGACAGGACCAGGTCGCTGGCCGGGCATCCGCGGGCCAGCGCGCCGGCGGCAATGCGGACCGGGCGCAGGTTCGGCTGCAGGTCCATCCGGGCGGCATCGACCTGGCAGCTGCCGGTCCAGAGCAGCGGCTGCGGCCCGTGATCGCGCGTCTCGACCCGGTCGCCGGCCCGCAGCGTCTCGACCGGGCGCGGCCCTGTGGCGGTGTCGATCAGCGTGCCGGTGGCAAAGCAATCGAAGGAATAGTCGATGCTATAGTCTGTCTTGCTGTAGGGCAGGTTGTTGCCGAAGTAATAGGTTTTGCTGAGGTCGAACGGAACCGGTGCCAGTTCATTGCCGGCGCTGGTCTTATAGGGCACCGGGATCACCATCATCGAATACTTGCTACCGACAATGGTGCCGACACTGCCCTCGGTTGCGGCCGGAATGCGCGGAAAGGCGATTTCAAAAACTGCGACGATCTTGCCCTGATCGATCTGGAAGATATGGGCGGAGTAATCGAAACCTATCCGCTGCCCGACCAGCAGGTCCTGTCTGCTATCGCCATAACCCAGAGTAATGGCCTTGCTCACCACCTGATCAAGATCGGGGGCAGCACCAGCGGATTTCGCGCCGGCATATCCGTCTAACCGCGTATCACCATCGCCGACATGCAGGGTCTCGCGTTCGGCATTCGCAAAGTCCAGCAATTGCCCCTTCTGCGAGCTCTCCGAATAAGGTGTAAATTTTCCAAAGGGTGTTTGTGCCGCATTCCCTGTTGGTCCCGTGGGGATCGGACTATTCAACGTGATGACGGTAATCGCGTAGTCCATCGGCCGAGTTCTCCCTCCCGCGCCATGCCGGGGCATGGCCTTGCGGGCGCGGCCGTCTCTGCGGCCTTGCGCCTCGCCGTCAGGATTAGACAGGAATGTTTAAGAGCCGGTTAATGCAAGCTTAAGTTGTGAAAACTCTTCACCGCCCCGCCTCACGCGCCGCCGGTGCCGCGCTCGCGATAGGGGGTGCTGCCATAGCGGGCGCGATAGCATTTCGAGAAATGCGACGGGCTGGAAAAGCCCGAGGCCAGCGCCACCTCGATCATCGACATCTGCGTCTGCATCAGAAGGTTGCGGGCGCGGGCGAGGCGGGTTTCCATGTAGTAGCGTTTGGGGCTGCGGTTCAGATAGCGGCGGAACAACCGTTCCAGCTGCCGGGTGGACATGCCGGCATCGGCGGCCAGTTTCGCCGGGCTGATCGGCTCTTCCAGATTGGCCTCCATCCGGGCGATCACCTCGGACAGGCGCGGATGGCGCACGCCGATGCGGGTGGGGATCGACAGCCGCTGGTCATCCTGGTCCGAGCGGATGGCGGTGTGCAGCATCTGGTCGGCGATCTGCGTCACCAGCGCCTCGCCGTGATCCTCGGAAATCAGGTGCAGGATCAGGTCGATCGACGAGGTGCCGCCGGCGGCGGTGATGCGGTTGCCGTCATTGACGAAGACCGAGCGGTAGAGGTCCACATCGGGAAAGGCCTCGGCGAAACCGTCATGGTTTTCCCAATGGATGGTGGCGCGGCGGTCGTCCAGCAGACCCGCCTCGGCCAGAACCCAGGCGCCGGTGCAGACCGCGCCGATGATCGCCCCGCCGCGCTCCTGACGCCTCAGCCAGTTCAGCACCGGCTTCGTCGCCTCTTTCCGCACGTCGATTCCGCCGCAGACGATCACCACCTGGTCGCCGCGCGGCGTCGCACGTTCCCCGAAACTCGACAGATCCTCCAGCCCCGCATCCAGCACCATGCCGGTGCCGTTCGAGCAATGCGCCACGTCGCCCTGCGGCCCGACGAGCCGCCATTCGTAAAGGGTCTTGCCGGCGGCGCGGTTGGCCAGCCGCAGGGCCTCGATCACCCCCGAGAAGGGCAACATGGTAAAGCGTTCGAGCAGCAGGAAGGTGAAGCGCCGGGGTTTTGAGGTCGTCATTGGGGCATTTCGGGTCGTTATCGAACACCAGCTAAGTCAGGAAGCGGTCCGCCCGCAAGAGGCAAGGCTTTTACTCGGCGATCAGGGGCCATATATACAGCCCAGCATTTGAACAGGAGATCGTGCCATGACGACGCAGGACAACCGCACCGCCGCTTCCGCAGCCCAGGGCTGGACGAAGGCCGGCTGGCGCGCCTATCCGCGCGTCCAGATGCCCGATTATACCGATCCGGCCGCGCTGAACGCGGTCGAGGCGCAGCTGGCCAAGTTCCCGCCGCTGGTCTTTGCGGGCGAGGTTCGCCGTCTCAAGGCGCAGCTGGCCGATGTCTCGCGCGGCAAGGGCTTCCTGTTGCAGGGCGGTGATTGCGCCGAGAGCTTTGCCGAGTTCAGCGCCGACAATATCCGCGACACCTTCAAGGTGATGCTGCAGATGGCCGTGGTGCTGACCTGGGGCGCGCAGATGCCCGTCATCAAGGTCGGCCGCATGGCCGGTCAATTCGCCAAGCCCCGCTCGGCCCCGACCGAGGTCATGGGCGGGGTGGAACTGCCCAGCTACCGCGGCGACATCATCAACGGCTTCGACTTCACCCCCGAGGCCCGCATTCCCGATCCGCAGCGGATGCTGGCCGCCTATACCCAGGCGGCTGCCTCGCTGAACCTGCTGCGCGCCTTCTCGACCGGCGGTTATGCCGACATGCACCGGGTGCAAAGCTGGATCGCCGATTTCGTCGGTGGCCCGGAAGCGGCGAAATACCGCGAGGTTGCCGACCGCATCGGCGATGCGATGGCCTTCATGGCGGCGGCCGGCGTCACCGCCGAGACCGCGCATGACCTGGGCCAGGTCGATTTCTACACCAGCCACGAGTCGCTGCTTCTGGAATACGAAGAGGCGCTGGCACGCACCGATTCCACCACCGGCCTGCCGGTCGCGGGTTCGGGCCACATGATCTGGATCGGCGACCGCACGCGGCAGCCGGATGGCGCGCATGTCGAATTCGCCCGCGGCGTGCAGAACCCGATCGGTCTCAAGACCGGCCCGACGACTACTGCCGAGGACCTGAAGGTGCTGATGGCCAAGCTGAACCCGGAAAACGAGGCCGGGCGCCTGACCCTGATCGCGCGCTTCGGCGCCGGCAAGGTCGGCGATCACCTGCCGCGCCTCGTCAAGGCGGTGCAGGAAGAGGGGGCGAACGTCGTCTGGTCCTGCGACCCGATGCATGGCAACACCATCAAGTCGGCAACCGGCTACAAGACCCGGCCCTTCGACTCGGTGCTGCGCGAGGTGCGCGAGTTCTTCGCCATCCACAAGGCCGAGGGCACCGTCCCCGGCGGCGTGCATTTCGAGATGACCGGCCAGGACGTGACCGAATGCACCGGCGGCGTCCGTGCCGTCACCGACGAGGACCTGTCGGACCGTTACCACACCGCCTGCGACCCGCGCCTGAACGCCAGCCAGTCGCTGGAACTGGCCTTCCTCGTGGCGGAAGAGCTGCGGGATCGTCGCCAGAACGGCGGTGCCTCGCAGCAGGCCAAGGCCGGCTGAGCCGACCGTCACAGGTCGAATGCCTCATGCAGCTGGCCGCCTTGCGGCCGGCTGTTTTCGTTTGCTCTCATGGCGGATCGTCGTCGCGCCCGGCCCGGGGACAAGGGCGAAGCCCGCCCGGGCCAGCGCCTGCCCGTCCCGGCGGGCCGGCGCTTGGCTGCGTCAGTCCCGAGTTCAGGCAGAAGATGGACTTGGCCCTATAAAGCGCATCGGCGAACCCATGCAGCGCCGTCCCACGGGCAGGCGCTCGCCCTCTGTCACGCGAAGGCTGCGGGTGCTAGGGGCGGAGGGCAGCCCGCAGAACTTCAGGTGCCTCATCGGGCCGGCGCAGATGCACCGGCCCGGGTCCTCTGTCTCAGACGTGGATCGCGCCGCCGCCAAGGGCCAGCGCGGCCTCGCGCACGGCTTCCGAGGTCGTCGGATGGGCGTGGCAGGTCAGGGCGATATCCTCGGCCGAGGCGCCGAATTCCATCGCCACGCAGATCTCGTGGATCATCTCGCCCGCGTTCGGGCCGATGATATGCGCGCCCAGGACCCGGTCGGTCTCGGCATCGGCGATGATCTTCACGAAGCCGTCGCCCATGAACATGGCCTTGGCGCGGGCATTGCCCATGAAGGGGAACTTGCCGACCTTGATCTTGCGGCCGGTGGCTTTCGCCGCCTCTTCGGTCAGGCCGACATTGGCGACCTCGGGGCTGGTATAGATGACGCCGGGGATCACGTCATAGTTCACATGACCCGCCTTGCCGGCGATGACCTCGGCCACGGCCATGCCTTCGTCCTCGGCCTTGTGCGCCAGCATCGGGCCGGGCACGCAATCGCCGATGGCATAGATGCCCGGCACGTTGGTCTGCCAGTGCTTGTCCACCTGCACCACGCCGCGATCGCTGACCGCGACGCCGGCCTTGTCGAGCCCCAGCCCCTCGGTAAAGGCGCGGCGACCGGTGGCGACGAGCACCACATCGGCTTCGGCGGCCTGCGCGTCACCGCCGGCCTTCGGCGCATAGGTGACGACGGCCTTGCCTTTCTTCACTTCGGCACCCTGAACGGCGGCACCCAGGATGAACTTGAAGCCCTGCTTCGTCAGCGTCTTCTGGAACTGCTTCTGGATCTCGGCATCCATGCCCGGGGTGATGGCGTCGAGATATTCGATCACCGTGACCTCGGCCCCCAAGCGGGCATAGACCGAGCCAAGCTCCAGCCCGATGACGCCGGCACCGATGACGATCATCGATTTCGGGATCTTCGGCAGGGTCAGCGCGCCGGTGGAATCGACGATGACGCCGGCGGCGTTGTCGACCTCGACCCCCTTCAGCGGCGTCGGTTCCGAGCCGCTGGCGATGACGATGTTCTTGGTCTCATGGACGGTATCGCCGACCTTGACCTTGCCCGGGGCTTCGATGGTGGCCCAGCCCTTCAGCCAGTCGATCTTGTTCTTCTTGAACAGGAACTCGATGCCCTTGGTGTTGGTCGTGACGGTGTCGGCCTTGTAGCCCTGCATCTTGGTCCAGTCGACCTTAACCTTGGCGCCGGTCAGGCCCATCTTGTCGAAATTCTCATGCGTCTCGTGCAGCATGTGGCTGGCATGAAGCAGCGCCTTGGACGGGATGCAGCCCACATTGAGACAGGTGCCGCCGAGCGTGTCGCGGCCCTCGACGCAGGCGACCTTCAGGCCCAGCTGCGCGGCGCGGATGGCGCAGACATAGCCGCCCGGTCCGGCGCCGATCACGATCAGATCATACATGTTTGGTCCCTTCTTTCAGTGTCGGAGCCGGGGGCTTTGCGCCCCCGGACCCCCGCAGGATATTTGCGCCAGGGTGAACTAGATCAGGCTGGCGAAGATCATCAGGAGCGTGGCCAGAAAGCCGGCGCCCCAGATGGCCGAGCGCCAGGGCACCCAGCCAAAGACATAGGCCGGCACGTAAAGCACGCGCGCGGCGAGGTAGATCCAGGCGCAACCGGCGGTGAAGCCCGAGCCCTGCTGGCCGAAGCTGACCACCACCACGGCGATGGAGAAGAGGATCAGCCCCTCGAAATGGTTCGACACCACGCGCTGCAAGCGCCCGGCGGTGCCAGTCAGGGTGGGCGCATTGTCGCGGGTGCCGGTCGTCACTTTCGGCCCGACCTGACGGTTGGCGGCAACCGAGAAGGCAGCCAGCTGCAACCCCTGAAGCAGGGCGGCAAGCGCCAGCACCGTCAGTTCGGGCGTCATCTCAGGCAGTCTCGACCATGTGGAAATCGGCCGAAGTCACCCCGGCCTGGCTATTGAACACGCCGGCGGCGCCCTGCAGGTAATCCCGCGCAGCCTTGGCGTTGTTCACCTGATAGAGCGCCCAGGCATTGCCATTATCCTCGCGCCACAATTGCAGCAGCGACAGCCCGGCAGTGTCGCGGTCTTCCGCGTCATTGTCGAAGGCGGTCTTGAAGGTGCTGTAATCATTCACCTTGTAATGCGCGATCATCTGCATGGATCAGTCTCCTGTCATGGCGGCGCGGATGGTCCGGAAATCCGCGTCAGAGATTTCGAACAAACCCCGGCGGGCCAGCATTCCCCAGTTGCCCCGGGTGAATTCCAGCCGGTCGGTCAACCCGACGATAGGGGTTTCGCGGGCGGTCATCCAGTCGATATCGATGCGGTATCCTGTCCCGCCGGTGGGCATTTCGGAAGCGTAGGGCGGCGTTGCGCTGACCGTGCCGGTGGCGGTAAAGGCCTTCAGCGGCTCGCCCTCCGGCCAGGCGGTCTTGGGCGAGTAATAGGTCAGGCTGTCACCGGGGCTCAGTCGCTTCAGCGGCGCGAGCTTGCCGTGGTTCATCATCGCAAAGCCGCCCGCCACGCCGATCAGGACATGTTCGCGCGAGACCACGCTGATCCAGTGGCGGGTCATGCGGGGGCGCCCCTGCTGGCGCGGTGGCGGTGAAGGGCGGCGGCGGCGATCAGAGCTGGGATCAGCAGCAGCAATTCGGCCGGCAGATCGGCCAGGTGCATTTTCAGCGCTGCGTAGCGGCTGGCAAGCCAATCCATCACGGCGGTGATCGCCAGCGCAAGTTGCGATGGTGGCAGGTCGGTAGCTGCCCCGGTCGGCATGATGAAGATGACGGAAATGAAGAGCAGCGCGCCCCAAATGATCAAGGCATAACCGAGGGCGCGGGCGATCCGGCTACACCATGGGCAGCTCGGGGCTGGCCCGATCTCGTCCAGCAGCATGAAGACGGCAGCCAGTGCCACCAGTGTTACGAGCGCCCAGAAGGTCTGGGCGGCGCCGGGTTGCAGCCGTTCTACGCCGAAGAGGCCAAGCAGCGGCACCAGACCCACCGCCGCGATCAGCGACATGAGCAGCGATGCAATGAAGGCGAGGCGCGCGGTCATGATCTGGCTCGTCCGAGAGGGAAAGGGCGGCGATGTCGCCGCCCTTGTCAGATGCTTACAGGTCCATCAGCAGCCGGCGCGGATCTTCCAGCGCCTCTTTCACGCGGACGAGGAAGGTCACTGCGCCCTTGCCGTCAACGATGCGGTGGTCATAGCTCAGCGCCAGATACATCATCGGACGGATGACGACCTGACCGCCAATGGCCATTGGGCGGTCCTGGATCTTGTGCATCCCGAGAATGCCCGATTGCGGCGGGTTCAGGATCGGCGAGGACATCAGCGAGCCATAGACGCCGCCGTTCGAGATGGTGAAGGTGCCGCCCTGCATCTCGGCCATGGTCAGCTTGCCGTCGCGGCCCTTGATGCCCAGCTCGCCGATTTCCTTCTCGATCTCGGCAAAGCTTTTCCGGTCGGCATCGCGGACCACCGGAACCACCAGACCCGAGGGCGTGCCGACGGCAATGCCCATGTTCACGTAGTTCTTGTAGACCACGCTGTCGCCGTCGATCTCGGCATTGACCTCGGGCACCTCGGCCAGCGCATGGGTGCAGGCCTTCACGAAGAAGGACATGAAGCCGAGCTTCACCTTGTGCTTCTTCTCGAAGGCGTCCTTGTACTCGTTGCGCAGCGCCATGATGGCCGACATGTCGGCCTCGTTATAGGTCGTCAGCATCGCCGCGGTGTTCTGGGCGTCCTTCAACCGGCGGGCGATGGTCTGGCGCAGGCGCGTCATCTTGACCCGCTCCTCGCGGTCGGCCTGGTCGGTCGAGCGCGGCGCGGCCGGGGCGGCAGCAGCAGGTGCCGGTGCGGCGGCGGCACGGGCCACGTCTTCCTTCATCACCCGGCCATCGCGACCCGTGCCGGTGACGGCATCGCGGCTGACGCCGGATTCGGCCATGGCCTTCTTGGCCGAGGGGGCATCCTCGACATCGGTGCGACCGGCACCTTCGCGGGGCTTGGTCTCTTCCGGACCGGCACCGGGCGAGCCGACATCGGATGCGGTGTCGCTGTCCTTGTCACCTTCGGCTTCCGGCTCCTTGGCGGCGGCGGGCGCTGCGGCACCGGCGCTGGCGCCTTCGCTGATGATCGCCAGGCGGGCCTTGGCATCGACGGTCGCGCCTTCCTCGGCGAGGATCTCGGCCAGCACGCCGGCGGCGGGGCTGGGAACCTCGACCGAGACCTTGTCGGTCTCGAGCTCGCACAGCATCTCGTCCACGGCCACGGCATCGCCGACCTTCTTGAACCAGGTGGCGACGGTCGCCTCGGTCACGCTTTCGCCAAGCGAGGGCACCATCACGTCAACGTTCTTACCGCTCATGTTCGTCTGCCCCTCCTTGGGCTTGTCTGCGGGCTTTTCGGGGGCCTTCGCCGAGGCCGGTTCGGGGGCCTTCTCGGGGGCGGCGGGTTTCGCCGGGGCGGGGCTGGATGCAGCGCCCGCCTCGGTGATCTGCGCCAGAAGCGCGTTGGGTTCGACCGTCGCGCCTTCCTCGGCGATGATCTCGGCCAGAATCCCGGCGGCGGGGCTTGGCACCTCGACCGTCACCTTGTCGGTTTCCAGCTCGCACAGCATCTCGTCGATCTCGACCCGGTCGCCGGGTTTCTTGAACCAGGTGGCGACCGTGGCCTCGGTGACGGATTCTCCCAGTGTCGGGACGCGGACTTCGGTTGTCATCAGCTCATCCTTCGTTGGCCACGATGTCGTTGATCGACAGCGCGTCGTTCACCAGCGCCTCCTGCTCGGCCTTGTGGCGCGAGGCGAGGCCGGTGGCGACGGACGCCGCGGCATTGCGGCCGACATAGCGCGGACGGCCGTGCTTGGCGCCGATGCGGTCCAGCACCCATTCGAGGTTCGGTTCGACGAAGCTCCAGGCGCCCTGGTTCTTCGGTTCTTCCTGGCACCAGACGATCTCGGCCTGCTTGAAGCGCGACAGTTCCTTCTGCATCGCCTGCGCCGGGAACGGGTAGAACTGTTCCAGCCGCAGCAGGTAGATATCGGTGATACCGGCCTCGTCGCGGGCTTTCAGCAGGTCGTAATAGACCTTGCCCGAGCAGACCACGACGCGCTTGATCTCGTCGTCCGGGACCAGTTGGGTGGTCGAGTTGCCGCGCTCGGCATCATCCCACAGCACGCGGTGGAAGGTCGATCCGGTCTGGAAATCCTCGGCCTTGCTGATCGCCATCGGGTGGCGCAGCAGCGATTTCGGCGTCATCAGCACCAGCGGCTTGCGGAAGCCGCGATGGATCTGCCGGCGCAGGATGTGGAAATAGTTCGCCGGCGTGGTGCAGTTGGCAACGATCCAGTTATCCTCGGCGCACATCTGCAGGAAGCGTTCCAGGCGGGCGCTGGAATGTTCCGGCCCCTGGCCCTCGAAGCCGTGGGGCAGCAGCATCACCAGGCCCGACATGCGCAGCCATTTCTTCTCGCCGGACGAGATGAACTGATCGAACATGATCTGCGCGCCATTGGCGAAGTCGCCGAACTGCGCTTCCCACAGCGTCAGCGCGTTGGGCTCGGCCAGCGAATAGCCGTATTCGAAGCCCAGCACCGCGTATTCCGAGAGCATCGAGTCGATGACCTCGTAATGCGCCTGACCCTTTTCGATGTGGTTCAGCGGGTAATAGCGGTCCTCGTCGGTCTGGTTGACGAAGGCCGAATGCCGGTGGCTGAAGGTGCCGCGCGTGCTGTCCTGACCGGCCAGACGGACCGGATGGCCCTCGACCAGCAGACTGCCGAAGGCCAGCGCCTCGCCGGTGGCCCAGTCAAAGCCGGTCCCGGTTTCGAACATCTGCTTCTTGGCCTCGATCAGACGGGCCACGGTCTTGTGCAGGTCAAAGCTTTCGGGCGCGGTGGTCAGCGCATGGCCGACCTCGGTCATCACCTGCGGGGTGATGCCGGTCTCGCCCGAGGAATACTCGGCGCCCTCGCGCTCGAAGCCCGACCACTTGCCGTCCAGCCAGTCGGCCTTGTTCGGCTTGTAGTTCTTGCCGATGTCGAACTCTTCGTTCAGGTGCGACTGGAAGGCGGCCTTCATGTCCTCGATCTCGCCCTCGGGGATCAGACCGTCCTTGACCAGCCGTTCGGTGTAAAGCTGCAGCGTCGTCTTGTGACCCTTGATCTGCTTGTACATCATCGGGTTGGTGAACATCGGCTCGTCGCCTTCGTTGTGACCGAAGCGGCGATAGCAGAAGATGTCCAGAACCACGTCCTTGTGGAAGCGCTGGCGGAACTCGGTCGCCACGCGGGCGGCATGGACCACGGCCTCGGGGTCATCGCCGTTGACGTGGAAGATCGGCGCCTCGACCATCAGCGCGATATCGGTCGGATAGGGCGAGGTGCGGCTGAAATGCGGCGCCGTGGTGAAGCCGATCTGGTTGTTCACGATGATATGGATGGTGCCGCCGGTGCGGTGGCCGCGAATGCCCGACAGCTGCAAACATTCCGCCACGATGCCCTGGCCGGCAAAGGCCGCGTCACCGTGCAGCAGGATCGGCAGAACGGCGGTCCGCGCATTGCGATCGTTATACTGGTCCTGCTTGGCGCGGACCTTGCCCAGCACCACCGGGTTCACCGCCTCGAGGTGCGAGGGGTTCGCGGTCAGCGACAGGTGGACATTGTTGCCGTCGAACTCGCGGTCGGAACTCGCGCCGAGGTGATATTTCACGTCGCCCGAACCGTCCACGTCCTCGGGCTTGTAGCTGCCGCCCTGGAATTCGTGGAAGATCGCGCGGTAGGGCTTCTCCATCACATTGGCGAGCACCGACAACCGGCCCCGGTGGGGCATGCCGATGACGATCTCTTTCACGCCCAGCTGGCCGCCGCGCTTGATGATCTGTTCCATCGCCGGGATCAGCGCCTCGCCGCCATCAAGGCCGAAGCGCTTGGTGCCCATGTATTTCACATGCAGGAACTTCTCGAAGCCCTCGGCCTCGACCAGGCTGTTCAGGATGGCGCGGCGGCCTTCCTGGGTGAACTGGATTTCCTTGCCGTAACCCTCGATCCGCTCTTTCAGCCATGCGGCTTCTTCCGGGTCCGAGATATGCATGTATTGCAGCGCAAAGGTGCCACAATAGGTGCGCCACATCAGCTCGCTGATCTGGCGGATCGAGGCCACTTCCAGCCCCAGAACGTTGTCGATGAAGATCGGCCGGTCGAGGTCGTTCGGGCCGAAGCCATAGGTTTCGGGCTTCAGCTCGCCATGATCGGGATAGGTGCGCATCCCCAGCGGGTCGAGATAGGCGTGCAGGTGCCCCCGGATCCGGTAGGCGCGGATCAGCATCAGCGCGCGGATGCTGTCCAGCACCGCCTGGCGCATCTGCGCATCGGTAAGGGCGACGCCCTTTTCCTCGGCCTTGGCGGCGATCTTCTTCATCGCCGCGTCGGCTTCGGCCTTGGTCGATTGCGGCCATTCGCCGGTCAGCGCCGAAGTGCGTTCATCCGAGGGCGCGGGCGGCCAGTCGGCGCGCTTCCAGCTGGCACCCGAGGCCTCGCGGGTCACGTCGGTCCCGGCATCGCCGAGACCGCGGAAGAACTCGCCCCAGGCGGCATCGACGGCCTGCGGGTTCTTCGCCCATTGACCGTAAAGCTGCTCGATATAGGCGGCGTTATGCCCCTGCAGGAAGGAAGAGTCGTGGAAATCGGCGTTCTTGGGTTGGTCGGTCATGTTCAGCGCGTCCCTGACGCAATGGATGGAAGGGGTGAAGACGTCGCGGTCAGGCGGCGTTGCATTTGACGATCATGATCTGCACGCCGGGCATGGCGCTGCCCGAGCCGGCGGAATTGCTGCGGCTGCTTGCCACGCCCGCGTCACCGCAGAGCTTGCCGGCGGCGGCATCGACGGTGGCCGGTTCGGTCCGGGCCGGGCGGTACATCATGGTATAGCCCGAGGCGGCATCGCCGCTGAGCCCGACCATGGCGGATTGCCGCAAGCCGGTGCGGCCGTCGAAGCCGCCGGAATAGGTCGGTGCGGGCGGCGTCGCCGGGGCGACCGGTGTGGTCGGTGCCACCGGGACCGCCGGGCGCGTGGGCGCCGGGGCGGGCAGGGTGCGATAGGGGCTGGCGGGCGGCGGCGCCGAGGTGACGGGCGGCGCGACCGGCGCATTGGTCGCCATCGGGGCCACGGCACAGGCCGACAGGGCCAGCGCCGCCAGAAGCGTCAGCGCCATGCGCCCCCGGGTCGGACGGACGATCAGGTTCGGTTTCATGCTAGCCCCCATGTTGGACGGTGTCTTGCTCATGCACAGTAGATGTCGATGATCCGCGCGCCGGGATCGGCCAGCGGATCGATGCGCGGGATATGGTCGATGCGGGCGGCGCGGCGACTTTCCAGCCCGCAGAGCGCCCGGGCGGCGCCCTGCTCGGCATTGGCGGGTGCGCGGGCCGGGTGATAGATCAGCCGCCAGCCGTAATCGCGCCGCGCCACGGTGCGCACGGATTCGGGCGGAAGGTTGCTGGCCTGGTGCAGGTTGGTCATCGCCGGCACGCCGCCGCGCAGGATGTCATCGGTGGGCGCACGCCCGCAGGCGGCCAGTGCCAGCAGGGCGAGGGCGGCGGCGGGCAGGGCAAGGCCCTGCATCCCGTTCCTGCGCTCTGCCGCTTGTCGCGGTTCGGCCCGATCCTGCATCATCACCGTAGCACCCAACATTCCTCAACTGCGCCCCCCGACCCAACTTAGTCAGGGAGCGCAGGGTTTCAAATCATCAACCCTTGATCGCCTTCAGCACCGCCTCGCCAAGACCCGCAGGGCTGTCGGCGACGATGATGCCGGCCTTCTTCATGGCTTCGATCTTGCTTTCCGCATCGCCCTTGCCACCCGAGACGATGGCGCCGGCATGGCCCATGCGCCGGCCCGGAGGGGCGGTACGGCCGGCGATGAAGCCGGCGGTGGGCTTCCACTTGCCCTTGCGCTTCTGCTCGGCCAGGAATTCGGCGGCTTCTTCCTCGGCCGAACCGCCGATCTCGCCGATCATGATGATCGAGGTGGTCTCGTCATCGTCAAGGAACAGGCGCAGCACGTCGATATGCTCCATGCCCTTGATCGGGTCGCCGCCGATGCCGACGGCGGAGGACTGGCCAAGGCCCACATCGGTCGTCTGCTTCACCGCCTCATAGGTCAGCGTGCCCGAACGCGACACGACGCCGACCGAACCGCGCTTGAAGATGGTGCCCGGCATGATGCCGATCTTGCACTCGTCCGGCGTCATGATGCCCGGGCAGTTCGGCCCGATCAGCTTCGAGGACGAGCCTTCCAGCGCGCGCTTGACCCGCATCATGTCCAGAACCGGGATGCCCTCGGTGATGGCGACGATCAGCGGGATCTCGGCATCGATGGCCTCGAGGATCGAATCTGCTGCGAAGGGGGGCGGCACGTAGATCGCGGTGGCATTGGCCCCGGTTTTCGCCACGGCCTCATGGACCGAGTTGAAGACCGGCAGGCCCAGATGCTCGGACCCGCCCTTGCCGGGGGTCACGCCGCCGACCATCTGCGTGCCGTAAGCGATCGCCTGCTCGGTGTGGAAGGTCCCCTGCGAGCCGGTGATGCCCTGGGTGATGACTTTGGTGTTCTTGTCGACGAGAATGGCCATTTTTCTTACCCTTTCACCGCTTTGACGATCTTCTCGGCGCCGTCCTTCAGATCGTCGGCGGCGATCACGTTCAGACCCGAGTTGCGGATGATTTCCTTGCCCAGTTCGACATTGGTGCCTTCCAGACGCACGACCAGCGGAACCGCAAGGCCGACCTCTTTCACCGCGGCGACGATGCCCTCGGCGATGATGTCGCAGCGCATGATGCCGCCGAAGATGTTGACGAGGATGCCTTTGACGTTCGGGTCAGAGGTGATGATCTTGAAGGCTTCCGTCACCTTCTCCTTGGTCGCACCGCCGCCCACGTCGAGGAAGTTCGCCGGCTCGGCACCGTAAAGCTTGATGATGTCCATGGTGGCCATCGCCAGACCGGCGCCGTTCACCATGCAGCCGATCTCGCCATCCAGCGCGATGTAGTTCAGGTCGAACTTCGAGGCGGCCAGTTCCTTCGGGTCTTCCTCGGTCTCGTCGCGCAGCGCCATGATGTCGGGCTGGCGATAGAGGGCGTTGTTGTCAAAACCAATCTTGGCGTCGAGGCATTTCAGATCGCCCTTTTCGGTGACGATCAGCGGGTTGATCTCCAGCATCTCCATGTCCTTCTCGATGAACATGCGGTAGAGCGTCTTGATCAGGGCCACGCATTGCTTGACCTGCGCGCCTTCCAGCCCCAGGGCGAAGGCCACGCGGCGGCCGTGGAAATCCGACAGGCCCGAGGCCGGGTCGACGCTGAAGCTGACGATCTTTTCCGGGGTCTTGGCGGCGACTTCCTCGATATCCATGCCGCCCTCGGTCGAGGCGACGAAGCTGACGCGGCTGGTGCCACGGTCAACCAGCAGGGCCAGATACAGTTCGCGCGAGATGTCCGAGCCGTCTTCGATATAGATGCGGTTCACCTGCTTGCCCGACGGGCCGGTCTGATGCGTGACCAGCGTGCGGCCCAGCATCTGGCGGGTCAGCTCCTCGGCCTCGCTGACCGATTTCGCCAGGCGAACGCCGCCTTTTTCACCGGCTTCCTTTTCCTTGAACTGGCCCTTGCCGCGACCGCCGGCATGGATCTGGGCCTTGACCACCCAGAGGGGACCATCCAGTTCGCCGGCTGCGGATTTGGCCTGATCGGCCTGGGTGACGACGCGGCCATCACTGACGGGCGCCCCAAATTGACGCAGCAGCGCCTTGGCCTGATATTCGTGGATGTTCATCGCGACCCCCTTGATCGGTTCAGCAGATTTCGGGCGGTTCTGGCACAAGGAGACAGGGCGATGAACCGTTTTCCGCCCGCATGCGCGGGAATTCGGGCGGAAAGCCAAGGTTGTGATCACGGGGCGAAAGGTCGTGATCACAAATCCGCAGGAGAATTCGCGTTTGGCATGCAACGGTATGCCGAGAGCGGCTTTGCCGTTTTCGCCGGCACTGATTCGAAGGACACGGCGGGCGAGGGGGCAGGTGCGGGTTGCGGTCCGCGCGCGCCCGGATAGACTTGCGGCAAGACGCATCGGGGGCGCCATGTCCAGATTCCTGCCGCAGATCGAATGGGCCAGCGCGCTGAAGCAGAGCGGCAGCGACATCCTCGAGGTGCAGTTGCAGGCCGAACGCGCCTCGGCGCTTGGCACCGGCGGCAAGCGGCTTGAAGCGGCGCTGGCGGAGCTTGCAACGGCGGATGAAACCAACCGCGCGGCGCGGCTTGCCATGGCCCGGCGGCGGGCGTGGGAATTCATGGTCCAGCGCGAGGCGGCGGGCCTGCGCGACTGGCCGGCGGTGATCCGGCTTTATGCCATCCCGCCCGAGGTGCTGCACGGCATGGGCGCCGTGCAGCCTCGCTCTTCGACCTAACGGTTGTCAGGCTGCGCCCTGACCGCGCGCCGCCCCTTCAGCGAGATGCGGTAAGGCGCGCCGCCCTGTGATCCGATCAGCCCGCGCTGGCGCAGGCGGCGGAACAGGGGCAGGTCGCAATCACTCAGCACCGCGCCGTCGCGGGTGACGCAGATCACCTCGCTGATCCGGCGCTGGTCGTCTTCGCGCAGATGGCGGATGCAACCGCCCTGCGCCAGCACGTGCAAGACGCGCTGTTCCCGTTTCGAGATATTCATGGAATGTCCTGGGTCTGAACGTCATCGGTCCGGCGGCGCGGGTTGCGTCACCGGGGACAAGGCGACCCTGCATCGTGCAGGGTCAGGTTCAGACAGTCTCGGACATAAAAACTCTGAGTTCAGGGATGGCGGCGGTGCCATGAAAAAGGGCGCCGGTCAAGCGACGGCGCCCGCATGGTTCCTGCCTGTGGCGGATCAGCCGCCGGCGATGATCCGCACGTAGTTGCGGGTCTCGCGATAGGGCGGGATGCCGCCGTATTTCGCCACCGCGCCCGGTCCGGCATTATAGGCCGCCAGCGCCAGCCGCCAGTCGCCGAACTGGTTGTACATCATGCGCAGGTAGCGTGCGCCACCCTCGAGGTTCTGGATCGGGTCGCGCGGGTTCACCCCCAGCTTGGCCGCGGTGCCAGGCATCAGCTGCGCCAGCCCCATCGCGCCCTTGTGCGAGCGCGCACCGTGGTTCCAGCCGCTTTCCTGCTGCACCAGCCGCAGGAACAGGTTTTCCGGGATGCCGTATTTCCGCGCCGCCGCTTGGGCATGAGGCAGGTAGGTGCTGCGCTTGCCGCGATAGGCGGGGATGTTCGGCGACAGCTCGATCGTCACCACCGAGCGGTTGTTCGCCCCCGGCTGCAGCCGTGCCGATTGCTGATACTGGCCGGCCAGCCGCGAATCCATCAGCCGGGTCTGCCGCGCGAACTGCTCTGCCCGCGATTTCGACGACGAGCCCGAGAGCCGCAGCCCCTCGGCCTCGGCCGATCCGGCCACCGGCATCGCCAGCACGGCACCCAGAGCGAGCGCCACAGCGCCGCGTGCGATTTTCTGGATTTGCATGTTCACCGCCCTCAAAGTCTTTTGCAGAACTATACAGCAAATGCACTTTGACGCCACAAGCACCGATTTCACCAGTTCCACGCCCGGTTGCGTCGGCGAGATTTCGCCCAAATACAACCATTACGCGAACAAAATTAACCCAAGCGAAATGTTTGCGCCCTAGGCTGCAACGCGATAGACCCATGCCGAAATCCAGCGAATTCGAGGCAATCATGGCAGGCAGCGTCAACAAGGTCATCCTGATCGGCAATCTGGGTCAGGACCCGGAAGTCCGCACGTTCCAGAACGGCGGCAAGGTGGTGAACCTGCGCATCGCCACCTCCGAACAGTGGAAGGACCGCAATTCCGGCGAGCGTCAGGAACGCACCCAATGGCATTCGGTGGCGATCTTCTCCGAGCCGCTGGCCCGGATCGCCGAGCAGTATCTGAAAAAGGGCAGCAAGGTCTATCTCGAGGGCCAGCTGGAAACCCGCAAGTGGCAGGACCAGTCGGGTCAGGACCGCTATACGACCGAGGTGGTGCTGCGGCCCTTCTCGGGCAACCTCACGCTGCTTGACGGTCGCGGCGAAGGCGGCGGTGGCGGCGGCGGCAATTATGGCGGCGGCAGCCGGGGCGGCAGCGGCGGCGGCTATGACGACCGCGGCGGCTATGACCAGGGCCCCTCGTCGGGTGGTGGCAGCAGCAGCGGCGGCGGTGGCCGGTCGGATTACGACGACGAAATCCCGTTCTGATCCCGGGCCACAGGTCCAGGTGGAACGCCGCGCCCCGCAAGGGCGCGGCGTTTGTCATTCCGGGCCCGCGCGAATCACCGCGCCGTCCCGGTTGGCGCTATCAGCCCGGCGCGCCGGAAACCGCGCACCGGAAATTGCGCGCAACAATCTTTCGCGCGACCGAAAATATCGCGCCACGCGGGCCTTCCTTTGCAAAACATGCTAGGCTTGCAATGCCTTCAAACTGCGGCATTTCTGCCCTGGACCGGGCGCCCGAGCGGCGCCTTGAACGGGAGGAGCGACCAAGATGACCCTGAACCTGACCGACCTGAAACAGCCCGGCTTCGAACGCCTGGTGCTGGCCGAGGACGCTGATGCGGGCCTGCGCGCGCTGATCTGCATCCACTCGACCGCGCTTGGCCCGGCGGCCGGCGGTTGCCGGATGTGGAACTATGCCAGCGATGCCGAGGCGATCACCGACGCGACCCGTCTGGCGCGCGGCATGACCTACAAGAACGCCATGGCCGATCTGGGCCTCGGCGGCGGCAAGTCGGTCATCATCGGCGATGCCCGCCGCGACAAGACCCCCGAGCTGATGCGCGCCTTCGGCCGCGCGGTGCAGGCGCTTGGCGGTCAGTATTACACCGCCGAGGACGTCGGCATCTCGACCGAGGACATGGCTTATGCCGCCGAGGAAACTGCCTATGCGGTCGGTCTGGCCGGGGGCGATCACGGCTCGGGCGATCCCTCGCCCTGGACCGCCGAGGGCGTGTTCCGCTGCCTCAAGGTCGGCGCCGCCCATGTCTGGGGAACCGAGGACGTGACCGGCAAGCGGGTTCTGGTGCAGGGTCTGGGTCATGTCGGCCTGTCGCTGGCCGAGAAACTGCACGCCGCCGGTGCCAAGCTGATCGTCACCGACATCAACGCCGCCACCCTGGCCGATGCCGCCGAGCGTCTGGGGGCCGAGGTGATCGCGCCGGGCGAGGTCTTCCGGCAGGAGATGGACATTTTCGCCCCCTGCGCCCTTGGTGCCGTGCTGAATACTGAAACCGTGCCGGCGCTGACCGCGAAACTGGTCTGCGGCGCGGCGAACAACCAGTTGGCCACGCCCGAGATCGCCGATCTCCTGAAGGCGCGCGGCATCGTCTACCTGCCAGATTACGTGGTGAATGCCGGCGGCATCATCAGCGTGGCGAGCGAGATCCACAAGCGCGGCGAGAATTACCGCCGTGGCCGCCTCGACGGCATCGCCACCCGCGTCGCCGAGATGCTGGCCCGCGCGAAAGCCGAGGGTCGCACCACGGTCGAGATCGCCGATGCCATGGTCGACCGGATGCTGGACCAGGCGAAAGCGGCGTAAGAGCGGAAGACCCCGCCCGATACGCGGGTCGCAGACCCGCCGGGCAGCGGCTGCCCGCCCCACGGGCGGCCGCTTCGGTGACGGTCCGCGCCGAACATCCGTTCGATGTGGCCGCGCCATAAAGTGAATCGTTCAACCAGAGTTGCGGCCACCCGCGGGCAGCCGCTGCCCTCTGTTCCGCTTCTATCGCGCCCTCAATGCCGCGCGTCGGCCAGCACACTGCGCAGCATCTCCACCTGCACGTCATCGCTGACGAAAGCCTCGCCGATGCCGCGCGCGAGGACGAAGCGCAGCTTGCCATCGACCACTTTCTTGTCTTGCCCCATCAGCGCGATCAGCGCCTCGTCATCCGGCAACTCGCCCGGAATATCCGACAGCCGCGCCGGCATGCCCATCTGCCGCAGATGCGCAAGCACCCGGCTTGGCGCCTCTTGGCTGCAGAGCCCCATCCGCGCCGAGAGGTCAAAGGCCAGCGCGCAGCCGATGGCCACGCCCTCGCCATGGAGCAGGCGATCGGAATAGCCGGTCGCGGATTCGAGCGCATGGCCGAAGGTATGGCCAAGGTTCAACAGCGCGCGTTCGCCCTGTTCGGTCTCGTCGCGGCTGACGATGCCGGCCTTCATCGCCACCGAATGCGCCACCGCCTGCTGGCGCAGCGCGGGATTGGCCGCAAGCGCCGGCCCGTTCACCTCGAGCCAGTCGAAGAAACCGGCATCGCCCAGCAGCCCGTATTTCGCCACCTCGCCATAACCGGCGCGGAAATCGCGCGGCGTCAGCGTGTCCAGCACGTCGATATCGGCCAGCACCAGCGAGGGCTGGTGAAAGGCGCCGATCAGGTTCTTGCCCTGCGGGCTGTTGATCCCGGTCTTGCCGCCGACGCTGCTGTCGACTTGCGCCAGCAGCGAGGTCGGCACCTGCACGAAGCGGACGCCCCGGCGCAGGATCGCGGCGGCAAAGCCAGCCAGGTCGCCGATCACACCGCCGCCAAGCGCCACGACGATATCCCGCCGCTCGACCTTCTGTTCCAAGAGCCATTCGACCGATTGCGTCAGATAGGGCCAGCTTTTCGTGCTCTCACCCGCCGGCAGTGCCAGCGCCGCGCTGTCGATGCCCTCGGCCTTCAGCGCCGCCTGAAACGGCGCGAGATGCAGCGCCGCCACGGTCTCGTCGGTCAGGATCGCCACCCGCGGGCGCTTCAACAACGGCGCGATCAACGCCCCGGCGCGACCGATCAACCCCTGTCCGATCAACACGTCATAGGCGCGGTCGCCAAGGGGAACGCGAACGGTGGTGATGGTCTCGTCGGTCATGCTTGCCCCAGCGTCTCGGGATGGTGTTCGCGGATCATGCCGAGCAGCCGCGTCGCGGTCTGGTCCACCGTATCGCCCGGATGCACCGGATAGATCAGCTCGGCCATGGCGTAATAGGGCCGCCGGGTTTCCAGCATCTGCGTCAGCGTGCCCTTGGGGTCCGGCGTTTTCAGCAGCGGCCGGGTCGAGCGCATCCGCACCCGGTTCCACAGCGTCTCGAGATCGCAATCCAGCCAGACCGACAGGCCCTTCTGCTTGATCATCTCGCGATTCTCGGCCCGCAGCCAGGCCCCGCCGCCGGTCGAGATGACCATGGGCGGGCCATCCAGCAACCGGCGCAGCACCTCGGATTCGCGGGCGCGAAAGAACTCCTCGCCGTCGCGGGCGAAGATCTCGGCAATGGTCATGGCGGCGGCGGATTCGATCTCGTGGTCAGAATCGATGAACCGGGCCTTCAGCTTGCGCGACAATTCACCGCCCACAGCCGTCTTGCCTGCGCCCATCATGCCGATCAGAACGATATGCCGGTCCATCCTTGCCCCTTGATTGAGCCTTTGGGGCTCGATTGCGTTCAATGGCGTGATCTTTCCGGAAAGGCCATATATATTTCCACCGAACCGGCCTGAGACCGGCGAAGAAAGGGCAGTTAGATGCGATTGATCAAGTTTCTCGTGGTGCTGGTGGTGGCGGCGGTCATCGCGCTGGTAGGCTATGCCTATCTGGGCGACATGGAGCCGCAGCGGCGCGAGATCCGAACTGCCATCCCGGTGCAGGGCGGCGAACTGGCCCCGGCACCCGCGGTGCCGGCAGAGGGTGCGGCAGAGGCACCTGCCGAGCCTGCGGCCCCGGCAGCAGAGACCCCGGCAGAGGCTCCCGCAGCGGAAGCGCCGGCGGAAGCGCCCGCAGACGCCATCACCAATGAAGACACCAGCGAGGCGCCGGGTGACTGATCCCCGGCGCATCCCCGCACTGGTTTTGCCTGCGCTGATCGCCCTTGGCGTCAGCGCGTCTCCGGGCCTGGCGCAGGATCCGCTGTCGGCCAGTGACTGGCTCTCGGGTTCGATCCAGTCGCCGCCGCGCGAAAGCTCGGGCTGGCGGCCGGATCAGGGCCTGCCCGCCGACGCGCTGCCGCCCAAGCGCGACCTGCCGCCGGTGGCCGAGACCGGGGCGGTGGGGGCGGTTGCCGTCACCCGGCTGGACGAGGCCGATCCCGACGCCGCCGGCACGCAATCGGCGCGCAAGGCGGGGCTGCCGGCCTCGCTCTGGTCGGGCAGCGATCCGGCCCGGCTGGCGCAGCTGATCGGCGAGACGCCCGCCCGCCTGCCGGCGATGAATACGCTGTTGCGCCGGGTGCTGACCGCGCAGCTGACCCCGCCCTCGGCGATGGCCGAAGCCGCGCCCGGCACGCTGTTCCTCGCCCGCGTCGACCGGCTGCTGGGCATGGGCGCCAATGCCGAGGCCGCGCGGCTTCTGGCCAGCGCCGGGCTGCGCTCGCCAGAAAGCTTCCGCCGCCTGTTCGACGTGGCGCTGCTGGCGGGGGAAGAGGCGCGGGCCTGCGCGGTGATGAACGACACGCCCGGCATCGCTCCCAGCTTTGCCGCCCGCATCTTCTGCCTCGCCCAGTCCGGCGACTGGTCCGCCGCCGCAATCACCTTCCACGGTGCCGAGGCGCTGCAGCTGATCCCCGAGGACCGGCTGCTGCTGCTGGCGCAATATCTCGATGACAGCTATGTCGATGCCGGCCAGGTGCTGGAGCCACCGCTGCCGGTGACGCCCCTGGATTTCCGGATGCACGAGGCCGTGGGCCAACCGCTGCCGACCGCGCCGCTGCCGCTGGCCTTCGCCCATTCCGACCTCAGGCCCAATGGCGGCTGGAAGGCCCGGCTCGAGGCTGCCGAACGGCTGGCCAGCGCCGGTGTGCTGCCGCCCTCGCAATTGCGCGGCATCTATGACGAACAGAAGCCCGCCGCCTCGGGCGGGGTCTGGGAACGGGTGGCCAGCTTCCAGCGGCTCGATGCGGCGCTGGCTTCCGAGGACAAGGCCGCGCTGGCCGACGCGCTGCCACCGGCCTTTGCCGAGTTCACCGGCGCGGGCATGGGTGATGTTCTGGCCGCGCTGGTCGCGGACCGGCTGCCCGATGATCTGCCCGGCGAGGCGGGCGAGATCGCCGGCAAGCTCAGGCAATGGCAGGGGCTGGCGGTGGCCAGGGCCACGCCTGCCGATCCGGCGCTGGCGGGGGGCGAGGCCGATGCGCTGGCCGCAGGCAACGATCGCAAGGGCGAGGCGCTGCTGGTGGCGATGGCCCAGATCGACAGGGGGCTTGATGGCGACAGGGCGCAGGCGGCGCGCGGGCTGGCGACGCTGCGCGCGCTGGGGCTGACCGCCGAGGCCGATCTGGCCGAGACGCAGCTGACCCTCGCCCCGGGCTTGAGCGCCCCATGAGCAGCGATCACCGCCTGATCTCGGCCTTTCTGGACGCGCAGGCGGCCGAGGCCGGGGCGGCGCGGAACACGCTGCTGGCTTATGGCCGCGATCTGGCGGATTTCGCCCAATGGCTGGCGGGGCAGGGCGGTGATCTGCCCGGCGTCAGCCGTGAAGGCATCGAGGATTACCTGAGCTTCTGCGATGCGCAGGGCCTGTCGCGGGCGACGCGCGCCCGGCGCCTGTCCTCGATCCGGCAGTTCACCCGCTTCGCGCTCGAGGAAGGTCTGCGCGAGGATGATCCCGCCATCCGCATCAGCGGCCCGGGCCGGGCGCAGCGCCTGCCGAAGACGCTGAGCCAGTCCGAGGTCGGGGCGATGCTGGACGCCGCGCCCGACCTCGGCCGCAACCCGGTCGAGCGGGCGCGCAATGCCTGCCTGATCGAACTGCTCTATGCGACCGGGATGCGGGTCAGCGAGCTGGTCGCCCTGCCGGTCAGCGCCTGCCGGGGTGATCCGGCGGTGCTGCTCATTCGCGGCAAGGGCGGGCGCGAGCGGATGGTGCCGCTGACCCCAAAGGCCCGCGCGGCGCTGGCCGCGTGGCTGGCGATCCGCGACCGGGCCGACGAGACAACCCCGCTTGGCAAGCTGGTCGCCGGCAAGGGAGGGCGCTGGCTGTTCCCCGCCCCCGGCGCCGAGGGTCATATGCCACGGCAGAGCTTTGGCCGGCTGCTGGGAGAAATCGCCATCGCCGCCGGGGTCGATCCCGCCCGCGTCAGCCCGCATGTGATCCGCCACGCCTTCGCCACCCACCTCTTGGAAGGCGGGGCCGATCTGCGCGCCATCCAGACGCTGCTGGGCCACGCGGATCTCGGCACGACCGAGATCTACACCCATGTGCTCGACGCGCGGATGCGCGATCTGGTGCTGAACCACCACCCCCTTGCGCAGGCGCCCGGCGCGGCGCAGGTTTCACCCCCCGACAGGACAACAGACTGAGCCCATGGAAAACGCCTCCTCGATGATGGATGTCACCTTCTGGACCACGATCATCGCCATTGTCGTCCTGTTGATGATGTCCGCCTTCTTCTCGGGTTCCGAGACCGCACTGACCGCCTCGAGCCGCGCCAAGCTGCGCGCCCGCGCCGACAAGGGCGATGCCGGGGCGCTGGCGGCGCTGAACGTGACGCAGGACAGCGAAAGGCTGATCGGCGCGATCCTGCTGGGCAACAACGTCGTCAACATCCTTTCGGCCAGTCTCGCCACCGCGCTTTTCACCCGGCTTTTCGGCTCGGGCGGGGTCGCGCTGGCGACGCTGGTGATGACGGTCATGGTGCTGATCTTTTCCGAGGTGCTGCCCAAGACCTATGCCATCTCGGCGCCCGAAAACGTCGCCAGCAACGTCGCCCGCCCGATCAGCTGGCTGACGGTGATCCTGTCGCCGGTGGTGGCGGTGGTGCGCTTCATCGTGCGCGGCATCCTGCGGCTCTTCGGGCAGCGCACCGATCCCGGCTCGCACATGTTCTCGCTGCACGAGGAGATCGCGGGCGCCTTGTCCATCGGGCAGGAAACCGGGGCGGTGCAGAAGGAAGACCGCGACCGCCTGCTGGGCGCGCTGGATCTCGGCAACCGCACGGTCGAGGAGATCATGCGCCACCGATCCGAGATCGAGATGATCGATGCCGCCACGCCCCCCGCCGAGATCCTCAGCGAGGTGCTGGCCAGCCCCCATACCCGCCTGCCGGTCTTCAAGGGCGAGCGCGAGAATGTCGTGGGCGTCATCCATGCCAAGGACCTCTTGCGCGCGGTCAACCGCGCCGTGCGCGAGACCGGCAACCCGGCGGCGCTGCAGACGCTGGACGTGATGTCGGTGGCGATGAAGCCCTATTTCGTGCCCGAGACCAGCCCGCTGGACGAGCAGATGCGCGAGTTCCTGAAGCGACGCACGCATTTCGCGCTGGTCGTCGATGAATATGGCAGCCTGCGCGGGCTGATCACGCTGGAGGATATCCTCGAGGAAATCGTCGGCGAGATCGCCGATGAACACGACACCGAGGCCGACCAGACGCTGACCCCGAATGCGGCGGGCGACTATACCGTCGAGGGCGGCATGACCATCCGCGACCTGAACCGCCAGCTGGACTGGAACCTGCCCGATGACGAGGCGAACACCGTCGCCGGGCTGGTCATCCACATGGCCCAGTCGATCCCCGAACAGGGGCAGGTCTTTTCCTTCCACGGCTATCGCTTCGAGGTGGTGGCCCGGCGCGACAACCGCATCACCAAGCTGCGCATCAGGCCGCTGGCCGGCAATGATCAGGCCGAGGAGGGCTGAACTTCCCGCGCCGAGGGCTCGGGTATGGGCGTATTACATTGCAATGGAGCCATACCGTTGACCTCCGCGCCACCCGTGCCGACTACAGCGTATGGTCCGGCGTCGCAGGACCATCATCGGCACCAATCGTGGGCCCGGCCACGGCAGTTCACCTTGCAACCGGATCGCTCCCTGCCTATCAGGGCGGCAAAGCGACACGCCGTCAGTTTCAGCCGCAGAGGACCGACATGGACATCGAAGCCCGCCGCAAGGCCGACCCCGCCCATTGGAAACTGGCCAGCGCCATCCGCGTCCTGGCCATGGATGCGGTGCAGGCCGCGAATTCCGGACATCCGGGGATGCCGATGGGCATGGCCGACGTGGCCACCGTGCTGTTCCAGAAGCACCTGAAATTCGACGCCTCGGCGCCCAACTGGTTCGACCGCGACCGCTTCATCCTGTCGGCGGGCCATGGCTCGATGCTGCTTTACGCGCTGCTGCACCTGACCGGTTACGAGCAGATGACGATGGAGCAGATCCGCAACTTCCGCCAGCTGCACGCGATCACCGCCGGCCACCCGGAATACGGCCATGCCGAGGGCATCGAGACGACGACCGGCCCGCTGGGTCAGGGCATCGCCACCTCGGTCGGTTTCGCCGTCGCGGAAGAGGCGATGCGGGCGGAATTCGGTGCGGACCTGTGCGACCACCGCACCTGGGTCATCGCCGGCGACGGCTGCCTGATGGAGGGAATCAGCCAGGAGGCGATCGGTCTGGCCGGGCGTCAGCAACTGGGCCGGCTGATCGTGCTCTGGGACAATAACAACATCACCATCGACGGTCGCGTCACCATTTCGGACAAGACCGACCAGCTGGCGCGCTTTGCCGCCTCGGGCTGGCGGGTGCTGGAATGCGACGGCCATGACGCCGCCGATATCGACCGCGCCCTGACCGCAGCGCAGCAGGAGGACGGCCGCCCGGTGCTGGTCTCGTGCAAGACCATCATCGGCTTCGGCGCGCCGAACAAGGCCGACAGCCACAAGGTCCACGGCTCGCCGCTGGGGGCCGAGGAGATTGAGGCTGCGCGCGTTGCCATCGGTTGGGAACATGGTCCCTTCATCATCCCCGACGACATCGCCGCTGACTGGCGCGCCATCGGTGCCCGTGGCGCCGAGGCCCGCGCCGGCTGGAACGCCCGCGTCGACGCGCTGGCCGCCGACGCCCGCAGCGAATTCGCCCGCCGCATCAACGGCGACGTGAACCCGCACCTGGCGCCGACGATCACCGCGCTGAAGGATCAGGCGGTTGCCGCCAAGCCGAAGATCGCCACCCGGAAGGCCAGCGAGAACACGCTGGAAGTGCTGAACCCGGTGATGCCGGAAAACTTCGGCGGGTCGGCCGACCTGACCGGTTCGAACAACACCTTCACCAAGGATCTGGGCATCTTCTCGCCCGAGGACCGCAAGGGCCGTTACCTGAACTATGGCATCCGCGAGCATGGCATGGCGGCGGCGATGAACGGGCTGTGGCTGCATGGCGGCTTCCGCCCCTATGGCGGCACCTTCATGACCTTCACCGATTACGCCCGCGGCGCCATGCGCCTGTCGGCGCTGATGGGCCTGCCGGTTGTTTATGTCATGACCCATGACAGCATCGGTCTGGGCGAAGACGGCCCGACCCACCAGCCGGTCGAGCATCTGGCGATTTCGCGCGCCACGCCGAACACGCTGGTGCTGCGTCCCTGCGACCAGGTGGAAACCGCCGAGGCTTGGGAGATCGCGCTGTCGCAGATGAGCCGCCCGACGGTCATGGCCCTGTCGCGCCAGAACCTGCCGGAGCTGCGGGTCGAACCTTCCGCCGGGAACCTCTCGGCCAAGGGCGCCTATGTGCTGCGCGCCGCCTCGGGCGGCACGCCTGCGGTGGTGCTGATGGCCACCGGGTCCGAGGTCGAGATCGCCGTCGCTGCGCGTGAGGTGCTGGAAGCCGAAGGCACGCCCACGAGCGTCGTCTCGGTGCCGTCGATGGAGCTCTTCCGCGAACAGGACGCCGCCTATCGCAGCGACGTGCTGCCCGCCGGCACCGTCCGCATCGCCATCGAGGCCGCCGTGCGCCAGCCCTGGGACTGGCTGCTGCTGGGCGAGCGCGGGCGCGAGGAAAAGTCGGATTTCGTCGGCATGATGGGCTTCGGCGCTTCGGCCCCGGCGCCCGAGCTCTACGAGGAATTCGGCATTACCGCCGAGGCCGTGGTCGAAAAGGCCAAGGCGCTTCTGTGAGACGCGGTTCCGCCTCCGGCGGGGATATCTGGATGAAGAAGAAGCCCTTTCCTCTTCATCCGATGATCCCTGCCCGGGCGGAATGATGCGGGGGCTGCGGCGGCCGGGCAGTGACCAGTCCGCCGGCATCCTGCTGCTTCTGGCGGCGATCTTCAGCTTCACGCTGATGGACGCCACCGCAAAATACCTGACGCAATTCTATCATCCCGCACAGGTGGTCTGGGCGCGCTTCGCCGGCAACATGGTTCTGCTGGTGGCGATCTTCCACGTCCGCATCCCGACGCTGATGCGCACGCGCCGGCCGGGGGTGCAGTTCCTGCGCTGCCTGACCCAGATCGGTTCGGTCGGGCTGTTCTTTTCCTCTCTGCAATATATCGGGCTGGCCGAGGCCACCGCGATCATGGACATCAACCCGGTGCTGATCACCCTTGGCGCGGCGCTGTTCCTGGGCGAAAGCATCGGCATCCGTCGCGCGCTTGGCATCGCCGCTGCGCTGGCCGGCGCGCTGATCATCATCCGGCCCGGCATGGGCGTGTTCCAGCCCGCCGCGATCCTGCCGCTGATCGGCGCCTTCACCTATGCCGCAGGCGCCTTGCTGACCCGCGTGGTCCGGGGCGATTCCACCGCCACCTCGCTGTTGTGGTCGACGGTTTTCGGCACGCTGATCGCCAGCATCGCCGTGCCCTTCTTCTGGCAGCCGATCCAGATGGAACATCTCTGGGCCTTTCTGCTGATCGGGGTGCTGGGGGCGGGCAGCCAGGCCATGCTGATCCGCGCCTTTGCCCTGGCCGAGGCCGGTGCCATCGCGCCCTTCGGCTATACCGGGCTGATCTGGGCCGGGGTCTGGGGGGCGCTGTTCTTTGGCCAGATCCCCGATGGCTGGACCATCCTCGGCGCCGCGATTATCGTGGCCGCCGGCATCTATGTCTGGTCGCGCGAGGCGGCTTTGGCGAAGGCCGCAACCCGGAAGGCGTGAATGAGCGACGAGACCGAGGAGAAGCCAGACCTGCGCGACCGGCTGGCCAATGGGGCCTTTCTCGCGGTCATGGGGATCGCCCGGCTGCTGCCCTATGACCGCCGTATCCCGACGGTGGGCTGGTTCTTCTCGCGCCTGCTGGCCCCGGTCGCCGGCTGGCGCAAGCGCATCCGCGACAATCTGGCGCTGGCCCGGCCGGACCTTTCATCCGACGAGGTCGAGGCGCTGGTCCGGGCGGTGCCGGACAATGCCGGCCGCTCGCTGGCCGAGATCTATTCGGGCAGCGAATTTACCGACCGCATCCGCGACAGCAACCCGATGGAGGGGCCGGGCGTCCCGGCGCTGGAGGCCGCGTTCAAGACCAACCGTCCGGTGATCCTCGCCTGCGCCCATTTCGGCAATTACGACGCCATGCGCGCGGCGCTGGCGGCGCGGGGCTGGCCGGTGGGGGCGCTCTATCGCCCGATGAACAACCAGGCGTTCAACGCCCATTACATCCCGGCCATGCGCGCCATTGCCGAGCCGATCTTTCCGCGCGGCCGCGCCGGGTTGACCGCCATGCTGCGCTTCCTGCGCGGTGGCGGCTGGATGGCGCTTGGCTTTGACCAGTATCAGCGCGACGGGGCGGAGCTGCGCTTTTTCGACCTGCCGACCAAGACCGTGCTGACGCCGGCGGAACTGGCGATCCGCAATGACGCGCTGGTCGTCCATATCGCCGGCATCCGCCAGCCGGACGGGCTGTCCTTCAAGGTTCATGTCGGCGCGCCGTTGCAGCCCGACGAGCCGGCAGTGATGATGCAGGCGCTGAACGACGATCTGGAGCAACTGGTCCGGCGGCACATGGATCAGTGGTTCTGGATCCATCGCCGCTGGAAATAGCGCCGCACAGGCCCTGCGCATCCCTGCAGGGCCGCCGCCACTTGCACAGGCTGCACTTCTGATCCCAGATAGGGGCAAAGCGGGTGGCATATGGCCACCCTGCAAGCGGAGCATAGGGTCATGAAAAAACTGGGTTTCCTCTCCTTTGGCCATTGGTCGCCGGATCGCGGCTCGCAGGTGCGGACTGCTGCCGATGTGTTGCAGCAATCGATCGAACTGGCGGTCGCCGCCGAGGAACTGGGCCTTGATGGCGCCTATTTCCGCGTCCACCATTTCGCCCGGCAACTCGCCTCGCCCTTCCCGCTGCTGGCGGCGGTGGGCGCGCGCACCAAGACCATCGAGATCGGCACCGGCGTCATCGACATGCGCTATGAGAACCCGCTCTACATGGTCGAGGATGCCGGTTCGGCGGACCTGATCTCGGGCGGGCGGCTGCAACTGGGGATCAGCCGTGGTTCGCCCGAGCAGGTGGTCGATGGCTGGCGGCATTTCGGCTATCAGCCGGGCGAGGGCGAGGATGGCTCGGCGATGGCGCGGCGCCATGCCGAGGTATTTCTGAACCTGCTCGAGGGCCAGGGCTTTGCCGAGCCGAGCCCCCGGCCGATGTTCCCGAACCCGCCGGGGCTTCTGCGGCTGGAACCGCATTCCGAAGGGTTGCGCGAGCGGATCTGGTGGGGCGCGGCCTCGGACGCTACGGCGGTCTGGGCGGCGGAAATGGGGATGAACCTGCAAAGCTCGACCCTGAAGAACGACGAGACGGGCGAGCCTTTCCACATCCAGCAGGCCACGCAGATCCGCAAGTTCCGCGAGGCGTGGAAAGCGGCCGGGCACGCGCGCGAGCCGAGGGTTTCGGTCAGCCGCTCGATCTTTGCGCTGATGAACGATCAGGACCGGATGTATTTCGGCCGGGGCGGGAAAGAGAGCGACCAGATCGGCCAGATCGACGATTTCCGCGCCATCTTCGGTCGCGGCTATGCCGATACGCCCGACCGTCTGGTGACGCAGCTGAAAGAGGACGAGGCGATTGCCGAGGCCGATACGCTTCTGCTGACGGTGCCGAACATGCTGGGCGTCGAGTACAACGCCCATGTCATCGAAAGCATCCTGACCCATGTGGCGCCCGAGATGGGCTGGCGCTGAGGGGGTGGAGGGCGCCCGCTGAGCGCGGGCGCCGCTCTCAGACTTCCTCGATCCGGAGTTCCACCGGCTCGCCCGACAAGACGCCGGTGCGGGGCAGGGCCTCGATGGCGTGGTCGATGGCCTCGGGCGTGGTCTTGTGGGTGACGATCAGCACCGGCACCCGGTCATCCTCGCCATGACCATATTGCCGCATCCGGTCGATCGAGATGCCGGCATCGCCCAGGACCGAGGCCACCTTGGCCAGCGCGCCGGGTTTGTCCTGCAATTCCATCCGCATGTAATAGGCGGCCGGAACGGCGGTGCGGGCGGGCTGGGCGTTTCGCAGGCTGTCCGCCGGCTGGCCGAAGACCGGCAGGCGCACGCCACGGGCGATCTCGACGATGTCGGACATGACGGCACTGGCCGTCGGGCCTTCGCCGGCCCCGGCACCGCGCAGCACGATCTGGCCGACGCTGTCGCCCTCGATCACCACCATGTTGGTGCCGCCATGCAGCTGCCCCAGCGGGCTGTCGGCGGGCACGAGGCAGGGCGACATGCGCTGTTCCAGCCCGCGCGCGGTCATCTGCGCCACGCCCAGAAGCTTGATCTTGTAGCCCATGTCATGGGCGCGGCGGATATCGTCGATGCTGACCCGCTCGATCCCCTCGATCTCGACGCCGTCGAAATCGACCTTGGTGCCGAAGGCGATGGCCGAGAGGATGGCGAGCTTGTGGCTGGCATCGATGCCGCCCACGTCCAGCGTCGGATCGGCCTCGAGATAGCCCAGCTGCCGCGCCTCCTCGAACACCGTGTCATAGGGCAGGCCGGCACTTTCCATCCGCGTCAGGATGTAATTGCAGGTGCCGTTCATCACCCCCATGACGCGGGTGATGCCATTGCCCGCCAGCGATTCCGTCATCGTCTTGATGACCGGGATGCCGCCCGCCACCGCCGCTTCGAAGCGGATCACCCGGCCAAGGCTTTCGGCCAGCGACGCCAGTTCCTGACCATGCACCGCCAGAAGCGCCTTGTTCGCCGTGACCACATCCTTGCCGGCGCGCAAGGCGGCCTCGATGCTGTCCTTGGCGATGCCGGCATCGCCGCCGATCAGCTCGACATAGACATCCACGTCATCGCGCACGGCCAGCGCCATCGGATCATCGACCCAGCTGATCGCCGACAGGTCGGCATCGCGGTTCTTCATCCGGTCGCGGGCCGAGACGGCGGTGATGGCGATCGGGCGGCCCGAACGCGCGGCCAGCAGATCGACATGTTTCTGCACGATCTTGACCACACCGATCCCGACCGTGCCGAGCCCGGCAATGCCAAGGCGTAGGGGCGCTGACATGATGTCCCTCTTCTTCCCGTATCGGCAGGGTGTTAGCGCGGACGAGGGCGCGTTGCAACGCGCGAAAGCGCGGGGTCAGAGCCAACGGCGGGTGCGGCTTGCATATTCGGGGTAGCCCTGTGGAAAGGCCGCCGTCAGCCGCGCCTCTTCCGGCCCGATGAAGCGGCGGTTGATGATCCAGACGAAGAGCGGGATCAGGACCAGCGCGGGCAAAGCGCGGAAGGCAAGGCAGAGGCCGACGAGCAGCAGGGCATCGCCGAGATAGATCGGGTTGCGCGAGAACCGGAACGGCCCGCCGGTGATCAGCCGCGCGGGTTGGCCATGCGGGTTGACGGTGGTGTTCGCGCGGCGGAAATGCATCACCGCCCAGAGCATCAGCGCGAAGGCCGCCAGCACCAGAAGCCAGCCGAGTGCGACAAATAGTGAGGCACCCGAGCGCAGGGCGTGACCGATGAGCCAGATGGCGACGGCAAACCCCAGCGTCCAGACCGGCGGGTAATCCGCGGACAGGGGCCAGCCCGGTTTGCCCTCACGCCTCGACATCATCCCAGCCCAGCCATTCGCCATCGATCCCGGTGGCCCGCATGATGCCAACCACCCGCCGCGCGGTTTTCAGCGTCATGGCGTGCACCGCCATCACCTCTTCGACGCCCATGTCGTCGGGAAAGCTTTCGCCGCGTGTGTTGATGAAGGTCGGATGCCATTGTCCCGGTTCCTTCCCGCGCCGCCACGAGGCATGGCAGAGCAGGTTGCGCTTCATCCGGATATCGGCCAGCACCCCGGCCAGCTCCTGCCGCTCTGCCATCCGGCCATTGCGCAGCGCGGCGAGGAAGCTGTCGATCAGCGTGCCAAGCGTGTCATCTGCGATATCCTCCATCCGGCGCAGCCATTTCTGCATCGCCTTTTCACTGACCTCCTCGCCAAGGTCCTTGCGGGTCAGCGAGAAGATGGCGCGCTTCAGGGCTTCCTCGAGGAAACCGAAGGCGGAAACGGCATGGCCGATGGCGGTGGCCATCTCGTCGGACAGGCGGTCGGGGGCGCGGGGTATGGTCATGGGCCTGATCTAGGCACAGAAAAGGGGGGCTGTCTGCCCCCCTCTTGGCCTTCGGCCAATTCACCCCCCGAGGATATTTCCGCGAGAAGGAAGGGGGGCGATGTCGCGGATCAGGCCGCGCGGGCCTGACGGATCAGCTGAAGGATATCGGCGGCGGCGGCGGGGATATTGGTGCCCGGGCCGAAGATCGCCTTGACGCCCGCCGCTTTCAGGAAGTCGTAGTCCTGCTGCGGGATGACGCCGCCGCAGATCACCAGGATCTCGCCCGCGCCCTGCGCCTTCAGTGCCTCGATCAGCTTCGGCGCCAGCGTCTTGTGGCCGGCGGCCTGCGACGAGATGCCGATGACATGCACGTCATTGTCGATGGCATCCTGTGCCGCCTCGTCCGGGGTCTGGAACAGCGGGCCGACATCCACGTCGAAGCCGATATCGGCAAAGGCGGTGGCGATCACCTTGGCGCCGCGATCATGGCCGTCTTGACCCATCTTCACCACCAGCATGCGCGGGCGGCGGCCTTCCTCTTCGGCGAATTTTTCCACGTCGCGCTGGATGGCGGCAAAGCCCTCGTCGCCCTCATAGGCGGCGCCATAGACACCGGCCAGCGTCTTCACCTCGGCGCGGTGGCGACCGAAGATCTTTTCCATAGCCATGCTGATCTCTCCGACTGATGCACGGGCGCGGGCGGCCTCGACCGCCGCCTCCAGCAGGTTGCCGCCATCCTTGGCGCGGCGGGTAAGCTCCTCGAGCGCGGCCTGGCAGGCGGCCTCGTCGCGGCTGGCGCGGATCGTCTTCAGCCGGGCGATCTGGGCGTCGCGCACGGCCATGTTGTCGATGTCGAGGATGTCGAGCAGGTCTTCCTTGTCCTTGCGATACTTGTTGACGCCGACGATGACCTCTTGCCCGCGATCGATCATCGCCTGCCGACGGGCGGCCGATTCCTCGATCCTGAGCTTGGGCATGCCCGAGGCGACGGCCTTGGTCATGCCGCCCATCTCCTCGACCTCCTCGATCAGCGCCCAGGCCTTCTCGGCCAGTTCCGCCGTCAGGCTTTCGATGTAATAGGACCCGGCCAGCGGATCGACGACATGGGTGATGCCGGTTTCCTCTTGCAGGATCAGCTGGGTGTTCCGCGCGATCCGGGCCGAGAAATCGGTGGGGAGCGCGATGGCTTCATCCAGCGCATTGGTGTGCAGTGACTGGGTGCCGCCAAGCGCCGCCGACATGGCCTCGTAGGCCGTGCGGATGACGTTGTTATAGGGGTCCTGCTCCTGCAGGCTGACGCCCGAGGTCTGGCAATGGGTGCGCAGCATCAGCGAGCTTTGCTTCTTCGCGCCGAATTCCGACATGATCCGGTGCCACAGCATCCGCGCGGCGCGGAGTTTCGCGATCTCCATGAAGAAGTTCATGCCGATGGCGAAGAAGAAGCTGAGTCGCCCGGCAAAGACATCGACATCCATGCCCGCCGCGATGGCCGCGCGCACATATTCGCGCCCGTCGGCCAGCGTATAGGCCAGTTCCTGCACCAGGTTCGCCCCGGCTTCCTGCATGTGATAGCCGGAAATCGAGATCGAGTTGAACCTGGGCATCTCGTTCGAGGTGTATTCGATGATGTCGGCGATGATCCGCATCGAGGGTTCGGGCGGATAGACATAGGTATTCCGCACCATGAACTCTTTCAGGATGTCGTTCTGGATGGTGCCCGACAGCACGGCGCGGGAGTGGCCCTGTTCCTCGCCCGCGACGATGAAGCTGGCGAGGATCGGGATCACCGCGCCGTTCATGGTCATCGAGACCGAGACCTTGTCCAGCGGGATGCCGTCGAAGAGGATCTTCATGTCCTCGACGGAATCGATGGCCACGCCGGCCTTGCCCACATCGCCCTCGACGCGCGGGTGGTCGCTGTCATAGCCGCGATGGGTGGCGAGATCGAAGGCCACAGAAACGCCCTGCTGCCCGGCGGCGAGGTTCCGGCGATAGAAGGCGTTCGATTCCTCGGCAGTCGAGAAGCCGGCATATTGCCGGATGGTCCAGGGCCGGCCGGCATACATGGTCGCGCGCGGGCCGCGGGTGAAGGGGGCGATGCCGGGCAGGCTGTTCATATGCGCCAGCCCGTCGGTATCCTCGGCCGTGTAAAGCGGCTTGACGGTGATGCCTTCCAGCGTGTCCCAGTTCAGGCTGTCGGGCGATTGACCCTTCAATTCCTTCGCCGCCAGCGCCTGCCAGTCGGCCAGTGTCGGTTTCGTGTCGTCGGTCATGTCTTATCCGTCCTTTCGTCCCGGCCCGTCTGCCCTATATTCCAAGGGAAAGAGGTGCCGATGAATCTGAGACCCGTACTGATGGTGATGCTTCTGGCCGCGATGGGGCCGGGGAAATCCGGTGCCTTGCCCGAGGCTGCGGAGGTTGCGCCCGAGGCCCAGCCTGAGGCCCAGCCCGAACCGGCGCCCGAGGTGGTGGCTGAGCCCGTGGCGCCCGAACTGGTGATCATGGATGCCGCGCAAGCCACGCCGGAAGAATTCCTGTGGCAGCGCCGCCCGGTCGTGGTCTTTGCCGACACGCCGCAGGACCCGGCCTTTGTCGAGCAGATGAATGCCATCACCGCCCGCGCCGCCCTCTTGGCCGAGCGGGACGTGGTGGTGATCACCGATACCGCACCCGATGCCCGAACTGTGTGGCGCAACACCCTGCATCCACGCGGTTTTTCGCTGGTCCTCATGGACAAGGACGGTCAGGTCAAGCTGCGCAAGCCGCTGCCCTGGAGCGGGCGCGAGATCGGCCGGGCCATCGACAAGTTCCCGCTGCGCCGGCAGGAGATCGGCCGGGCGGGGGTGCTGCCCTAGCCCTGCGGTGCGCATCGGGGGCAGTGCTGGGGTGCGACGCGAAATATTGTGGAACTGCGCGACCTGACCTATATTGTTGGTGACGGCGGACCGTTCCGCCGCGACGGAGGATGGCGCGATGACGAATTCGGCAGTCGAGAAACCGACCCCGCAAAACCTGCGGTCGCGGGTGCTGCGCGAGTTCCGCGAGGAACGCGAAGCCGCCGAGCGCGCGAAACCGGCCGCCAAGCCAGCGCGCCGCCGCGCGAATGAGATTACCAGTGCGATTGGACTGACCCCCATCACTGGCCGCTCCGGCCCGAGAATCGCGTATTGAAACCAGACCGGAGCCGCTCCAGTTCCGCCGGCAGGTTTGCCGTCAATTCACGGCGCGCGACAGCCATGCGCTCGGCCAGCAGCGTTTCCACCTCGGCCTGACTTTTTTTCGGATTGGGTCCGCCCTTCAGGCTGGCCGTCAGGATTTCCATTGCCTCCAGCCCGGTATCCCGCGTTTCCTCGTTGATCTCGATATAGTCGCTGAACATCAGCGCCGCCCGTTCGGGATAGTCCTTGGCATTGTTGCGGATATCCTGCGCCAATGCCGAGCGCACCGACAGCAGCCGGTAATAGCGCACCACCGGATCGATCGCCCATTCCGGCAGCATGTGCACATCCTCGACCAGCGCGAGAAAAATCCGGTCATTCGCCTCATGGGGAAGGATAGGCAGGTAGTCTTCGTCGGAAATGAAGTCCAGCGCCGCGAGACCACCCGCATCCTGCTGCGCCTCGAGCGCCACGACATGGGCCCGGATCTCGGCCAGCAGGGCGCGCTGGATGTCGCTGATCCGCTCCCACCGCAGCGAGCGGTCGCGGATGCGCGACAGCCAATGCGTCCAGAACCACCCGGCCGCGACCACGCCACCGCCGACAATGGCGGTGACGAGGGATGCGACAACCCGGTCGTTCAGAAGGAGCGCCTGCCAGTCCAAGGGCCTATTCGAACTCCATGATCACATCATCGACCTTGAGGCTTTGCCCCGGCTCGGCACTGATTGATTTCACCACGCCCTTCCTTTCGGCGCGCAGGATGTTTTCCATCTTCATCGCCTCGACCGTGGCCAGCGCCTGACCCTCCTGCACCTCGTCGCCGGCAGCGACGTTGATCTTCACGATCAGGCCCGGCATCGGGCAGAGCAGGAATTTCGAGGTATCGGGGGCCTCCTTCACCGGCATCAGCCGGGCCATGGCGGCAGCGTTCGGGCGGCGGATATAGGCCTTGAGATCCGCGCCGCGCGTGCGCAGGCGATAGCCGGCGGGGATGCGGTCGACCTTCAGCACCAGCGGCTTGCCATCGACCACCAGCCGGGCGAGGGACTGGCCGGGCAGCCAGTCGCTTTCGACCCGCATGGCGCGGCCGTCGATGGTGACGGTCGAGCCGTCGCGGTCGGCCTCGATCTCGACCGGGATGTCGTGATTGCCGATGAAGACCACCCAATGCTTGCCCACCCGGCGCTCGTGATTGCCGAGCCGCCCGGTGATCCGGGTGCGCCGGATCTCGGCCACGCGGTGCATGGCGGCGGCGGCGGCGGCGATGCGGGCGATGTCCTCGGGTCCCGGTTCGACGCCCTGGAAGCCCTCGGGATATTCCTCGGCGATAAAGGCCGTGGTCATGTCGCCGGCGACGAATTTCGGATGGTCCATCACCGCCGAGAGGAACGGCAGGTTGTGACCGATGCCCTCGACCTCGAAGGTGTCCAGCGCCACGCGCATCGCCTCGATCGCCTCGCCGCGCGTCGGTGCCCAGGTGCAGAGCTTGGCGATCATCGGGTCATAGAACATGCTGATCTCGCCGCCCTCGTAGACGCCGGTATCGTTCCTGACCGCCACCGCGCTGTCGCGGCCGTCGCTGTCGTTCACCCAGTTGCCGGTGGCCTTCAGCGGACCGGCCGCGATCTCGACCGGCGGGCGATAGCGCGACAGGCGGCCGATCGAGGGCAGGAAGCCGCGATAGGGGTCCTCGGCATAGAGCCGGCTTTCCATCGCCCAACCGTTGATCTTCAGATCGGCCTGGGTGAAGGGCAGGGTCTCGCCATCCGCCACGCGGATCATCTGTTCGACCAGGTCGACGCCGGTGATCAGTTCAGTGACCGGATGTTCCACCTGCAACCGGGTGTTCATCTCGAGGAAGTAGAAGTTCTTCTCGCCATCGACGATGAATTCCACCGTCCCGGCGCTGGAATAGCCCACGGCTTTCGCCAGGGCCACGGCCTGCTCGCCCATGGCCTTGCGGGTGGCCTCGTCGAGGAAGGGCGAAGGGGCCTCTTCGATGACCTTCTGGTTGCGGCGCTGGATCGAGCATTCACGCTCGTGCAGGTAGACCGCGTTGCCATGCTTGTCGGCCAGAACCTGGATCTCGATATGGCGGGGCTGGGTCACGAATTTCTCGATGAAGATGCGGTCATCGCCAAAACTGTTGGCCGCCTCGTTCTTCGAGCTTTCAAACCCCTCGCGCGCCTCCTGGTCGCTCCAGGCGATGCGCATGCCCTTGCCGCCGCCGCCGGCCGAGGCCTTGATCATCACCGGGTAGCCGATCTGGTTCGAGATCTTCACCGCCTCGTCGGCATCGGCGATCAGACCCATGTAGCCGGGCACGGTCGAGACGCCGGCCTCCTGCGCGATCTTCTTCGAGGTGATCTTGTCGCCCATCGCCTCGATGGCGGGCGAGGGCGGGCCGATGAAGGCGACGCCGGCGGCTTCCAGCGCCTCGGCGAATTTCATGTTCTCGGACAGGAAGCCATAACCCGGATGCACCGCCTCGGCGCCGGTCTGGCGGATCGCCTCCATGATCCTGTCGATCACGATATAGGACTGGTTGGCCGGCGGCGGGCCGATATGGACGGCCTCGTCGGCCATCTTCACATGCAGCGCGTTGCGGTCGGCGTCGGAATAGACGGCCACGGTCTTGATGCCCATCTTGCGGGCGGTCTTGATGACCCGGCAGGCGATCTCGCCCCGGTTGGCGATCAGGATTTTCTTGAACATGGCTGTCCCTGCGGCTTGTCTTGAGACGGAAAACGAAAAACGCCGCCCCCGCGCAAGGCGGGAACGGCGTCAAGGGTCGGGGATACTGCGGCGGCCGGCTGGCCGCGCAGGATCAGGCTGTTACTGGCAGAGGCGAACGTCGTCGCAAAGCGCACCGCCGGCAGCGCCGATGGCAGCAGCCTTGTAGTAGTCGCTTTCCTTGCGGCCGCCGACATGGGCAGCGGTCGCGCCGACAGCGGCGCCGATGATGGCGCGGTCGGTGTCGGTCGGGTTGATCCCCTGGGTGCAGCCGGCGACGGCAAAGCCGAGCGCGGCAATGGCTGCGAACATTGCGGGTTTACGCATGGATGTGATCCTTCAGTTTGCTCGAAGGACGGAACTGAACCGCCCCGTATTGACCGAACTGCAACCCCCGCGACGCCCGTTGGTTCCGGCGACGCGGGTTCACGGTTGCGTTGATCAGTAGCGAGGCTGGCAGACGCCGGCGTCGTCGCACAGCGCACCGGCTGCACCACCCAGAGCCGCGCCGGTCGCGATGTCTTCGTCAAGCGCCTTGGCGATGACGGCACCGGCGACAGCACCGCCAGCAGCGCGCTGCGCGTCGGGCGACAGGCCGGTCTGGTAGCCGGGGGCGCAGGCCGCCAGAGTGGCCGCGACGACGAGGGCGCCCGCAGGGCGGAAAAGGGTCGAGATTTGCATTGGTCTTCGCCTGTAGTTGAGACCCGCTTGGGGGTCGGTTGTAGATTTGCGCTGAATATTGCACGCAACAGAGGGCCGTCAAACTGACAAGCATGTGACGCGACCTTCATGGGCGGCAAATCGCGCATCAGTCACGATCCTCTTGATCTTCGTCCCAATCCTCGTCCTCGCCGTCGGCATCATCGCCAACCTGCTTGAACAATTGGGGAAAAGAGGCCTCGGCTGCAGCCAGATCGACCCGCAGCAATTGCTCGTAATCGGTCGGGTCGAGTTGCCCAACTGCAACAACCTCGCGCCCGATCAGCCAGGAGAGGCGACCGGCATCGAGGTTTCCGCGTTGAAACTCTTCACCTCCGAAATGCTCGATCAGCGCCGCAAGAAATCCCTCGTCGGCGGCGCGGTCGTGAGCCCGGCGATCGCGGAATCGCTCGCGCCGGACGATCGGCGTCGCGCCCTTCTTGTTGACGGCGCGGCGGATGGTGAACTGGAAGTCCGAACCGGGAAGACGGCCGGGAAAGCCGCGATGCTTCAGCATGACGCGCCCCCCGTGCGGGCGGCCTGCGGGTTGCGCGGGCGGCAGGGCCACCCGCGCAGACGGGCGTCAGTTGCCGTATTTGCCCTGGTAGACCGGCTCCTGACTGACCGGGACCATCGGGTCGGTGACGACGACATCGGGCTGCTGCTGCGCGCAGGCAGCAAGGACGCCGACCAGCACGAGGGCAAAGGCGAGTTTCTTCGACATATCTGCAAGCTCCTGTTTCGCGGGCCGCGCACGGCCCGACTGCTCGGGTTGACACCGGCGTCTTCACGCGCCGGACAATCCACCTTAGTCACGGGACTCGCGCCGAAACAGTTTCCAGGCTGGTGCCGCGACAGATGCCAACCGCCCTGTGGCGGCGCTGCATCATTCACGGATTCGTGCAAATGCGTCATTCTGGGCGACCTTACAGCGGAATGTTGTCGTGTTTTTTCCACGGGTTCGTCAGCTTCTTGTTGCGCAGGCTGGCGAAGGCCCGGGCCACGCGCCGACGGGTCGAATGCGGCTGGATCACCTCGTCGATGAAGCCTTTCTCGGCGGCGACGAAGGGATTGGCAAAGCGGTCTTCGTAATCCTTGGTCCGCGCCGCGATCTTCTCGGCATCGCCCAGCTCGCTGCGATACAGGATCTCGACCGCGCCCTTCGCCCCCATCACCGCGATCTCGGCGGTGGGCCAGGCATAGTTGAAATCGCCGCGCAGATGCTTCGAGGCCATGACGTCATAGGCGCCGCCATAGGCCTTGCGGGTGATGACCGTGACCTTCGGCACCGTCGCCTCGCCATAGGCGAACAGCAGTTTCGCGCCGTGCTTGATGACGCCGCCATATTCCTGCGTCGTCCCCGGCAGGAAGCCCGGCACGTCGACAAAGGTCAGGATCGGGATCTCGAAGGCGTCGCAGAAGCGCACGAAACGCGCGGCCTTGCGCGAGCTGTCGATGTCGAGGCAGCCGGCCAGCACCATCGGCTGGTTGGCGACGACCCCGACCGTCTGGCCCTCGATGCGGATGAAGCCGGTGATGATATTGGCAGCGTAGTCTTTCTGGATCTCGTAGAAATCGCCCTCGTCGGCGACCTTCAGGATCAGCTCTTTCATGTCATAGGGCTGGTTCGGGTTGTCGGGGATCAGCGTATCCAGACTGTCCTCGATCCGGGCCGGATCGTCGAAGAAGGGCCGGGTCGGGGCCTTGTCGCGGTTCGACAGCGGCAGGAAATCGAACAGCCGGCGAATCTCGGACAGCGCCTCCACGTCGTTTTCAAAGGCGCCATCGGCGACCGAGCTTTTCTTGGTATGGGTCGAGGCGCCACCCAATTGTTCAGCCGTCACCACCTCGTTGGTCACGGTCTTCACGACATCGGGGCCGGTGACGAACATGTAGCTGGTGTCCTTCACCATGAAGATGAAGTCGGTCATGGCCGGCGAATAGACCGCGCCACCGGCGCAGGGGCCCATGATCAGGCTGATCTGCGGGATCACGCCCGAGGCCATGATGTTGCGCTGGAACACGTCGGCATAGCCGGCAAGGCTGGCCACGCCCTCCTGGATCCGCGCGCCGCCCGAATCGTTGATGCCGATGACCGGTGCGCCGTTCTGCATCGCCATGTCCATGATCTTGCAGATCTTCTGCGCATGGGTTTCCGACAGCGAGCCGCCGAAGACGGTGAAGTCCTGCGAGAACACATAGACCATGCGTCCGTTGATCGTGCCCCAGCCAGTGACCACGCCATCGCCATAGGGGCGATCGGCCTCCATGCCGAAATCGGTCGAGCGATGGGCGACGAACATGTCGAATTCCTCGAAGCTGCCCTCGTCCAGCAACAGGTCGATGCGCTCGCGCGCGGTCAGCTTGCCGCGGGCATGTTGTGCGTCGATGCGGCGCTGACCGCCTCCAAGCCGGGCCTGATCGCGACGGCGCTCAAGCTCACCCAGAATGTCTTTCATGGCTGCCTCTCCCGGTAAAGTTGCCGGAAATTAAGGCGGGGACGCGCGAGAGGAAAGCGAAATGCAGAAAATTTGCAAAATCTGTCGCGGGTTCATGATGCAAATTGCGAAATTGCAAATGACCTGCGCCACCCGGTCGCGGTTGATCCACTCTTGACGAGGGGCAGGGGCGCGGGCAAGCGATAGGCATGGTATTGCAGATCGAACTTGGGGCCATCAGGGCCAATTGGCTGGCGCTGTCCGACCGCTCGGGCAAGGCGCGTGCGGGGGCGGTGGTCAAGGCCAATGCCTATGGGCTGGGGGCCGAGCGGGTGGCGCCGGCACTGTACGGGGCAGGGGCGCGGGATTTCTTTGTCGCGCTGGCCGGCGAGGGGCAGGCGATCCGCCCGCACCTGGCCGATGACGCGCGCATCTTCGTCCTCTCGGGGCATATGGAGGGCGCCGATCTGGATGGTCTGGTGCCGGTCCTGAACAGCCCGCAGCAATATTTCCGCGACCGCAGCCTGCGCCCGGGCCAGCCCTTCGCCATCCAGCTGGACACCGGCATGAACCGGCTGGGGATGGAGCCGGCGCAATGGGCCGCGATCCGCGACGAGGCGCTGGCCGAGGGGCCGGCGCTGATCATCTCGCATCTGGCCTGCGCCGATGAGCCGGACCATCCCGCCAATGCCATGCAACTGGCCACCTTCCGCGAGATGACCGAGGGCTGCAATGTCCCGCGCTCGCTGGCCGCGACCGGGGGTATCCTTCTGGGACCGGACTATCATTTCGACCTGACCCGGCCCGGCGTCGGTCTTTATGGCGGGCTGCCCTTTGCCGAGGCGCGGCAGGTCATCCGCCTGTCGCTGCCGGTGATCCAGACCCGCGACGTGGCCCCGGGCGAGTTCGTGGGCTACGGCGCCGCATGGGTGGCCGACAGCCCCCGCCGCATCGCCACCGTCGCTGCCGGCTATGCCGATGGCTTGCACCGGGCGATGTCGGGGAAGGGCGCGAACCTCTATGCCGCCGGCACCGCCTGCCCGATCGTCGGGCGCGTCTCGATGGACCTGATCACCGTCGACGTGACCGGGCTGGCCAAGGTGCCGCCCGCGCTGGACATCATCTGCCCGGCGCAACCCGTCGATGCGCTGGCCGAGCGCGCGGGCACCATCGGTTACGAGATCCTGACCTCCCTCGGCCGGCGCTACGAACGGGCCTATCTGTGAAACCTGTCCGATGGCTGGGCCGGCTGGCGCTGCGGCTGACGCGGGGCATCGGCGCGGTGGCGCTGTTCACCGGGCGGGGGCTGTTCGGCCTGCACCCCTTCCACGGTCGCGCGCTGCTCGCGCAATTCATACAGATCGGCTGGCTGTCGCTGCCGGTCGTCGGGCTGACCGCACTGTTCACCGGCGCGGCGCTGGCCCTGCAGATCCATTCCGGCGGGGCGCGTTTCCAGGCCGGTGACGTGGTTCCGGCCATCGTTGCCATCGGCATGGTGCGCGAGCTTGGGCCGGTGCTGGGCGGGCTGATGGTCGCCGCCCGCGTCGCCAGCTCCATCGCCGCCGAGATCGGCACGATGAAAGTGACCGAGCAGATCGACGCGCTGGTGACGCTGTCCACAGATCCGATGCGCTGGCTGGTCACGCCGCGCCTCTGGGCCGGGTTTCTGACCGTGCCGCTGCTTGTCGGCGTGGGCGATATCATCGGCATCATGGGCGGTTGGATCGTCGGCACGCAATCGCTTGGCTTCACCTCGGCGGCCTATCTCTCGAACAGCTGGGCCTATCTGGAACAATGGGACGTGCTGTCGGGCCTGATCAAGGGTGCGGCCTTCGGGCTGATCGTCGCGGTCAGCGGCTGCTGGTTCGGCATGCGCTCGGATCGCGGCGCGGCGGGCGTGGGGCGGGCGACGAAATCCGCCGTGGTCGCCGCCGCCGTCGGCATCCTTGCCGCCAACTTCCTGCTGACCGGGGCGTTCTTCCAATGAGCGGGCTGGCAAAGAATGGGCCACTGATCGAAACCCGCGGATTGACGAAATCCTTCGGCCCGAAGCAGGTTCTGGCCGGCGTCGATCTGGCTGTGGGGCAGGGCGAGAGCCTTTGCGTCATCGGCCAGTCGGGCACCGGCAAGTCGATCCTGTTGAAATGCATCCTCGGGCTGGTCGAGCCTGACGCGGGCGAGGTGCTGTGGCAGGGCCAGCGCCTGACCCCGGCGCGGCGGCGCGACTTCCTCTCGGGTTTCGGCATGCTGTTCCAGGGCGCGGCGCTGTTCGACAGCCTGACCGTCTGGCAGAATGTCGGTTTCCGCCTGCGCCAGCGCATGTCCGACGCCCGCGCCCGCGCCATCGCGGTGGAAAAGCTGGCCCGGGTCGGCCTTGGCCCCGAAACCGCCGACCTGATGCCGGCCGAGCTGTCGGGTGGCATGGCCAAGCGCGCCGCCCTGGCCCGCGCCATTGCCGATGATCCGCAGGTCATTTTCTTCGACGAACCGACCACCGGACTGGACCCGATCCGCGCGCGCCGCATCAACGAGTTGATCCGCGGCATCGTCACCGAGACCGGGGCGACGGCCATCACCATCACCCATGACATGCAGTCCGTCCGCGCCATCGGCGACCGGGTGGCGCTGTTGCAGGACGGGCGCATTGCCTGGGACGGGCCGGTGGCGCGGATGGCCGCTGCCGACCCGCTCAAGGCCTTTCTGGGGGCCGAGTAGACCCTACCAGTGACCGGTATTTTCCATGCTGGCCCAGGGTTCCGCCGGGGCCAGATGCTCGCCTTCCTGCAACAGCTCGATCGAGACATTGTCGGGGCTGCGCACGAAGGCCATATGCCCGTCGCGCGGCGGACGGTTGATGGTCACGCCCGCATCCATCAGCGTCTGGCACAGCGCGTAGATGTTTTCGACCCGGTAGGCGAGATGGCCGAAATGCCGGCTGTCCGAGGGCAGACCCTCGTCGCCATCCCAGTTATAGGTCAGCTCGATCGGGCAATCGGGCTGGCCCGGCGGCGCCATGAAGACCAGCGTGAAGCGACCCTTCTCGCTGTCGCTGCGGCGGATCTCCTCCAGCCCCAGAAGACGATAGAAGGCCATGCTGGCCTCGAGGTCCTTCACCCGGACCATGGTGTGCAGATAGCGGATTTTCATCATCCTCGCCTTTCGATGCAGCCAGTTTCGGGCCGCAGACTGGCACGGCGACAGCCGGGGCGCAAACCGTTCGCAAGCGGCGCAATTCGGTTGAACGACTCGGGCGCAGGTGGCACAAGATGATGTGGATCGAAAGGGACAGACTACCATGAATACGCCGGTAAGTGCCGACCAACAGGCCGAGATCGACGCGCTGCGCGACACCCCGCAACCCACCCTGCGCGCCGTGTCGCCGGGGATGGAGGCGCATCTTTACACCGCCCATCCGGTGCTGGACCACGGGTTCGTCCGCGTCGTCGACTATATGGGCGACGATGCCGCGATCTGTCAGGCGGCCCGCGTCAGCTATGGCCGCGGCACCAAGTCGGTGCAGAATGACGAGGGGCTGATCCGCTACCTGATGCGGCATTGGCACTCGACCCCGTTCGAGATGTGCGAGGCCAAGTTCCACGTCAAGCTGCCGGTCTTCGTCGCCCGGCAATGGATCCGCCACCGCACCGCCAATGTGAACGAATATTCGGCGCGCTATTCGATCCTCGACCGCGAATTCTACATCCCCCAGCCCGAGCAGCTGGCGGCGCAGTCGCGCCAGAACAACCAGGGTCGGGGCGAGGTGCTGGAGGGCGAGGAGGCGCAGCGCGTCCTGTCGCTGCTGCGCGAGGACGCGATGCGCAGCTATGACCATTACGAGGCGATGCTGTCCCAAGCCCAGCCTGATGGAACACCCCAGCAGGGTCTGGCGCGCGAGTTGGCGCGGATGAACCTGCCGGCGAATATCTATACGCAATGGTATTGGAAGGTCGATCTCCACAACCTGCTGCATTTCCTGCGCCTGCGCGCCGACCCCCACGCCCAGTACGAGATCCGCGCCTATGCCGACGCCATGTGCGCCATCGTCGCCGACTGGGTCCCGGCGGCCTTCGGGGCGTTCCGGGATTACCGGATGGAGGCGGTGAGCCTGTCGGCGCAGGCAGCGGCGGTGCTGCGGCGGCGGTTGAAGGGCGAGGTGGTCACGCAGGAAGAGAGCGGGATGAGCGCGCGGGAATGGCGGGAGTTTGAGGGGGATTGGGGGTGAGTGTTGTCTCCCACGAACTTAACGTGATCTTGACGAATACCTCCGATAAGGTGGGTGAAAAAGCGAAGGTGCGAAATGTTTGATAAGTTGGCTGGCCAGAAGTTCGGGACGATAATGGCCGACCCCCCTTGGCAGTTTACCAACAAGACGGGCAAGGTCGCGCCGGAGCACAAGCGTTTAAATCGCTATCCGACGATGCCACTCGCCGATATTTGCGCCATGCCGGTGAAGGAACTGGCTGCGGATCCGGCTCATCTCTACCTTTGGGTACCGAACGCGCTGCTGCCGGACGGGCTGAAGGTGATGGAGGCCTGGGGATTTAACTATAAGTCGAACCTGATCTGGGAAAAAATTCGCAAGGATGGTGGACCAGATGGGCGCGGGGTCGGTTTCTACTTCCGAAACGTCACCGAGATCTTGTTGTTCGGTGTGCGTGGGAAGGCCGCCCGAACGCTTGCCCCTGGTCGTTCGCAGGTCAATTTCATTGAATCTATCGAGCCCGATGGTGATCTACTGAAAACCCGCAAGCGGGAGCATTCGCGCAAGCCTGACGAGCAGTATGAGATCATTGAGTCCTGTTCTTGGGGGCCGTATCTTGAGCTTTTCGCACGCGGTGAACGCAAAGGTTGGACGGTATGGGGGAATCAGGCCGACGATAGCTATAAGCCGACTTGGAAGACCTATTCTTTCAACTCGACGGTGGCTGCAGCGGAATGACGGCCGGTGACGATGAAGTGGATGAGGCCTCCGGCCGGGATGATGATGTTTCCTTTGGTCGGAATGCCGATCATCCTGATCTGGTCAGCGGCGCGATACCGGCATCGATCACCGATCGTTTCGAGGTCTATTCCTACCGCAACGCTGCGAGCGTTCTGAAGAACGGATTTCCCGGTCAGTTTGCTTCTATCGTGTCTGTTCTTGAACGATTTGAGATCTCGACACAGCAAATTCGAACACCTGGCGGCAGCAAGTCGGTGATTGCAAAGTATGTCGACACACTTTTCGACCCGCAATGGCGTGAAATGCGTATCTCGGCAGATCTGCATGTCAAACTGCAGTCACCCAAAGGGAGTGAGATCTATGACAGCTACATTCGCGAGGGCTTTCTCGATGGTCATCGCATCGACTTCGTGAATGGCCGTGTGGCCGTAGATCTTGAGTGGAACAGCAAGGATCAGACCTACGATCGCGATCTCTATGCATTCTCGGCCTTCTATGAAGCCGGTGCGATCGATGTCGGGGTTATTATCACGCGTGGTTCGTCACTAGACACGAATTTCTTTCGGCGCCTCGGCAAGGTTTTGACCAAAGATGGCTCCGAAGGCGCAGGCGAGGTGTACAAGAAATATGGCGCGTCAACGACGTGGATGAGAAAGCTGCTGTATCGCCTTGATGCTGGAAGAAACGGCGGCTGCCCGGTGCTGGCATTCGGGATCACGCCACGATGTGTTGTGGATGACGCGTCACAGCCCGCGTAGGGTGGGTTTCCAACCCACCATTCCGGCCGACGCTCACATGGTGGGGTGAAACCCCACCCTACGCCCGCACATTCTCAACCCACTCCCTGACCGCCGCCACACTCTCCGCCTCGTCGAGCCACGGCACATGCGCCCGGTCCGGCACCTCGGCGTAGATGCCATCCGGCCGCCGCCGCCGCATCTCGTCGAACACGTCCCGCGACAACAGATCCGAATTCGCACCCCGGATCAGCGCGACGGGGAAGCCCGCCGTCGCCTCCCAGAGCGGCCAGAGGTCCGGTGTCTCGCCCTCGAAGGCGGCGATAAACGCCTCGCGCAGGGTCGGGTCATAGCGGATCTGCAGGCCGCGCTCGGTCTCGACATAGAATTTTTGCGCGTCCGACAGCCAGCGCCCCTCGGGCACATTGGCAAAGCCGGGGTTCAGCGCGGCCATGCGCTCGGCCACGGCCTCATAGGTTTTCGCGGACGGGTTACGCCCGACATAGTCGAAAATGCGCTCCAGCCCGACGCGCACGATCACCGGGCCGACATCGTTGAGGCAGAGGCCCAGCAGCCGGTCATGCGCGACTGCGGCCAGGAGCATCCCGATCAGCCCGCCGCGCGAGGTGCCCAGCACCGCCGCCTTGTCGATCCCCAGATGGTCCAGCAGCGCCAGCGCGTCCTTGCCCTCTTGCGGCACGGTATAGGTCGCGGGGCCGGTGTAATCCGACTGGCCACGGCCGCGGTAATCCATGCGGATCAGCCGGACATCGGGCAGATGCGGGGCGAGATAGTCGAAATCGCCCATGTTGCGGGTCAGCCCGGCAAGGCAGAGAACGGGCAGGCCGGTCCCCTCGTCGGCATAGGCGAGGCGGGCGCCGTCGGCGGTGGTGAAATGCGGCATTTACAACAATCCGGTCAGGTCGGGAAGAATTCGGGCAGGGCGGTGCGGCAGGCGATCGACCGGCAGCCCGGCACGATTGACCCAGGCGGTGTCGAAGCCGAAGGCGGCGGCGCCATAGATGTCCCAGCCATTCGACGAGACAAAGGTGATCTCCCCCGGTGCCACGCCGAAATGATCGGTGACGACGCGATAGGCCTCGGTCGCAGGCTTGAAGCGTCCGGCGCTTTCCACCGACAGCAGCGCATCCAGATGCGGCGCCAGCCCGGCGCTGGACACGGCATCCTCCAGCATCTGCGGCGAGCCGTTGGAAAATATCGCGGTCTGGCCGCGCTGACGCAGGCGCTCCAGCACCTCCGCCGCCTCGGAATAGGCGGGCAGGCGGCGATAGAGGTCCAAGAGCCGGGCGGTGTCGCTGACGCCATGCCGCTCGGCCGCCCAATCGAGCGCGTCTGACGTCACCTGCCAGAAATCGGCGTGCTCGCCGGTCACGCAGCGCATCCAGCTGTATTCCAGCTGCTTGCGCCGCCAGTCGAAGGACAAAGCCGGCCAGATTGCCGTCAGCGTCGGGTCATCCTCGGCCGCCTGCCGCGCCGCGCCGTCCACATCGAACAGCGTGCCATAGGCGTCGAAGACCCAGATCACAGGTTCTCGCTCTGCGGCATGCCCAGCACGTGATAGCCGCCATCGACCATGACGATCTCGCCGGTGGTCGAGCTGCCCCAGTCGCTGGTCAGCCAGACCGCGGTGCCGCCGATCGCTTCCAGCGTGGCATTGCTGCGCAGGGGTGCATTGGCCTCGGTATGGCGATAGGTCTTGCGAGCCCCGCCGATGGCCGCGCCGGCCAGCGTCTTCATCGGGCCGGGCGAGATGGCGTTGACGCGGATGCCGTCGGTGCCAAGGTCATTGGCGAGATAGCGCACGGTCGATTCCAGCGCCGCCTTGGCCACGCCCATGACGTTGTAGAAGGGGGTGACGCGGTTCGAGCCGCCATAGGTCAGGGTGATGATCGAGCTGCCCGGCGCCATCAGCGGATGCGCGCGCCGCGCCACCTCGATCAGCGAATAGCACGAGATTTCAAGGCTGTGCTTGAAGTTCTCGCGACTGGTATTGACGAAGCGGCCGGTCAGTTCGTCCTTGTTCGAAAAGGCGATGGCATGGACCAGAAAGTCCAGCTTGCCCCAGCGCTCGGAGATCGCGGCAAAGGCGGCGTCGAGGCTGGCGTCATCGGTCACGTCCACATCGACAAGGAAATCCGAGCCGACCGAGGCGGCCAGCGGTTCGACCCGCCGGCCAAAGGCCTCGCCTTGGTAGGAAAAGGCCAGTTCCGCGCCCTGGTCCGCCAGCGCCCTCGCAATGCCCCAGGCGATGGAACGGTCATTCGCGACCCCCATCACAAGGCCGCGTTTTCCGTTCAGCAAATCGCCCATGCACTCAATCCCGGTATTTCGACATCACAAGGGTGGCGTTGGTGCCACCGAAACCAAAGCTGTTCGACAACACGGTATCCAGCCCGGCATTGTCCACCCGCGTGGTGGCAATCTCGTTCGGATTGATCTCGGGGTCCAGCGTGGTGACGTTGGCCGATGCGGTGATGAAGTCGTCCTGCAGCATCAACAGCGAATAGATCGCCTCGTGCACCCCTGTCGCGCCAAGCGAATGGCCGGTCAGCGACTTGGTGGAACTGACGGGCGGCGTGCTGCCCTCGCCCCAGATGCGGCGAATGGCCTTGATCTCGCCCAGGTCTCCGACCGGGGTCGAGGTGCCGTGGGCGTTGATATAGCTGACCTTGCGGTCCTCGGGCAGGGTCGACAGCGCCACGCGCATCGCCCGCTCGCCGCCTTCGCCCGAGGGCGCGACCATGTCATAGCCGTCCGAGGTCGCGCCGTAGCCGGTGACTTCGGCATAGATCTTGGCGCCGCGCGCCAGCGCGTGCTGAAGCTCTTCCAGCACCACCACCCCGCCGCCGCCGGCGATGACGAAACCGTCGCGGGTCGCGTCATAGGCGCGCGAGGCGGTTTCCGGCGTGTCGTTGTATTTTGACGACATCGCGCCCATCGCGTCGAAGAGACAGCTGAGCGTCCAGTCCAGCTCCTCGCCGCCGCCGGCAAAGACGATGTCCTGCTTGCCCATCTGGATCTGCTCGACGCCATTGCCGATGCAATGGGCACTGGTGGCGCAGGCCGAGGTGATCGAATAGTTCACGCCCTTGATCTTGAAGGGGGTGGCAAGGCAGGCCGAGTTCGTCGAGGACATACAGCGCGTGACCATGAAAGGACCCATGCGCTTGGGTGCGCCCTTTTCGATGACGATGCGGTGCGCGTCGAAGAAATTCGAGGTGGACGGTCCACCCGAACCCATGATCAGCCCGGTGCGCTCGTTCGAGACGTCGCTTTCCTCCAGCCCGCTATCGGCAATCGCCTGTTCCATGGCGAGGAAGTTATAGGCCGCGCCCGGACCCATGAAGCGCATGTTGCGCTTGTCGATATGGTCTTCCAGCACGATCTGCGGCATGCCGTGGACCTGGCTGCGGAAGCCGTGCTCGGCATATTCCGGCGCGAAGACGATGCCGGAACGGCCGGCCTTCAGGCTGTCGGTGACTTCGGCAGCGTTATTGCCGATGGGCGAGACGATCCCCAGCCCGGTGATGACGACGCGGCGCATGGGCACCCCTTTCGTTCGGTTGAAATCAGCTCTCGGAGAGCGCGACTTTCATGTCCTTGACTTGATAGATCAGCTCGCCATCGGCCTCGACCTTGCCATCGGCGACCCCCATCGTCAGGCGGCGCGTCTGCACCGCCTTGGTGAAATCGACGGTATAGCGCAGCAGCTTGCGGTCGGGGCGAACCATGCCGGTCAGCTTGACCTCGCCGACGCCAAGCGCATAGCCGCGCCCCTTCCATTCGCGCCAGCCGAGGTTGAAGCCGGTCAGCTGCCAGAGGCCGTCGAGGCCAAGGCAGCCGGGCATGATCGGGTTGCCGGGAAAATGGCACGCGAAAAACCACAGGTCGGGCTTGATGTCGAATTCGGCGACGACATGGCCCTTGCCATGCGCGCCACCGTCTTCCGAGATCTCGATGATGCGATCCATCATCAGCATCGGCGGTTCGGGCAATTGCGCATTGCCCGGCCCGAACAGCTCGCCGCGGGCGCAGGCCAGCAGGTCATCATAGTCAAAGCTGGTCTGGGTCATGGCCATGGGAACGGTCTTCCTTGCGATGGGGTCAGTATATCACGTTGACGTTTCGTCTATCACCCGCAGTCAGCCCGCCGCAAGGGCAGGCTCAGAACCATTGCCCCGGTTCCATCAGCCCCAGGTCCATCAGCTGCTGGCCCTGCCAGTCGAACGGGGTCGAATTGCGCCACTTGAAACTGTCGATCCGGTCGCGCGACATCGGGTTGCGCAGCAGCGCCTTGGCGACCCGGAACGAGGCCACGGCACAGGTCAGGCTGTGATGCCAGGGGCAGGAATGGGTGTTGTATTCCTCGACGCTGAAGCGGTGATCGCCCGTTACCCGCAGCCCCGGCGCGGCCTTGAACAGCGCGATGCGGTCGATGCGGCGGCGGTCGGCGGGGATATGTTCCTCGAAGCGCCAGCGCAGCCCGCCGTGGAAGTTCAGCTGCCGCTCCTCGTAGCCATCGCCCACGGGCTTCTTCCGGCCAAGGGCGAAATAGCCGCTGCGATCGAACATGGCGCCATCCAGATCGACGGCATCGGGATGGCGCGACAGATCGGGGGCATAGAGGTCCAGCACATAGCCCAGCATGGCATCGCGCCGTTCCTCGGCATGGAAGGCCAGCAGTTCGCCGACGCTGCGGGTCTCGCAGAAAGGATAGAACAGGAATTCGGCGTTGAAGCCGTAATGCAGCCATGTCCCCGCCGGCACCGCCTCGATCAGCGCATTGACCGCCGGGACATGGGCATCGGGGCGGCGGGTGTCGTGGATCAGGTTCACCACCCGCGCCTCGCCGGCCAGATGCGGCGGCATAGCGAGGGGTTCGGGCGACAGCGCGAGGATCAGGCGGAAACCCCGGGCCAGCGCATGGTCCAGCGTCGGCCCGACCGCCGCCAGATCCTCGAACAGGATCATCGCCACCGGCCCGCGCTTCAGCACAGCCGGGCGCGCGGAAAGGTAGTCGGCCAGGGCCGGGGCAGTCTGGGCCGCGCCGTCTGTCACTGCATGATCGCCTTCACCTGCTCCAGCGCCGAGCGCAGCAGGTCGGGATTGCCGCTGGCGCTTTCCACCAGCCGTTTCAGCGTCGCCTTCTGCGGCTCGCTGAGGGCCGAGCCGTCGATCAGCCCGTTGACCTTGGCCAGATCGAAGCCCTCGGGGGTCAACAGCGCCTCGATCTCGCCGGCCGTGCTGGCGGCATCGGCGGCATCGCCCGTGGCGCTGGCGGCATCGCGTGCCGCCTCGGCGGCCATTTCGGCGGCGGCTTCCTCGGCGGCGGGGGCTGCGGCGGCATCGGCGGTGGCGGCCGCGTCGGCGGCGCGGTTGGCGGCCTCGATCGCGGCTTCGGCGGCAGCCTCGGCCTCAGTCGCGGCTTCACCGGCTGCCTCGATCCCGGCCTCGTTGGCGGCGCGGGTGGCCTCGGCGGCGGCATCGCTGGCGGTGGCGGCGGCATCGGCTGCGGCATCCGCGGCGGCCTCGGCGGCGGCGGTGGTATCGGCGCTGGGGTCAGCGGCATCGGCCTCGGCCACATCTGCCGCCGCAGCCGCCTCGGCAGCCGTCTCCTCGGCGACCTCGGCGGCGGCTTCGGGGGCGGTTTCCACCGGCTCGGTCGGCGGGGCGGCGGGCTCGGTGACGACCGCCTGATCGGCCTCGCGCGCCTGCCACCACTGCCAGCCGGCGAAGGCCGCCGCGAGAATCACGATGAGGGGCAGAATACGACGCATGGGCAGGGCTCCGGCTGAGGGTCAGGTTGCCCCAGCTATTGCACAGCGGCACGCCTCCGAAAAGTCGCGTCTTGCCGCAGGATTCGCTGACGGATGCCGCCCGTATGCCGCGATTGCCACCGGAATCCGGTTGAATCACCCGGTTGTCTTGCCTATTTTCCGTTAATCAAACTTCCACAATCCAAGGATTCTCGCCATAGCCCGCAGACCGCACAATGCGCCGCCCCAACGCGACACCGGACCCCGCGTCAACGACCGTATCCGCGTCGCCGAAATTCGCCTGATTGGCCCCGAGGGAGAGAATGTCGGCGTCGTGCCGCCCTCCGTCGGTTTGAGGATGGCCGAGGAGGCCGGCCTCGACCTGGTCGAGATCTCGCCCAATGCCGTTCCGCCGGTGTGCAAGGTGATGGACCTCGGCAAGTTCAAATACGAACAGCAGAAGCGCGAGGCCGAAGCGCGCAAGAAGCAGAAGATCATCGACATCAAGGAAGTGAAGTTCCGTCCCGGTACGGATACGCACGACTATGACGTCAAGATGCGCAGCGTCATGAAGTTTCTGGGCGAAGGCGACAAGGTCAAGATCACCCTGCGCTTCCGTGGCCGCGAGATGGCCCACCAGGATCTGGGTCTGGATCTGTTGAACCGGGTTCGCGACGATGTCGGAGAGACCGGCAAGATCGAATCCATGCCCAAGCTGGAAGGCCGGCAAATGGTGATGATGATCGCCCCGCGCTGATCTCTCACACTAAGCCGAACGGGGCCGCGCCGGTTATTGCCGCGCGGCCTTTTTCATGGGAAGAGCGGCCATGTCCGACAGATCCCATCCTCTGCCCGTCATCCGCGTTGCCCGTATCGAGGGTGCCGATCCCGCGCTGCCCCTGCCGGCCTATGCCAGCGCCGGAGCGGCGGGTGCCGATCTGCGCGCCGATCTGGGCGGCGGATCGGTCGAGCTCGCGCCGGGTGCGCGCAGCCTGATCCCGACCGGGCTGCGGCTGGCGATCCCCGAGGGCTGGGAGGTGCAGATCCGCCCGCGCTCGGGTCTGGCGCTGAAGCAGGGGATCACGCTCTTGAACACGCCCGGCACAATCGACAGCGATTACCGCGGGCCTCTCGGCGTGATCCTCGTCAATCTGGGTGAGGCACCCGTCACCATCGCCCACGGCGATCGCATCGCGCAGATGGTGGTCGCGCCCGCGCCGCAGGCCCGGTTCGAACTGGTCGAGGTTTTGGACGAGACCGAACGGGGGGGCGGGGGCTTCGGCTCGACCGGGCGGGGATGAGCGTTCTGCTCCTCAGTGCGGCGGCCTTTGCCTTTGCCTGGGTGGTTCTGGGTCTGCGCTGGCGGACCCTGCGTTGGGCGCTGCTCGTCTGGTGGCTGGCCGTGCTGGCGATCCATTACTTTGCCGCCTCCAGCCAGCCCCTCTACTGGATCGCCTACCAGCTCGGGGGAAGTCTCGGCAGCTGGTTCGTCGCGGGAATAGCCGTCGCGCTGGTCATCGGCTATCGCCGGGTGATCGGGCGACTGCGCGACGCCGCGCTGCCGATTGTGGAGCCGGCACCAGCCGCAGCGTCCGCCGAGGCGACTGCGGTTCCGCCCTCGAACGCCATCACCGATGCCGAACTTGAACGTTATGCCCGCCATATCGTGCTGCGCGAGATCGGCGGGCCGGGGCAGATGCGGCTGCGCGGGGCCAATGTTCTGCTGATCGGTGCGGGCGGTCTTGGCGCGCCGGCGGCGCTGTATCTGGCGGCGGCGGGGGTGGGGCGGATCACGCTGGCGGATGACGATGCGGTCAGCCTGTCGAACCTGCAGCGTCAGGTGATCTTTCGCAGCGACCAGACCGGGGAGTCCAAGGCCAATGCCGGTGCCGCCGCGATGAGGGCGCTGAACCCGCATGTGACGGTGACGCCGCTGCGGCGGCGCATCACCGCTGACGACGCCGCGCTGATCGCCGAACATGATCTGGTGCTGGACGGCACCGACACATTTGCCGGGCGTCTGGCGATCAACGCCGCCTGCGTCGCGGCCGGTGTGCCGCTGCTGGCCGGGGCGATCGCGCAATGGGAAGGGCAGCTGGCGCTCTACGACCCGGCGCGGGGCGGGCCCTGCCTCGCCTGCCTTTTCCCCGAGGCCCCCGCTGCCGGTCTGGCCCCCGCCTGCGCCGAGGCCGGCGTGGTTGGTGCCTTGCCCGGCGTGGTCGGCAGCCTGATGGCGCTGGAGGCGATCAAGCACCTGACCGGCGCGGGGCAGGGGCTGCGCGGGCGAATGCTGATCTTCGACGGGCTTTATGGCGAGACCCGGATGATCCAGACCGAACGCCGCGCGGATTGCCCGGTCTGCGGCGGGGTGCATCCCGCCTGACCGGGGCTAGGTCTCAGCCATTCACCGCGCGGCTGTCCGCCGGGGCCTCGTCGCGCTCGTTCAGCCCGTAATCGCGGATAACATGGGCGATGCGCAGGTGATAATCCGCGAACAGCCCGCCCCGCCCGGCCTCCTGCGCGGCGCGGTGGCGCGACAGCTGCCGCCATTCGGCGATGGCGGCCTCGTCGCGGAAGAACGACAGCGACAGCATCTTGCCGGGATTGGTCAGGCTCTGGAACCGCTCGACCGAGATGAAGCCGTCGATCTGTTCCAGAAGCGGTTTCAGCCCGGCGGCAATGTCAAGATAGGCGCTGCGCTGGCTGTCGCCGGCGGGTTCGACCTCGAAGATGACGGCGATCATGTGGCTCCTCCATGCGGGGCTGAAACCAGCTTGAGGAAGGTCCGGTCCTCGCGCCGGATGAAGCCCTCGGCCCGGGCGAAATCGTAGTTGCGACGGCCGAGCGGATCAAGCTTCAGCCGCGCGCGATAAGCCTCGTACTCGGCGAGGCTGGGAATGTTGTACATGCCATAGGCCAGCGTCGAGGAGCCTTCATGCGGGGCGAAATAGCCGATCAGGTCCGCACCGCAGCGGGGGATTGCCTGCCCCCAGTTCTGCGCATACTCATGGAACAGCTCGGGGAGGGTCGGGTCGATCTCGTATCGGATCACGCAGGTCAGCATCGGGATTTCCTTTCTCAGATTGCCGTCATCTAGCCTGTTGCGCGACCGAAATGCTTCGGCTAGCGTCGAACTATGAAATCCGGCCCCGACATTGCCCGCATCGCCGCGCTGATCGGCGATCCCGCCCGCGCCAACATGCTGACCGCGCTGATGAGCGGCAAGGCCCTGACCGCGACCGAACTGGCCGTCGAGGCCGGCGTCACCCCGCAGACCGCCAGCAGCCATCTGGCCCGGCTGACCGAGGGCGGGCTGTTGCGCCAGCAGAAGCAGGGGCGGCACAAGTACCTGTCGCTTGCCGGGGACGAGGTCGGGCGGCTGCTGGAACTGTTGATGGGCGTGGCGGCGGGGGCGGGGCATCTGCGCAGCCGTACCGGCCCGGCCGATCCGGCGCTGCGCCATGCCCGGGTCTGCTACAGCCATCTGGCGGGCGATCTGGGCACCCAGCTGTTCGATGCGCTGCTGGTGCAGGGGATCATCGCGCGGCAGGGCGAGGCCTTGCGGCTGACCGAGGCGGGCAGGGGGTTCGCAGCCGGTTTCGGCATCGACATTGCCGCGCTGTCGGTGGGCCGGGCGCCGCTGTGCCGCGAATGCCTGGACTGGAGCGAACGGCGCGCCCACCTGGCCGGCAGTTTCGGCCGGGCGATCCTGTCCCGGATCGAGGCGCTGGGTTGGGCCAGCCGTCAGGATGACAGCCGCGCCCTGCGCTTCAGCCCGGCGGGCGAGCAGGCGTTTCGGGCGCAATTCGCGCTGGTCTCGGCCTGACCCCCTCTGGCACCTGCCGGCGGGCTGGCATAGCCTCTGGTCCGACACGCAGAGGAGCAGCCGATGAATTCCGAACTGACGCACTGGACCGGCCCGCACGGGTTGCCGCGCTTTGATCTGATCTCGGACGCGGATTTCGCCCCGGTGATCGATGCCGAACTGGCGCGCGCCGAGGCTGCGGTGGAGGCCATCGCCGCCAATCCCGCGCCGGCGGATTTCGCCAATACCGTCGCCGCGATGGAGACCTGCGAAGAGCCGCTGGATCGTGCCTGCGGGGTCTTCTACACGCTGGCCGGCGTCGCCTCGAACCCCGCGCGCGAAGCCTTGCAGCGCGATCTGGCGCCGAAGCTGTCGGCCTATTCCAGCACCGTCATGATGGACCCGCGCCTGTTCGCGCGGGTGCAGGCGGTGTCCGACGGCGCGGGCGCGCTGCCCGCCGATGATGCGCGGATCACCGAATTGCAACTGCGCGCCCGGCGACGCTCGGGGGCCGGTCTGCCGCCCGAGGATCGCGCAAGGCTCGCGGCGATCAACGAGCGGCTGGCGGTGCTGACCACGCAGTTTTCCCAGAACGTGCTGACCGACGAGCGCGATTTCGTGCTGCCCATCGCCGATGACCGGCTGGCGGGGCTGCCCGACTGGCTGCTCGGCGCGATGCGCGCGGCGGCGCGGGAGCGCGGGCTGAGCGGGCAGGTGGTGACGCTCAGCCGTTCGCTGATCGTGCCTTTCCTGGAACTCTCCGAGGACCGGGCGCTGCGCGAAACGGCCTTCCGGGCCTGGGCCGCGCGCGGCTCGGGCGCGGGTGCCGGTGGTGCCGCCACCGACAATCGCGGTCTGGTCACAGAGATCCTGTCGCTGCGCCATGAAAAGGCCCGGCTGCTCGGCTATGCCGATTTCGCCGCCTACCGGCTCGAGCCGGAAATGGCCCGCGATGCGGACCGGGTCGAGGAACTGCTGATGCAGGTCTGGCGTCCGGCGCTTGCGCGGGCGCAGAAGGACGAGGCCGCGCTGACTGAGATGCTGCGGGCCGAGGGCGGCAATGGTCCGCTGGAGGCCTGGGACTGGCGCCACTACGCCGCGCGCCGCAAGCGGGCCGAGCATGATTTCGACCCCGACCTGCTGAAGCCCTACCTGACGCTGGACGCGATGATCGGCGCGGTCTTCGACACGGCGCAGCGGCTGTTCGGGCTGGAGTTCACGCCCTTCGATGCGCCCTTGTGGAACCCCGATGTGCGGGCCTGGCAGATCAGCCGCGACGGCCAGCCGATGGCGGTGTTCCTTGGGGATTACTATGCCCGACCGGGCAAACGCTCGGGCGCATGGTGTTCCTCGCTGCAGCCCCAGCACAAGATCGGCGCGGGGCAGCGGCCCATTGTCGTGAATGTCTGCAACTTCACCCCGCCGGATCAGCCCGGCGCCCCGGCCTTCCTGTCCTGGGACGATGCCCGCACCCTCTTTCACGAATTCGGCCATGCGCTGCACCATATCCTGTCGGACGTGCACTGGCCCTCGATCTCGGGCACCTCGGTCGCGCTCGATTTCGTCGAATTGCCGAGCCAGCTTTACGAACACTGGCTGTCGCAGCCGCAGGTGCTGTCGCAGCACGCCCGGCACTACCAGACCGGCGAGCCGCTGCCCCCGGCGCTGCTTGAACGGCTGCTGGCTGCCGACAAGGCCGATGCCGGCTTCTCGACCGTCGAATACCTGGAATCGGCGCTGGTTGATTTGGCCTTCCACCGGGGCGATGCGCCCGCCGACCCTGCGGCGCGGCAGGCCGATCTGCTGGCGGAACTGGGTGCGCCCCCGGCCATCCCGCTGCGCCACGACACGCCGCATTTCAGCCATGTGTTTTCCGGCAGCCATTACGCCAGCGGCTATTACAGCTACATGTGGTCCGAGGTGATGGATGCCGATGCCTTCGCCGCCTTTGTCGAGGCCGGCGACATCTTCGACCCCGAGACGGCCAGACGGCTGGAAGCCTCGATCCTGTCGCGCGGCGGATCGGCGCAGGCCGATGACCTCTGGATCGAATTCAGGGAACGAATGCCGGGGGTTGAGCCTTTACTAGAGGGGCGCGGGTTGATGTGAGCGCCCGATGTAAAGGGAGAGAGTTCATGAAAACCGTCAGCCTGTTTGCCATTGCCACCATCGCCACCCTCGGCCTTGCCGCCTGCGAAGAGGGCGCCGCCCCGCCTGTGCCGGAACCCGCGGCCGGGCCGATCGACGCGCCCGGTTCGCTGAACGGCACCTATAACCTGCGCGCGTCGGATTGCACCGATCAGGGCGCGCCCGAGACCCGTCTGACCATTGAGGGCAACAAGTTCAACTTCTACGAATCCGCCTGCACCGTGGCGGCCTCGGAGCCCGGTACCGGTTCGACGCAGGTCACGCTCTCCTGTGCGGGCGAGGGAGAACAGACCAACCGCATCGTCGATCTGCAGAACCGCCCGGGCGAGTTGCGCCTGACCGATGGCTCGACCACGCTGACCTATTTCAAATGTGACGCCTGATCAGGAATTGGCCTGATCGCACCCGCCGGCCCCTTCGGTCGGCGGGTCTGACCTATTCCCTGACTTCGCCCGGATCGACGCCCCAGATCGAGGGCTTCATCACCCAGCCTCGTTCGCCCCCGCCCGAAATGCGGCACCAGTCCCTGGTGCATTCGCCAAGCCGGACGATAGCCCCGGCCTCGGCACGGGCGACGACATCCGAATCGAGGTTCGGTTTGGAATGCAGTTCCACCATATCCTCTTGCACGATGGCGGTGCGCACGCCGGACAGCAGCGCGTAATGCACCCAGCCCCCGGCACCGTCCTTGTCCTCGACCCGGCGCCATTGTCCGAATTCGGCCACCACGCGCAGCGGCATCCCGGCATGGCGGAAGACCCAGTCGATCCGATGCGACAGGCTGGGGCCGCGTCGCGCATTGCCCTCGCCGCCCTTGAGACTCACATAGCGGGGCAGGGGCATGTTCGTCACCGGCCCGCGATTGGGGTCGCGGCCATCCGGGTTGCGGCTGATCTGAGCATCCGGACTTGGCGCCTGGCTCAGCACGATAACCCCGCCGCCGGCCGGGACCGGCAGGCCATCGGTGGAATTGTCGGGACCGCCGGTCGAGACGATGGTGACGCCGGGCGGGATGGTGACGGCCTCTGCGACTGCTGTTCCCGTGGCCGATGTTTCCGCCGGCGCGGGTCCCCCCGCCAGCAATGGCAGCGCAAGGGCCACCGCGGTGCCGAAGATGATCCCCCGCCGCATCCTCGTTCCGATCGCGCCGAAACACTTTGAAAGCGTCATTCCTTGTCCGTTCCTGCCTGCCATCAGCCCGCCGCGCCCGGTCCTCCGCGCGCCGCCTGCTGCCTGCCTTGCCTCATCCTCGGATCGCTCCCGGCACGATGACCGCGACAACCCACCTACAGGGGTCTTGTGCCTGCCCCTCAACGGGGGCAGTTTGCCAAAACCGGCCGCGCAAGAAAAGTGCGCAGCACCACGTCGTCGAGAATGTGAGGTCAATATGTCATCATCATCGCGCCCACGCCTGAAGGTCACGGTGACGCGACGCCTGCCCGAGGCGGTCGAGACCCGGATGAAGGAGCTCTTCGACGTCTCGCTGAACGAGAGCGACACCAAGATGACGCGCGAGGAACTGGCCCGCGCGATGCGCGACAGCGATGTGCTGGTGCCCACCGTCACCGACCATATCGACGCGAACATGCTGGCACAGGCCGGCGAGCGGCTGAAGCTGATCGCCAATTACGGCGCGGGTGTCGATCATATCGACGTGCTCTCGGCGCGGCAGCGCGGGGTCTTGATCTCGAACACGCCGGGGGTCGTGACCGAGGATACCGCTGACATGGCGATGGCTCTGATCCTCGCCGTCACCCGCAAGATCCCCGAGGGACTGGCCGAGATGCAGGCGGGGCGCTGGCATGGCTGGGCGCCGACCTCGCATCTGGGCGGGCGCGTCGGTGGGCGGCGTCTGGGGATTCTCGGCATGGGCCGGATCGGTCAGGCGGTGGCGCGGCGCGCCAATGTCTTTGGCATGCAGGTCCATTACCACAACCGCAAACGGCTGCGCCCCGAGATCGAGGAAGAGCTGCAGGCGACCTGGTGGGAAAGCCTTGACCAGATGATGGCTCGGGTCGACATCATCAGCGTCAATGCCCCGCATACGCCCGGCACCTTCCATCTGCTGAACGCACGGCGGCTGAAACTGCTGAAACCCTCGGCGGTGGTCATCAACACCTCGCGCGGCGAGGTGATCGACGAGAACGCCCTGACCCGGATGCTGCGCGCGGGCGAGATCGCCGGTGCCGGTCTCGACGTGTTCGAACATGGGCACGAGATCAACCCGCGCCTGCGCGAATTGCCCAATGTCGTGCTGTTGCCGCATATGGGCTCGGCAACGGTCGAGGGCCGGAACGAGATGGGCGAGAAGGTGATCATCAACATCAAGACCTTTGCCGACGGCCACCGACCGCCCGATCTGGTCGTGCCGTCGATGCTGTGAGGGTGCCACGATGCTGAACACCCCACCGATCTGGGCCCATGTCGAGACCCACCGCGATGACCTGACCGGGTTGGCCGATCAGGTCTGGTCGACGCCCGAACTGCTTTACGGTGAATATGCCTCGTGCGAGGCCCATGCCGAGATGCTGAAGGCCAAGGGCTTTCGCGTGACCGAAAATGTCGCCGGCATTCCCACTGCGGTCATGGGCGAGGCGGGCGAGGGCGGGCCGATCATCGCGATCCTTGGCGAATATGACGCGCTGCCGGGACTGTCGCAGGTGGCGGGCATTGCCGAGCCGCGCGAGGTCATGCCGAACGGCAATGGTCATGGCTGCGGGCATAACTTGCTGGGCTCTGCCGCACTGCTGGCCGCCACCGCGCTGAAGGACTGGCTGGCGGAAACTGGCACGCCCGGCCGGGTGCGCTATTACGGTTGCCCGGCGGAAGAGGGCGGGGCGGCCAAGACCTTCATGGTCCGCGACGGCGCCTTCGCCGATGTCGATGCCGCCGTGACCTGGCATCCCGATGGCATGACCCGGGTGGATGATCCGCTCAGCCTCGCCAATACCCGCATCGATTTCACCTTCCAGGGCCGTTCGAGCCATGCGGCGATGAACCCGCATCTGGGCCGCTCGGCGCTGGACGCGGTCGAACTGACTTCGGTCGGTGTCAACTACCTGCGCGAGCACATGGTGCAGGATGCGCGCATCCATTACGCCTATCTCGATGCCGGTGGCTCGGCCCCGAACGTGGTGCAGTCCCGCGCCAAGGTGCGCTATTCCATCCGGGCGCTGCATTCGGCGGAAATGCTGGCGCTGGTCGAGCGGGTGAAGGACGTGGCCCGTGGCGCGGCGCTGATGACCGGCACCGAGATGAGTTTCCAGATCTTCTCGGCGGTCTCGAGCACGCTGGAGAACAAGGTGATGGACGGCGCCATGCAGCGGGCGCTGGAGGAACTGGGCGGCGTTCCCTTTGACGAAGCCGACCGCATCTATGCCCGCGCCATCCAGGCGACGCTGACCGAGGCCGATCTGGCCGCGCCCTATCGCGGCGTGGCGATGGAGCCGCGCGGCGACGAGCCGCTGTGCGATTACATCGTGCCGCTGCGGCCCGGTGGCGAGGTGCTGATCGGCTCGACCGATGTGTCGGACGTGAGCTGGGTGGTGCCGCTGTCCGAAGTGCTGGTCGCCACCCATGCCATCGGCACGCCCGCGCATAGCTGGCAGATCACCGCGCAGGGCAAGTCCCCTGCCGCGCATAAGGGCATGACCCATGCCGCCAAGGTGATGGCCCGCTGCGCGCAGATGCTGATCGAGGACCCGGCGCTGCTGGCCGAGGCGCAGGCTGAACATGCCGGGCGGCTGAGGAAGACCCCCTACCGGAACCCGCTGCCCGAGGATGTAGAGCCGCCCTTGGTGCCGCGCCCGCTGGGGTGAGCGAGGGTTGCGCCACCGGTTGATCGGCAGACCCCGCCCGGGACAAGGCACGCGGTGCCGCCGGGCGAGCGCCTGCCCGTCCCGGCGGGCCGGCGCTTTGGTGACGTTGGTCCCGAGTTCAGGGAAGCGAGGGCCTTGGCACCATAAAGCGTGCCGGCGAACCGATGCTGCGCCGGCCCACGGACAGGCGCCCGCCCTCTGCCGCGAATCTGGCGCATTTGCCGCCATCCCTCTGACCCCATGACAGGAGATGACCCGACGTTCGCGCTCAGTTACCCTGCGTCCAGGGGACGACCTGCGGTTGATCCGACTCGGATGGACCAACAGGCTGCCGCCACATCCGCATGACCACGAGGAGGAACGTGATGAAGGGTATGATGATGCACCGGCCGCTGCTGATCAGCGGCATCCTGGACTATGCCGCCGAGGTTCATGGCCATGCCACCATCGTCTCGCGCCGGGTCGAGGGCGACATTCATCGCACCGATTATCCGACCATGCGCGCGCGGGTGGTGCAGCTGTCGCTGGCGCTCGAGGAACTGGGTGTGAAGCCCGGCGACCGGGTGGCGACGCTGGCCTGGAACGGCTATCGCCATATGGAACTCTATTACGCCATCTCGAATATCGGCGCGATCTGCCACACCATCAACCCGCGCCTCTCGGCCGAGCAGCTGGGCTATATCACCAATCACGCGGGCGACATGCTGCTGTTCTCGGACCTGACCTTCGTGCCGCTTTTGGAAAAGCTGAAGGACATTTTCCCCGCCGACATGCGCCACGTCTTCATGACCGATGCCGCGCATATGCCCGAGAACACGCTGAACGCGCTCTGCTATGAGGACCTGCTGGAGGGGCGCCCGACCACGCGCGACTGGCCCGAGTTCGACGAGAATACGGCGGCGGGCCTCTGCTATACCTCGGGCACGACCGGCGATCCCAAGGGCGTGCTTTATTCCCACCGCTCGAGCGTGCTGCACACGCTTCAGATCGCGGCCAGCGGCTTTCTGACCGATATGGGGCGTGATGCCCGGATCCTGCCGGTGGTGCCGCTGTTTCATGTGAACGCCTGGGGCCTGCCCTATCTGGCGCCGATGGTCGGGGCCGATCTGGTCTTTCCCGGGCCGAATCTCGATGGCGAGAGCCTGTGGACGCTGATGGAGGAGGAGGGTGTCACCAGCGCCTGGGGCGTTCCGACCATCTGGCAGGGGCTGCAGGGCGCCATCGACCGCCATGGTCGCAAGCCCGCCGCGCTGCGCCAGATCGTCGTCGGCGGCAGCGCCGCCCCGCGCTCGCTGATCGAGCGCTTCGAGCAGAGCGGGGTCAGCGTCAACCATGCCTGGGGCATGACCGAGATGAGCCCGATCGGCAGCCATGGCGCGCTGGCCTGGCAGATCGAGGGCCTGCCCTTTGACGAGCGCATGGCGCTGAAATCGACCCAAGGCCGCCGCGCCTATGGCGTCGAGATGAAGATCGTCGGCGATGACGGCAAGCGCCAGCCCCATGACGGCAAGGCCAAGGGCGAATTGTATGTGCGCGGCAACAACATCACCTCGGGCTATTACGAAAACGACGCCGCCACCGCCAAGGTGATGGATGCCGAGGGCTGGTTCGCCACCGGCGATGTCGCCTCGATCCGCGCCGATGGCTACCTGCAGCTGCATGACCGGTCGAAGGACCTGATCAAGTCGGGCGGCGAATGGATCAGTTCGATCGATCTGGAAAACATCGCCACCGCCCATCCCAAGGTGGCGCAGGCGGCGGTCGTCGCCGTGCCCCATCCGAAATGGGACGAGCGGCCGCTCTTGGTGGTGGTGCCGAAATCCGCCGATGACCGGCCGACGCTCGAGGAGATCCAGACACTGATGCTCGGCTCGATGGCGCGCTGGCAATTGCCCGATGACATCGTCTTCGTCGAGCAATTGCCGATGACCGCCACCGGCAAGATCAGCAAGCTGAACCTGCGCGAGTCGCTGGCCGATTACATCCACCCGGATCTGCGCCAGGGATGATGTCGGAGACGCTGGTTCTCGGCGCCGGGATTGTCGGCGTCTCGGCGGCGCTGGCCTTGCAGCAGCAGGGCCATGCCGTCACCCTGATCGACCGCGCGGCGCCGGGGCAGGAAACCAGCTTCGGCAATGCCGGCATCATCCAGTGCGAGGCCATCGAGCCCTATGCCATGCCCTTAGCACCGCGCGCGCTATGGCAGATCGCCCGCGGGCGCAGCAATGATGTGCGCTGGACCCCGGCTGCGCTGATGGGGCAGGGCGAGGCCTTGCTGCGCTATGCCCGCCATTCGCGCCCGCTTGCCCATGCCCGCGCCATCGCCGCCTATCGCCGGCTGATCCCCGAGGCCTGCACCAGCCACGCTCCGCTGATCGCGGCCGCTGGCGCAGACGATCTGATCCGCCGCGACGGCTACCTGGAACTCTTCCGCAGCAACCAGGGGCTGGACGAGGGCCGGGCGATGGCGCGGCGCTTTGCCGAGGATCATGGCGTGGCGGTGCAGGTGCTGGACGCGGCGGGGTTGCGCGCGACCGAGCCGGCCATCCGGCGCGACCTGCCCGGCGCGCTGCATTGGCGCGATTGCTGGACGGTCAGCGACCCGGCGGCGCTGACCGCGCGCTATGCCGATCTTTTCGCCCGTCGCGGCGGGCGCATCCTGCGGGGCGATGCGATGGGTCTGCACCGGGCCGGCAGCGGCTGGCGGCTAGCGTTGGCCGATGGCGGCAGGGTCGATGCAAGGGCTGCGGTCATTGCCCTTGGCCCGTGGTCGCCGGCCCTGGCCGGGCGTTTCGGCTTGCGGGTGCCGATGCTTCTGAAGCGCGGCTATCACCGCCACTACCGCCCGGCCACGACCCCGCGCCACACCCTCGCCGATCTGGAACAGGGCGTGGTCTATGCGCCGATGCAAGCGGGCCTGCGCATCTGCACCGCTGCCGATCTGGCCGCCCAACCCAGCCCCAACCCGCGACAATTGCGCCGGGGCGAGGGTGCTGCCGCCGAATTGCTGGGACCGCTGGACCCGGTGGAGCCGCGGGCCTGGACCGGCCGGCGGCCCTGTATGCCCGACATGCTGCCGGTCATCGGCGCGGTGCCGGGTCAGCCGGGCCTCTGGGCGAATTTCGGGCATGGTCATCACGGCTTGACTCTGGCGGCCATCAGCGGCGTTCTTCTGGCCGATGCGATGGCGGGCGGGACGGGCTTTCCGGAACTCGCCCCCGCGCGCCTGACCTGACCCAGCCAGAGGACGCAATCATGGAACGGATCGACCTGCCCGGAGGCGGCGTCAGCCTCAGCCGCATCGTCTATGGCATGTGGCGGCTTGGCGATGACGCCGACACCTCGCCTGCGCTGGTGCAGAAGAAGATCGAGGCCTGCCTGGTGCAGGGCATCACCACCATGGACCATGCCGATATCTATGGCGGCGGCACCGGCCAGACGCTGCTGGGCGCGGCGCTGCGGGCGGCGCCCGAGCTGCGCCAGCGGATCGAACTTGTCACCAAATGCGGCATCGTGCCGCCGGGCCGCAACCGCGCGCGGGTCAAGCATTACGACACCAGCCCCGCCTATATCCGCGCCTCGCTGGACCAGAGCCTGCGCGATCTGGCGGTCGAGCAGGTGGATCTGCTGCTGATCCACCGCCCCGACCCGATGATGGATGCCGATGCGACCGGCGCGGTGCTGGACCAGCTGGTGGCCGAGGGCAAGACCCGCGCCGTCGGCGTCTCGAACTTCCGGCCCTGGGACGTGAAGCTGCTGCAAAGCCGGATGACCGAGCCGCTGTCCACGAACCAGATCGAGCTGAGCCTTCTGGCGCATGAACCCTTCGAGGATGGCGATCTGGCCTTCCTGATGGAGCGCCGCATCCCGGTCATGGCCTGGTCGCCGCTTGGCGGTGGCAGCCTGTTTGCCTCGGTCCGGCCGGAACTGACCACGATGCTGAAGGACCTGGCCGAGCGCGAGGGCACCGACATGGGGGCCGTGGCCCTCGCCTGGCTTCTGGCCCATCCGGCGCGGATCATGCCGGTGGTGGGCACCAACAACCTTGATCGCATCGCCCAGGCCCATCAGGCGCTGTCGGTGCGGATGGACCGGCAGGACTGGTTCGCGCTCTATCAGGCGGCGCTTGGCCGGGACGTGCCCTGACGGGTTTCGCCGCGCGCGCCGCTGTGCCACTGTCCCGCCATCAACCAAGGGCAGGGACATGACAGACGCCAGCGACGAGGACATTCGCCACAGCGAGAAGAAGAAGCGCATTCAGGCCGCGCGGCAGAAGATCATGGCCGGCAAGACCGGCGGCGAGAAGGGCCTGATCATCGTCCATACCGGCAAGGGCAAGGGCAAGTCCTCCTCGGGCTTCGGCATGATCCTGCGCGCCATCGGCCACGGGATGCCCTGCGCCGTGGTGCAGTTCATCAAGGGCGGATGGGAGACCGGCGAGGCGCGGGTGCTGCGCGATCACTTTGCCAAGGAATGCCAGATCCATGTCATGGGCGAGGGCTTTACCTGGGACACCCAGGACCGCCAGCGCGACATCGCCGCCGCCAGTGCCGCATGGGAGAAGGCGAAAGAGCTGATCCGCGATCCGGCGATGCGGCTGGTTCTGCTCGACGAGATCAACATCGCGCTGCGCTATGACTATCTCGATGTCGATGCGGTGGTCGAGTTCCTCATGACCGAGAAGCCGCCGATGACCCATGTGATCCTGACCGGCCGCAATGCCAAGGAAGAGTTGATCGAGGCCGCCGATCTCGTCACCGAGATGACCGAGGTGAAGCATCCGTTCAAGTCGCAGGGCATCATCGCGCAGGCCGGCGTCGAGTTCTGAACCGCCGTCCGGCCCGAAACGAGAATCAGCCCGGGCCGTCAGCCCCCTTTGCCTGCGTGCAGGGGTGGGGTGACGGCCCCATTTTGTCGAACCTTCTTCGACAGAATTTCTGCAGCGCAGAAGGATCTTGCGAATTTTTGAAAGGACTCCGCAGAAGGTGCGATAATCCTTGCCAGATCGCAGAGGAATGCGCATCTGCTCGCGGACATGCTGTGTGGAGGCGGTGATGGCCGAGATTCTGGTTCTGGGTGCGGGGATGGTGGGGGTCAGCACGGCGCTGGCCTTGCAGGCGCGCGGGCATGAGGTGGTCATGATCGACCGCACCGCGCCGGGCCGCGAGACCAGTTATGGCAATGCCGGGCTGATCCAGACCGAGGCGGTCGAGCCCTATGCCATGCCGCTGGCGCCGGGCGCGCTGCTGCAGATCGCCATGGGCCGGGGCTATGACGTGAAATGGAACGTCTCGGGCCTCCTGTCGCAGGCGCAGGCGGTGCTGACCTATGCCCGGAACTCGCTGCCGGCGGCGCATAAGCGCGCCTCGCAGACCTGGGGCAAGCTGATCCGGCAATCGACCGAGCGTCACGGCCCGCTGATCGCCGCTGCCGGGGCCGACAATATCATCCGCCGCGACGGCTATATCGAGATCCACCGCACCCCCGCGAAGATGGACAAGGCCCGCAAGGTGGCAGAGCGCTTCCTGACCGAGTTCGGGGTCGAGGCGACGCTTATGGATGGCAAGCAGCTGGCCCGGCTGGAGCCTTCGATCAAGATCGAGGTTGAGGGTGCAACCCATTGGTCAGACAGCTGGAACTGCGCCGATCCCGGCGGTCTGGTGGCGGCCTATGCGGCGCTGTTCCAGAAGCGTGGCGGCCGGGTCGTGGTCGGCGATGCGGGCGACCTGCACCGCGCCGGCAAGGGCTGGAAGGCCGACGAGGCCGAGGGCGAACATGCCGTCATCGCGCTGGGGCCGTGGTCGCCGATGCTGCTCGCGCGCTATGCGCTGAAGGTGCCGATGGTCTACAAGCGCGGCTATCACAAGCATTACCACATGGAGACGCCGCCCAATCACCCGATCGCCGATTTCGGCAATTCGGTGGTGCTGTCGCCCATGCGCCGCGGCCTGCGGATCGCCACCGCCGCCGAATTGACGCCGCATCCGCGCCTGTCGCCGCCGCAGCTGAAGCATGGCGAGAAGGCCGCGCAGGAGCTGTTCCATATCGGCGCCCCGGTCGAGGCCGAACCCTGGACCGGCCGCCGCCCCTGCATGCCCGACATGCTGCCGGTGGTGGGTCGCGTGCCCGACCATGAAAACCTCTGGGCGCATTTCGGCCATGGCCACCAGGGCTTTACCTTGGGCCCCGTCACTGCCGAGATCCTCGCTGACGAGATGGATGGCGGGCAGGGCTGGGCCGAACTGCAGCCGATGCGGTTGAAGCGGTAAGGGGCGCGCGCAGGGTGCGCCTGTAGGGTGCGCTTCAGCGCACCTTCCATCCGCCGCGTCCTGCAGGACTGAGGGCCGCGCCCGGCCCGTGCTGGTCGCACGGGCCAAGCGGCGCTCGCCCTCTGCCGCCTCCTGACACCTCCTGTCAGCAGCCCGGCTTGACTTTCCGCCCCTCACGCCCACCTTGAGCCGCATGGCCCACAACAACACCAACGCCCCCGTCGCGCGCTTTCCCGAAGTCAGCCGTCCCAAGCTCGAGGGCGGGCGGCGCTTTGTCATGTCCAGCGAATTCCTGCCCGCCGGCGACCAGCCTACGGCCATTGCCGAGCTGTCGCAGGGCGTGCGTGACGGCGAGCGCGACCAGGTGCTTCTGGGCGCGACCGGCACCGGCAAGACCTATACCATGGCCAAGGTCATCGAAGAGACCCAGCGACCGGCCATCATCCTTGCCCCGAACAAGACGCTCGCCGCACAATTGTATGGCGAATTCAAGGGGTTCTTCCCCGATAACGCGGTCGAGTATTTCGTCAGCTACTACGATTACTACCAGCCCGAGGCCTATGTGGCGCGGTCGGATACCTATATCGAGAAGGAATCCCAGATCAACGAGGCCATCGACCGGATGCGCCACTCGGCCACGCGGGCGCTGCTGGAACGCGATGACGTGATCATCGTCGCCTCGGTCAGCTGCATCTATGGCATCGGATCGGTCGAGACCTATTCGGCCATGACCCAGGACATGATCGTGGGCAATTCCTATGACCAGCGCGAGTTTCTGGGGCAGTTGGTGGCGCAGCAATACCGCCGGCTCGATGCCAGCTTCCAGCGCGGCGGCTTCCGGGTGCGCGGCGACCTGGTCGAGGTTTGGCCGGCGCACCTCGAGGACCGGGCCTGGCGCTTCGATTTCTTCGGCAACGAGCTGGAGGCGATCACCGAGTTTGACCCGCTGACCGGCCAGAAGACCGACAGTTTCAAGCAGATCCGCATCTATGCGAACAGCCATTACGTTACCCCGCGCCCGACCATGCAGCAGGCGATCAAGGGCATCCGCAAGGAGTTGATCGAGCGGCTGAAGCAGCTGACCGACGAGGGCAAGCTGCTGGAAGCACAGCGGCTGGAGCAGCGGACGAATTTCGACCTCGAGATGCTGGAAGCCACGGGGGTCTGCAATGGCATCGAGAACTATTCGCGTTACCTGACTGGCCGCCTGCCGGGCGAGCCGCCCCCCACGCTGTTCGAGTTCATCCCCGACAATGCCATTGTCTTCGCCGATGAATCCCATGTGAGCGTGCCGCAGATCGGTGGCATGTATCGGGGCGACTTCCGGCGCAAGTTCACCTTGGCGGAACATGGCTTCCGCCTGCCCAGTTGCATGGACAACCGGCCACTGAAATTCGAGGAATGGGACGCGATGCGGTCGCAGTCGATCTTTGTCTCGGCCACGCCCGCGCAATGGGAGATGGACCAGACCGGCGGCGTCTTCACCGAACAGGTGATCCGTCCGACCGGCCTTCTGGATCCGGTGGTTGAGATCCGCCCGGTCGAGATGCAGGTCGATGACCTTCTGGACGAGGTGCGCAAGGTGACGGCTGCGGGGATGCGCACGCTGGTCACGACGCTGACCAAGCGCATGGCCGAGGACCTGACCGAATACCTGCACGAGCAGGGCATCAAGGTCCGCTACATGCACAGTGACATCGACACCATCGAACGCATCGAGATCCTGCGCGACCTGCGCCTTGGCGCCTTCGATGTGCTGGTCGGCATCAACCTGTTGCGCGAAGGTCTTGATATTCCTGAATGTGGCCTCGTTGCCATTCTGGACGCCGACAAGGAGGGCTTCCTGCGCTCGGAAACCTCGCTGATCCAGACCATCGGCCGGGCGGCACGCAACGCCGATGGCCGGGTGATCCTCTATGCCGACAAGATGACCGGCAGCATGGAGCGGGCAATTGCCGAGACGGATCGGCGGCGGGCCAAGCAGCACGCCTATAATGTCGAGCATGGTATCACCCCGCAGACCGTGCGCAAGAATGTCGAGGATGTTCTGGCCGGTCTGTGGCAGGGCGATACCGACCAGTCGCGGATCACCGCGAAGATCGACAAGCCGATGGTCGGCTCGAACCTGCAGGCGCATCTCGAGGCGCTCAGGGCGCAGATGCGCAGGGCCGCCGAGAACCTCGAGTTTGAAGATGCGGCGCGATTGCGCGACGAGGTGAAGCGGCTGGAAGCCGTCGATCTGGCCATCGCCGACGACCCGCTGGCGCGGCAATCGGCGATCGAGGCGGCGGCGGAAGAGGCGGTGAAGTCCTCGGGCCGGTCCACCGCAGGCCGGGCGGGCCAGCGCGGCGGCAACAAGCGGTCGAAACGGCGCGGCTGAACAAAGCGGTCCGCCCTGAGCGGTTGGCAAGCGCCGCCCAATCGTCCAGAACGGGCGGGTGTTGTCACGGTCAGGGGGGCGCGATGGTCTTCGCACTGCTGTCGCTGCTGTTTTCGGGCGCGATCTTCGGTTTCTTCTATGCCTGGGTGTCATCCACCATGTGGGGGCTGGACGCGGTCGATCCTCGGGTCGCCATTGCCGCCATGCAGGCGATGAATGCCTCGGTCAGGAATGCGGTCTTCGCCCCCGCCTTCTTCGGTACGCCGCTGGTGCTCTTGGTCACGGCGCTGGCTAACCGCAGGGCCTCGGGCGCGGCGGCGCTGGCCTTTGCGGCGGCGGCAGTGGTTTATACCCTCGGCGGGCTGATCCTGACGCTCGCCGTCAATGTGCCGATGAACGAGGCCTTGGCGCAGGTTATAATCCCCGAGGACCGGGCCGAAGCCGCCGCGATCTGGGCCGGCTATTCGCCGCGCTGGCAGCTCTGGAACCAGATCCGCACCGTGGCCTCGGGTCTCGCGCTGTTGCTGGCCGGCTGGGGCACCTGGCGGCTGGGGCGGGATGGTGGGCGCTGAGGCTCACCAGCACTCGGTCCTGGCGATCCAGCCCTTGTCGTCGACATAGACGTTCAGCCGGTCGGGGTTGTAATCCTCGGTCACTGCCATGCCGGGCGAGATGATCCGGTGCGACAGACCGGCGGGCAGGGTGACAGCGCCGATATTCTGGCCAATCAGTGATTGATAGCTGTCATCACAGTCGAGCGGCCCGGCGGGCGCGGCGGGATCACAGGCGGCCAGCGCCAGAGGGCCAAGGCCGATCAGGAGAAGGCGGGTCATGAGGCCTCCGGTCAGGGTGGATGCGCGGGCAGTCTGCCAGACCGGCCCGCGATCCCGAAATCACCGCTGCGTGGGGTCAGCCACAGGCGACCTTCACCAGTTTGCCGGTCCGGTCATATTCGAAGTTGATCCGGCCCGAGGCGTGATCCATCGTGATCGGATCGCCGGTCCGGTAATGGCGGATGACGGTGCCGGCGGGCAGGCTGATCTGCGGCGATTGCTGGCCCACATATTGCTGGTAGGTGGTCGCGCCGCAGGTATCGCCGGGGGCGTCGGCCTCGGTCGCCGGGGTCTCCTCGATGATCGGGACGATCACCTGGGTCGGCGGCGGGGCGCAGGCGGCCAATGCAAGCGGCAGGACGGCAAGGCCAAGGGGCTTGAGGATGTTCATGCTTCTCTCCCTGAAATCTTGTGCAGTCGGAACGCGAAAATGCCCGGCATTGTTCCCGGCCCTGCGACGTTCCGGCCCTTGATCCGGGCGCGTGCATTGGCGATAAGACGGCAAGACCGCTCTGGAAGGAACCAGCCCATGCGCGCCCGCATCTACCAGCCTGCCCGCAACGCCATGCAGTCGGGCCTTGCCCGGACCCAGGGCTGGGTGCTGGAATTCCCGCCCGCCGACGCGCGCGAGATCGACCCGCTGATGGGCTGGACCAGCAGCGACGACACCCAAAGCCAGGTCCGCCTGCGCTTCGAGACGCGTAAGCAGGCCGAGGAATATGCCCGCGCCAACAAGATCGAGGTGACGGTCGTCGATCCGCACAGCCGCGCCGCCAATGTCCGTCCGCGCGGTTATGGCGAGAATTTCGCCACCGACCGCCGTTCGCCATGGACGCATTGACGATCACGCGCGACAGCCCGCTGGCGGCTGATCTCGCGCTGCTGTTCGAACGCCACACCATCGAGATGGTGCATGGCGACACGCCGCCCGAATCGATCCACATGATGCCGCGCGCCGATCTGGACCGGCCCGAGATCGCCTTCTACGTGCTGCGCGACGCCACTGGTCCGTTGGCCATGGGGGCGGTGAAAACCATCGCGCCGGGCCATGGCGAGGTGAAATCCATGCATGTCCTGCGCGAGGCGCGGGGCCGGGGCCTGTCGCGCCGGCTTCTGGACCACATGCTGACGGCAGCCCGCGCGGACGGTCTCGCCCGCCTGTCGCTCGAGACCGGATCGCAGGACAGTTTCGCCTCGGCCCGTGGCCTCTATGCCCGTGCCGGCTTTGCCGAATGCCCGCCCTTCGGCAGCTATCGCCCTGACCCCAACAGCGTCTTCATGACGCGGGAATTGTGAGTTAAACCATGTATCTACGCTTTGTCGCCGGGCTTCTGGCCCTTGCCACGCCCGCCTGCGCCATGACCCCGCAGGGCCAGACGCCGGAACAGGTGCCGGTCACCTATCGCTGCGCCGGTGACGTGACCGTGCCGGTGATCTTCGTCAATCCGCCCGACTCCGATACCGGCTACGCGACGACCGTCATCGAGGGCAAGCTGATGGTCCTGCCGCTGGTCATCTCGGCTTCGGGGGCGCGCTATCGCAGCGACATGCCGGCACCGGGCTATCAGATCTGGACCAAGGGCGACGACGCCATGATCACCAAAGGGCCCGAGGATGCGGATGCGCCCGTGGCCGGGGATTGCACCGCCGCCAAGTGAGGCAGCGCTTGCACCCGGACGCCTGATCACGCAGAAAGCCGCCACGCGGTCCCGTAGCTCAACTGGATAGAGCGGCCGACTTCTAATCGGCAGGTTGAGGGTTCGAGCCCTTCCGGGATCGCCAATCGGGTTGCTGCGGAATAATCTCTCTTGCGATCACCCTGACCGCAGGAGAGTTCCGAGATGGCCCTGAAATTCAAACCCAAGACCTATGGCCCGGTTCACGTCCATTTCGACGGCGAGGGCGGCGTGAGTTTTGCCGAGGGCGAGACGGGCGAGCGCCATGCCCATCCGCCGCATTCGACGCCGGTGGTCACGCTGCTCGCCTCGCTCGGGCATTGCCTTCTCGAATCCCTGCGCATCGTCGCCCGCGGCAAGGGGCTGACGCCCGGGGCCTTCACCATCACCGTGATCGGGGAACGCGCCCTCGATCTGCCGGGCAGGCTGGGCAGCATCCGCTATGCCGTCGAGGGTTGGCCGATGGACCAGCCGGGTGGGGGGGATCTCGTCGCCGATGCCAAGGCGATCTGCACGATCAGCAACAGCCTGGGTCCGGTGACGATCTCGGCCGGGCTTGCCGCGATGTAGACAGCCGTGAGGCTGCGCATCCAGACGCGAACAGGTCGTCGGGAACGCCGTCCGGCCCATCCCCAGCGGAGCGGCGGTCATTCCGCCGGATCGCTTCTCCCGTTGCGCGGGGGACAGGGCAAATAGCCCGCCTTCAAGATGCATCCGACCCCATTGATCCGGTTTCCGCGATCGGACCTTGGTCTGATCCGCGTCGGCCTTTCGGGCAAGCGGACCTTGGACCTGCGGCCGAGCCAACACCGGACCTTGTCAGGTTCCCGGCGGACCCTCCCGCGCCCAGACTGAACCCAATCAGAACGCAACGCTAACCCTGCCCATGCGCACCCCCCGGGTCCGGGCGGCCGATGATTGGAGTGTTTGACCATGGTGACGCTGACGAAACATGACCTCGGGTTCATCCTTGACCAGATCCTGCTGGCCGAGGCCCATGCGGCGGGTGCCGACCTGACCGACCTGGTGGACAGCCCGCTTCTGCCGCATGGCCTCAGGACCGTCGATGGCAGCTTCAACAACATTGTTCCGGGCCGCGAAAACTGGGGCGCGTCGCATGAAAGCTTCACCCAGCTGACCGACCAGACCTGGCGCAACGAGGCCGATGATTCCATGACCTTCGGCGCGGGTCCCATGACCGTGGTGCTGAACAACAACGACTATACCCCAGGCGCGCCGACCAGCCCGGGCTTTCAGCCCGGCACCGTCGTTGATGCCGATCCCCGGACCATCTCGAACCTGATCGTCGACCAGACGCTGGAAAATCCCGCCGCCATCGCCGCGGCGCTGCGCCATGCCGGGATGGCGGAGGCGGATATTCCTGCCGCCGTCGACGAGATCTCGATGTCGCACACGCTGGTCAAGGGCACGGCCCCGGGTACCCCGGCGCGCGCCATCGCGCAGGCGCAGCTGGACGGCTTGCTCGAGGAACGCGGGGTCGAGATGGACGGGCCGACGGTGATGCTGCCCAATGTCTCGCCGGACGAGGGGCTTTCGGCCTCGTACAATGCCTGGTTCACCCTGTTCGGGCAGTTCTTCGACCACGGGCTGGACCTGGTGAAGAAGGGCGGCAATGGCACGGTCTACATCCCGCTGCAGCCCGATGACCCGCTGTATAACCCGGCCTCGCCGCATACGAATTTCATGGCGGTGACCCGCGCCACCCTGGGCGACGAGGCGACCAATGTGACGACGCCCTGGGTTGACCAGAACCAGACCTACACCTCGCATCCCTCGCACCAGGTGTTCTTGCGCGAGTACGAGGTCGGGGCGGATGGCCCGGTCTCGACCGGCAAGCTGCTGGAAGGCGCGCGCGGCATGGCCACCTGGGGCGATGTGAAGGAGCAGGCCCGCGAGATGCTTGGGATCGAGCTGACCGATCTCGACGTCGGCAATGTGCCGGTGCTGCTGACCGATCCCTATGGCGAGTTCATCCGCGGCGCGAACGGGTTGCCGCAGATCCTGGCCGCCGTCGATGTCGATGGTCTGCCGATCTATGTCGAGGGCAACCTGGCCGAGCCGGTCAACCCTTCGGCCATCGAACTGCCCGCCGGCACCGTGCTGATGGGCGGGCATGTGATCGCCGAGGGCGAGACGGTTTCGGCCGCGCGCACCGGCAACGCCTTCCTTGACGACATCGCCCATGTCGCCGCCCCGGTGGCGGTCGGCGGCGTGCTGCAGGAAGACGCCGACACCGAGGTCGGCTATTCCGGCGGCTTCGACGCGCGCGGCAACAACACCTCCTATGACGACGAGTTGCTGGATGCGCATTACATCACCGGCGACGGGCGCGGGAACGAGAATATCGGCCTGACCGCCGTGCATTCGGTCTTCCATGCCGAGCACAACAGGCTGGTCGATCATGCGAAGCAGGTGATCCTCGATTCGGGCGATGCCGAATTCATCGCCCAGTGGCAGGACGAGACCGGCGCATGGGATGGCGAGCGGCTGTTCCAAGCCGCGCGTTTCACCACCGAGATGGAATACCAGCACCTGGTCTTCGAGGAGTTTGCCCGCAAGATCCAGCCCGATGTCGATGTCTTCATGGTGCAGCCGGATGTCAATCTCGACCCGGCGATCTTTGCCGAGTTCGCCCATGTCGTCTATCGCTTCGGCCATTCCATGCTGAACGAGACGGTCGACCAGACCTATGCCGATGGCAGCACCAACAACCTGACCCTGTTCGACGCCTTCCTGAACCCGCTGGCCTTCGGCTCGGACACGATCAGCCATCACGACGCGGCGGGCGCCATCGTGCGCGGCATGACCGGCCAGACCGGCAACGAGATCGACGAGTTTGTCACCAACGTGCTGCGCAACCAGCTGGTGGGCATTCCGCTGGACCTTGCCGCGACCAATATCGCGCGCGGTCGTGACACCGGCATGCCGACGCTGAACGAGGCGCGGCAGCAGTTCAAGGAGATGGCCAACGGCGACACCCAGCTGAACCCCTATACCAGCTGGATCGACTATGCGCTGAACATGAAGAACCCCGAATCCATCGTCAACTTCATCGCCGCCTATGGCAACCATGCGCTGATCGAGGCCGAGGAGACCGTCGCCGGCAAGCGCGCCGCCGCCATGGCCATCGTCTTCGGCACCGACCAGATCGTCTATGAAGCCGGCGGCAGCCGCACCATCGCGGCACCGGCCGACCGGATGGATTTACTGAACGCGCGGGGCGACTATACCGACCGCAAGGGCGGGCTCGACGATGTCGACCTGTGGATCGGCGGGCTGGCCGAGAAGAAGATGGCCTTCGGCGGGATGCTGGGCTCGACCTTCTCCTTCGTCTTCGAACTGCAGATGGAAAACCTGCAACATGCCGACCGCTTCTATTACCTGTCGCGGGCGCAGGGGCTGAACCTGCTGACCGAGCTCGAGAACAATTCGCTGGCCTCGATGGTCATGCGCAATACCGATCTGGGCGAGACCGGCTTTGCCCTGCCGGGCGACATCTTCTCGAACCCCGATCACGTCCTCTATGTCGATGCGGCCAAGCAGGCGAGCTTTGGCCATGTCGATCCGGTTCATGACAACCCGCTGCTGGAAGCCATCTCGAACATGGTCGAGCGGGATGCGAACTTCATCAAGTATAACGGCCTCGATCACACCGTCATCGCCGGGACCGAGGGCAATGACACGATCATCGCCGGTGGCGGCGACGATGCAGTGCGCGGTTTCGGCGGCGATGATGACATCGAGGCCGGCTATGGTGTCGACAAGGTCCATGGCAATGACGGCGACGACGTGATCACCAATGCCGGCACCGACATCGGCGAGACCGACATGCTGCATGGCGATGCCGGCAATGATGTGATCCAGGGCGGTTCCGGGCTTGCGCTGATCTTCGGCGGTTCGGGCTCGGACGTGCTGATGACCGGGCCGGACGGGTCCGAGATCCGCGCCGGGGTCGGCAATGACTTCCTGATGGGTGGCAACGGTTCGGACATGCTGTTCGGCAACGAGGGTGATGACTGGGCCGAGGGCAAGGAGCTGTTCGAATATATCGCCGGCGACAATGGCGACATCTTCTTCAACTCGACCATCATCGGCCATGACGTGCTGAACGGCGGCAGTGGCGATACCGATTACGACGCCGATTCCGGCGATGACATCATGGTCGCGGGCGAGGGCATCCAGAAGAATATCGGCATGTGGGGCCATGACTGGGTGATCCACAAGGGACAGGCGGTCGCCGCCGATGCCGACCTGAACTTCCCCGCCTTCGCCACCCTGCCGCTCGAGGTGCTGCGCGACCGCTTCAGCCAGGTCGAGGGGCTGTCGGGCTGGGTGCATGACGACGTGCTGCGCGGCGATGACCGCACCGCACCCGATCCGGCTGAAGAAGGCGGCGGGCCGATTGCCGACCCGACGCCCGAGGGAAACTTCCTTCACAACGAGCTGGATCAGGCCGGGATCGACCGCATTGCCGGGTTGGCCCAGATCATCACGCCCGAGCTGATGGTGACCGGCGAATACCTGGCCGACGGCTCGGGCGACACGCGCGAGATCTTCAACGGCGGCAATATCCTGCTGGGCGGCGGCGGCAGCGACCTGATCGAGGGGCGCGGCGGCAATGACGTGATCGACGGCGACGCCTGGCTGAACGTGCGGATCAGCATCCGCGATGGCAGCGGCACCGAGATCGCGACGGCCGAGGGCCTGTCTTCTGTCGTCACCGATCTGGCCGGGACCGTGCTGCATGACGGCCGCACGCTGGAGAACCTGATGCTGTCGCGGGTCTATAATCCCGGGCAGTTGTCGATCACCCGCGAGATCCTCTGGGATGACAGCGGCAGCGACACCGCCAGCTATTGGGACGTGTTCGAGAATTACAGCCTGACCCTGAACGGCGATGGCAGCATCGCTGTCGAGCACCTGGACGAGACGGTCGGGGTCATCGATCCGCTGACCAACCAGAACCGGCAGCTGGACGGGACCGACCGGCTGTACAATATCGAGCAGATCCAGTTCGGCGACCAGTTGATCGACGTGGCGGCCTATTTCAACCAGCCGCCGGTCGGATCGCCGGTGATCAGCGATGCCTCGCCCACGCAGGGGCAGGCGCTGACGGTCGATCTTTCGGGCATCAGCGACGGCAATGGCATCGCCCCCGGCTCGATGCAGCTGCAATGGCAAAGCATGATCGGGGGCGTCTGGACCGATATTGCGGGCGCCACGGCGGAAAGCTTCACCCCCGACCTCGGCCAGATCAACACCCCGCTGAGGGTCTCGGTCAGCTATGTCGATGGTGCCGGTAATGCCGAGGCGGTGATGTCCGCCGAGACCGGCCCGGTCGGGGCGCATTATGTCGGCAACGGAACCCCCAACAGCTTCGGGGGCACCATTGGCGCCGACATCATCGATGGTCTCGGCGGCAATGACACGCTGTCGGGCCAGGCCGGGGATGACCTGATCCTCGGCGGCGGCGGGGCCGACGACCTGCAGGGCGGTGACGGCAATGACACGCTCGACGGCAGCGCCGGGCCCGATGTCATGGATGGCGGTGCCGGCGACGATATGCTCGACGGTGGCATCGGCGCCGACCTTCTGCAGGGCGGCGAGGGCAATGACACGCTGAACGGCGGGGTCAGCGCCGACACCGTCGAGGCCGGGGCAGGTGATGACCTGATCACCTGGAGCGCCACCGATGGCCGCGATGTGGTCAGGGGCGGCGATGGCACCGACACGGTGCAGCTGACCGGCGATGCCACGGCCGAGACCTATCACATCTGGACCCGCGCCGAATGGATCGGCTTCAGCACCGGCAACAGCAACCAGCAGGTGAATCTCGACCCGGAGGCCGAGATCATCATCACCCGCAACGGCACCAATTTCGGCGCCATCGCGGTGCAGCTGAGCGCCATCGAGGAGATCGTCATCAGCGGCATGGGCGGTGGCGACACCTTCGTTCCGCATGGCGACTTCACCGGCACCAGCCTCAGCTACAGCACCATCACGCTGGAAGGTGGCGAGGGCGATGACACGGTCGATATCTCGGACCTGCAATCGGCGCATCGCGTCCTCTTCCGCTCGAACGGCGGCAATGACACGATCATCGGCACCCTGCGCCCGCAGGACGTGATCGAGATGCCCGCCGGCGCGGAAGGTGCGGGCGTCAGCCTGGCCGAGAATGCCGATGGCACCACCACCATGTCGCAGGGCGCCGGCACGGTGACCTATACCGCGGCGGCCGCAGAGGAGGACGGGGACGACCACGACAGCGACACCCCCGATGACGAAGCCGAGGAGGACGATGATACCCCTGCCGATCTGACCCTGACCGGAACGGATGGCGATGATGTCCGTATCGGTGGCGACGGGGCCGACATCGTTCACGGCGGCGCGGGCAATGACATGCTGTCCGGGAATGCCGGGCGCGACATCATCCTGGCTGGCGAGGGCAATGACGATGTCTTCGGCGGCGCGGATGCCGACATGCTCTATGGCGACGGCGGCGATGACCGGGTCTTCGGCGGCGACGGCAGCGACATGATCACCGGCGGCAAGGGCAGCGACACCGTTCTGGCAGGGTCCGGCGACGACCTGATCATTGCCTCGGCCCATGACGGAGATGATGTCTATTACGGCGAGGACGGCACCGACACGCTGGATATGGCCGCGATCAGCGCCAATATCACCGCCAATCTCGGCAGCGGGTTTGCCGGGCGCGGCAGCGTCAACAGCGCCGGTTCCGGGCAGGATGTCCTGTGGAACGTCGAGAACATCGTCACCGGCTCGGGCGACGACAAGATCACCGCCAGCGAGGCGGTGAACGTGATGGATGGCGGTGCCGGCAAGGACATCTTCCGCTTCACCTCGGTCGAGGCGGCGGACGGGGATGTCATCCTGGGCTTCGAGCCGGGCGACCGGATCGATCTCAGCGGCATCGACGCCAAGGCGGGCATGGCCGGAGACCAGAGCTTTACCCTGGTCAACGGGGCCCTGACCGGTAGCGGCCAGGTGATGATCGCTCACGAGGAGGGAGAGGAGGGCGCTGTCACGATTGTCACCGGCGGCACCTCCGGCGGCGAGGACGCGGAATTCAGCATCACGCTGAAGGGAACCCACGCCCTCACCCAGAGCGACTTCAACCTCTAGTGCCGCTGCCCGGCCGGCCCTGTGGAACAGGGCTGGCCGGGCACCCTCTGCGTTATGCCCCCCCATGATGGAAGAGTGTTATGGCCAGAAAGAGCTCCGCCCGGTCCAGATCGCCGAAAGCCGCCACCAGCTTGATCCGCGGCTATCGCTGGCTGCTGGTTTTCCTCTTCGGCATCTCGGGCATCATCAACGTGCTGGCGCTGACCGGCGCCTTCTACATGCTGCAGATCTATGACCGCGCCCTCGGCAGCGGCAGCGTGCCGACCCTGCTGGCGATCTCGGTCCTGGCCATCGGGCTGTATTTCTCGCAGGGCCTCTTTGACATCATCCGCTCGCAGATCCTCGTGCGCGTCGGCGCGCGGCTGGATCGCAAGCTGGCGCCGCTGGCGCACCAGGTCACCATCGACATGCCGCGCTTTGGCTTCTCGACCTCCGAGGCGCTGGAGCGCGGGCGCGATGTCGATACGGTGCGCGGCTTCTTGGGCGGGCAGGGGCCGGTGGCGCTGTTCGATCTGCCCTGGGTGCCGCTGTTCATTGCCTTCGTCTACGTCCTGCATCCTTGGCTGGGGATGCTGGCGCTTGGCGGGGCGGTGGTGCTGTCGCTGTTGACCATCGTGACCGAGCTTCTGATGCGGGGCCTGAACGAGGCGTCGCAGCGCGCGGCCACCGCGCGCCACCAGATCGCCGATTCCAACGCCCGCAATGCCGAGATCCTCAAGGCGATGGGCTTCGGCGGCCGCGCGGTCAAACGCTTTGCCCGCGCCAATGACGAGCATCTGGGCCTGCAGACCCGCGCCAATGATGTCGGCGGCACTTTCGGGGCGATCTCGCGGGTGCTACGGATGATCCTGCAATCCGCCGTGCTGGGCCTTGGCGCCTTCCTGACCATCAAGGGCGATCTGTCGGCGGGCGCGATCATCGCCGCCTCGGTCGCCTCGGCCCGGGCGCTGGCACCCATCGACATGGCGATCGCCAACTGGAAGGGCGTCGTGGCCGCCCGCGCGGCGATGCGTCGGCTGAAGGACACGGTCACAGCCCTTGCCGACCGGCCCGAGCCGATGCTGCTGCCCGCGCCCACCCAGTCCCTGACCGTCGAGTGCATCACCGTGGCCGCGCCGGATACGGGCCGGGTGCTTCTGAGCGATGTCAGCCTGCAACTGGAGGCCGGGCAGGCGCTGGGGATCATCGGGCCAAGCGGTGGCGGCAAGACCACGCTCGCCCGCGCGCTGACCGGCATCTGGCCGGTGCTGCGCGGCAGCGTGCGGCTGGACGGCGCCGAGATGGCGCAATGGGATGACGAAACACTGGGGGGATATGTTGGCTACCTGCCGCAGGATGTCGCCCTGCTCGAAGGGGACATCCAGGAGAACATCGCACGTCTGGAAGAGAATCCCGACCCGCGCCGCATCGTCGATGCGGCCAAGGCGGCCGGGGTGCATCAGATGATCGTCCGCCTGCCCGAAGGCTATCACTCGGCCTTGGGGCCGATGGGTCTGGCGCTGTCGGGGGGACAGCGCCAGCGCATCGGTCTGGCACGCGCGCTCTATGGCGATCCCTTCGTTGTGGTGCTGGACGAGCCGAATTCCAACCTCGATGGCGAGGGCGAGGCGGCGCTGACTGCCGCCATCCGCTCGGTCCGGGCGCGGGGCGGCATCGCCATCGTCATCGCCCACCGCCCCAGCGCGCTGGCGGCGGTCGACCTGGTGGCGGTGATCCAGAACGGCCGGATGACGGCCTTCGGCGCTAAGGAAGAGATCATCGGCAAATCGCAGGCGAAGGGAACCGCGGCGCGCTCCCCGCAGGACGCGCTGACGGCGGCAAAGGTGACGGGATGAGCATTTCGGTCAAGGGAACCCGGTCGAAAGCGGACGAGCCCCAGGGTGCGGCGAAATTCGCGGCGGATGCAGCTGCCGCCAGCCCGACCCGCGCCCCCTATGTCTTCGGCATGGTGCTGGTCAGCGTCGGCCTCTACCTCAAGTCGATCTTTCCGGGCTGGGCCGAGAAGGCCGTGCGCCCTGATGCAAACCCCAAATCTACGGATGCCCTGCCGGAGGCTGCATCGGTTGCGGCGGCAGCCAGGATGCCCGAGGACGGCCGGACCCCTGTTCCGGTCGCGGGTGATCCGGCCGTTCCTCCCATCGCATCGACCGGCCCGGTCGCGCCGGACGCGCCGGTGCTGTCATCCAGGCCCCAGAAATCGGTCATCGTCGAAAGCGAGGGCAGGGCCGCGCCGGCGATCCGCGGCGGGGCCGAGGCCGCAGCCGGCAAACCGGCGAATGACAATGCGGCCTTGCCCCCGGGCAATGCCGCCGACCGGAACCCCGGCAGCGCGCCGCCTGAACGGCCCGTGCCGGTCCTGCCCGGGGACAAGGCCGAGGATCCCGAAGCCACCGCTGAAGGATCCGAGACCACGCCCGAACAGGAAGATCACGACACCCCGAACCGCGCCCCGCGCGTCTCGGGCCCGGTTCATCTCGCCGATGTCGGCTCTTGCGCGGTGCTGGCCATCGCCATGGCGGACCTCTTGCGCAACGCGCATGACCCGGATGGCGACGCGCTGCAGATCATGGGCCTGACCGCCTCGTCCGGAACGCTGGTCAGGACCGCCGAGGGCTGGCAGTTCGAGCCTGAACCGGGATTCGCGGGCGAGGTGACGCTGACCTACCAGATCAGCGACGGTCAGGCCGAGATCACCCAGACCGCCACCTTCGACAGCCTCGGACGGCGGCTGATCGAGGGCACGGATCGCGACGACATGCTGCTGGGCGGCAGCTGCGGCGAGGATTTCGACACGCGGGGCGGCGATGACAATATCGATACGGGCAATGGCGCGAACGTGGTTCTCGCCGGTGGCGGCGACGATCATGTCATCGCCGGGTCGGGCAATGACACGATCCTGGGCGGCGATGGCGATGATGTCATCCTCGCCGGTGGCGGCAATGATCATGTCTGGGGCGGATCGGGGCATGACCGCATCCATGGCGAGGCCGGGGATGACATCCTGATCGGCGGGGCCGGGGACGATCAACTGGACGGCGGGGCGGGGCGCGACCATCTGGACGGCGGCGCCGGCAACGATCGCCTTTCCGGGGGCGCAGGCGACGACCTGCTGCTGGGCGGGGCCGGTCAGGACCTGTTGCAGGGTGGCGCGGGCAAGGACCGGCTGGCGGGCGGGCAGGGGGCCGATACCATCGAGGCCGGGGCGGGCGATGATCACGTGATCGGCGATCCCGACGCGGCTGCCGACCGGATGGAGGGCGGCGAGGGCAGTGATGTTCTCGATTACAGCCAGGCAAGCGACGCCCTGCTGATCGATGCCACCGAGGGCACCGCCGGCAGCGCCGAGATCGGCGATGATCGCATCGCGGGCTTCGAAACCATTCTCGGCGGCGCGGGTGACGACCAGATCCGGGGCAGCGCCGATGGCGAGCGTCTGGACGGGGCAGGGGGCGAGGATACGCTGCTGGGCGAGGCGGGGGCAGACCTTCTTCTCGGCGGTGACGGGGATGACCGGCTGGCGGGCGGCGCGGGGGCCGATACCATCGAGGCCGGGGCGGGCGATGATCATGTCATCGCCGATGCCGATGGCGCCGCCGACCTGCTCGAGGGTGGCGCGGGCGATGACCTGCTGGATTACAGCGCGGCGACCGAAGCCCTCGCCATCGACATCGATGCCGGAACCATCACCAGCGAGGAAACCGGCCCCGACAGCTTTGCAGGGTTCGAGACCATCGCGGGCGGCGGCGGCGATGACCATTTCCTCGCCGGCAACGCGCCCGTGTCGATGTTCGGCGGCGGCGGCGACAACCTGTTCGAATTCCGCGCGCCGGAGGCGCTGCCGCCCGTCGTCAGCCTGACGCCGGGCATCATCGTCTTCGAGATCCAGGATTTCGACGTGGGCGACCGGCTGCGCATGTCCAAATATGACCTCTTCGAAGAGATCATGGACGAACAGGAGGACGCCTTCGAACGGATCTATGGCGAGGAATTCGACGATGACGACATCCGCCTGTCCTTCCACCACGAACGCGATGACGAACTGGACCTGGACCGGACCATCATCCGGGCGGACTTCAACCGCGACAATGAATTCGACACAACCATCATCCTCGAGGGCCGGCATGTGCTGACCCTGGTCGAGATCGCGTGAGGACAAGATGACGCAAAAACCCAGCAATCAGCCTGCGGCGCCGGTCAACACCGGCGAGAAGCGCTTTCCCCTCGGCCTCAGGGTCGGTGCCGGCTTCGTGCTGGCCTTCCTGCTGATCGGCGGCGTCGGGGGGTGGGCCGCCACCGCGCAGCTCAACGGCGCAGTGATCGCGCAGGGCGAGGTGGCAGTGGATCAGAACCTGAAATTCGTCCAGCACCGCGACGGCGGCATCATCAGCGCCATCGAGATCCGCGAAGGCGACCGGGTGGAGGCCGGGCAGGTGCTGTTCCGCCTCGACGACGCGCAGACCCGCGCCGAGCTGTCGATCCTGCAATCGCAACTTCTGGAACTGGCAGGCCGCGAAGCCCGCCTGACCGCCGAGCGCGACGGATTGGCCGAGATCGCCTTTCCGTCCGAACTGAGCGGCGAGACAGTCCAGATCGCCCGGATCGTGCAGGGCGAAACCCGCATGTTCGAGGGCAACAGCCTCAGCCGCAACTCGCGCAAGCAGCAGCTGGACCTGGGCATCAGCCAGATCGAGGAGGAAATCGCCGGGCTCGAGACCCAGCTGCGGGGCAAGACCGACGAGATCGCGCTGGTCGATGTCGAACATGCGCGGATCGCCGAACTGACCGAGGCCAAGCTGATCGACCGCACCCGCATCTTCGCCATGAGCCGCGAACGCGCGCGGCTGCTGGGCGAGCATGGCGAGATCTCCTCGGCCATGGCCCGCGCCCGCGTGCGGATCGGCGAGTTGCGGCTGCAGATCCTCGCCGTCGATGACGAGGCAAGGACCGAGGCGCAGCGCGAGATCGGGCAGGCGACCGCGCGCATCTCGGAACTGCGCGACCGCCGCGAGGCGACCGAGGCCAAGCTGACGCGGACCGACCTGCGCGCGCCGATTGCGGGCATCATCAACGAGCTGAAGGTGCACACCATCGGCGGCGTCATCACCCCGGCCGAGGTGCTGGCCAGCATCGTGCCGGATGACGCGCGGCTGAAGATCGGCATCAAGTTTCCCCCGAACAGCATCGACCAGATCGCCGTGGGCCAGCCGGTCCGCATCCGTTTCCCGGCCTTCAACCAGCGCACCACGCCCGAAGTCACCGGCGTCATGACCTATGTCGCCGCCGCCGCCACCCGGGCAAGCGCCTCGGCCGAAAGCCACTATGCCGGCGATGCCGAGATCGGCACCGAGGAGATGGAGAAGCTGGCCGGTCTGCAACTGATCCCGGGAATGCCGGCCGAGATCTTCGTCTCGACCGAGGCGCGGACGCCGCTGTCCTATCTCACCAAGCCGCTGACCGACCAGTTCAACCGCGCGATGCGCGAACGCTAAGTGCAAGTTGCACAGAATGCAGATCCTGTGCCACCATCTGCCGAGATTGATCGAAATTCATGATCCCTGATGACACAGCCGGCAAACCCGTCGCGGCCCTTCGCCCTTGGTGTCGAAGCCGTCCTGATGATCTCGGTCATCATCTGCGCCTCGATGCTGGTTCTGGGCGCGACGCTGAACGCCTATATCCGCGATGTCGAGATCAAGGCCGTCTCGGCCTCGCACGCGGTGTTCATGAGCCTGCTGATGGAGCCGCTGCTGACCGATCTGCCGCAGAACGGCCCCTTGCCAGATGCGGTCAAGGCGCGGCTTGACGAGGTGCTGGCCGCCTATATCACCGCCAAGGAGATCGGCACCGCGCTGATCTGGTGGCCCGACGGAACCATTGCCTACAGCACCGATCCCCGGCTGGTCGGGTTGCAGACCAATTCCGAGCATCTGGCCGAGGCGCTGGCGGGCGGCACCGTCGCCATCCTCGAACATGAGCCGGCGGTGCATGGCCTGATCCCCGAGCGGCGCGCGGATGAGACCGTCCTTGAACTTTATGTGCCGCTGAAGGTGCAGGGCGTCCCGGGAATCGCCGCCGTCGGCGAATTCTACCAGGACCCGACCCGCCTCTTGGCGCAAATGCGGGTTGTCTCGGTGCGGATCTGGGCCGGCATCGGCCTGACCACCTTCCTGATGATGGGCCTCTTGCTGCTGCTGGCCGGCCGTGCCCGGCGCATCGTCCAGATGCAGCAGGCCGAGCTGAACCGGCGGCTGATCGATTCCCAGGACCTCGCCCGGCAGAACGACCGGCTGCGGCGGATCGCCGAGCAGGCCAAGCTGGACGCGGTCGAGGTGAACGAGGACCTGCTGAACCGCATCGGCGCCGACCTGCACGACGGCCCGCTGCAGCTTCTGGGTCTGGCGATCCTGCACAGCGACGAGGTCGCATCGGAACCCGGCCCCGGAACCCGCATGTCCGCCGTCTCGCTGACCAGCCAGGCCATCCGCGAACTGCGCCATCTGGCCGACGGGCTGAGCGTGCCGGAGCTGGCGGGCCTCTCGGTCCCCGAGGTGCTGCGCCTCGCGGTGGCGCGGCACGAGCGGCAGACGGGCAGCTCGGTCCTGATCGATCTTGGCGCGCTGCCCGAGGACCTGCCCGAGCCGGTGAAGATCAGCCTCTACCGGGTGGTGCAGGAGGGGCTGACCAATGCCTTTCGCCATGCCGGCGGCGAGGGGCAGGAGGTCCGTGGCCGGTTGCAGGACGACGCGGTCGAGATCACGGTCAGCGACCACGGCCCGGGCATCGCTGCAAGTGCTGCGACCGGCCCGATGACCGGGCTGGGCCTTGCCGGAATCGCGCGCCGGGTGCAGACGCTTGGCGGAAAGCTGGAGGTCGCTTCGCATGGCGGCAGGGGCACGCGGGTGACGGTGCGGCTGCCGGTCTGACGCCGGTTATTGCAGATAGGCGGAGACCGCCGGTTCCTTCTCGAGGGCCTCGATTTCCAGTTTCTGCGCGGCCAGCACAACTTCGGTCCGGTTGCGGACCTGCAGTTTCTGGATCAGGATCGACATGTAATGTTTTACGGTTTTCTCGCTGATCGATAGCCGCTCGCCGATTTCGCGATTGGTCTTTCCCCGCAAGAGCAGACGGATAATCTGATGCTCGCGCACATTCAGCTTGATCGATTGCAGGGCACGCTTGCGCAGGGCCGCATTCTGCAGGGCTGAAATGACCTTCGCGGCAAAGGCTTGGGTGACATAGGTTTCATCGCGCAAGACCGCGCGGATCGCGTTGGTCAGTTCGGATTTCGTGCTGCCCTTCACCACGTAGCCATGGGCGCCTGCCTCGAGCACCTGCACCGCGTGTTCAACCGCCATCGAGGCCGTGAACATGAGGATTTTCACATCGGGCGAGTCCATCCTGATCTCGCGGATCGCCGACAGCACGCTGCCCGGCATATCCAGATCCATCAGAATGACATCCGAATTCTTTTCCTTTGATATACTGATCGCATCACCGGCATTGGTGCCGCGATTGAGAATGATGAACTCATCGGATTCCGAGAATATGTTAATCAACCCTTCAAGAAATATCGGGTGATCATCGACGATTGCCAATCTGCACTTGTCCACAATGAAGTCCATGAATGTCTGCCGGGGGATTACATTAAGGCTAGCATGCAGATTGTGCAGCTGGACAGTTCGGGCAGGGGGCGTGGATCGAAACCTGACGAAAAGGACATGTTCCGCTGAAAAATAGTGATCGAACGTCCAAGCCGGTCGCCTCTGCGATGGATCTGGTCCAGCGGGTGAGCTGTGGGATCCGGCTGAACGCCCGCAGCGCGGTCTGACCCGCAGGGCAGGCGCGAAGGGGTCTGCGCGCTGAAGGCCGACTAGGAAATGCTGTCCACCCTCAACGGAGAAGGGTGCGATGACAGGGCGATGCCGGCGGCGCTAAGGATATCCCCGCGCAAGGATGCCTGTGCCGGCTTGTCTGGCCGCGGTCCGGGTGCATAGTAAGCCGAGCTTCGTCCCTGTTCAGATGGATTGCCAGCACCGCCATGCCCCACATCCGCACCGGCCTGCTTCTCGCCGCCGGCGCCTCGCGCCGCTTCGGCCCCGAGGACAAGCTGCTGGCCCTCGTCGCGGGGCAGCCGCTTCTGTCCCATGCAGCGGCAGCCATGCGCGCGGCGGTGCTTGACCGCCGCATCGCCGTGGTCAGTTCCGCCGGGACCGCCGCGCTTCTGGACGGGTTCGAGGTCATCCGCATCGCGCAGGGCGAACAATCCGACAGCCTGCGCGCCGGGCTGGCCGCCGCCGGCGCACCCGACTGCCTGCTGATCGCGCTTGGCGACATGCCGCTGGTCACGGCGGCGCTGCTGGATCGGATCGTCGCCGCCTGCACCGACGACCAGCCCTCGGCCAGCCGCGAGGCGGATGGCCCGCCCATGCCGCCCGCCTGCTTTCCCGCAAGCTGGCTGCCGCGCCTTGCTGAACTCAGCGGCGATCAGGGGGCAGGGCGACTGTTGCGTGACCTGCCCGCAAGCCAGATGGTCGAGGCATCCGGGCAACTGCCGGATATCGACACGCCCGAGGCGCTGCGCCGGCTCTTCCGATGAGCCGCTTTCATCTTGGCCAAAATATCCCGGGTCGTCATCGAGCCGCCATCGGTTCAAGGCCGATGACGACGGGCAGCGCCCCGGTCCGCTGGCCGCCCCTAACCCAGCACCTCCGCCACTGCCTTGGTCGTGACCCCGACGATCTGATCCGCCTCGTCGCGCGTCAGGCACAGAGGCGGGGCGAAGCCCAGGATGTCGCCCTGCGGCATGGCCCGCGCGATGACCCCGCGCCGCAGCATGGCGGCGACGACCTTGGCCCCGATCCCCTGCGCCGGGTCAAAGAACTGCCGTCCCTCGCGGTCGGCCACCAGCTCCACCGCACACAGCATTCCCTCGCCGCGCACCTCGCCGACATTCGGATGATCGCCCAAGGCCGCGCGCATGGTGCGGTTCAGATAGGACCCGGTCTCGCCCGCATTCTGCACCAGCCCCAACTTGTCGATCAGCTCCAGGTTGGCGATCCCCGCCGCCGCGCCGATGGGATGAGCGGAATAGGTCCAGCCATGGCCCAGCACGCCGTTTTCATCCGTGCCGCGTGCCAGCACCTCCCACATGCGGTTCCCGACGATCGTGGCCGACAGTGGCGCATAGGCCGAGGTCAGGCCCTTTGCGCAGGTGATGAGGTCGGGTTTCATGCCATAGTGATCGCTGCCGAACATCGACCCCAGCCGGCCGAAGCCCGTCACCACCTCGTCGGCGATCAGCAGGATATCGTGGCGGTCGAGCACCTTCTGGATCGCCGGCCAGTAGCCCACCGGCGGCGGCACGATACCGCCCGTGCCCAGAACCGGCTCGCCGATGAAGGCGGCGATGGTGTCCGCGCCCTCGGCGGCGATCAGCGCCTCCAGCCGTTCCACGCAATGGGCGACGAAATCCGCCTCGCTCATCGACTGATCGGGGCGGCGGAAGTAGTAAGGCGCCTCGGTATGGATCACCTGCGCCAAGGGCAGGTCAAATTTCTTGTGGAACAGTTCCAGCCCGGTCAGCGAGCCGGTCATCAGCCCCGAACCGTGATAGCCCCGCCAGCGCGAGATGATCTTCTTCTTTTCGGGCCGGCCGAGGATATTGTTGTAATACCAGATCAGCTTGATGTTGGTCTCGTTGGCATCCGAGCCGCCAAGCCCGAAATAGACCCGCGCCATGCCCTCGGGCGCGCGGTCCATGACCATCTTCGCGAGCGTGATGTTCGCCTCGGACCCGTGGCCGGCATAGGCGTGGTAATAGGCCAGTTCATGCGCCTGCTTGGCGATCGCATCGGCGATCTCGGTCCGACCATAGCCCACGTTCACGCAGTAGAGCCCGGCAAAGCCATCCAGCAACCGGTTGCCGTCGCGGTCGGTGATGAAGACGCCCTCGCCGCCCTTGATGATCCGCTGCGGCGCCTCGCCCCGGGCGAATTGCCCCAGCGCGGTCGAGGGGTGGAAGAAGCTCTCGCGGTCCCATTTCGCCAGTTCGTCATTCGTCAGCATCTCGGTTTCCTTTCAGGGTCATCTTTTGCGGGACAGAGGGCCGGCGGGTGACCGCGGGTGGCCGCTGCGAGGGCGGGGCGAAGCGCCTTTATGGTGCCAGTGCATCGAACGGCTGTTCGGCGCGGGACGGCACCAGGGCGGCCGCCCATGGGGGCGGTCGGCCGCCGGCCCGGCGGGGCTACGCCCCTTGCTCCGGGCCGTGGTCTGCGGGTCAACCCCAGTCGCGGCAGACATATTTGATCTCGGTGAAGGCTTCCAAACCCTGTCGCGCGCCTTCGCGGCCCAGCCCCGATTGCTTCATCCCGCCAAAGGGGATCGGCGCGCCCGTGACCTTGGTGCGGTTAACCGCGACCATGCCGTAGTGCAGCGCCCGGGTCAGTCGATAGATCCGGCGCGGGTCGAGGCTGTGGAGATAGGCAATCAAGCCGTAGTCACTGGCATTGGCACGGGCGATCACCTCGGGCTCGTCCTCGAAGGGGGTCAGCGCGGCGACCGGGCCAAAGGTCTCCTCGCGCATGATCGCCGCCGCGTCGGGCACATCGGCCATCACGGTCGGGCGGAAGAAGAGCGGACCAAGCGTTTCGTCGACACCGCCGCCGGTCAGCAGCCGCGCGCCATGGGAACGCGCATCCTCGACATGGGCGATCTGCTTGGCGATCTGGCGGTCATGGATCAGCGGGCCGAGATCGGGGTCATCCAGACCGTGCCCGAGGGTCAGTGTCTCGACCGCTGCGGTGAAGCGGGCGCAGAATTCGTCATAGATCGGGCGGTGGATATAGAAGCGGTTGGCGCCCAGACAATCCTGCCCCGAGGTGGCGAATTTCGCCTTCACCGCCTCGGCGACCGCGCGGTCCAGATCGGCGCCCTTGAAGACGATGAAGGGGGCGTGACCGCCCAGTTCCAGCACCAGCCGCTTCACCGTCTCCGCCGACTGGCGATAGAGCAGCCGCCCCACCTCGGTCGAGCCGGTGAAGGACAGGGCGCGGACGCGGGCATCCGCCGTCCATTCGCCGACGATGGTCGCGGCATCGCCGATCACCGTATTCACCACGCCAACGGGAAAACCCGCACGCCGCGCCAGTTCCGCCAGCGCCAGCGCCGAGAGCGGCGTTTCGGCCGAGGGGTGGATGACCACGGTGCAGCCCGCGCCAAGCGCCGCCGCCGCCTTGCGGGTGATCATGGCGCAGGGGAAATTCCACGGCGTGATCAGCGCGGCGACGCCCACCGGCTCGCGCCACAACTCCATCTCTGCGTCGGGCAGGTGGCTGGTGACGCCCTCGATATTCGGGCGCAGCGCCTCTTCGGCATAAAACTGCACGAAGCTGGCGGCATAGTCGATTTCGCCCCGCGCCTCGCCGATGGGCTTGCCCTGTTCGGCCACCATGATCCGCGCCAGATCCTCCTTCGCCTGAAGGATCAGCCGGTGCCAGCGATGCAGGATTTCGGCCCGGTGCTGGGGCAGCAGCTCCGACCAGCCGGTGAAGGCGACCTCGGCTGCATCGACCGCAGCCCGCGCGCCCGCCGCATCGCTGATGGCGACCTGCGCCACCAGGTCGCCCGTTGCGGGGTCGCGCACGGCCAGCCGGCCATGGCCCGCAAAATCGCCGGTCAGGTTCAGCAGATCCGGATCGGCCAGTTGGTCGGCCAGTTTCGCCTTGGGTTCGTCCAGCATCGCATCCCTCCCTGTTGCGGGAAGGATGCGGGTGGACGGGCAGGGAATTTCGCTGATTGTCGGGGGGCGTGGAGAGGATTTCTCTTTTTTAGCCACGGCGGGCCGGAGGAAAACCCGGGTCAGGTCGCTGAATCGGCCGGACTACTCAGTGCAGTGCTCCCTGTGCCGAGATCTCTAGAACGACAGCCCCAGAATGAGCCCAATCATCGTGCTGACCGCGAAAAGCAAAAGCAGAACCCATGTGGAACTCATGGCAGACGGATTCCGCATCGCTGCGATCTGGCGGAGATTTTTCAGCGCGATCTCATGCCTCAGGCGATCCATTTCCAGCCAGTCCTTGTCCCGCTGACGTTCCCACGCGACCTGTTCCATCCGAACTTGCTCGTGCTCGCTTGGATCACCATCGAGGGGGCGCCGACAGCCCGGACAGGTAGGTGCGGTTCCCGAAGTCATCATTTTTGCCATCCCTCCTTCTCGGTCGAGAGCAAGTCTGTGATTATTATGGGATTGGTCTCGGTTCGGACCAAGCATTTTGTTGTTCCACCCAGGGCAGACCCTGCCCGGGAACCAGGGCGAAGCCCGCCCGGACCAGCACCGGCCCGTACCCTGGGCTGGCGCTTTGGTGCCGCTGGTCCCGAGTTCCGGCAGGCGAGGGGCTTGGCACCATAAACCGCCTCGGCGAACCGTTCCGATGCGACCCCACGGGCCGGCGCTGGCCCTTCGCCGCGCTACCCGCCCAGCAACCCCAGCGCCGGCGGCAGATCCTTCACCGGCTTCGTCACGATATAGCTGAAATAGCGCCTGACCCCTGCGCGGCTTTCCAGCAAGCCGTCCATCAGGTTCTGAAATGCCGCCACGTCGCGCGCCACCACCTGCATCAGGTAGTCATGGCCGCCCCCAAGCGCCCAGCAGCCCGTCACCTGGTCCATCCGGGCCACCACGCGCTCGAAGGTCTGGAAGCTCTCGGCCTTGTGGCTGTCCAGCTCGACCGTGACGAAGACCTGCACATGCGGCCCGATCAGGGCCAGATCGATCTCGGCGCGATAGCCGCGGATCAGCCCGGCCTGTTCCAGCCGCTTCATCCGTTCCCAGCAGGGCGTGGGCGACAGGTTCACCCGCGCCGCCAGCTCGGTCTTGGCGATGCGGCCCTCGCGCGAGAGGAGGGCGAGGATGGCGATGTCACGATCGTCAAGGCGGGTCTGGGTCATCCGGCCATCTGCGGGTGCTGGCTTCGCTTTGTCAATTCTGGACAAGGACCTGCGCCGGGGCGACACTCGGCCCATGTCGCATTGGCCCCTGACCCGTTCTGACATCACCCGCCCGGCCTATCGCAGTCTGGCGCAGGGCATTGCCGCGGCCATCGATGCCGGGAACCTGCGTCCCGGCGACCGGCTGCCGCCGCATCGTGATCTGGCCTGGAAGCTGGGGGTTTCGGTCCAGACCGTCAGCCGCGCCTATGAGGAACTGATCCGGGCCGACCTGATCTCGGGGCAGGTGGGGCGGGGCAGTTTCGTGAAATCGGGCCCGCGCGAGGTGGTCGAGGTGCCGTGGTATCGCGCGCCCGAGGGCCGCCAGCCGATTGATCTCTCGATGATGACCCCGGTCAGCCTGCCGCTGATCGCCGAGGCCTGGCGCGACAGCCTGCACCGGCTGGCCGACCGGCTGCCCGACCCGGCCATGCTGTCCTTTCGTCCGCGCCAGACGATGACCCGCTATGCCGGGATGGCGGCGGGCTGGCTGGCGCGCTGCGGCATGGTGGTGCCGTCGCAGCGCATCCTGATCACCAATGGCACAACGCCCGCGATGTTCGTGGCGCTGATGACGGCGGTGAAGCCGGGCGAGATCATTGCCACCGAAAGCTCGACCTGCCACACGCTGAAGCCGGCGGCGCAATATCTGCACGCCCAGTTGCGCGGCATCGAGGGCGACGAGCGCGGGATGCTGCCCGAGGCGCTGCTGGCGGCGGCGCGGGCTTCGGCCGGGCGGATGACGGCGGTATTCCTTCTGCCCTCGGGCGCCGGTCCCTTCGCCCGGATCATCGACCGCGAGCGTCGCGAGGCGCTGGCCGAGGCTGCGGCGCTTGCGGGTCTGACGATCCTCGAGAACGACGCCACCGGCCCGGTCTCGCCGCGCCGTCCGCCGCCCGTGTCCAGTTTCGCGCCCGAGCGCAGCTTCTATTTCACCGGCCTGTCGAAAAGCCTGTCACCCGGCCTGCGCCTTGGGTTTCTCGTCATGCCCGAGCGGCAGGCGCGGCAGGCGCTGAACCGGCATCTGTCGATTTCATGGATGACCACACCCTTGATGGCCGAGATCGCCAAGGACTGGATCGAGAGCGGCATCGCCGACCGGCTTCTGGCGGCGCAGCGGGCGGAACTGTCGGCGCGGAACCGGCTGGCGCAGCGGCTTCTGGCAGGCGCAGGGCAGGGCTTTCCGCATGGGCTGCACCGCTGGCTGCCCTTGCCCGAGGACAGCGATGAACGCGCGCTGCTGGCCGATGCGCTGGAACAGGACGTGGCGCTGGCCCCCGGCGCGGGCTTTGCCGTCACCGACACCACCCCGGCGCTGCGTGTCTCGCTTGGCGGGGCGAGCCTGCCCGATCTGGAACAGGGGCTGACCACGCTGGCACGGCTGCTGCCGGCGGGCTGAAACCGCATTTCCGGTGGGCCTCGCATCCCTGAAAATTGTCATGATTTAATATAAAAATTGACTTGTAATTTTCCGGGCGCATGTTCTGGGGCCAGCCAGATCGGGCGAAAACCGGCCCGAATCCTGCAAACCAGAGGCGCGCAGCGACTGCGATTGCGCCGCCCAGAACAGGAGGAAAAACCATGCATTACAAGGCTTTTGCCACTGCCAGTCTGACCGCGCTGATCCTCGGCGCAGGCGCGGCCGCTGCCGATACCTGGCGCTATGCCTTCGAGGAGGCGATGGAAGAGGTTCAGGGCAAATATGCCCAGAAGTTCAAGGAAGAGGTCGAGGCCAATTCCGATCACAAGGTGCAATTGTTCCCCTTCGGCACGCTGGGGGAAAGCGCCGACATCATGGAACAGGCGCAATCGGGCATCCTGCAATTCGTCGACCAGTCGCCCGGTTTCACCGGCGCGCTGATCCCCGAGGCGCAGGTCTTCTTCGTTCCCTACCTGCTGCCTGCCGACCAGGACCAGCTGGTGAGCTTCTTCCGCAATTCCAAGGCCATCCACGAGCTGTTCCCGCCGCTCTATGCCGATCAGGGGCTGGAACTGCTGACCATGTTCCCCGAGGGCGAGGTGATGATGACCACGACCAAGGCGGTGGCCAGCCCGGCGGATCTGAACGAGGTGAAGTTCCGGGTGATGACCAACCCGCTGCTGGTCGAAAGCTACAAGGCCTTCGGCGCCACGCCGACGCCGCTGCCTTGGGGCGAGGTCTATGGCGCGCTGCAGACCGGCATCATCCAGGGGCAGGAAAACCCGGCCTTCTTCATCGAATCGACCAAGATGTACGAGGTGACGGATTACATCACCCGCGCCGGGCACAACAATTTCACCACCGCCGTCATGGCCAACAAGGAATTCTTCGACGGCCTCAGCGATGAGGAAAAGACCGTCATCCGGAACGCCACCGCCGCCGCCTTCGACTATATCATCGAATACCAGACCGGGCTGACCGAGGAATCGGTCGAGAAGATCCAGGCGGCCAAGCCCGAGATGACCGTCACCACGCTGACCGAAGACCAGCGCGCGCCCTTCAAGGCCACGGCCGAGGCGGTCGAGGCCAAGTTCCTCGAGATCGGTGGCGCGCAGGCGCAGGCCATTCTGGACCAGATGAAGGCCGATCTGGCCGCCGCTGCTGGCGGCTGATCCCTGTCAGCGGGTCCGGCCTTCGGGCCGGGCCTGACCCGTCCTCTGACACACCACCACTCACGAGGCGCGACCCGATGACCCTGCACGACAAGCCCGCCGCCATCCCCGAGATGATCTCGGCCAGTGATGACGATATCGACGATTCCCGATATGTCTCGGGCCTGCCCGGGCCACTGGGGGTGATCGATGTGGTGATCGCACGGATCGAGGCGGTGCTGCTGGCGCTTGGCGTGCTGCTGATGGCCCTGAATACCATGGCCAATGTCGTCGGCCGCTATCTTCTCGGCGAAAGCATTTTCTTTTCCGAGGAACTCAATCAGGCGCTGATCATTCTGATCACCTTTGCCGGCATTTCCTATGCCGCGCGCCATGGTCGGCATATCCGCATGTCGGCCTTTTTCGACGCCGCGCCCTTCGCGCTGCGCAAGACCATGATGGTCGCGATCGCGGCAATTACCGCCGCGATGATGTTCCTGCTCAGCTGGTATTCCTTCGACTACCTGATGGCGCAGATGAGCCGGGGCCGGCTCTTGCCCGCGCTGCAGATCCCGCAATGGTGGATCATCGTCTGGGTGCCGCTGGGGTTCCTGCTGACCGGTCTGCAATACGCGCTGACCGCCATCAAGAACCTGATCGACCGCGATGTCTGGCTGTCGACCTCGGTCATCGAGGGCTATGACGACAGCCGCGAGGAGGAGGTCTGAGCCATGGCCTATGCCATCTTCGGTTCGATGATCGTGCTCTTGCTGATCGGTTTCCCGATGATGATCCCGCTGCTCATGGGCGCGCTGATCGGCTTCATCGCGCTTTTCGGTGGCTTCGGACAGCTGGACACGATGGTCCAGCAGATCCTCGCCGGCATCCGCCCCGCCAGCCTGATCGCCGTGCCAATGTTCATCTTCGCCGCCGATATCATGACCCGCGGCCAGTCGGCCAACCGGCTGATCGATCTGGTCATGGCCTTTGTCGGCCATATCCGGGGCGGGCTGGCGATCTCGACCGCCACCGCCTGCACCCTCTTCGGCGCGGTCTCGGGTTCGACACAGGCCACTGTCGTCGCGGTCGGCGGGCCGCTGAGGCCACGGATGCTGAAGGCGGGCTACAATGACAGCTTCGTTCTGGCGCTGATCATCAATGCCTCGGACATCGCCTTCCTGATCCCGCCCTCCATCGGCATGATCATCTATGGCGTCGTCTCGGGCACCTCGATTTCCGAGCTGTTCATCGCCGGGATCGGGCCGGGGCTGCTGATCCTCGTGCTGTTCTCGATCTATTCCTACATCTATGCCATCCGCAACAACGTCCCCACCGAACCCAAGGCCAGCTGGGCCGAGCGCGTGGCGGCGTTGCGCCGGGCGCTGTGGCCCTTGGGCTTTCCGCTGATCATCGTCGGCGGCATCTATGGCGGCATCTTCTCGCCGACCGAGGCCGCCGCCGCCTGCGTCCTCTACGCGCTGTTTCTGGAAATGGTGGTCTTCCGCGAGATGAACCTGCGCCAGCTGTACCAGACGGCGAAATCCACAGGCCTCATCACCGCCGTGGTCTTCATCCTCGTCGGGGCAGGGGCTGCGTTTTCCTATGTCATCAGCTTCGCGCAGATCCCGCAGGCGATCCTTGGCGGCATCGGCATCGACAGCATGGGGCCTTACGGCGTCCTTTTCACCATCTCCATCGCCTTCTTCATCGGCTGCATGTTCGTCGATCCGATCGTGGTGATCCTGATCCTCGTGCCGATCTTTGCCCCGGTGGTGAACTCGGTCGGTCTCGACCCGGTGCTGGTCGGCACCATCATCACCCTGCAGGTCGCCATCGGCAGCGCCACGCCGCCCTTCGGTTGCGACATCTTCACCGCCATCGCCATATTCAAGCGCCCCTATGCCGAGGTGGTGCGCGGCACGCCGCCCTTCATCATCATGCTGCTGGGCGTCTCGGTGGCGCTGATCTTCTTTCCGCAGATCGCGCTGTTCCTGCGTGACCTGGCCTTTGCGAAATAGGGGGCGGCGATGTTCCGGAAGATCCTGATCGCCTATGACGGTTCAGTCGGTGCCGAGCGCGCGCTGGAGAAGGCCGCTGAACTGGCCAAGCTGACCGGCGCGGCGCTGGTGATACTGACCGTCTATCGCCATCATTCCATGCTCGAGGCCTCGATCTCGATGGTGCGCGGTGCGCTGGAGCCGGGCGGCAACCTGGACGCGGCCATGCGCGACACCGCCCGCAACGCTGCCGATTACGCCAAAAGCCATGCAAGGGATGCCGGCGTGGCGAAGGTGTCGGCCTTCATCAAGGCGGGGCAGCCCGCCCGCACCATCATCTCGGTCGCGGCCGAGAAGGGCGCCGACCTGATCGTTGTCGGCTCGCGCGGGCTGGGTTCGACCGAGGGTTATCTGCTGGGCTCGGTCAGCCACAAGGTGACGGGTCTCTCCGATTGCCCGGTGCTGGTGGTCTAGGATGCCCGCCGCGCTGCCCCCTGATCCGATCCGGCGCTTCGGCCTCATCGCACTGGCCACCGACCTGACGACCGAGCGGGACGCCGCCCGCCTGATGCCCGAGGGCACGGCGCTGCATGTGACCCGCATCGCCTTCGACAACCCGACCACGCCCGAGAACCTGCGCGCCACCGGCCCGCGCCTGCGCGATGCGGCGGCGCTGCTGGTGCCCGATGTGCCGCTTGCGGGGATCGGCTTTGCCTGCACCTCGGCGGGGGCGGTGCTGGGCGATGACCTGCCCGCGCTGATCGGCGACAAGCGCGCGCCGATCAGCACGCCAGCGGGCGGGGCGGTGCGGGCGTTCCGGGCGATGCGCGTTGAAAAGATCGCGCTGATGACGCCCTATCTGCCGGAAACCACGGCTCCGGTCGCGGATTATTTCAAGGCGCAGGGGATCGCGGTGGTGAAGCGCCATTCGCTCGGCCATGCCGATGACCGCGACATGGCGCGGCTGGATGGGGCGGCGGTGATGGAGGCCGCGCTGGAGGCCGATCACCCCGGTGCCGAGGCGCTTTTTCTCTCCTGCACCGCGATCTCCGCGCTGGACGTCATCCCCCGGCTGGAGGCGCGACTGCAAAGGCCGGTGCTCTCGGCCAATCTGGCGCTCTACTGGTCGATGCTGGATCAGGCGGGCATCGCCGCCGCCGGGCCTTATCGGCTGATGACGGTGCGGACATGGTGAGCCTCGATGACATCCGCGCGGCAGGGGATCGCATCGCCGGGCAGGTGCGCGTGACCCCGATCAAATCGTCGGCCAGCCTGTCGGCGCTGGCGGGCGGGCCGGTCTGGCTGAAATGCGAGCACCAGCAACTGACGGGGGCCTTCAAGCTGCGCGGGGCCAGCAACGCCGTGGCGCGGCTGGGGGATGTGGCGGGCGTCACCACCGCCTCGACCGGCAATCACGGCCGCGCGCTGGCCCATGCGGCGCGGGCGCGGGGGCTGCCGGCGATCATCTGCGTCTCGTCCTTGGTGCCGCGGAACAAGCTCGACGCGATCGCTGCCTTGGGGGCCGAGGCGCGCATCATTGGTGCCAGCCAGGACGCAGCCTTTGCCGAGGCCCGGCGCTTGCAGCGCGACGAGGGCTTTGCCCTGATTCCGCCCTTTGACCATGCCGATGTGATCGCGGGGCAAGGGACACTGGGGCTGGAGATCCTCGCGCAGATCCCCGATGCCGCGGCGATTGCCGTGCCGCTTTCGGGTGGCGGGCTGCTGGCGGGGGTCGCCGCCGCCGCCAAGGCGCTGAACCCCGGCATCCGCATCATCGGCATCAGCATGGAGCGCGGGGCGGCCATGGCCGCCAGCCTGACCGCCGGGCATCCGGTCGAGGTCGAGGAACTCGAGACGCTGGCCGACAGCCTTGGCGGCGGCATCGGGCAAGGCAATCGCCTGACCTTCCCGATGGTCCGCGACCTGATGGACGAGCTGATCCTCGTGACCGAGGCCGAAATCGCCGCCGGCATCCGCCATCTGGCGCTGGAGGACGGCGAGACGGTCGAAGGCGCGGCGGCTGTGGGGGCAGGGGCGATCCTTGCCGGCAAGCTGCGCGTCCCCGGCCCGCTGGTCCTGATCCTCTCGGGCGGCAATATCGACCCGTCCCGCCACGCCGCCATCGTGAGGGGCGCAAGATGAGCGAGATCCTGATCCTGACCGAGACAAAGCTGCGCGAGCGCATCCATCTCGACGCGAGCCTGATCGACGTGATCGAATCCGCCTTCGCCACGCTGGCCATGGGCGAGGTGGTGATGCCGCCGATCCTGTCGATGCATCTGCCGCAGGCAAATGGCGAGGTGGATGTGAAAACCGCCTTCGTGCCCGGCCTGCCGGGCTTCGCGGTGAAGATCTCGCCGGGCTTCTTTGACAACCCGTCGAAGGGTCTGCCCTCCACTTCGGGGCTGATGGTGGTGCTGTCCTCGGACACCGGGCGGGTGCAGGCGGTGCTCTTGGACAATGGCTATCTGACCGACCTGCGCACGGCGGCGGCGGGGGGCGTGGCGGCGCGCCACCTCGCGCGGGAGGATGCCAGCCGCGCCACAATCTTCGGTGCGGGTCTGCAGGCGCGGAAGCAGCTTCAGGCGCTGCGGCTGGTGCGCCCGATCACCGAGGCCACGATCTGGGCGCGCGATCCCGTCAAGGCCCGCGCGCTGGCCGCCGAGATGAGTGCCGAGGGCCTGCCCACCCGCGCCGAGGCCGACCCGGAAGCCGCCGTGGCGACAGCGGATATCATCGTCACCACCACCCCCGCGACCACCCCGATCCTGCGCGCCGACTGGCTGCGCCCCGGCCAGCATGTGACCGCCATGGGCAGCGACCAGCCGGGCAAGAACGAGCTTGATCCCCGTGCGCTGGACCGCGCCGATCTCTATGTCGCCGACCGGCTCAGCCAGACCCGCGATCTGGGCGAGCTGCGCGCGGCACTGGCTGCCGGGCTGATCGCCAAGGATGCCGCCTTCCCCGAGCTTGGCCAGATCATCGCCGGCCAGCATCCGCGGCGGACCTCGCCCGAGCAGATCACCATCGCCGATCTGACCGGCACCGGGGTTCAGGACACCGCCATCGCCAGCCACACACTTTCCCTGTTTGCCTAGAGGTTTCCCATGCCCGAGTTGCAGCGCAGCACCGAACGTTTCCCCACCGCCGAATACGAGGCCCGCCTGACCCGCACCCGCGCTGCCATGGAAAAGGCGGGGCTGGATCTGCTGATCGTCAGCGACCCCTCGAACATGGCCTGGCTGACCGGCTATGACGGCTGGTCCTTCTATGTCCATCAGGCGGTGATCGTCGGCCCGGATGGCCCGCCCCTCTGGTTCGGGCGCGGGCAGGACGGCAATGGCGCGCTGCGCACCGTCTGGATGGCCGAGGCGAATATCATCGGCTATCCCGACCATTACGTCCAATCGACCGAGCGGCACCCGATGGACTACCTCGCCGCGCAACTGACCGACCGGGGCTGGAACCGGGGTCGGATCGGCGTCGAGATGGACAATTACTGGTATTCTGCCCGCGCGCATGAACGGCTGCAAAACGGTTTGCCTGACGCGCGTTTCACGGACGCCACCGCGCTGGTCAACTGGCAGCGCGCGGTGAAATCCCCGGCGGAACTGGCCTATATGCGCAAGGCCGCCCGCATCGTCGAACGCATGCACCGCCGCATCGCCGAGACTGTCGAGGTGGGGATGCGCAAATGCGATCTGGTGGCCGAGATCTATGATGCCGGGCTGCGCTTTGACCCGGCGACCGGGGTCGGCGGCGATTACCCGGCCATCGTGCCACTGCTGCCCTCGGGCCCCGATGCCGCCGCGCCGCACCTGACCTGGGACGACCTGCCGATGCGCGCGAACGAAGGCACCTTCTTCGAGATCGCCGGCTGCTACCAGCGCTATCACTGCCCGCTGTCGCGCACGATCTTTCTGGGCAAGCCGCCGGCCGAGATGGTCGAGGCGGAAAAGGCCGTGCTCGAGGGGATGGAGGCGGGGCTGGCCGCCGCCCGCGCCGGCAATAGCTGCGAGGATATCGCCATCGCCTTCTTCAATGTGCTCGACCGTTACGGCATCGTGAAGGATAACCGCACCGGCTATCCGATCGGTCTCAGCTATCCGCCCGACTGGGGCGAGCGCACCATGTCGCTGCGCCGGGGCGACCGGACCGTGCTGCAACCCGGCATGACCTTCCACTTCATGACCGGCCTCTGGATGGAGGATTGGGGCTACGAGACCACCGAGTCGATCCTGATCACCGAGGGCGCGCCCGAGACTTTCTGCAACCTGCCCCGGAAGATGCTGGTGAAAGCATGACGGCGAACCCGATCCGCCCGACCATCCCGCTTGATGCCCCCGGCAAGGCGCATGGCTTCCTGCGCCTGCCCTACAGCCGCAATGACAGCGCCTGGGGCTCGGTGATGATCCCGATCACGGTGATTGCGAACGGGCAGGGGCCGACGGCGCTGTTGACCGGGGCCAATCACGGCGATGAATATGAAGGTCCGATCGCGCTGCAGCAGCTGGCCTGGGAGATCGAGCCGGAAGAGGTGACGGGGCGGATCATCCTCATCCCCTATCTGAACAGCCCGGCCTTTCGCGCCGGAACCCGGGTCAGCCCGATTGATCAGGTGAACCTGAACCGCGCCTTTCCGGGCAAGCCCGATGGCAGCCCCAGCCAGAAGATCGCGGATTATGTCTGCAACACGCTGGTGCCGATGGCCGATGTCGTGCTGGATTACCATTCCGGCGGCAAGACACTGGATTTCCTGCCCTTCGCCGCCGCGCATTATCTGGAGGACAAGGCCCAGCAAGAAGCCTGCCTTGCCGCCGTGCGGGCCTTTGGCGCACCCTATTCGATGATGATGGTGGAAATCGATGCCGTGGGCATGTTCGACACGGCGGTCGAGGAACAGGGCAAGGTTTTCGTCACCACGGAACTGGGCGGCGGCGGCACGGCGACCGCGCGATCGAGCGAGATCGCCATACGCGGGGCGAAGAACGTCCTGCGCCATGCCGGTATCCTGTCGGGCGGCATCGAGCTTGCGGGGGGCAGCCGGATGTTGGACATGCCGGGTGATGACTGCTTCCATTTCGCCACGCAGGACGGGCTGGTGCAGCCGCTCGTCGATCTGGGCGATGCCGTCGCCGCCGGTCAGCCCATCGCCCGGATCTGGCCCAAGGACCGCAGCGGTGTCGCGCCCGAGGAGGTGCGGGCCAACCGCGACGGCTTGCTGGCGGCGCGGCATTTCCCCGGTCTGGTGCAGGGCGGCGATTGTCTGGCGGTCATCGCGGCTCTGGTCTGAACGGGCTTGCTCTGATGCCTTCATTCAGTCACCGCTAGGGGCGGTGAACGGAGGGGGCGGAATGGGCTGGCGGTCGTCATTGGAGGTGCATCATCTGGCAAGCGGCGAGACCCGCCTGGTCCTGCAAACCGATGTGCTGATCGAGGCGCCGAACTGGCATCCCGAGGGCTGGTTTCTGGTCAATGGCGAAGGCCGGTTGTGGCGGGCCGATGGCAACGGGTTGCGGCCCATCGATCTGGGCGGGCTGGATCGCTGCAACAACGATCACGGTTTCCTGCCCGATGGCCGGATCGTCTTTTCCTGTCACAACGATCAGGGCGCGGGGATCTATGTCCTTGACCCCGATGGCCCGCGCGCCCTGCCGCTGCCCCGGCCAAGCTGGTGGCACGGGGCCAGTGGCTCGCGCATCACCTATGCCTGTGCGCGGGGCGGCGACCGGGTGGTGCGGGTGGCGGTGATGGACCTGCAACCCGCGGCCGAGACGGTGCTGACCCCCGGGATCGCCCATCACGATGGGCCGGATTTCGCGGCCTCTGGCGAAGAAATCTGGTTCAACTCGGACGCCACCGGTCATGCCCAGATTTGGCGCATGGGTCTGGACGGCAGCGGGGCCGCGCCGGTCTTCCGCGATGAGAATGTGAACTGGTTCCCGCATCCCTCGCCCGATGGACGGCGAGTGCTCTATCTCGCCTATGCGCCCGGCACCGAGGGCCATCCGCGCGACCGCGAGGTGGCGCTGTGGATCATGGATGTCGATGGCGGCAACCGCCGCAAGCTTTTCGATCTTTTCGGAGGGCAGGGCACGATCAACGTGCCCTGCTGGTCGCCCGATGGGCAAAGCTTCGCCTTCATGCGCTATGCGCCCGAGGCGTGAGGCCGGTCAGCTGACCGCGCGCTTCAGCCCCGGCATCAGCCGCAGAAGCGTGAGATCCAGCAGCCATGCGGCGACGATGGCGGCCCCGGCCAGCGGGAACAGCGCCGACAGGATCACCACCAGCACCGCCGCGCCTTTCCACAGCGAGTGGTCGGGCGAGCGGGGCGGGGCGGCCAGGCGGCCGGCGCGATCCGGGCGCCGCTTCCACCACATGACCAGGCCCGAGACGGTCAGGAACACCACCGACAGGCAGAAGAGCGTGTTCAGCACCAGGTTCCATACGCCCAGATCGCCCTCGTGGAAGGCCACGCCCCAGGCCATCGCCTTGGCATAGGGCGAATAGTCGGCATAGCGGATATCGGCGAGGACATTGCCGGTATAGCGATCGAGATGCAGGGTGCGGTCGGTGCCGGCGCCGGGGCCGTCATTCGAGGCGCTGTCATGGCTGACGGTCCAGACTCCCTCGGGGCCATCCGGCAGGGCGATCTGGAAGCGGCCGTCAAAGCCGAGACCACGTGCGAAAGCCACCACGCTGTCCAGATCCGGCGCGCCGGCGATGGCGGCTGTGCCGGCCAGCGAGCCCGAGGCCGGCATCGGTGCCTGTTCCAGCGTCCAGGGCACCTCCTTCTCGGCGCCGTGGTTCATCTTGGCATGAACATCGTCCGACATGGGCATGTCATGCATCATCTCCGGGGCCGCGTTGTCCGTGGCTGCCACGGCTTCCGACGGCGGCGGGGCGTATTTCTCGACCGGGAAGGTGTTCCAGGCCTGAACGAATTTCTCGCCCCAGATGCCGCTCCAGCTGAGGCCCGAGATCAGGAACACCACCAAGAGCGCCGAGACCCAGAAGCCCAGCACGCCATGCAGCGATTTCCACCAGCTGCGCCCGCGCGCCGAGAGACGCGGCAGCAGCGCGCCGCGCCAGCCCGACTGACCACGCGGCCAGTGCAGGTAGATCCCGGTGGCGATCATGATCAGGCCGAGGCTGGCGGCGATCTCGATCATCCGGTCGCCGGTCACGCCCAGCATCAGCGTGCCATGGATGACGCTGAGCCAGTCATACCAGCCGGCCTGCCAGTCAAAGCTGCGCAAAACCTCGCCGCTATAGGGGTCGAGCGCGACGCCGGTTTTCACGCCGTCGACGGCAACCGCGACGATGGCGGCACGGTCGTCGGCCAAAGGTTCGAGATAGTGGAAGGCGGTTGCACCCGGAACGGCGGCCTCGGCGGTGGCCTGCAGGGTGCTGGCGGGCAGGAGGTCGCCCGAGGGCGTGAGCGCCAGACGCTCACCGCCGATGCCGGTGCTCCACGAGATCCACAGCATCATCAGCCCGGTCAGGGCCAGCATGGTCATGAAGGGGATGACATAGAGCCCGGCATAGAAATGCCAGCGCCAGGCGATGAAATAGGTGTTGCTTGCGGCCGGTTCGGCCTTGGGGACGGTCGTCCGCCGGGGAATGTCGGTCATTCGGTTTGTCTCGTCGTCCTTGGGTTTCTGAAAAGGTCGGAAACTCAGACGGCGAGGGGTGGTCCGGTCGCGGGCGGCAAGCCGGTCGCACGGGCGGCGATGAGGATGACGGGCGGCGAGGGCCGGGCGGGCGACAACGCCCGGCGTTCGGGCAGCGGCAGGTCCGGCGGGTCGAACAGGGCAAGGACCGGATGAAGGCCGGCCCATTGGCAACGGTCGGTCGCAACGGGCTGTTCTTCGGGATCGTCCTGCGCATGCCCGGCATGGCCGCCGTGGTGATGCGGGTCTGTCGCGACCTGCTGCACCGCGATGGGTATGCAGAGGACCAGCATCAGCCGGCCATCGGCCCCGCGCGCCGGCATCACCGCATCCGAGACAAGCGTCAACAGCAGGAAGGGGGCCAGCAAGGCCCCCACAACCATTTGGCGAAAGCCGTGCAGAACCGCCCCGTTTGTCACGAGCCCGTGTTAGGCGATCGGGAACTTCGGGGTCAAGTAACGCCCTGCGGGATACCGTGGCGTCGGGTCACATGGCAGATGGCAGCAGGGGCCGCCCATCGGCGACCCCTGTCGGAAAGAATTCAGTGAACGCTGACGGGCGACAAATCGTTTTGCCGGGCCAGGAAGAAAGCCAGCTTGCGGTCCTTGACCAAAGCCAGACGCTCGCCATCGATGCCGTGGACGGCATAGAGACTGTCGAGATCGGGCGCCTGTTCGCGCACCTCGTCGGGCAGGCTGTCGATCGCCACGCGGCGGATATAGACGGTGTTCTGTTCGCCGTCGCCAAAATCGTATTTCGTATTCATCTCTCTGATCCCCTTTACTTGCGGCTGATCGGAATGGTCTGCACCACTTGTTGTGGCTGCACCCTTGTCAGATCGATATTCAAGAGCCCGTTTTCAAGTCGGGCCTCGGTCACATCCACGCCATCCGCCAGGACGAAGCTGCGCTGGAAGGCGCGGGCGGCGATGCCGCGATGCAGGAAAACCCGCTCGCCCTCGTCCTCGGCCTGACGGCCACGGATGACCAATTGACGGTCCTCCATGGTGATGCTGATATCGTCCTCGGCAAAGCCGGCCACCGCCAGCGTGATGCGGAATCCATCGGGGGCGAAATGTTCAATATTATAGGGGGGATAGCCCTCGGCACCCTTGGCCGCGCGTTCGGCCAGCCGCTCGAGCTGATCGAAGCCCAGCAGGTAGGGGTGCGCCCCCAGGGAGATCTTGGTCATGGTCAGCCCTTTCGAAGCGACTGCAGGTCACGGACCCCGCATCGCAGCGGCCCGTAACCAGAATATGTGCCCCGCCCGGCTTGCGCGCAAGTGCCGCAAGATTCTGTTAACAGCGGCGGGGCGGCGCGCTATAACAGGGTTCCCGTTCGCGGCAGCCAGCAAGAAGTCAGCCCATGAATACCCATCACGAAATGTCGCATGAAGAGATCGTGCGCGCCCGTCTCGAAGTGCTCAAGCGCGAGCACCGCGACCTGGACGAGGCGATTGCCGCGCTGTCCGCCCAGAACCTGTCCTCGTCCCTGACCCTGCAACGGCTGAAGAAGCAGAAGCTGGGGCTGAAGGATCGCATCGCCCGCCTGGCCGACGAGCTGACCCCGGATATCATCGCCTGATTGCGCCCCGCGCCGCCGCGCGCTAAGGCGTGCCGATGAGAAAAAGGGGGATGGCGTTGGGAAAACCCGTTGGAATCATCATGGGCAGCCAGTCCGACTGGCCGACCATGCGCGAGGCCGCCGCGATCCTCGACGAGTTGGGCGTGGCTTACGAGACGAAGATCGTCAGCGCCCATCGCACCCCGGACCGGTTGTGGGACTACGGCAAGACGGCGGTGTCGCGGGGCCTCAAGGTTATCATTGCGGGGGCAGGGGGTGCTGCGCATCTGCCCGGCATGATGGCCTCGAAGACGCGGGTGCCGGTCATTGGCGTGCCGGTGCAGACCAAGGCGCTGTCCGGGGTCGATTCGCTCTATTCCATCCTCCAGATGCCCAAGGGCTATCCGGTTGCCACCATGGCCATCGGCGCGGCGGGCGCGGCCAATGCCGGGCTGATGGCGGCGGGCATCCTCGCCGTCTCCGATCCGGCGCTGGCACAGCGGCTGGATGACTGGCGCGCGGCGCTGTCTGCCTCGATCCCCGAGGAGCCCCGCGATGAGTGACGTGACCACCATCGGCATCCTTGGCGGCGGACAGCTGGGCCGGATGCTCTCGGTCGCGGCCAGCCGGCTTGGCCTGCGCTGCCATATCTACGAGCCGGGGGCGGCACCGGCGGCGGATGTGGCCCATGACCTGACCACCGCGACCTATGAGGACGAGACGGCTTTGCGCAGCTTCGCGGCCTCGGTCGATGTCGTCACCTATGAATTCGAGAACGTGCCGACCGAGGCGCTGGACCTGATCGAGCGGTTCGCGCCGATCCGTCCCAACCGCCGGGCGCTGGCGGTGTCGCAGGACCGGCTGACGGAAAAGACCTTCCTGAACGAGATCGGGCTGGCGACGGCGCCCTTTGCCGATGTGCCCGACCAGGCGGCGCTGGCCGCGGCGATCCAGCAGATCGGCACGCCCTCGATCCTGAAGACCCGGCGCATGGGCTATGACGGCAAGGGTCAGGTGCGGATCACCGATCCAGCCACAGCCGACTGGACCGGCGCGCCTTCGGTGCTGGAAGGCTTCGTCGATTTCACCGCCGAGATCAGCGTCATCGTTGCGCGGGGCGCCGATGGTCAGGTCGCGGCCTTCGATCCCGGGCTGAACGTCCATCAGGGCGGCATCCTGCGCACGACCACGGTGCCCTGCGGTCTGCCCGCGCGAGTGACGACCGATGCGGTGCTGATCGCCGCCCGGATTGCTGCGGCGCTGGATTATGTCGGCGTGATGGGGGTCGAGCTCTTCGTGACGCCCGGCGGGCTGATCGTGAACGAGATCGCGCCCCGCGTCCATAATTCCGGCCACTGGACGCAGGCCGGCTGCACCGTCGACCAGTTCGAACAGCATATCCGCGCCGTGGCCGGGCTGCCGCTTGGCGACGGCAAGCGCTATGCCGATGTGGTGATGGAGAACCTGATCGGCGCGGACATGGCGCAGGTGCCCGAGCTTCTGCGCGCGCCCGATGTGCAGGTGCATCTTTACGGCAAGGGCGAGGCGCGCGAGGGCCGCAAGATGGGTCATGTAAACCGGATCACCCGGTGAAGCTCGCCCGCCCGCGACTGGCCGTGCGCGCGGCGATCCTGCATCGCGACCGGCTGCTCTTGGTCAATGCCTATCCGGGCCAGCACAGCGATCTCTGGGCGCTGCCGGGCGGCGGTGTCGAGCCGGGCCAGTCGCTGCCCCAGAACCTGATCCGCGAGGTGGGTGAGGAAACCGGCCTCGCCATCTCCGTCGGCGCGCCCTTTCTGGTGAACGAATTCCACGACCCCGCCAGCGGCTTTCATCAGGTCGAACTGTTCTTCCGCGCCGAACTGGTCGGCGGCGATGCCGTGCGGCTGGAGGATCCCGAGGGGGTGGTGAACCGCTTTCGCTGGGTCAGCCGCGCCGAGCTTGCCGGGCTGCGGCACAAGCCGGATGCGCTTGGCGCTGCGGTCTGGGGCGAGGCCCGCGCGATCTATGACCCGCTGGAGCGGATCGTCGTCTGATCGGTCCTATTCCGGCAGGGTTTCCGCCAGATAGCGCATCATGTTGCCGCCCATGACCTTGGCGATCTGATCCTCGGTCAGGCCGGCATCGATCAGTGCCTGCGTCAGCGCCGAGAGATGCGCCACGTCGAAGGGGGCATCGACCGAGCCGTCGTAATCCGAGCCGAGCGACACATGATCCTCGCCCAGCAGCGCGATGGCGGCGGTGATGCCCGAGGCGATGTCAGCGGGCGTCCTGCCGCAGACCACGTCGGCCCAGAAGCCGATGCCGATGACGCCACCCTTCTGCGCCACCGCCTGCATCAGGTCATCGGTGAAATTGCGCGGCGTCTGGCATTGGCCGTGGATGCCGGTATGCGAGATGATCGGCCGCGTGCCTTGCATCGCCAGCACATCGCGGACCACCTGCGGGCTGGCATGGGCAAGGTCAATCACCATGCCCTTCGCCATCATCGCCAGAACCACCTGCCGCCCGAACTCGGTCAGCCCCTTGTCGCCCTGACCATGCAGGCTGCCGCCAAGCTCGTTGTCGAAGAAATGCGTCAGCCCCATCAGCCGGAAACCGGCGTCATAGAGCACATCCAGGTTGGCGATCTCGCCCTCCAGCGGATGGCCGCCCTCGCTGCCAAGGATCGCGCCCAGAACCGGCTCGCCCTGCGCCCGGCGGTCGAGCACGGCTTGCAGGTCGGCGCGGGTCAGGATCAGCGACAGCCGGTCGGGCGCGGCCTCGGCCATGTCGCGCAAGGCCTCGGCCTGCACCAGCGCCCGTTCCTTCAGGCTGAACCAGGCCCGGAAGGGGCGCAACTGGCCGATGAAGAGAGGTGTGATGTTGTCGGGCGCCTCGGCGCTGTTTTCGCTGTAATTCTGGCCGCGCGGGCTTTTGGTGACGGTGGTGAAGACCTGCACCGCCACATTGCCCTCGGCCAGTCGCGGGATGTCGGTATGGCCGCGCACGCCCCGGTCCAGCAGGTCGCGGTCCCAGAGCAGCGGGTCGGCGTGCCAGTCGCCGATCACCAGCCGGTCATGCAGCGCCTGTGCCTCGGCCGAGACCGGCCAGCCCTCGGGCGGGGTGGTCAGCGGGTTCAACTGCCGCTCGACATAGGCCGGGCCCCAGACCAGCACCGCGATGACGGCAAGGGCCAGCAGCCCCAGCACCCCGATCAGCAGTTTCCGCAGCATGACTGTCCCTCGCCCCCGGTTGAGATTGCGCGCCGGTCCCGCGCCTCAGCGCAGGGCCATGCGCATGACATGTTGCGGCCCGATCTTGCCGCCCAGATACCGCTCGCCGGTATCGGTGAAACCGGCCCGCGTATAGGCGGCGATGGCCGCGGGGTTGATCGCGTTCACCGTCAGCACCAGCGCCGGCGGCGCGGGATAGATGCCGGGCAGATAATCCCTCAGCATCGCCATCGCCGCCGTGCCGGTGCCTCGCCCCTGTTCGCCCCGGTCGATCATCACGCCCCTCAGCCCGATCTCGCCCGGATGGGCAAATTCGTAGCGGTTGGGATAGGCGTGATCGATCTTGAAGAAGCCGACCACGCGCCCGTCGCGGCTGATCTGGTGGAAATCCACCGCCGGGTCGACATCCGCGAAATGCCCGGCGATGGTGCCGCAGAACGGCTCCTGCTCGGGCAGAACGCGGATATGGGCGACCCGGGCGGGGTCGTCCTTGGACAGGGGGGCAAGCCGGATCACGCCTCCAGTGCCTCCAGCTCGTCGATCAGCCCTTCGATCATCGACAGGCCCTTGTCCCAGAAGGCCGGGTCCGAGGCGTCGAGGCCGAAGGGGGCCAGAAGCTCCTTGTGGTGCTTGGACCCGCCGGCCTTCAGCAGCTCGAAATATTTCTGCTGGAAGTCGGGCAGCCCGTCCTCGTAGGCGGCGTAGAGCGCGTTCACCAAGCCGTCGCCGAAGGCATAGGCATAGACATAGAAGGGCGAGTGGACGAAATGCGGGATATAGGTCCAGAAGGTCTCGTAGCCCGGCATGAACTCGAAGATGGGCCCGAGACTTTCGGCCTGAACCGACATCCACAGCGCGTTGATGTCATCCGGGGTCAATTCGCCCTCGGCGCGGGCGGCGTGCAGTTTTACCTCGAAATCATAGAAGGCGATCTGGCGGATCACGGTGTTGATCATGTCCTCGACCTTGCCGGCCAGCAGCGCCTTTTTCTGCACCGGGTCGGTGGTCTTGGCCAAGAGCGCGCGGAAGGTCAGCATCTCGCCAAAGACCGAGGCGGTTTCCGCGAGCGTCAGGGGCGTCGAGGCCAGAAGCTCGCCCTGATCCGCCGCCAGTCGCTGGTGGACGCCGTGGCCCAGCTCATGCGCCAAAGTCATCACGTCGCGCGGCTTGCCGAGATAATTGAGCAGCACATAGGGATGGACCGTCACGACGGTCGGATGGGCAAAGGCGCCGGGCGCTTTGCCGGGTTTCACGCCCGCGTCGATCCAGCCCTTGTCGAAGAACGGCTCGGCCAGATCGGCGAGATCGGGCGAGAAGCCGGCATAGGCATCCAGCACCGTCTGCCGCGCCTCGGGCCAGTCGATGACGCGGGGCGTTTCGGTCGGCAGGGGGGCGTTGCGGTCCCAGACCTGCATCTTGTCGAGACCCAGCCATTTGGCCTTCAGCGCGTAATAGCGATGCGACAGGCGCGGATAGGCGGCGGTCACGGCATTCCGCAGCGCCTCGACCACTTCCGGCTCGACATGGTTCGACAGGTGCCGGCCATATTGCGGCGTGGGCATCTTGCGCCACTTGTCCTCGATGGCCTTTTCCTTGGCCAGCGTGTTGTGGACCCGGGCGAAGAGGCCGATATTCTTCTGGAAGACCACCGCCAGCGCCCTGGCCCCGGCCTCGCGACGCGCGCGGTCGTGATCGGTCAGAAGGTTCAGCGTGGCCTCGATGCCCAGCTTTTCGCCGTCCACGTCGAATTCCAGCCCGGCGGTGGTTTCGTCGAACAGCCGGTTCCACGCTGCGGCGCCGACGACGGAATTGTCATGCAGGAACTGCTCCAACTCGTCGGACAGCTGGTGCGGGCGCATGGCGCGCATCCGGTCGAAGACCGGCTTGTAGCGCGCGGGGCCATCCGCAGCGGTGAACATCGCCTCATAGGTGGCATCGGGGATGCGGTTGAATTCGAGGCTGAAGAAGACCAGCGGCGTGGTGAAATCGGTGATCTTCGACTGGTAATCGCCCAGCATCTTGGCGCGGGCGGGATCGGTCGTCTGCTGATAATAGCGCAGGCCGACATAGGACATGATCCGGCCGCCGAGGATATCGATGGCCTCGTAGCGACGGATCGCCTCGAGCATCTGCGAGGGCGTCAGATCGGCCAGCTTGCCCTGATAATCCGCAGCGAAGCTGGCGGCTTGATCGCGCAGCGCCTCGACATCGCGGGTCAGTTCGGGCGCGTCGGGGGCCGGGTAGAGGTCGGTCAGATCCCATTCGGGCAGATCGCCGAAGGGGGTGTCGGTGACCGGGTCCTTGGCGTCGAAAAGCGGGGTGCGCAGCATCTTGGGTCCTTTCTGTTGGCCTAGATGTGGACCGCCGGGCGGGCCGGTGCAAGGCCGGGCCAGTAGACAGCTTGCCGCGTGTCGGGCAAGTTTGGACCGAACCCGAGACGGAGGACCGCATGGCCGACCCGAACCCGCGGCTGGACCGCTTCTTTGACCGCGACACGCCCTGGAAGGCCGAGGTGAAGGCGCTGAGGGCGATCATGCTGGAGGGGCCGGTCGAGGAGGATCTGCGCTGGCGCCAGCCCTGCTACCGCGCCCATGACGGCAATATCGCGATCATCGGCGGGATGAAGGATTGCGCTTTTGTCTCGTTCCTGAAGGGGGCTTTGCTCACCGATCCCGAGGGGCTTCTAGTGCCGCCGGGTGACAATTCCCGCTCGGCCCGGATGCTGAAATTCACCGATCTCGCCGAGATCAAGGCCGCCGCGCCGGCGATCCGGGCGCTGGTGGTCGAGGCGGTGGAGAACGAGGCGAAGGGGCTGAAGATCACCTTCGAGAAGGACGACCTGGACCATCCCCCGGAACTCGACGAGGCGCTGGACGCGGACCCGGCGCTGCGCGAGGCCTTTGACGCACTGACCCCGGGGCGGCGGCGCGGCTGGCTGCTGCATTTCTCGCAGCCGAAGCAGTCAAAGACCGTGGTCGCGCGGATCGAGAAGGCGGCCGGGAAGATATTGGCCGGGAAGGGGATGCATGATTGAGGGGTAAGCGGCCCTATTTCTCGCAGGCGATGCCGTCGCCGTCGCGGTCGAGGCCGTATTCATCGGGGCCGATGACGCGGACCGGACCGCGCACGTAATCCGGGCCATTGCCGCTGCCGCCGGCGCAATCGACATCGCTGCTGACCGGGACGCAGACCAGATCATAGCTGGGGTGGCAGTCCTGCGCGAAGGACGCGGCGGGGATGAGGAGAAGGGTGAAAAGGCTGGCTCGGAACATCGGGCAAACTCCAATGCCCGACTGTCGGATGTGGTCAACGGGATGACAATATGTCTGAATGGCTAGTGGGGTGTTCGGTCTGTCCTGCCGGTCTTGCAGAGGTTTGAACGGCAACCCCGACCCGGAATCAGGGTGCGCAGCACGACCGTTTCAGCGGCCATCCACGGCAGGCCGCTGGCCCTCTGATGCACGTCAGGTCAGCGCCGCAATGGCGTCACGCCACCCCGTAATGCCGCATGAGCGCGTCATAAAACCGTTCCTGCACGTTGGGGCTTTCCATCATCGCCTCGTGACGGCAGCGGGCCAGCTCCAGCAGCTCCGATCCCGGCCAGCGGGCGGCGCGGTCGCGGATGGCGGCGCCAGAGACGATCTTCTCGCCATCGCCCAGGGTGATCAGCACCGGGCAATCGGGCGAGTCGAGGCCGGCCAGCCGGGTGCATTCGTTCAGCGCCTTGGCCACCCAGTCGAAACTGGCGCCGCCGATGGTCAGCTCGGGCCAGGCGGCGGCCTCGCACACGAGCCGCGCCCAGGTCGGGGCGTCATGGGTCAGAAGGTTGGCGCTGAAGCTTTCGTCCAGAAGGTAGGTGCCGGCGGCGCCGCTGCCCGGTGCGGCGCGGCCGCCGTGACCAAGCCGACCGGCCAGGTAGGCCATGCCAAGCGCCACGCCATGCGGCATCTGCCGCAGGTTGATGTTCCACATCGGCGCGGAAAAGGCCGCCGTCTCGACCGGCAATTCGTTGTAAAGCGCCGCCAGCCCGATGCAGCCGCCCATGGAATGGGCCAGAAGATGCCAGGGCCGGGGCAGGTCAAGCTCGGTCGCGGCGAGGACCATTTCCACCACGTCGCGCTGGTAGTCGGAAAACTCGCCGACATGGCCGGGGCGGGGATCGTTCTGCAGCCGGCCCGACAGGCCCTGGCCGCGCCAGTCGATCGACAGGACAGAGAGGCCGGCGGCATTCAGCCGCGCGGCGACGCCGGCATATTTCTCGACATATTCGGTGCGGCCCGGGAACAGCAGCACGCTGCCGCGCGGCGCCCGCCGGCTTGTCGGCCAATGCGCCAGACGCAGTTGCACGCCGTCATCGGCGGTGACGAAAAACGCCTCTGCCGGGGCAAGGTGATCCCCCGGCAGGCTGTGAAAGGGGGCCGGTCTCACCGGGCGCTCCGGGTCAGGACAGGGCCACGCCCAGCTGCATCGCCAGCGGCATCGAGCCCTCGATGCGCAGTTTGCCGGTCATGAAGGCCGAGGTCGGGTTCTCGGTGCCGTCAAGGATGCCCTCGAAGGTTTCGCGCGAGGCGAAGAGGGTCACTTCCGCCTCTTCGTCGGCGGCGCGGGCGCCGTTGCCGTCGATCATGATCGCGCCTTCATCCTCGATCACGAATTTCGCGGTCGAGTCGAAACTGCCCAAACGTTCGTTCAGTTTCTCGACCGCCTTGTTCACGACTTCGCTCATATCTGTTACTCCGTTGCGCTATGACTGGTCCCCAACCCAAGGACTGTCTACACTGGGGGCAGACAAGGCGGAAGGCGGGAAAATGGTTCGGGTCGCAGCAGTGCTGCTTGCCGCAAGCGTCAACATTTTTGCCCTTGGCGCAAGTGCTGGCGTGGCGTCATCCCAGGGCACGGTCGACATGGATGCGTTGTTTCAGCAACTGTCCCAGCCCGAGGGCGAGGGCTGGCGCATCGCCGAAAGCGATATCCTGCGCGAATGGTCGAAATCCGGCTCGCCGGCGATGGACCTGCTGCTGAAGCGCGGCGAGGAGGCGCTGGACCAGGGCGATGCCGTCACCGCCATCGGCCACCTGACGGCGCTGACCGATCACGCCCCCGATTTCGCCACCGGCTACCAGGCCCGCGCCGCCGCCTATGCGCTGAAGGGCGATTACGGACCGGCCATCGCCGATCTCGCCCATGCGCTTGAACTGGAACCACGGCAATTCGCGGCGCTGACCCAGATGGGCGTGATGCTGGAGGAAATGGGCGACGACGAACGCGCCATGGCCGCCTATCGCGCCACGCTGGAGATCCATCCGCATCAGCAGGAAGCCATCGACGGGCTGGCCCGTCTGGAAATGGCCAATCACGGCACCGATATCTGATCCCATGAAGTCGAATTCGCGCGTGACGGCCATGCTGGGGCCGACCAATACCGGCAAGACCCATTACGCCATCGACCGGATGCTGGCGCATCGCACCGGCGTCATCGGCCTGCCGCTGCGTCTGCTGGCGCGCGAGGTCTATGACCGGATCGTGCGCGCCCGCGGCCCCTCGGTCGTGGCGCTGGTGACGGGCGAAGAGCGCATCGTGCCCGACCGGGTGCAATACTGGGTCGCCACCACCGAGGCCATGCCCGAGGTCGGTGCCGATTTCGTCGCCATCGACGAGATCCAGCTGTGTGCCGATCCCGAGCGTGGTCATGTCTTTACCGACCGGATGCTGAACATGCGGGGGCTGCACGAGACGCTGCTTCTGGGCAGCGACACCATGCGCCCGGCCATCAACGCGCTGGTGAACAATGTGCGCTTCGAGCGGCGCGAGCGGTTCTCGACCCTGACATGGGCCGGCTCGAAAAAGCTCAGCCGGATGCCGGCGCGTTCGGCCATCGTCGGTTTCAGCGTCGATGACGTCTATGCCATGGCCGAGCTGATCCGCCGCCAGCGCGGCGGCGCCGCCGTGGTCATGGGCGCGCTCAGCCCGCGCACGCGGAATGCACAGGTGGCGATGTATCAGGCAGGCGAGGTCGATTTCCTCGTTGCCACCGATGCCATCGGCATGGGGCTGAACCTCGACATCCACCATGTCGCCTTCAGTTCGACCCAGAAATTCGACGGCCGCCGCGTGCGGCATCTGTTCCCGCATGAGATGGGCCAGATCGCCGGGCGCGCCGGCCGGCATACCGAACCGGGCACCTTCGGCGTCACCGGCGAGGCGCGACCGCTGGACGAGGGGCTGATCGATGCGCTGGAAAACCACCGCTTCGCCCCGATCCAGCGGCTGATGTGGCGCAATGCCGCAGTCGAATACGGCACGCTCGAGCGGCTGATCGCCAGTCTCGAGGTCTCGCCCGAGAATGAATGGCTGGTGCGCGGGCGCGAGGCCGATGACCTGCGCGCGCTGAAAGCCCTGGGTGATCTGCCCGAGATCCGCGACCGCGTGACCGGGCCACCGGATGTTCGGCTGCTCTGGGATGTCTGCCGGGTGCCTGATTTCAGGGGCATTTCCCCGGCGGAACACACGACACTGTTGCAGCGCATCTTCGGTTTCCTGCAGGAAGGCAGCATTCCCTCGGACTGGCTGGCCGGCCAGATCGAGCGGCTGGATCGCCCGAAAGGGGATATCGACACGCTGTCGAAGCGCTTGGCATATATCCGCACATGGACCTATGTGGCGCAGCGGCGTGGCTGGGTGCAGGATGAAAGCCATTGGCGCGGCGAGACGCGCGCTGTAGAAGACCGCCTGTCGGATGCGCTGCATGTCGCACTGACCGAACGATTTGTGGACCGGCGCACCTCGGTGTTGTTGCGCCGGCTCAAGCAGAAGGAGAGCCTCGTGGCCGAAGTGAATGACAAGGGCGAAGTGACGGTCGAGGGCGAATTCGCCGGCCGGCTGGAGGGTTTCCGCTTCCGCCCCGACCAGACCGCGACGGCGGACGAGGCGAAGATGCTGAACCGCGCCAGCTACGAGGCGCTGAAGCCCGAGTTCCACCTGCGCGCCGACCGCTTCTACAACGCCCCTGATACCGAGCTTGATTTCACCGAGCAGGGCGGGCTGATGTGGGGCGCCTCGGCCGTGGGCAAGCTGGTCAAGGGCGCGGATGCGCTGCATCCGGGCGTCGAGCCTTTCGTGGACGAGGAAGCCGGCCCCGAGATCGCCGAGAAGGTCCGTCGCCGTTTGCAGCATTTCATCGACCGCAAGGTTGCGACGCTGTTCGAGCCGCTGCTCGCGCTGCAGAAGGACGAGGCGCTGACCGGGCTGGCGCGCGGCTTTGCCTTTCGGCTGGTCGAGTCGCTTGGGGTGGTCCCGCGCGACGAGGTTGCCAATGACGTGAAATCGCTGGATCAGGACGCGCGCGGCACCCTGCGCAAGCATGGCGTGCGCTTTGGCCAGTTCACCATCTTCCAGCCGGCGCTGCTGAAGCCCGCGCCGACGCGGCTGCGGCTGGTGCTGTGGTCGCTGAACGCCGGCCTTGATGAATTCCCCGAAAGCCCGCCGCCGGGCCTGGTGACGATCCCGCACCTGGCCGAGGTGCCGGACGGCTATTACATCCTCTCGGGCTATCACCCGGCGGGCGATCGCGCGATCCGCATCGACATGCTGGAGCGGCTGGCCGATCTGGTCCGGGCGCAGGACACGCGCGGCGGCTTCGAGGCCAATCCCGACATGCTGTCGATCACCGGCATGACGCTGGAACAGTTCGCCGGGCTGATGCAGGGTCTGGGCTATGCCGCCGAAAAGGGCGAGCGCGCCAAGAGCAAGGCTGTTGAAGCTGCACCCGAGCCGGTGGCCGAGACGCCTGCGACCGATGCGCCGATGACCGAAGAGGAATCGGTGCTGGCCGCCGAGACCCGGGCGAAATGGGAAGCCGAGCAGGCGGCAAAGAAAGCTGCCGAGGCCGAAGCGGCCGCTGCTGCGGGCGAGACCGTCGCTGAAGAAGGCGAGGCCCCGGCCGAGGCCGAGGCGCCCGAGCTGGAAACCTTCTACACCTTCCGTTGGGCCCCGAAGCCCCGCGCCCCGCGCCGTCCGCAGGGCGAGGGTCAGGGCCGTCGCGGCCCGCGCCGCGACGCTGCACAGGGGCCGCGCGAGGGTCAGGCGCAGGGGCAGGGCGACCGGCCCAAGCGCGAGAATCGCGGCGAGGACCGCAAGGAAGCGCGGTCCGATAGGGGTGGCGAAGCCCGCGGCGAGAACCGGGGCGATGGCAAGCCCGGCCGCGGTCCCGGCAAGAAGGGTGACTTCAAGAAGGGCGATTTCAAGAAGGGTGGCAAACCCTCCGGCTCGCAAAGCCCCAAGACCTACCAGTCGCGCCCCGAGAAAAAGGCCGATCCCGACAGCCCCTTTGCGGTGCTGGCGGCACTGAAGGGCAAGGTCTGACCCGCGCGTGAGCGAGGCGCCCGACAGCATCCGGCTGGACAAGTGGCTGGTCCATGTGCGCCTGTTCAAGACGCGCGGACTGGCCGCCGAGCGGATCGAGGGCGGCGGCGTGCGGGTGAACGGCCAGCCAAGCCGCAAACCGGGCCGCAGCATCCGTCCCGGTGACGAGGTGACGGTCTCGATGCAGGGCCGAGTGCGTGCCTTGCGGATGATCGCGCCGGGGGTGCGGCGCGGCCCGGCCTCGGAGGCGCAGACGCTCTACGAGGATCTGACAGCTTCGGACATGCCCGAGGACTGAGCCCGCGACCGGGATGGTTTTTGCCGTCCCGACCCGCCGGCAGGACGGGCGTTCCGGCTTTGGCACCTGTCCGGAATGCCGGACTTTTCAACCCGCGCGGCCTTGATTGATCGCGCCGCCGGGCGTAACTAGCGGCTCGGACTGAACGGAGCGCCCCATGACCTATGTCGTCACCGATAATTGCATCATGTGCAAATACACGGATTGCGTCGAGGTCTGCCCGGTCGACTGCTTCTACGAGGGCGAGAACACCCTGGTGATCCACCCCGACGAATGCATCGATTGCGGCGTCTGCGAGCCCGAATGCCCGGCCGATGCCATCCGCCCGGATACCGAGCCGGACATGGAGAAATGGGTCGAGTTCAACCGAAAATACTCGGAACAATGGCCGGTCATCACCCGCAAGAAGGACCCGCTGCCGACCGCCGAGGAGATGGACGGGCAGACCGACAAGCTGGACAAGTACTTCTCGGAAGCGCCGGGCGAGGGCGACTGATTCGTTCAGTCGCGCAGGGGTCAGGCTCGGTTGTCAGGCGCTAACCCCATGGCAAACAAGTCTTAATTGAACATGCGTTTCGCGGGCGCGAATTGACGCAAGCTTCTTTTTTTGAAGCGTTTTTTATGCTATATAATGGTTACATTCGCGTTTACCGGGGTGAGGCCCCGGGATACGTGCGCCCGCAAGCTGCTGATCCCAATGACCTCTGCCGGTCCTTGGGCAAGATGAAATGACCAGACGCGACCCCAGGCGGGCATCCTGCCTTGGGCCGCTTGTGCCCTGCGCTGACGCACGGACACTATCGATGAGGAAGCCTGATGTCGAAAACCAAGAAAAACGAATTCCGTCCCGACGACTTCGTTGTCTACCCCGCGCATGGCGTAGGCAAGATCGTTTCGATCGAAGAGCAGGAAGTCGCCGGTCTGAAGCTGGAGATGTTCGTCATCTCCTTCGAGAAGGACAAGATGACCCTGCGTGTGCCCACCGCCCGCGCCGCCGAGATCGGCATGCGCAGCCTGGCCTCGCCCGATCTGGTCGATCAGGCGCTGGCGACGCTGAAGGGCAAGGCACGCGTCAAGCGCGCCATGTGGTCGCGCCGCGCGCAGGAATACGAGCAGAAGATCAATTCGGGCGATCTGATGTCGATCGCCGAGGTGGTCCGCGACCTGCACCGCAATGACGACCAGCGCGAGCAGTCCTATTCCGAGCGTCAGCTTTACGAAGCCGCGCTGGATCGCCTGACCCGCGAGGTTGCCGCCGTGGCCGGCCTCGACGAGGGCTCGGCCCAGAAGCGCGTGGACGAGGTCCTGACCAGCCGCGCCGCGTAAGAATTCACCTCACCGCATCGGAAGGGCGTCCCGCAGGGGGCGCCTTTTTTCGTTGGGCGTCAGCGGCCTGTCGGCTTGCGGATTGACTTGGCCACGCTCTGCCTTTCTGCTGCAATTTCCAGGGGATGCTGCATGGGTTGCAGGTGAATTCGCTGGAAGATTTGATGCGAAGGAAAGGTAGGATCATGAATTTTGAAACTGGTTTGACGAATGCGGCAACTCTGACCGCGTTGCTCTTGGCCCCGGCGCTGCCGGCCATGGCGCAGGACTGGCCGGGCAGCAAGGCCGGCGAGCCGGCGCCCGTGGTCGAGGGCATGCCCGAGATCCTGGCGAAGAACCTCGCCAATTTCGACGATCTCGATTTCAACGTCTATACCGGGCAGGATTGGGAAAACCTGCACAAGAGCCATGCCGAGAACATCCTGGTCCATTATCCCGATGGCCGCACGACCACCGGCATCCCCGACCACATCAAGGAATTGGCCTTCATGTGGACCTTTGCCCCCGACAACCGCATCACCGAGCATCCGGTGCGCTTCGGCACCGCCGATGGCGGCTGGACGGCGGTGATGGGCCAACTGGACGGCACCTTCACCGAACCGATGGTGCTGGCCGACGGCACCACGATCGAGCCCACAGGCAAGGCCTATCACCTGCCGATGGCGACACTGGGGCGCTGGAATGCCGAGGGCGTGATGGAGGAAGAGTTCCTGTTCTGGGACAATGCCACGCTGATGAGCCAGATCGGCGTCGGGCAGTAGGCTCCGGCCGATCAGATGCCATGCCGGCGCGCGTCCGGCATGGCCTTTCGTCGCATCCGCGCCGCCGCGGCCCGCGTGGACATTGCCCCCCCGGCCACCTATAAGGCGCGCAAATTTCCCATCCTTCTGTGAGGCGCACCATGATCAAGGTTCTCGGCCACAAGGCCCCCGATACCGATGCCACCGGCTCTCCCGTCATCTGGGCCTGGTATCTGAACGAGGTCCGCAAGACCCCGGCCGCGGCCGTGCTGCAGGGCGAGCCGAATACCGAGGCCGGCTGGATGCTGACCCGCTGGGGCGTCGAGAAGCCCGAGATCATCGCCGATCTGGCGGCAGGCGAGAAGGTCGTGGTCGTCGACACCAACAACCCGGCCGAGCTGCCCGCCTCGATCAACGAGGCCGATGTGATCGAGATCATCGACCACCACCTGCTGGCGGGCGGCATCAAGACCAAGACCCCGATCAACATCACCATCCGCCCGCTGGCCTGCACCGCGACGATCATGCATGATCTGATCGGCGAGGAGCTGGCCCGCGCGCCCGAGGCGATCAAGGGCGTGATGCTGACCTGCATCCTGTCGGACACGCTGGAGTTCCGCAGCCCGACCACCACCGCCCATGACCGCGCCGTGGCCGAGAAGCTGGCCGCCGATCTGGGCATCACCATCAGCGATTATGCGGCGGAAATGTTCGCGGCGAAATCGGACGTTTCGGCCTTTGCCGATGACGCGCTGCTGCGCATGGACAGCAAGGAATATGAACTCGGCGGCAAGCAGCTGCGCGTCTCGGTTCTGGAAACCACCGCGCCGCAGGTTCTTCTGGACCGCAAGGATGCGCTGATGGCCGCCATGCCGGGCGTTGCCGCCGCCGATGGCGCCGACGAGGTGCTGCTGTTCATCGTCGACATCCTGAACGAGCAGGCGACGCTGCTGGTGCCGAACGACTTCGTGAAGACCGTGGCCGAGAAAAGCTTCAACGCCACCGTCACCGGCGACACCGTGCTGCTGCCGGGCATCATGAGCCGCAAGAAGCAGATCATCCCGGCGCTGGCTGTCTGATGGTTCCGATCATCAACTCCCTGTCCGAGATCGGGCAGGGCTATGACGCGCTCTACTGCGACCTCTGGGGTTGCCTGCACAATGGCAAGCAGCCCTATCCGGCCGCGGTGGCGGCGCTGCAAGCCTATCGCCGGGGTGGTGGCAAGGTCTGCCTGATGACCAATGCGCCGCGTCCGAACCCCTATGTCCGGGCGCAGCTTGACCGCATGGGCGTGCCGCAGGATGCTTACGACATCATCGTCAGCTCGGGCGATTGCGCGCAGGATGCGATGTTCGCGGGCGCCGTGGGCCGCAAGGTCTGGTTCATCGGCACCGAGAAGGACGAGGGTTTCTTCAGCGACATTCCCGCCGCATGGCAGGATGCCCCGCCGATCACCCGCGTTCCGCTGGAGGAAGCCGAGGGCATCGTCTGCACCGGCCCCTTCGACGAGCTGAACGAGGTGCCCGACGATTATCGCGGCCGGCTGATGCTGGCGCGGGAACGCGGGCTCAAGCTGCTCTGCGCCAATCCCGATGTCGTCGTCGACATGGGCGAGACCCGGATCTACTGCGCAGGCGCGCTGGCCGATCTCTATCAGGAGATCGGCGGCACCTCGCTTTACTTCGGCAAACCCTACCCGCCGATCTATGACCGGGCGCGGCAGATGCTGGATCTGGGCGATGACGCGCGGGTGCTGGCCATCGGCGACGGCATCAACACCGACATCAAGGGCGCGGTCGAGGAGGGCATCGATTCGCTGTTCGTCACCGGCGGTCTGGCGGCCTCGGCGCTTGGCGATGACGTCGAGAACCCCGATCCGGTGCTGTTGCAGGAATGGCTGGCCATGCATCAGCTGACGCCGACCTATGCCATCGGGCGGCTGCGCTGAGGCGCGGCCGCTGGTGCGGGTCGAAAATCGTCGGGTAACAATCTTATACTTTAGGCCAAGCCCCGCGATATTTTCTTGCGTGACGGTTTTCATGCTGCTATGCAGCATCAGGATCGCAGCAAGGGGTTTGGGATGTTGGACAATCTTCCGCGTGGGACCATCGTCATCGAGGATCTCGAAATCGGCATGACCCGTTACCTGCAAAAGCAGGTGACAGACCACGATATCGAGCTGTTCGCCGAGGTCTCGACCGACCGCAACCCGGTGCATCTCGACGAGGCCTACGCGCAGGATACCATCTTCGAAGGCCGCATCGCCCACGGGATGCTGACCGCCGGGCTGATCTCGGCCGTCATCGGCGAGCAGCTGCCCGGTCACGGCACGGTCTATCTTGGCCAGACGCTGAAGTTCATGGCCCCGGTTCGCCCGGGCGACATGGTCCGCGCCGAGGTCTCGGTGCTGGATATTGACATGTCCAAGCGCCGCGTGACCCTTGCAACCCGCTGCCTCGTCGGTGATACGGTCGTCTTGAAGGGCGAGGCGGTGGTTCTGGCGCCAAGCCGCAAATTCGACTGAAGACGGGGTGCGGCGCGCGCCCCAGGGGGGCGCTGCCGTGCAGATCCATCATCACTGGACCGGATTGCCCGCCACCGCGCGCGGAACCAGCGCCGCCATGGGCAATTTCGACGGCGTGCACCTGGGCCATCGCTCGGTGATCGAGGCGGCGCATCGCGCCCAACCCGGCGCGGCGCTGTCGGTCATCACCTTCGAGCCCCATCCCCGCCAGTTCTTTGCCCGTGACGCCGCGCCCTTCCGGTTGATGAATGCCGAGGCGCGGGCCAACCGTCTGGCCCGGCTTGGTGTCGAACACCTGTTCGAACTGCCCTTCGGCCCGGTTCTGGCCGGCCTCTCGCCCGAGGCGTTCGCCCGGCAGGTGCTGTGTGACGGGCTGGGTCTCGCGCATGTGACCGTCGGGCAGGACTTCTGTTTCGGCAAGGGCCGCGCCGGCAGCGCCGAGACGCTGCAGGAGCTGGGGCGCGACATGGGCTTTGGCGTCACCATCGCGCCGCTGGTCGGGCGCGACGGCACCGATTTCAGCTCGACCGCGATCCGCGACGCGCTGGCCCAGGGCCGGGTGCGCGAGGCCGAGACGATGCTGGGCCATTGGCACCGGATCGAGGGCGAGGTGATCCATGGCGAAAAGCGCGGCCGGGAACTTGGCTGGCCCACTGCCAACATGTCGGTCGAGGGGCTGCATCTGCCCCGGCTCGGCGTCTATGCGGTGCTCGTCGATGTGCTGACCGGCCCGGATCGCGGCACCTACCAGGGCGTGGCCAGCCTTGGCGTGCGACCGATGTTCGGCGAGAACCGCCCCAACCTGGAAGTGAACCTGTTCGATTTCTCGGGCGATCTCTATGGCCAGCACCTGTCGGTGGCACTGGTCGATTTCCTGCGCGACGAGGCCAAGTTCGACGGGCTGCCGGCGCTGATCGCGCAGATCGAGGCCGATGCCGATCAGGCGCGGGCGATCCTGGCGGGGGTCTGATGCGTCCGCGTTTCTGGGAATTGCCGCTGGCCAAGCTCGACCCCGAGGAATGGGAGGCGCTGTGCGACGGCTGCGGCAAATGCTGCCTGAACAAGCTGGAATTCGAGGACCCGCCCGAGCTGGTCTTCACCCGCGTCGCCTGCCGGCTGCTCGACGGCCACGCCTGCCAGTGCACCTCCTATGCCAACCGCCACGATTACGTGCCCGATTGCGTGGTGCTGACGCCGAAGAAGCTGAAAGAGGTGGCCTATTGGCTGCCCGCGACCTGCGCCTATCGGCTGCGCCACGAGGGCAAGCCGCTGGAGAATTGGCATTACCTGATCTCGGGCGACCGCGAGACCATCCATCGCGCCGGCATCAGCATGCGCGACCGGACCATCAGCGAGGTCGAGGTCGATGAGGATGATTGGGAAGATTACATGATCGAGGATCTGTCGTGAATTTCGCCTCGGACAATGCCTGGTGCGCCCATCCGGCGGTGATGGCCGCGCTGACCGATGCCAATCAGGGCGCGATGATGGGCTATGGCGCCGATGCGGTGACTGCGGCGGCCGAGGCCGCGCTGCGCGAGGTGCTGGAGGCGCCCGAGGCCGTCATCCGCTTCGTCGCCACCGGCACGGCGGCGAACGCGCTGGTCTGCGCGCAACTGGCACCGGGTTTCGGGCGGATCTATTGCCATCAGGATGCCCATATCGAGACCAGCGAATGCGCCGCGCCCGAATTCTTTACCGGCGGCGCCAAGCTGGTGACGCTGCCCGGTCCGGGCGGCAAGATCGCCCCCGAGACGCTGACCGAGGCGATCCGGCGCGGGGCCGGCGGCGGCTTGAACGAGGGCCGCAACGCCATGGTCTCGATCACCAATGCGACCGAATGGGGTTCGCTTTACAGCGTCGCCGAAGTGACGGCGCTTGCCGAGATCGCCCATGCTGGCGGGCTGCCCTTGCACATGGACGGCGCACGCTTTGCCAATGCCGTCGCGGGTCTGGGGGTGACGGCGGCGGATCTGACCTGGCGCGCGGGCGTCGATGCGCTGTGTTTCGGCGGCACCAAGAACGGCGCGATGGGGGCCGAGGCGATGGTCTTCTTTGACGCGGCCCGGGCCGAGAATTTTGACTATCGCCGCAAGCAGACGGGCCACGTCTTTTCCAAGAACCGCTATCTGGCGGCGCAGATGCTGGCGCTGGCCACGGACGGGCTGTGGCTGGAACTGGGCCGGCTGGCGAACGCCAAGGCCGCGCGGCTGGCCGAGGGGATTCTGGCGGCGGGCGGCGGGCTGATCCTGCCGGTGCAGTCGAACGCGGTCTTTGCCACGATCCCCGCTGCCGCCCACCACCGGGCGCGTTCGGCTGGCGTGCGCTATCACCTCTGGCCCGACAAGAGCGCCGAGGGGCTGGACCCGGTGCCGCTGCGGCTGGTCACGGCCTGGGACACGCCCGACGAGGAGATCGAGGGGTTTTTGCGGCTGATCGGCTGACCTGAAGACCCGCCCGATGCGCAGCGCGGCACGCGCTGCCGGGCAGCGGACGACCGCCCCACGGGCGTCCGCTTCGGTGCCGTTCAGTGCTGAACAGCCGTTCGATATGGCGGCACCATAAAGTGACCTGTTCAGATGCCGGCAGCGGAAGCCCGCGGTCGTCCGCTGCCCGTCAGCCCTTCAGCGCCGCCAGCAGCATCCGCAGCGCGTGCTCGACGGTCGCCGCCCGCACATTGGCGCGGCCAATCGCACCGAATTCCACCGTCTCGACCCGCAGCCCCTGCGCCCCGGCCAGCCCGAAGCAGACCCGACCCTCGGGCTTGTGCTCGGACCCGCCCGGACCGGCGATGCCGGTGACGGCGACAGCATATTGCGCCTGCGAATGCGCCAGCGCGCCCATGGCCATCTCGGCGGCGATCTCTTCGCTGACGGCGCCATGAGCCTCCAGCGTCTCGGGCTTGATCCCCAACATCTGCATCTTGGCAGCATTGGAATAGGTGACGAAGCCGCGATCCACCACGTCCGAGGAGCCGGCGATCTCGGTCAGCGCGCCTATGATCAGCCCGCCGGTGCAGCTTTCTGCTGTGGCGATCATCGCGCCCTGTGCGCGGGCGGCTTCCAGAACCTCTGCCGCGAGGCTCATAGCATCAACGGGATGTGGAAGGCGGCGGCGGCGATCATCGTGGCGATGCCGGCGAAGAGGCCAGCCCAGAGGTCATCGGCCATCACCCCAACCGCATCCTTGCGCCGGTCGGCGCGGCCGACCAGCCAGGGCTTCCAGATGTCGAAAAGCCGGAAGAACAGGAAGGCCGCGACCCAGCCCGGATAGGGGAAACTGTCAGCGGGCAGGCCCGCGAACCAGAAGCCCGCCGAGGGGAAGCACAGCGCCAGCCATTGCCCGGCCACCTCGTCGATGACGATCTCGCTGCGATCGGGATCGGCCATGCCGGCGGTATAGCCCCGGACCGCCCAGAAACCGGCAAGGGTGACGGCAAGCGTCGCCAGCGCCAGCAGCGGGAAATGCCCGATGCGATGGATCAGCAGGCCAAGCGCCACGGCGACGGCCGAGCCCCATGTGCCGGGGGCGGGCTTCAGAAGCCCCGCGCCAAACCAGATGCTGAGAAGGCGCTGCATGCTCACGCTCCGATCAGGGTGCAGGTGGCGATGGCGGCGATGCCCTCGCGCCGGCCGGTGAAACCGAGTTGCTCCGAGGTGGTGGCCTTGACGCTGACGCGGCCCGTCTCGACGCCCATGATCGCCGCCAGCCGATCCTGCATGGCCAGCGCATGCGGGCCGATCTTCGGCGCCTCGCAAACCAGCGTTACATCGGCATTGCCAAGGCGGAAGCCGCGCGCGCGGAACAACTCGGCCGCATGCGCCAGGAAGATGGCGCTGTCAGCGCCCTTCCATTGCGGGTCAGAGGGCGGGAAATGGCGGCCAATGTCCCCCTCGGCCAGCGCGCCATAGATCGCGTCGGTCAGCGCGTGCATGCCCACATCGGCGTCGGAATGGCCGACCAGCCCGTGGTCATGCGGGATCTGCACGCCACAGAGCCAGACATGATCGCCGGGGCCAAGCGCGTGAACGTCATAGCCATTGCCCATGCGGATATCCATGCCGCCTCCCAGAATGCGCTCGGCCCGGGCGAAATCCGGGGCAAAGGTGATCTTCACATTATCCTCGTCGCCCAGGGTGATGGCGACCGGGATGCCGGATTTGCGCGCCAGTTCCACATCGTCGGCGGCATCCTGCGGGTGGTCACGAAGGGCCTTGGATATTTGGACGAGCGAGAAACCCTGCGGGGTCTGCGCCCGAAACAGACCCTCGCGCGAGGCGGTGCCGGTGACGCTGCCGCCCTCGCCACGCCAGAGCGCATCGGTGACGGGCAAGGCCGGGGCGGCGGCCTCGGCCCCCGCTTGCAGCGCGGCGATGACGCCGTCGATCACCGCATCGCTGACCAGCGGCCTTGCGCCGTCATGGATCAGCACATGGGTGATCTCGCTGCCCTGCAGGCTGTCCAGCGCCGCGCGGACGCTGGCGGCGCGGGTCTCGCCGCCGGTCAGGATCGTCACCTGTCCGGCGAAGAGATCCAGCGCGCGGGCCATGTCCTCGGGATGAACGGTCAGGATCACCCGCTCGAACCCAGCAAAGCGGTCGAGCGTATGGGCGAGAACCGGTCGGCCTCGCAACGCGCGCCATTGCTTGGGCTCACCGCCCCCCGCCCGAGTGCCGCGACCGGCGGCGGTGATTATGGCGGCATAGCCTTTCGGGGCGGCAACCGTCATGCGTGATCGGGCATGTCGCCCCTGATCGCGGTCGCGAAGGCGCTGCGGTAGAGGGCCGAAAGTTCGGCCAGATCGCCCGCATCCTCGCCCATCTGCACCGCCAGCCCGCCGAAACTGCCGACCTGCGCTGCCGGCACATCGGCGGCCTCGGCGGCTTTCAGCAACGCCTCGGCGCCTTCGGCATCGGTGGCGACCAGATAGCGGGCCTGATCCTCGCCGAACAATTGGCCGATCTCGCCGCTGTCGAGACGAAGCCCGATACCCGCACCTTCCGCCATCTCGAACGCGGCCAGCGCCAGCCCGCCATCCGACAGGTCGGCGCAGGCGCGGATATGGCTGCGATTGGCACGGATGAATTCGCCATGCGTGCGCTCGGCCAACAGATCGACATGCGGGGCATCGCCCGCCTCGATCCCGAAGGCCTCGGCGGCCAGTGCCGACTGGCCCAGATGGCCGTCGGTCCTGCCGATGACGATGGCGACATGGCCATCTTCGGGCAGGCCGGCGATCAGATTGTCAAGGTTGTCGATCAGCCCGACGCCGCCGATCGTGGGCGTGGGCAGGATGCCGGTGCCGTCGGTCTCGTTGTAGAGGGACACGTTGCCCGAGACGATGGGGAAGTCCAGCGCCGCGCAGGCCGCGCCGATGCCCTTCACCGCGCCGACGAACTGGCCCATGATCTCGGGCTTCTCGGGATTGCCGAAATTCAGGTTGTCGGTGGTGGCCAAGGGCAGCGCGCCCACGGCGGAAAGGTTGCGATAGGCTTCGGCCACCGCCTGCTTGCCGCCCTCGAAAGGGTTGGCCTTCACATAGCGCGGGGTCACGTCGCTGGTGAAGGCGAGCGCCTTTTGCGTGCCATGAACGCGGACCACGCCCGCCCCCATGCCGGGGCGGCGGATCGTGTCGGCGCCGACCTGCGTGTCATACTGTTCCCAGACCCAGCCCTTGTGCGCATGGGAGGGCGAGCCGATCAATTTGCGCAGCGCCGCGATCGGGGTGATCGGGGGCAGGGCGGGCATCGCCTGCGCCGCCGGAGTCTCGACCCAGGGACGGTCATATTCCGGCGCGCTGGAGGAGAGTTTCGACAGCGGCAGATCGGCCTTCACCTCGTTCCCGTGCAGGATCAGGAAACGGTCCTCGGGGATGGTCTCGCCGACGATGGCGAAATCGAGATCCCATTTGACGAAGATCGCCCGCGCTTCGGCCTCTTTCTCGGGCTTCAGCACCATCAGCATGCGTTCCTGGGATTCCGACAGCATCATCTCGTAGGCGGTCATGTCGGTTTCGCGCTGCGGCACGGCGTCCAGTTGCAGCTTGATCCCAAGCCCGCCCTTGTCGCCCATCTCGACCGCCGAGCAGGTCAGCCCCGCCGCGCCCATGTCCTGGATCGAGATCACCGATCCCGAGGCCATCAGCTCGAGGCAGGCTTCCAGCAGGCATTTCTCGGTGAAGGGGTCGCCGACCTGAACGGTGGGGCGCTTTTCCTCGATCGTGTCGTCGAACTCGGCGGATGCCATGGTCGCCCCGCCGACGCCGTCGCGCCCGGTCTTGGCACCCAGATAGACGACCGGCATGCCGACGCCCGAGGCGGCCGAGTAGAAGATCTTGTCGGCATCGGCCAGACCGGCGGCAAAGGCATTGACCAGGCAGTTGCCGTCATAGCTGCGATGGAAGCGAACCTCGCCGCCCACATTCGGCACGCCGAAGGCATTGCCATACGCGCCGATCCCCTCGACTACGCCCTTTACCAGATGCGGGGTCTTGGGGTGCTCGGGCCGGCCGAAGCTCAGCGAATCCATCGCCGCGATCGGGCGTGCGCCCATGGTGAAAACATCGCGCAGGATGCCGCCGACGCCGGTCGCGGCGCCCTGATGCGGCTCGATATAGCTGGGGTGGTTGTGGCTCTCCATCTTGAAGACCACGGCCTGACCGTCGCCGATATCGACGACGCCCGCGTTCTCGCCGGGGCCGCAGATGACCTGCGGGCCAGAGGTGGGCAGGGTGCGCAGCCATTTCTTCGATGATTTGTAGGAACAATGCTCGTTCCACATGGCCGAGAAGATGCCAAGCTCGGTAAAGCTCGGTTCGCGCCCGATGATCTGCAGGATGCGGTCATATTCGTCGGGCTTCAGCCCGTGCGCGGCGATCAGATCCGGGGTGATCGACGGTTCCTGCATGTCATGCGCCCTTTGCGGTCATCGGGGAATTCGCCGCCTTTTAGGCGCTGCGGCGGGCAAGGGAAAGGGGCGATGGTTTTCCCCGATGACCCCGGGGCGGGGTTCTTCCGCTTTGACTACGCCCCTTCCGCCAGGTGGTTCTTCAGCCAGCGATGGGCGAAGCCGATCTTCTGCCGCATCGGGGTGGTCAGCACGAAGGGATACAAGTCCGCATTGTCCAGCGCGCGGTTGATGTCGTTCACCGCGATGGCGACGCGGGCGGCGATGTCCAGAAGCGCCTCGGTGTCATCGGCGGCATAGGCGTCGAAACCCTCGGGCAGGTCGGGCATCGAAAGGCCCGTGCTGACGAAACTGTCGGTCATGTCCACCAGATGCAGCAGATGGGCGACGGTCTCGGCCCAGTCCTCATGCGGATGGGCGCCGGCATAGGGGGTGATGAAATCGCTGCTCCGGTCCGGCGGGGCGGCATAGTAGGTCTGCAGCGCCAGACCGTAATCGGCGCGCTCGTCCCCGAAAAGCGCGCGGAAACCCGGCAGGAAATCCGGCGCAACGGCCAGCCGGTCGAAGAAGAAATGCGCCAGCTCGTGGCGGAAATGCCCGACCATGCTGCGATATTGCTCGCCCAGTTCCTGCCGGCGCTGCAGCCGGATCAACTCGTCTGCCTCGGTCACGTTGATGGTGATCTCGCCGCCCATATGGCCCATGGTGATCTGCTGGACGCGGCCCCCCATATCCTCGGAGAGCATCAGGAAACGCGGGCGCGGGCCGGGATCGGCGGCAGTGAACCAGTTCCACTTGGCGACATTGGCCAGCACCCATCGCTTGGCGCGCTCGGCCCGGTTCAGCAGCTGGATATTGTTGCCGGCGCTGAGATTGGGCACCACCTGCGACAGCGCGCAGGAGGCGCAGAAGCCGCCGAACTCGCCCGCGATCCAGTTGCAGGCGATCGGGCCGCGATTGGGGCAGGGCGGGGCGGCGTTCAGCATCAGGGCCTCGCCGGGGTCGAAATAGAGGTCGTGGCCACAGGGACAGCTGAGGCTGTGGAAATAGGCGCGGCGGCCGCAGGCGGGACAGGCAAAGCGTTGCATGGGCGGGCAGGGTTCCTTTCGCGGGACAATGCCTTGCGGGCCGGGCGGGTTCCGGGTCATGATCACGGGAACGACACCTGTCGCCAACCCCTGCATCGCTTGACTTGCCCGCCCGAATCCGCCATATAGCCGCGGACCGGCCAGGCAACCGCTTTTGGCCGGTGCGTTATTTTCAACACCACCCAATCGACAGGGTGCGCTGTCCGACGGCGGGTCTGACCCGGCAACACCTGCGCAGGCAGGGGCCACAGGACGCGGCAAATGAAGGAAGACAAGGCATGTTCGCGGTTCTGAAAACCGGTGGCAAGCAGTACAAGGTGCAGGCGGGTGACGTCGTGCGCGTCGAGAAACTGGCCGCCAACGCAGGCGATACCGTCCAGTTCAACGAGATTCTGATGGTCGGCTCGACCCTCGGCGCGCCGCTGGTGGCGGGTGCCGGCGTGCAGGCCGAAGTGATCGAGCAGATCAAGGCTGACAAGGTCATCACCTATGTCAAGCGCCGCCGCAAGCACAGCTCGCAGCGCACCCGTGGCCACCGCCAGCAACTGACGCTGCTGCGAGTGACCGAGGTGCTGGAATCGGGCGCCGACAAGTCGGGCGTGAAGGAAGCCATCGGCTTCCGCACCGCCGGCGCGTCCTTCGTCGCGGCCCCGGCTGACGAGAAGAAGCCGGCCGCCAAGGCGAAGCCCGCTGCCAAGGCCAAGAAACCCGCCAAGGCGAAGGCCGAGGCTGCTGACGCCGCCGCGCCCGCCAAGGCGGCGAAGAAGCCGGCCAAGGCCAAGAAAGCCGCCGCCGAGACTTCGGACGAAGCCTGATCGCTGCTGGGGCCCCGATGGCCCCGCTGAACGGAACAAGTCGGCCGGTTGATCCGGCCAGAGTGCAAGAGGACTAAAGTCATGGCACACAAGAAAGCAGGCGGTTCGTCCCGCAACGGCCGCGACTCGGCCGGTCGTCGTCTCGGCGTCAAGCTGTATGGCGGTCAGGAAGCCATCGCCGGCAACATCATCGTGCGTCAGCGCGGCACCAAGATGTGGGCCGGCGCCAATGTCGGCATGGGCAAGGATCACACCCTGTTCGCCCTGACCGATGGTGCGGTAAGCTTCAGCAAGGGCCTGAAGGGCCGCACCTTCGTCTCGATTATGCCCGCCAATATCGAGGCAGCCGAATAACGGCCGATTGAGATACGTACGGTATCGGGGGATCGGCTCAGCCGGTCCCCCTTTTCATTTTCGCCGCCGTGTTCTGGCGGCACCCGGGAGGAACATTCACATGGTTGATCTGGCCCCCGCCACGTCGATCCAGCCGACAATCGAGACGCCGCGCTTTCTGCTGCGTCCGCTGCGCCCGTCCGATGCCGGGCTTCTGGCCCATTACACCGCCGACAAGCGCGTGGCCGAGGGCACCCGTGCCATCCCCCATCCGCTGCCGCCCGGCGCCTCGGAAGGCTTCATCAAGCGCGCGCTCGCGCCCGAGCGTGGCGAGGATGTCTGGGCCATCGACGGCAGCGCCAATCGTCTGGCCGAACTGCTGGGCGTGATCTCGCTGACCCGGCTCGAGGAGCAGCAATCCGAACTGGGTTTCTGGATTGGCGCCGGCTTCTGGAACACCGGCTTTGCCACCGAGGCGGTCGAGGCGCTGGTAGCCGCGAACCCGCATGGCGCGCGCACGCTCTTCGCCGAGGCGTTTCAGGACAATCCCGGTTCGGCCCGCGTTCTGACCAATTGCGGCTTTGCCTATCTGGGCGATGCCGAAAGCTGGTCGGTGGCGCGGCAGGCCCGTGTGCCGACCTGGACCTATCTGCGCCGGATGGACTGAGCGGCTGGCAGCTGAACAGCTACCTGGCCCGGAATCAAGGTGCGCAGCACCGCCGGGCCAGCGGCCTGCCGTCCCGGCGGCTGGCCGCTCTGGTGACCACCCGCGCCGTGCAGTTGTTCGATATGCTGGTGCCATAAAGCTCTGTCGTTCGGCCGCCGCAGCGTCCATCCACGGCAGGCCGCCGGCCCTCGGTCACGCTTTTCCCACCCGAAAGCCGTAGCCCAGATCTGCACGATCTGCAAAAAAGCCGTCGCGTTCCTCGCGGCGGCTCTTTTCGTGACGTGGATGGCTTCCTAGCTATCTGCCATGACACATGCGATCCCCTATTCCGTTCTCGACCTGTCGCCCGTGCCCGAGGGCTCGGATGCCGGACAGGCCATCGCCAATACGCTGGACCTCGCTGCGAAAGCCGAGGGCTGGGGTTATCACCGCTACTGGATGGCCGAGCATCACAACATGCCCGGCATCGCCAGCGCCGCGACCGCCGTGCTGATCGGCCTTGTCGCCGCCAAGACCAAGACGATCCGCGTTGGCTCGGGCGGAATCATGCTGCCCAATCACGCGCCGCTGACCGTGGCCGAGGCCTTCGGCACGCTGGCTACCGCCTTTCCCGGTCGCATCGATCTGGGGCTGGGCCGAGCGCCCGGCGGCGATGGCGCGGTGATCCGGGCGCTGCGCCGCGACCCGATGGCAGACAGCTTCCCGCAGGATGTGGTCGAACTGATGGAGTATCTCGGCCCCGAGCGGCCGGGCGCCGCCGTGCGCGCGCTGCCCGGCGAGGGCACCAATGTGCCGATCTGGATTCTCGGCAGTTCGCTCTTCGGTGCGCAGCTGGCCGCCTATCTGGGCCTGCCCTATGCCTTTGCCAGCCATTTCGCCCCCGGCGATCTGGACGATGCGGTCAAGATCTACCGCGAGCGGTTCAAGCCCACGGCGCAGAACCCCGAGCCGCGCTTCATGCTGGCCGCGAATGTCTTTGCCGCCGACAGCACCGATGAGGCGCAATATCTGAAGACCACGATGATGCAGGCCTTCGCCAAGCTGCGCACGGGGATGCCGGGCAAGCTGCCGGCGCCGGTGCGCGACATTGATGCGGTGATCCCGCCGGCCATGCGCCGCGGCGTCGACGAGGCCATGCGGATCAGCGCCATCGGCACGCGTGACCAGGTGCGCGACCAGCTGGCCACTCTGATCGACCGCTATCAGCCCGACGAGGTGATCCTGACCGGCCAGATCCACGACCATGCCGCACGGCTGCACAGTTTCGAGCTGGCCGCCGAGGCGATGCAGTCGCTGGCCGGGGCACGCCCCGCCGCGAAGGCTGCTGTCTGACGCGCGCCGCGAAGGCGGCGATCTGACCGCCCGAGCGCTTAGAAGATGAAATCGCCTGCATCGAGAAGGCCGATGCGGGCGTGATCCAGCAGGACCGAAGTGCCATCGGGCAGGGCGATATGCACATCGTCCCCGAGCTGTCGGCAATAGCGCCTGAGCTCGGCAAAGCTGTCCATGCCGCTGCTGTCGAGGAAGGCCAGCCGGTCAATGCCGTTCTGCCAGCCGATGACCGTGTCGCGTCCGCCCTTGCCCTCGAAATAGAAGACATCGGCGCCGGTGCCACCGGCCAGCCGGTCATGACCAGCGGCACCACGCAGATAGTCGTTTCCCGCACCGCCCAGCAGCAGATCATCTCCCGCCCCGCCGCTGAGCGCGTCATTCCCGTCGCCGCCCTGCAGATTGTCGTTCTGGTTGTCGCCCGCCAGCCGATCATTTCCCGCCTCGCCCAGCAGGGTATCGGCGCCGTCGCCGCCGGTCATCAGGTCATCTTCGGTAGCGGCCGCCAGCCAGTCATTGCCGACCCCGCCCCACAGGCTGTCGCGCCCTGCGCCACCCAGAGCCGTATCATCGCCAGCGCCGCCCGCCAGCAGGTCATTGCCGATGCCGCCCTCCAGCCGGTCATGGCCATCCTCGCCGTAAAGCCGGTCATCGCCCGCCTCGCCCAGCAGCGTGTCGGCATCGCCGGCCCCCAGCAGCAGGTCGTGGTCGGTTGATCCCCACAGCCGGTCACTGCCGCTGCCGCCGGTCAGGCTGTCGCGCTCGGATCCGCCCAGCAGCACGTCGTTGCCGGCCCCACCCGACAGCAGGTCGCTGCCGGGCCCGCCCTCCAGCCGGTCGATTCCGTCCTCGCCGTAAAGCCGGTCATTGCCGGCATCGCCCAGCAACAGGTCATCGCCGGCCCCGCCGTAGAGGCTGTCCAGACCGCCGCCGCCCTGAAGCCGGTCGATGCCGCCATAGCCGGCAAGCAGGTTGTTGCCCGCGTTTCCCAGCAGCTGGTTGGGTTGGCCATTGCCGCGCAGCGTGTAGCCCGCCGAGCCCAGAAGCGTCGCGTGCTCGAGATTGGCAAAGACGCCGTTCAACTGGATCGAGGCGGCGATGCGCAGCAGGTCCACCCCCTGTCCCCCAAGTTCGATAATCACATCGCCCGGATCATCGACCTGGTAAATGTCATTGCCCATGCCGCCCGACAGCGTGTCGTTCCCCGCCCCGCCGATCAGCTCGTCATCGCCCTCGCCGCCGGTGAGCCGGTCATTGCCGTCGCCCCCTTCCAGCCGGTCAGGGCCTGCCCCGCCGTCGATCAGGTCATTGCCGCCCCGACCGGACAGCCGGTTCGCCCCAGCATTGCCGGTCAGAAGGTTGTCGATGTCACCGCCCCAGCCGCTCAGCGCGGCCATGCCCAGCAGCACCAGTTCCTCGACCTGCCCTGTGGCACTGACGAGATCATAGCTGACGGTGCTTTCCACCCGGTCCTGCCCGGCAGTCTCGCTCACCCGATCGCCGGGCGCATCGACGACGAAGATGTCATCGCCCGTCCCGCCCTCCATCAGGTCGGAGCCGCTGCCGCCGTTCAGCCGGTCATTGCCGTCTTGACCGAAAAGGCGGTCATCGCCGGACTGACCGCTGATCTGGTTTTCCTCGCCATTGCCGATGATCAGGTTGGCGATGTCATTGCCCTGCAGGATCAGGTTGCCGGCCCCAATGGCGAAAAGCTCTTCGACCTCGGCGGCCTGATCCAGCAGCGAGAAACTGCAAAGGGCAAGGACCCGGTCATAGCCGCCGGCCGGCCCCGCGACCTCGATGATGATCTCGCCGGGCTGGTAGACGAAGTAAAGATCATCACCCGCGCCGCCGACAAGCAGGTTGATCCCCGTCCCGCCATCCAGAACGTCGCCGCCGTTGCCGCCCTCCAGCGTGTCATTGTCCGCGTCGCCGTAAAGACTGTCATCTCCGTCGCCGCCCTGCAGCAGGTCGTCGCCATCAAGCGCGGTGATCTGGTCGCCGCCGCCCAGGCCCCGGATCAGGTCGGCGCCGCTGCTTCCGATCAGCAGGTTGTCACCCGCGTCGCCGTCGAGACTGGCCGGATCAGACATGATTGCCCCCTTCGCGGTTGAGACAGGCTGCAGGCTAGCAGCCTCCGCCTAATCCCCGGTTAATCGCCGCCGCGCCGGGGACAGCCGGTCGCATTGACCCTCGCGCCAAATCCCGGAATGGAGGGCGCATGAGCAGAGCCAGTGCCAATGACCGAGCAGAGCTTGAACGGATCACGCGTGACCAGTCGGGCCAGTTGAAACGTGCCGCCGTGCTGGCGACCCTTTCCGAGGCGCTTTGGACCCTTCAGGCCGGCATGGTGGCGCTGGTGCTGGCGGGGCTTGCCGAAGGCACCGAAACGGCCGGGCGGAACCTGCTGCTCGGCACGGCGGGCTTCCTGCTGGTCGGGCTGGTCCGTGCCGGGTTGAACACGCTGGCCGGTCAGCGGCTGGCGAGGGCCGGCGATGCGCTGACGGGGGAATGGCGCTTGCGGCTGCTGGAACAGGCTGACCGGCGTGCACCGGAAGCGGGGGCGGCGCCTTCGGCGGCCATCGCGGCGCTGGCCACCGACAAGCTGGCGCTGCTGCTGCCCTATCTGCGCCGCTGGCCGGTGGCGCGGATGCGGGTCGCGACCGTTCCGCTGCTGATCCTGATGCTTGCCCTGACCATCTCCTGGGCGGCGGCGCTGATCTTTGCGATCACCGGGCCGCTGATCCCGGTCTTCATGGCGCTGGTCGGTATGGCCGCCGGGCAGGCCAGCCGCGAGCGGATGGACGAAATATCCGACATGAACGCGCTGCTGGTCGAGCGGCTGACGGCGTTGACCGACATCCGCCTGCTGGATGCGCGCGCGACCATGCTCGCGGGTTTTGCGGAGACCGCCGACCGGCTGCGCCGCCGGACCATGCGGGTGCTGGCGCTGGCCTTTCTCTCCAGCACGGTGCTGGAACTGTTCTCGGCGCTCGGCGTGGCGATGATGGCGCTTTATGTCGGCTTCTCGCTTCTGGGGCTGATCGATTTCGGCCTCTGGCGCGAGGGGCTGGGGCTGGGGCAGGGGATATTCCTGCTGATGCTGGCCCCGGCCTTTTACCAGCCGATGCGCGACCTGGCGGCAGCCTGGCATGATCGCGCCGATGCGCTGGCGCTGGCGCGCGACCTGACGGCCGAGATGGATCGCCCGGCGGCGGAGATTCTGGGCGAGGGTGGCGCGGCTGCACCGCTTGGGTTCACCGGCTTGCAAGTGCGGGGCCTCCGCATCGAGGGCCGCGCGATCCCCGATTTCGACCTTGCCCCGGGCGAGAGCCTTGCCCTGACCGGGCCATCAGGCGCGGGCAAGTCGCGGCTGATCGCCCTGGTGGCGGGGCTTGGCGAGGCTGCGCCGGGGCAGGTGCTGGTCGGCGGCCAGCCCATCGGACCGGACAGTGCGGATCGTTGGCGGGCGGGGCTGGCGCTGATCCCGCAGCAGGTTCACTTCGGCGACGAGACGCTGGCCGAGACGCTGGGGGTTGGTCCCGACGGGACGGAGGGATTGGACGAGGCGCTGCGGCTGGCCCATGCGCAGGAGATCGTCGCGCGGCTGCCCGAGGGGCTGCGGACCCGGCTTGGCGAGCGCGGGGCCGGGGTTTCGGGCGGCGAGGCGCGGCGGCTGATGATCGCCCGTGCGGCCTTGCGCCGCCCGGCGCTGCTGCTGGCCGACGAGCCGACCGCCGATCTGGATGACGACACCGCCGCCGAGGTCATTGCCGGGCTTCTGGACCTGCACCGCGCCGGCACAACGCTGGTCGTCGCCAGTCACGACCCCCGGCTGATCGCGGCGATGGGGCGGAGGATCGCGCTGTGAACCACCTCGCCCCCTTCCTGCGCCGGATCTGGGCCGATCAGCGTGCGGCGCTGATCCGCGGGCTGACCCTGTCGCTGGTCGTGCTGCTGGCCGGGATCGCGCTTCTGGGCCTCTCGGGCTGGTTCATCACCGCCGCCGGCATCGCCGGGCTGGCCGGGCTGGGCATCACCTTCGAGATCTTCCGCCCCGCCTCGGGCGTGCGCTTCCTCGCGCTGACCCGCACCGTGGCGCGCTATGGCGAGCGGATGCTGACCCATGACGCGACCCTGCGGGTGCTGGCCGGCTGGCGGGTGCAACTGCTGGCGGCGCTGGCGCTGGCCGATCACGGGCTGCACGCGCGGCTGCGCGGCGGGGCAGTGCTGAACCGGCTGACGGCGGATGTGGATGCGCTGGACGGGCTGGCGATAAGGCTGGTCTTCCCGATCCTCGCCGGGCTCCTGAGCCTTCTCGTCGCCGGGGCTTTTCTATGGTGGCTGGTGCTGCCCACTGTCGCGCTATGGATCATCGGTTGCAGCCTGCTGGGTGCGGTTTTGCTTGCCCTCATGGCCGGGTCATCGGCGGCGCGCGAGGCCGAGCGAGCCGAGGCGGCGCGGCAATCCCTGCGCGCGGCGATGATCGATCACCTGCGCAGCCGCAGTCTGCTGGCGGTCGAGGGGCGGTTGCCCTCAACGCGGGCCGCTGTCCTGTCCCATGACGGCGCGGCGCGGGTTGCGGCGCTGCGGCTGGCGGGGATCGAGATCGGGATCGATGCGGCCTTGCTGGCGCTGAACGCGCTGACCGCAGCGGGGGCGCTGGTCATCGCCGGTCAGGCCGTGCTGGCGGGCGCACTCGATCCGGCGCGCGCGGCGCTGGCGTTTTTCGCGGCGCTGGCGGTGGCCGAGGTAATGGCGCCCCTGTCCCGCGCCATTGCCGATTTAGGCCGGATGCGCGGCGCGGCGGCGCGATTGACCCCGCTGATGCAGGCCGCGCCCGAGGTGTCGGCTCCGGCGATCCCCGCCGCGCCGTCCAGCGGGTTGGAAGTCAATGCGCTGGTGGTTGGGTTGGAAGGCGTGCCGCTCATGCGCCCGCTGGATCTGGCCGTCGCGTCGGGAGAGACCCTGGCGCTGTCGGGGCGCAGCGGGCTGGGCAAGACCACGCTGCTCGACACCATCGCCGGGCTGCGCCCGCCACTGTCAGGCCGGATCGCACTGGGGCAGGGCGCGGAGGACGAGGCGGCGCTGCGGCAGGTGCTCGGCTATCTGACCCAACGCCCGGCCCTGACCAGCGGCACCATCGCCGAGGCGCTGCTGCTGGGCAGGCCCGATGCGACGACTGACGAGATGAAAGAGGTGCTGGAGGTCGTCGCCCTGCCGCTGCCGCTGGAGCGCCGCTTGGGCGAGGCCGGACAGGGGCTTTCCGGCGGCGAGGCGCGGCGGCTGGCGCTGGCGCGGGTGCTGGTCCGGCGGCCTGCGATCCTGCTTCTGGACGAGCCGACCGAGGGGCTGGACGAGCCGACCGCGCGGCAGGTTCTGGCCGGCATCCGCGCCTATCTGCCCAAGGCCGCGATCCTCATCGCCTCGCACCGCCCGGCCGAGCGTGACGCGGCGGAGCGCGTCATCGCGCTGTAACCGAAGGCAGGCGGGTCAGCTGATCTGGGCGAAACGCGGCGTGGCGTTGCGGTTGTCGAAGAAGGGCACCGTATCCGGCGCCTGCAGCGGGCCATCGCCCGATTCGGCCACCAGTTCCGCCACCTCGGCCAGAACCACCTCGGTGATGAAGGGCAGGTTCAGTGCCCGCGCCTCGTCCAGCGGCACCCAGTGCAGGTGTGACAGCTCGTCGGCGGCGGCGCTGAAATCGTCGGGATCATTGCTGAGCGTGGCGGCATCGGCGATGAAGAAGCGCGCGTCGAAGCGGCGCGGACGGCCCGGCGGGGTGATGGCGCGAAAGACGTAATGCAGCGCCCCGGCATCGGGCGTCAGCCCGGCCTCGGCATAGCCCGGCCAGTCGCAGCCCGCGCCATCCTTGCGACCGATCATCAGCCCGGTTTCCTCGACCAGCTCGCGCAGCGCGGCGGCTGCGAGGGCAGGCACGTCAATGGACACACCGGGGCGGGGTTCCTGCGTCAACCGGCTGAGACTCGGCTCGGCCAGGCCGGCGGCCAGGGGGACCGTGCCGTCACCGGCATCGACCGCGCCGCCCGGGAAGACGTATTTCGACGGCATGAACGCGGCCTTGTCGCCGCGCATCCCCATCAGCACGCTGGCGCCCTGCGGCCCGCGACGCAGCAGGATCACGGTGGCGGCGTCGCGGATCGGCGGGTCGCCCGCCGTCATGCGGATTTTTGCCCCGAGGGCAGGCCGAAGCCATGCATCCGCCGTGCCCATTGCAGCCCGACCCAGGCGCCCTTGATCCGGGGCAGCATCAGGAGACAGGCCAGAACCGTCCCGATGCCGAAGCCCAGAAGCAGGCTGAGGGCCGAGGGCCGATAGGCGATGAAGATATAAAGCAGCAGCGGCGTGGCGATATGCGAGACGATGAGAATCGTCAGATAGGCCGGTCCGTCATCGGCGCGCTGGTGATGCAGTTCCTCGCCGCAATTCGGGCAATGGTCGTTGACCTTCAGATAGCCGTCGAAAATCTTGCCCTCGCCGCAGGCGGGGCAGCGGCCCATGGCGCCGCGCAGCATGGCCGGACGGGTCGGCCTGTCATTCTCGGTTTCGGTGGTGCCGGCTTGAGGCGAATAGCCTCTCGCGACCGTTCCCTGGTCGGTGTTCATCGCAACTTGTCCTATGTGGTGACAGGAACAATCTAGGAAGCGAGACCCCGCGCAACCACTGCGAAAATGTCGCACCCCCTTTGACTTGACCGCAGTTTGCCCTGTCTGGCGGGGAATGTCACGACAGCGGAGGGTATGATTCAAGACCTGCCGGGAAACGTATCGGGCGGTGACTATCGGCCCGAGACACCGGCCCGCGATGCAGACTGCGGCCATTGCCAGGCTGTCCGCAGGGCCGAGGCGCGGATCACCCGGTTCCGGCCCTGCGATTTCGCCTCCAGCATGGCCCGGTCGGCCTGATCCATGGCATCTTCGGCAACCCGCAAGGGTTCGGCACAGCGCCCCTCGACCGGGCAGCCGGTGGCAATGCCGATCGACAGCGTCACCTGCAGATCGCCGCCGCCGACACGCTCTGGCAGGATCACCGGTTCGGCCATCACCGCCTGGCGCACGGTTTCCGCCATGCCCATCGCTTCATCGGCATCCGTCTGCGGCAGCACGGCCACGAATTCCTCGCCGCCGACGCGGGCGACCAGCACGCTTTCGGGCAGTGCCGCATCGATGCGCGCGGCGATCTCGACAAGCACCGCATCGCCCGCAGCATGACCGAAGCGATCATTGACCTGCTTGAACCGGTCAAGGTCCATGGCCAGGATCGAGAAGGGCGCGCCCTGTTCCTGTGCCTCCTGCGCGATGGCGGTCAGTCGCGGCAGCGCATAGCGGCGATTGTAGAGCCCGGTCAGCGAATCGGTCATCGCCCAGACCCGGTGACGCTCGGCCTCGGCCCGGTAGCGGTCGGTCTGGCGCTTGCGGCGGATCTGCGCGGTGATGGTGATGGCCGTCGCCTCGACCGCCGCATCGGTCTGCAGCGCCAGGGGCATGGTGTCGCCCGCGCCCAGGTCAAGCGCGATGGTGGCGATGTCCGAACGGCCCTGCGGCACCGCCATGATGAAGGACGCATCGCGCGAACCCGTGCGCGAGCGCAGTTCGGCCAGCAGCCGCAGCCCCTCGCCCTGGTGTTCGAGATCCGAGGCGATCACGTAAAGCTCGGCCGGCTTGTTGCGCGCGGCGGCGGCCAGCGCCTGTTCGGCATCGTTGACGGTAAAGCAGAGCGGCAGACGTTGCGACAGAAGGTGCTTCCAGCCGAGTGCGCGGCTTGGCGTATCGGCCACCAGCGTGACGGCGCCGCGCAACGGTGCCTCGAACCCGGCAGCCGCCTCGGCCATGCCCGGCATCGCGCCCAGGAATTCCCGTTCGCGCAGCAGGCTGCGGATGCGGGCAAGCAGCATCTGCTCGTCGATGCGCGGATCCAGCGCCGCCGTTGCCCCGGCCCGCAGCGCCTCGATCTGCCGTGCCGCATCGCATTGCACCAGCAGCGGAACCGTCGCGGTGGCCGCGTCCTGCCGCAGCCTTCGGCACAGCGCCACCGGGTCGTCGCCGGTCAGCGAGCCGCCAAGGATGATCAGGTCCGGCCGCTCGCGCATCGCCAGCGCCATCACCTGTTCGGTCGTCTCGGCCGTCATCACGTCATGGCAGGCAGCGGAAAGCCTGACCTTGAGCATGATTCGATTGGTGGCAAGCCCGTCTGCGATGAGGATTCGTCCGGTCATGCGGCCGATCTTCCTTTTGTCTTATTCCCTTGGAGACAAGACTCGCAGAGAAAGTTTAACAAACGGTTTCCCCGGGGAACAAATTTGCGGAATCTGCAGAAATTCTCCTGACCCCGCGCGTGACATCCGGCTGCGAAGCGAAAAAAACGTTCAAAATCAATTGAAGTGATTGCAATTTCCCGGCAGCCGGGGAAGCATCTGCGTCTGAGACTGATCGACAGGGCGGGCAGATGCTTTCAGAATTACGGGCACGGGACTTGGCAGCGGATGCCCTGGGCTTCATCGCGGCCGACCCCGACCTCGTCACCGCGCTGCTGGAGGTTTCCGGGCTGCAACCCGGGGATCTGCGCAAGGCCGCAGCCACGCCCGAATTCGGCCTGTTCCTGCTGGATTTCATCCTGCAGGACGACCGCCGGGTCCTTGCCTTTGCGGCGGATCGGGCGGTGCCGCCCGAGGCTGTTCTGCAGGCGCGGGAATGGCTGGTCCATGGTGGCGGCGGCGGCGATGGATGACCCGTTCGACAGGAGTGCGACCCAAGGTCACGTGATCGTGGCACCGCGCAATCTGGTTCGATTTCACAACCGTTCGCCGCTAAGATCGGCACAGAAGAGGAGAGAATGCACGGTCTGATCAATCGCTCGATCGAGGGGTTCCTGCGGGACACCTATGGCGACGCCTTCTGGGCCGATGTCGCCGAGGCCTCGGGTATCGATGCCCGCGGCTTCCAGACCGTTCGCCTCTATCCCGACACGATCAGCCACGCGCTGATCAATCACGCCTCTCAGCGTCTGGACAAGCCCGAGGCCGCGCTGCTCGAGGATCTGGGGGCCTGGCTGGCGCGGGTCGAGCCGGTGCGCCGCCTGCTGCGCTTCTCGGGCCGCAGCTTCGTCGATTTCCTGCATTCGCTGGAAGAGCTGAAGGGGCGGGCGCATATGGTGATCCCCGATCTCGGCATGCCGCGCATCCGCGTCGAGCCCGGGGGCGAGGATGAATTGCGCGTCGTCATGCCCGATTGCTTCCCCGAATGGCGCAGCGTCATGGCCGGGCTGCTGCGCGGCATGGCCGATGATTACGGCGTGCTGGGCCTGATCGCGGTCGAGGGTAATGCCGTGACGGTCACGATCTCGCACGAGAGCTTCAGCGAGGGGCGCGGGTTCGAGCTTGGCGCCGGCCCGCTGCATCGGGACGAGGGTGCGGCATGACCCAGCTTCCCGATCCCGAACCCTCTGCCGCGCCCCTGTCCCGGGCGGCGAATGTGCTTTTCACCCCGACGATTCTTGATGATCTCTTGCCCATGCATCTGATGATCGAGGCGGATGGCCGCATCGGTTCCGCCGGGCCGACGCTGCGCAAGATCCTGCCCGCCGGTCTGGCGCGCCTGTCCGACGTCTTCGTGCTGACCCGTCCGGTGGCGCAGGAGGACGATCATCAGGCGCTGATCCTGGCCGCACATCAGGCCGAACGGGTGTTCCTGCGCATGATCGCCCCGCCGCAGCTGTCGCTGCGCGGCCATGCGGTCGAGGTCGGGGCGGGGCGGCTGCTGTTGAACCTTGGCTTCGGCATCGCGCTGGTCGATGCGGTGCGGGAACTGGAGTTGAAGGACAGTGATTTCGCCCCGGCCGAGCTGGCGATGGAGCTCTTGTTCCTGCACGAGGCCAATCGCGCGGTGATGGGCGAGCTGTCGCGCTTCAACCTGCGGCTCGAAGAGGCGCGCGAGGTGGCCGAGACACAGGCGTTCAGCGATCCGCTGACCGGGCTCTACAACCGGCGCGGGCTGGAGATCGCGCTGGCCATGGCGCTGCGGGCGGCGACGGCCCGGCCATCGGGTCCGGCAGGGGCGGCGGCACGGCCCGGATTCGCGCTGGCGCATCTGGATCTCGACCGCTTCAAGGAGGTGAATGACCAGTATGGTCATGCGGCGGGCGATCAGGTGCTGTGCCGGGTGGCCGAGGTGTTGCGCAGCGAGACCCGCAGCAATGACACGGTTGCTCGGGTCGGCGGCGATGAGTTCGTGCTGATCCTGCCCGGCATGACCGCCACCGCGCCGCTGGAGCGTCTGGCGCAGCGGATCATCGCCGAGATCGAGCGGCCGATCCTGCTGGAGGAAGGCGAGTGCCTGATCTCGGTCAGCATCGGCATCACCCTGTCCTCGCTCTATGATCCGCCGGTGGCCGAGACGCTGCTGGCCGATGCGGATGCGGCGCTCTACCGCTCGAAACATGCCGGGCGCGCGCGGGCGTCGATTCATGGCACCCAACCGGCGGGGCCGGCGTGAGGCGAACCCTGCCGGGCGTGGCGCGGCCGCAACCCCGATTTCTCAGGTGACGCAAGCCCTTGGAGCATCGCGCTTGGCAGGTTAAAGGGCATATATGAGGCATCGGTTTCCTATAGCCCTGTCCGGGATGCGGGTCGGATTGCTGGGCGGGTCGTTCGATCCGCCCCATGAAGGCCATGTGATGATCACCGAGGAGGCCATGCGCCGCTTTGACCTGGATCGGGTCTGGTGGCTGGTCAGCCCCGGCAATCCGCTAAAGGCCCGGCAGCCCGCGCCGCTGGCAGAGCGGATTCGCAATGGTCGGGCGCTGATGTTGGATCCGCGCGTCGTGGTGACCGGGATCGAGGCGCGGCTTGGCACCAGAATGACCGCCGACACCATTGCCCGCTTGCAGCAGCTCTATCCTGGCGTGCGCTTCGTCTGGCTGATGGGAGCGGACAACATGGTGCAGTTCAACCAGTGGGACCGCTGGCGCGAGATTGCCGATCGGGTGCCGATCGGGGTGATGGCGCGGCCGGGATCGCGCTTGGCGGCGCGGCATTCGGTGGCGGCGCAGGTGCTGAAGCGCTGGCGTCTGCCGGAACATCGGGTGCGGGAACTGGCGATATCGACCCCGCCTGCCTGGGTGATGATCAATGTGCCGATGTCGAACCTGTCCTCGACTGCGCTTCGGGCGCGGCGCACGCGCAAGGCGAACCCGGTCGACGGATCACAAAGTTGAGCGTGCGGCTGACAGGGTAACGGATCAGGCGCTATAGCCGGCGCAATGAATGCTGAAAGACGAGGCTGCCCCATGACACGGATGAACCGGCGCGGATTTCTGGTCGCGGTTGCGGCCTCTGCCCTGGCGGGGCGGGCGGCGCTGGCGCAGCCGGTCGAGGTTCTGGGCGGGCCGCCCGATCCCTTGGGGCTGGCGCGGCGGCCCCGGACGAAACCCCGGCCCTCGTCCGAGGCGCTGATCGCGCAGGCGGGGCTGGGGGGCGTCGTCAGCTTCGCGGCCATCGACCTCGGCAGCGGCGAGGTGATCGAGGCACGGGGCGGCGACACACCGCTGCCGCCCGCCAGCACGCTGAAATCGATCACCGCGCTTTACGCGCTGGACCGGCTGGGGGCCGACCACCGCTTTCGCACCCGCATCCTGCGCATGGGCGACACGCTGGTGCTGGCCGGGGGCGGCGATCCGGTGCTGAGCACCGACGATCTGGACCGGCTGGCCGAGGCGCTGGTGGCGACCGGCGCCAAAACCCCGGCGCGCTTTGCCGTCTGGGGCGGCGCGCTGCCCCGGATCGCCGAGCTCGAGCCCGATCAGGCGGTCTGGCTGGCCTATAATCCGACCATCTCGGGGATGATCCTCAATTTCAACCGGGTGCACCTGGGCTGGCGGCAAGCGGCGGGGGATTACCAGCTGTCCTTGGAGGCGCGGGCGGAACGGCAGTCGCCGCGCGCCTATTCGATCACCGCCGCACCGGGGCCGCAGCGCGAGCTGTTCACCTATTCCGCCGATGAAACGCGCGAGCATTGGCTGATCTCGCGCGCGGCGATGGGGCGGGCCGGCAGTCGCTGGCTGCCGGTGCGCCAGCCCGAACTTTACGCCGGCGACGTGTTCCAGACGCTGTGCCGCGCCCGAGGGCTGGTTCTGCCCACGCCCGAGGTGATCGGGCAACTGCCCGCAGGGGCGACGGAACTGGCCGGTATCGACAGCCCGCCCTTGCGCGAGATCCTGCTGGGGATGATGCGCTACTCCACCAACCTCACCGCCGAGGTGGTCGGGCTGCACGCCAGCGGCGCGGGTTCACTCGCGGCGTCGGGGCAGGCGATGGCCGGCTGGCTGCGGGATCAGGGTGGCGGCGACCTGCGCTTTGCCGATCATTCCGGGCTGTCGGCGGACAGCCAGATCACCGCGCAGTCGATGGCGCGGTTGATGGCGGGCTATGGCGCAACGGCGGGGCTGCGCGAGCTGATGAAGGACGATCCCTTGACCGAGGACCTGGGCCGCGATCCCGCCGCGCTGGCACGGATCGAGGCCAAGACCGGGACGCTGAACTTCGTCTCGAACCTCGCCGGCTATGCCAGCGGCACCGAGGGTCGGCAGATCGCTTTCGCGGTGCTCTGCGGCGATCTGGACCGGCGCGCGGCCAGCGAGGGCAAGGAATTGCCCGCCGGCGTATCTACCTGGACCAAGCGCGCGAAAACCCTGCAACGGCAACTGGTTGAGGGATGGAGTTCAGGCGTGGTCGAAGGCCTGCCTATTGCAGCCGGTGCCGAACCTGCGCCGATAGCTCGATAGCCGCCGCGTGCAGGCGCGAGATGTTCAGCTCGTGCCGGATCTCGGCCAGCATGGCGATCTCGCCCTCGTAGGTGCGGCCATCGGCGGCGGCCACGTCGCAGGCCATGGCATAGGCGGTTTCGTAAAGCCGTTCGGGCAGCGCCTCGCGGATCAGGCCGAAGAGGGCATCCAGCCCTTCTTCTTCCTCGAACAGCGAGATCACCGTCTGGCTGACTGCGCGCATCCGGTCGGCGTCATATTCGGCGAAGATCGGCATGTGATCGACCATGCGCTGGATCGCCACGAGTTCAGACGTGCGCATGGTCTCGTCCGAGGCCGAGGTGGCGACCATGACCGCCACCAGCGCGTCGCAGGGCGAGAAAGAGGGCAGGTCGCTGGTCATCGAATTCTCCGTAGCGTTTCAGGGCCAAATTATTGACGATCCTTCGGGGTTTCAATAAGCCCTCGGCACCTCTTTGGAACGGAGAATTCCCATGACCACCCTGCGCGACGCCGCAATGACCTCCAAGGCCTGGCCCTTCGAAGAGGCGCGCCGGGTGCTGAAACGCTATGAAAAGGCGCCGCCCAAAAAGGGCTATGTGCTGTTCGAGACCGGCTATGGCCCCTCGGGCCTGCCCCATATCGGCACCTTCGGCGAGGTGGCGCGCACCACGATGATCCGCCGCGCCTTCGAGATCATCAGCGACATTCCGACGCGGCTGTTCTGCTTCTCGGACGATCTCGACGGGATGCGCAAGGTGCCCGACAACGTCCCGAATACCGAGATGCTGCGCCAGCACCTGCAGGAGCCGCTGACCACGGTGCCCGATCCCTTCGGCGAGTATCCCAGCTTTGGCGACCACAACAACGCCATGCTGCGCCGCTTCCTCGATACCTTCGGCTTCGAGTACGAATTCATCAGCGCCACCGAGTTCTATCGCTCGGGCCAGTTCGACGACACGCTGCTGCTGGCCGCCGAACGCTATGACGCGATCATGGAGGTGATGCTGGCGAGCCTGCGCGAAGAGCGTCAGCAGACCTATAGCTGCTTCCTGCCGATCAGCCCCAAGACGGGCCGGGTGCTTTACGTGCCGATCAAGCATGTGGACGCGAAGAACGGCACCATCACCTTCGACGAGGACGGGGTGGAAACCACGCTGCCGGTCACGGGTGGCAATGTGAAGCTGCAATGGAAGCCCGATTTCGGCGCCCGTTGGGCGGCGCTGGATGTCGATTTCGAGATGTATGGCAAGGACCACAGCACCAATACGCCGATCTATGACGGCATCTGCGAGATCCTTGGCGGCCGCAAGCCCGAGCATTTCACCTACGAGCTGTTCCTTGACCAGGAAGGCCAGAAGATCTCGAAATCGAAGGGCAACGGGCTCAGCATCGACGAATGGCTGACCTATGCCTCGACCGAGAGCCTCAGCTATTTCATGTACCAGAAGCCGAAGACCGCCAAGCGGATGTATTTCGATGTCATCCCCAAGGCGGTCGACGAGTATCACCAGCAATTGCGCGCCTATGCCGACCAGACGCCGGAGCAGCAGGCGGCGAACCCGGTTTGGCATATCCACGGCGGCGATGTGCCGGCATCGGACATGGTGGTGCCGTTCCAGATGCTACTGAACCTCGCCTCGGTGGCGGGCGCGAAGGACAAGGACGGGCTCTGGGGCTTCATCCAGCGTTATGCGCCGGAAGCCAGCCCGGAAACTCATCCGGGTCTGGATCACGCCGCCGGTTTCGCCGTGCGCTATTTCAACGATTTCGTCGCGCCCACGCGGGTCTTCCGCCTGCCTACCGAGGTCGAGCGCCGGGCGATCGAGGATCTGGCCGGGCGCCTGGCCGCATGGGACCAGCCGGTTGATGCGGAGGCATTGCAGTCGATGGTCTTCGCGGTCGGCAAGGAGCACGGGTTCGAACCGCTGCGCGACTGGTTCGGGGCGCTCTACCAGGTGCTGCTGGGTGCCGATCAGGGGCCGCGCTTCGGCGGCTTCATCGCGCTTTACGGCATCGACGAGACCCGCGCCCTGATCGAGCGGGCGCTGGCCGGCGAACTGGTCACGACCGCCGACGCCTGATCCGCCCGTTGCGCGCCGCCCCGTTGCGGCGCGCGCAGCCTCAAGCCGCCGTTAAGGCCTCATCGCCTATTCCTTCGCGCTGTCACGCGGCCCGTCTTGGCCGGGTCAGGATGGAGGGGATGGGCGATGAACATTGCGATTACCGACGGGCTGCTGCTGATGCCGCCAAGCTTTGGCGCCGGGCTGACGGTCTGGTCGCGCGAGGACGGCACCCCGGGCAGCGACAGTTGGGCGGGTCAGCCGAACGCCGCCATCGTGCCGGCGGACCAGGATTTCGGGACCTGCCTCGAAATCGTCAAGACCGCCACCACCACCCGCATCCGCTTCATGGGCGAAACGCCGATGATCCCCGGCGTCTACCTGCGCGTCTCGGCGCGGCTGAAGGCGATGGCCGGTGCGCTGCCCGAGGCGCGCATCGCCGGTTGGGCCGGGGACGGGCAGCGTGTCCATGTGACCGGGCTGACCGAGGTTGCGCCCGCACGCAGCCTGCCGGGTTACGGCGAGATCATCGAGATCAGCGCCATCGTCGGTATCGGCGCGCGCCGGGGGGTGGATCTGAGCTGGGGCCCGCGGCCGGTCTATGGCCATTTCGGGCTGGATCTGACCGGGCCGAATGGCGGTGCGGTGCGGATTGAAGGGGTGCGCATCGAGGACGTGACCTCGGCCTTCATCCCGGAACTCATCGACTGGGTGGATGTGCGCGACTTCGGCGCGACGGGCAATGGCGTGACCGATGACCGCGCTGCCTTCGCCGCCGCGGACGCGGCCAGCCGGGGTGGCGGCATCCTGGTGCCCGAGGGCAATTTCCGCATCGGCAGCAGCCTCTCCATCGCCGCGCCCATCCGCTTCAAGGGCAAGCTGACCGCACCGGCGGCGGCGCGCATCACCTTCCTGCGCAGCTTCGATTTCCCCACCTATGCCGATGCCTTCGGCGACGAGACGCTGGGGCTGAAGAAGGCCATCCAGGCGCTGTTCGGCTATTCCGATCATGTCAGGCTGGATCTCTGCGGCCGGCGGGTCGATCTGACCGAGCCGATCGTGGTTGCCGATGTGGTGCCCGACCTGCGGAACTTCAGCACCCGCCGCACCATCGCCAATGGCGAGATCCGGCTGGCGGCGGGTGCCGCCTGGACCACACGCGCCCTGACCAGCACCGCCAGCTATGACGATGACGACCCGCTGATCCTGCGCAATGTCGCCAATGTCGCGGCCATCGAGATCGGCAGCCGGCTGGAAGGGCCGGGCGTCGGGCGCGAAGTCTACGTGAACGGCCGCGACGTGGCGGGCGCGACGCTGAGCCTGTCGCAGCCGCTCTATGGCGGCTCTGGCACCCGCAGCTATGGCTTTCACCGTTGCCGCTATGCCTTGGATTTCGCCGAGGTTCCGGGGCTGCAGCGGGTGAATTTCGTCGATGTCGAGTTCAACTGCGAGGGCCTTGGCAGCGCGGTGATGCTGCCGGCCGATGGCGGGCTGTTCAGTTTCCGCGACTGCTGCTTTGACCGGCCCAAGGATCGCGGCATCACCTCGATCGGGCGCGGCTGCCAGGGGATGTTGATCGACCAGTGCGATTTCCGCTCGAACGAGACGGATCAGCCGGCGCATCTGCGCCGCAGCATCGCGGTCAACATCAACGCCAATGACGTGAAGGTGCGGCACAACCGCTTTGTCCGCTTCGCGCATTTCATGGTGGCGCATGGCGGCGGCCATATCATCACCGGCAACCACTGGTTCCAGGGCGATGGCTCCGAGGAGGGGCTGCGCACTGCCGGTCTGGTGCTGACGCTGCTGAACCCGATGATCACCATCAGCGGCAATTACGTCGACAACGCCGCGATCGAATGGACGAACGAGCATGACGCCAAGCCCGATTTCACCTCCGGCGGCTACAGCTTTGGCGGGCTGACGATCAGCAACAACACCTTTCTGTCCGACAGCACGGTGCCGTGGTTTTCCTGGCTCGTGGTCAAGCCCTTCGGCAGCGGCCAGTTCATCCACGGGCTGAACGTCTCGGGCAACGTGTTCAAGTCGCTCTATACCAAGGTCGACCGGATCGAGCGGGTCGATACCAGCCATGCCGATCTGAACTATGCCCGGATGCGCAACATCCAGTTCTCTGGCAACAGCCTGAACGGGGTGCGTGATTATGTCGCAAACCCGCTGACCGTGGCGCATGTGCAGGCCAGTGCAGCCAAGACCTGGACGCTGCCGGTCGTGACCGGACTGCCGTTCCAGGGCTGGGCCAAGAATGTCAGCTCGGTGGTGCTGACCGGGGCGCTGACCAATGCCGGTGGCGTGCCGGTGTCCGAATCGCCCTGGGTCCAGGGCGCCGTCGGCACGGACGGCCGGCAGGTGCGGCTGAACTGGAGCGTGCCGGTCAAGGGCAGCGTCTCGCTGAGGGTGCGTGTCGACGATCCGAACTGAGTGACCGCGCAGGCCATTCCGCGTGGCTCGACGCCGCCGCAGTCCCGACTGCGGCGGCGTTTCGTTCGACTTAGGTCGCGAATTGGCTCGCGTTTCTGTGAATGTTTTACAAATTTCCAAACCGTCCAGCTAATAAATTTACAAAACTTTCCTTTGAAAAAAACAGTTTACGCGAATGGGTGGTTTGTGATTAACATATCGCCAACCCGTGATCCGAGCCTGTCAGGCAGCCCGTCGGCAGGGGATCGGATCCGGCGCGCTGGCCATGAGGAGGATGGGCGTCATGAGTGCAGAAGCGATTGAAAAGCACGCAATTCCGGCAGGGTTCGAAAAGGCTCATGCGGGACCTGACGATTACAAGCGGATGTATGCCGAATCGATCGACGATCCCGATGGGTTCTGGGGTCGCGAAGGCCTGCGTCTCGACTGGATGACCCCCTATACCAAGGTGAAGAACACCGATTTCACCTTCGGCCAGGTCAGCATCAAATGGTTCGAGGACGGGCAGCTGAACGTCTCGACCAATTGCATCGACCGCCATCTCGCCACCCGCGCCGACCAGACCGCGATCATCTTCGAGCCCGATGATCCCAAGGCGGAAGCTCAGCACATCACCTATGCCGAGCTGTCGCGGCAGGTGAACAAGATGGCCAACGTGCTGCGCGACCTCGGCGTCAAGCGCGGTGATCGCGTTGTCCTCTATCTGCCGATGATCCCCGAGGCGGCCTATGCCATGCTGGCCTGCACCCGGATCGGCGCCATCCATTCCATCGTCTTCGCCGGCTTCTCGCCCGACGCGCTGGCCAACCGCATCAACGATTCCGGTGCGAACATCCTGATCACCGCCGACGAGGCGCCGCGCGGCGGCCGCCGGACGGCGCTGAAATCCAATGCCGATCAGGCGCTGCTGAACACCTCGGACCGGGTGAAATGCCTTGTGGTCAAGCATACCGGCGGCCAGACCACCTGGACCGAGGGGCGCGACATCGACCTGAAGGCGCTGATGGCCGAGGCGAGCGAGGCCTGCGAACCCGAGGCGATGAATGCCGAGGACCCGCTGTTCATCCTTTATACCAGCGGCTCGACCGGCAAGCCCAAGGGCGTCGTCCACACCACTGGCGGCTACCTGGTCTTTGCCGCCATGACCCATCAATATACCTTCGATTACCATGACGGCGACATCTACTGGTGCACCGCCGATGTGGGCTGGGTGACGGGCCACAGCTATATCGTCTACGGCCCGCTGGCCAATGGCGCGACCACGCTGATGTTCGAGGGCGTGCCGACCTGGCCCGATGCCGGCCGCTTCTGGGAGGTCTGCGCCAAGCACAAGGTCAACCAGTTCTACACGGCGCCCACCGCCATCCGCTCGCTGATGGGCAAGGGCGCGGAATTCGTGGAAAAGCACGACCTGTCCAGCCTTCGCCTTCTGGGCACGGTGGGCGAGCCGATCAATCCCGAGGCCTGGAACTGGTACAACACCCATGTCGGCAAGGGCCGCTGCCCGATCGTCGATACCTGGTGGCAGACCGAGACCGGCGGCCACCTGATCACGCCGCTGCCCGGCGCCATCGAGACCAAGGCCGGATCGGCCACGGTGCCCTTCTTCGGCGTCAAGCCGGTGGTGCTGGAGGCCGAGAGCGCCAAGGTGGTCGAGGGCAACCCGGCCGAGGGTGTCCTCTGCATCGGCGACAGCTGGCCCGGCCAGATGCGCACGGTCTGGGGCGATCACCAGCGCTTCATGGAAACCTATTTCCAGCAATACCCGGGCTATTACTTCACCGGCGACGGCTGCCGCCGCGACGAGGACGGCTATTACTGGATCACCGGTCGCGTCGATGACGTGATCAACGTCTCGGGCCACCGCATGGGCACGGCCGAGGTCGAAAGCGCGCTGGTCGCCCATGAGAAGGTCGCCGAGGCGGCGGTCGTGGGCTATCCGCACCCGGTCAAGGGGCAGGGCATCTATGCCTATGTCACGCTGATGAACGGGGTCGAGCCGACCGAGGAGCTGCGCGGCGAACTGGAGAAATGGGTCCGCACCGAGATCGGCCCGATCGCCAAGCCCGACCTGATCCAATGGGCGCCGGGCATGCCCAAGACCCGTTCGGGCAAGATCATGCGCCGCATCCTCAGGAAGATCGCCGAGAACGATTTCGGCGCACTGGGCGACACCTCGACGCTCGCCGAGCCCGAGGTCGTGGACGAGCTTATCAATAATCGCATGAACCGGGGGTAGCCCGGACATGCGTTTCGCCGGCGCGGGCATCCCGCCCGCGCCTTTCCTTCAGGGAGCCAAAGGAAACAAATGGCAGTAGTCGAAGCAACAGACGTCGACCGTTCGAGGCCGATGACGCGCGAGGAGAAGAAGGTCATTCTCGCGTCTTCGCTGGGTACCGTTTTCGAATGGTATGACTTTTACCTCTACGGATCGCTGGCGGCGATCATCGGGGCCCAGTTCTTTACCTCGTTCCCCGAGGCGACTCGGAACGTCTTTGCTCTGCTGGCCTTCGCGGCTGGCTTTATCGTGCGTCCCTTCGGCGCACTTGTCTTCGGCTCGCTCGGCGATCTCGTCGGGCGCAAATACACCTTCCTCATGACCATCCTCATCATGGGCATGTCCACCTTCATCGTCGGTCTTCTGCCCGGTTATGAAAGCTGGGGCATGGCCGCGCCGATCATCCTGATCGTGCTGCGCATGTTGCAGGGTCTGGCCCTCGGTGGCGAATATGGCGGTGCCGCGACCTATGTCGCCGAGCACGCGCCGATGAACCGCCGTGGCTATTACACCAGCTGGATCCAGACGACGGCGACCATGGGTCTCCTGCTGTCGCTGGTCGTCATCCTGATGGTGCAATCCTATGTGAACGGCAACTATGAACCGGTCCCGCAATTCTCGAATGGCGAGCCGATGCTTGGTCCCGACGGGTTGCAGGTCATGCTCGAACCCTTCAAGGCCTGGGGCTGGCGCATTCCCTTCCTCGGTTCGATCTTCCTGCTGTTGATCTCGCTCTACATCCGTCTGCAGATGGAAGAGAGCCCGGCCTTCAAGCACATGAAGGAAGAAGGCACCCAGTCCAAGGCCCCGCTGAAAGAGGCTTTCGGCCAGTGGAAGAACGGCAAGATCGCCCTGATCGCGCTGTTCGGCCTGGTCGCGGGTCAGGCAGTGGTCTGGTATTCGGGCCAGTTCTACGCGCTGTTCTTCATCAACAACGTCGTGAAACTGGACCAGTTCACCTCGAACGTGCTGGTGGCCTGGTCGCTGATCCTCGGCACCGCGGGCTTCGTGTTCTTCGGTTCGCTCTCGGACAAGATCGGTCGCAAGCCGATCATCCTGCTGGGCTGCGCGCTGGCGGTGGTGTCCTATTTCACCGTCTTCCGCATGATCACCGAAACCGCCAACCCGGCGCTGGCACAAGCGCAGGCCAATACCGTCGTCACCGTCTCGGCTGACCCGGAAACCTGCTCGTTCCAGTTCAACCCGACCGGCACCGCCAAGTTCACCTCGGCTTGCGACATCGCCAAGGCGATGCTGGCCAAGTCCTCGGTCAACTATACCTCAGTGGATGTCGCGGCCGGTGCGCCGACCGTGGTTCAGATCGGCGAGAAGCAGATCCCGGTCTATGACGGCACCCTGCCGGCGGAGGAGCTGAAGGCGGCCAAGGCCGAGTTCGACAAGACCGTGAACGGGGCGCTGACCGAGGCCGGCTATCCGGTCGATCCCAAGACCAACACCACGATCGCCAAGGCCGACCACTTCTTCGACGTGTTCAACGGCCAGAACTTCAAGCTGGTGCTGCTGCTGACCTATCTCATCGTGCTGGTCACGATGGTCTATGGTCCGATGGCCGCGGCGCTGGTCGAGATGTTCCCGACCCGCATCCGCTACTCGGGGATGTCGCTGCCCTACCACATCGGCAACGGCTGGTTCGGGGGTCTGCTGCCCGCCACCGCCTTCGCCATCTCGGCCCAGTCCGGCAACATCTATGCCGGTCTCTGGTACGCGATCGTGGTTGCCGGGCTGACCGTCATCATCGGCCTGATCTTCGTCCCGAACAGCGGCTATCGCCGCAGCCTCTTCGCGGACGACTCGGACCACAAGGTTCACCAGACGGGCTATGACAATGCCCCGCCCTCGAAGGGCTGGTGAGCGAATGAAACAGGGGCCCCGGCGCGAAAGTGCCGGGGCCTTATCGTCTACCCCGTCTCTGCCGTCGGGCCGGGGGTCACGCGAACAAGACGGCTGTCCCTAACGAGGAGGAGCGAAGGACATGAGTGACAGACAATCATCGAACGCATATTGGCAGGCCAATCTCAGGATCATCTGGGTCTGTCTCATTATCTGGGCGCTGGTGTCCTATGGCTTCGGCATCATCCTGCGGCCGCTGATCTCAAGCATCAGCATCGGCGGCACCGATCTGGGCTTCTGGTTTGCCCAGCAAGGCTCGATCCTGGTCTTCATCGTGCTGATCTTCTGGTACGCGGCGCGGATGAACCGCCTCGACCGTGAACATGGCGTGGACGAGTGAGGGGGCAGACACATGGATCAATTCACGCTTAACCTCATCGTCATCGGCCTGAGCTTTGCCCTCTACATCGGCATCGCCATCTATACCCGGGCCGGTTCCACCTCGGAATTCTATGCTGCGAACCGGGGCGTCAGCCCGGTGATGAACGGCATGGCAACGGCGGCGGACTGGATGTCGGCGGCCAGCTTCATCTCGATGGCGGGCCTGATTGCCTTCACCGGCTATGACAACTCGACCTACCTGATGGGCTGGACTGGCGGCTACGTGCTCTTGGCGCTGCTGCTTGCGCCCTACCTGCGCAAGTTCGGCAAGTTCACCGTGCCGGAATTCATCGGCGACCGCTTCTATTCGCAGACCGCACGGATCATCGGCGTCATCTGCCTGCTGATCATCTCGATCACCTACGTGATCGGCCAGATGACCGGCGTCGGCGTGACCTTCTCGCGCTATCTCGAGGTCAGCAACTCGACCGGCCTCTGGATCGGCGCGGCGCTGGTCTTCTGCTACGCGGTTCTGGGCGGCATGAAGGGCATCACCTATACGCAGGTGGCGCAATATGTCGTGCTGATCATCGCCTATACCATCCCGGCGGTGTTCATCGCGATGCAGCTGACCGGCCACGTCCTGCCGCAGACCGGCCTTTTCGGCACCCATGACGCGTCGGGCGCCAAGTTCCTGGCCAAGCTGGACCAGGTCGTCACCGATCTGGGCTTTGCCAATTATACCGGCCACCACAAGTCCACGCTGGACATGGTGCTGTTCACGCTGGCGCTGATGATCGGCACGGCGGGTCTGCCCCATGTCATCATCCGCTTCTTCACCGTTCCGAAGGTGTCGGATGCGCGGGCCTCTGCAGGCTGGGCATTGGTGTTCATCGCGCTGCTTTATACCGTCGCGCCTGCCGTGGGCTCGATGGCGCGCTTCAACCTGACCGCGACCATGTGGCCGGGGGCAGTGACCGGAACCGAGGCGGGCTCGACCTTCTCGGAACCGGCGATCTCGCTTGAGCAGATCGAGACCGCACCGGAACTGCAATGGATGCGGAACTGGCAGACCACCGGGCTTCTCTCGTGGGAGGACAAGAACGGCGACGGCCTGATCCAGTATTACAACGAGGCCGGCGCGGAAGGCGCCCCGGTGGCCGAGCAGATCGCGGCCCAGAACCTGCAGGGCAACGAGCTGACCACGGTGAACAACGACATCATGGTTCTGGCCAATCCCGAAATTGCCAACCTGCCGGGCTGGGTCATCGCCATCGTGGCGGCGGGCGGTCTTGCGGCGGCGCTGTCGACGGCGGCGGGCCTGTTGCTGGCGATCTCCGGCGCGGTGTCCCATGACCTCATCAAGGGCGCGATCAACCCGAACATCAGCGAAAAGAACGAGCTGATGGCGGCGCGCATCTCGATGGGGGTGTCGATCCTGGTGGCGACGATCCTGGGTCTGAACCCGCCGGGCTTCGCGGCGCAGACCGTGGCGCTGGCCTTCGGCCTTGCCGCAAGCTCGATCTTCCCCGTGCTGATGATGGGCATCTTCTCGAAGCGCATCAACAAGCAGGGGGCGATCTGGGGGATGCTCGCCGGCATCCTGTCGACGCTGCTCTATATCTTCGCCTACAAGGGTTGGTTCTTCATCTCGGGCACCAACATGCTGGAAGATACGGCGGCCAACTGGCTGTTCGGCATCTCGCCGGCCTCGTTCGGGACCGTCGGTGCGCTGATCAACTTCATCGTCGCCTACGCGGTGTCGAGCGCGACCGAGGAGCCGCCGGTCGAGGTGATCGAACTGGTCGAGTCGATCCGCGTTCCGCGCGGTGCCGGCGACGCCGTCGCCCACTGATACGGACTGGCCGCGCCCCCAACCGGGGCGCGGCCATTTCTCTGCAAGACCAAGGGAGTGACATGACGGACGCCGCCGGTTTCATCGCCTCGGTCCACCCCTATGACAGCCTGTCGCAGGACGAGCTGGCGCGTGCCGCCAGCTCCTTCAGCCGCAGGCAGATGCCGGCGGGTGCCGTGGTCTATGAATATGGCGACCTCTTGCCGGGCATCTGGCTGATCGAAGAGGGCCGCGTGGCGGTCAGTGACCGCAATGGCGATTCCGTGTCGGAACTGGGGCCGAGGAACAGCTTCGGCGAGCGCGGGCTTCTGCGCGAGGGGTCGGCGGTGACTACCGCCCGCGTCACCGAGGATGCGGTGCTGTGGATGCTGCCGCGCGAGGTTCTGCTGGATCTCATCGCGCAGAACCGGGCGGTGGCGCGCTTCTTTGACCGGGGGCGCAGCGGTCAGGGCTACGGGCGCGGGGCCGAGATCGCCACGCTGAAGGTCGAGGACCTGCTGACCCGCAAACCGTTGACCTGCGCGCCCGGAACACCCGTGCGGCAGGCGGCGCAGATGATGCGCGATGCAGGCGTCAGCAGCATCGGCGTGACCGAGGACGGGCGCCTGCTGGGCATCGTTACCATCCGCGACATGTCGAACCGCGTCGTCGCCGCCGGCCTCGACCCGTCGCGCCCGGTCAGCGAGGTGATGACCGTTGATCCCGTGACCCTGCCGCCGCAGGCCTTGGGCTATGACGTGCTGAACGCCATGCTGGAACGTCGCGTGGGTCATCTGCCGGTGGTCGATCAGGGCCGCTTCGTCGGCATGATCACCCAGACCGACCTGACAAGGGTTCAGGCGATCAGCGCCTCGGTGCTGATCCGCGATCTGGCCGATACCGGCTCGGCCGAGGAGATGGCGCGGATCACCGCGCGGGTGCCCGAGCTTCTGGTCAGCCTCGTCGCCGCGCATCAGCGCCACGAGGTCATCACCCGGATGATCACCGACATCACCGATGCTGTGACCCGCCGGCTACTGGTGCTGGCCGAGGCCGAGCTTGGCCAGGCCCCCGCCCGCTGGCTCTGGGCCGCCTGCGGCAGTCAGGGGCGGCAGGAACAGACCGGGGTCAGCGATCAGGACAATTGCCTGATCCTCGCCGAAGGCGCCGATCCCGCGCATCCGTGGTTCACCGCGCTCGCGCGCTTCGTCAGTGACGGGCTGAACCGGGCGGGCTTCGTCTATTGCCCCGGCGACATGATGGCGACCAATCCGCGCTGGTGCCAGCCGCTGAACGTCTGGCGAGACTATTTCACCGGCTGGATCCGCAAGCCCAGCCCCGAGGCGCAGATGCTGGCCTCGGTCATGTTTGACCTGCGCGCGATCGGCGGCGATGCGGCGCTGTTGACGGGGCTGCAGGCCGAGACGCTGGCGATGGCCTCGAAGAACTCGATCTTCGTGGCCCATATGATCGCCAATTCGCTGAAGCACCGCCCGCCTCTGGGCATCATCGGCGGCTTTGCCACCATCCGCTCGGGCGAGCATCGCCACCATATCGACATGAAGCATAACGGCGTGGTGCCAGTGACCGACCTTGCCCGCATCTATGCGCTGCAGGGGCGGCTGACGGCGGTGAACACCCGCGCCCGGCTGCTGGAGGCCGAGGATCACGGCGTCATCTCGGGCAGCGGGGCGCGCGACCTGATCGCCGCATATGACGTGATCCAGACGCTGCGGCTGGAAAATCAGGCGCATCTGATCCGTTCGGGCCGCAAGCCCGACAATTATCTGGCCCCCGCCGACCTGCCCGATTTCGAGCGCAGCCATCTGCGGGATGCCTTCGTCGTCGTGCGCGGGATGCAATCGGCACTGGGACAGGGAAAGGGAATGCTGGGATGACAGGGGTAGGGGTCGAGGTTCTGGGGGTGATCGCGGTGGGGATCGGCGCGGCCGCGGTGCTTTATGCGCTGTTTCATGCGCTGCGAAAGGCCGGGGTCATGCCCGCCCGCTGGCTGCTGCCTGCCGGCATCGGCCTTGCCATGATCGCCTATTCGGTCTGGAACGACTACGCCTGGTATGGCCGCGCCGTCGCCCGTCTGCCGACTGATGCCTCGGTGCTGCTGACCGGCGAGGTCAGCCAGCCCTGGGCACCCTGGAGCTATCTCTTCCCGATCACCACCCGCTTTGCCGCCATCGACCCGGCCAGCATCGAGATGAATGCCGATGCCACCTCGCGCGCGCGCATCATGCTGGTCGAGCGGCGGGGCAATACCGTCGTCGTGCCGCAGGATTTCGACTGCGCCAAGCGGCTGATCCGGCCCGCATCGGGCGACTGGCAGGCGGCGGGGGCGGATGATCCGGCCTTCCGCCTGGTCTGCGGGGAGGGGGCGTGATGGCGCGGGTCATGGTCATCGAGGACGAGGACAATATCGCGCTGGCGCTGGATTACCTCTTGACCCGCGACGGCCATGACCATTCGCGCATGGCCAGCGGTGCCGGCGCGGTGCAGGCGATCCGCGACCAGCGGCCCGATCTGGTGCTGCTCGACGTGATGCTGCCCGAGGTCTCGGGCTATCAGATCGTGCAGGAGATGCGGGCCGATCCGGGTCTTTCGGCGACGCGCGTGCTGATGATGACCGCGCGCGGCTCGGTGGTTGAACGGCGCAAGGGCATGGCGCTGGGGGCCGATGGCTTCATCGCCAAGCCGTTCGAATTGTCGGAACTCCGGGCCGAGATGGCCCGGCTTCTGGAAAAGCCATGCTGAGCCAGCTGCCGCTGCGGCTGCGGGTCCTGCTGATCTTTGCAGGACTGGCAGCGGCGGCGGCGCTGGTCATCCTCTTCGCCCTCTGGGTCGAGGCAAGGCGGCTGATGGCGCAGGGCGTGGCGCTGGATCAGGCGCTGTCGCCGATGCTGCTCGCGGGTTTCGTCGCCGTTCTGGGCGTGGTGCTGGCCGTGGTCGCGGTCTGGTATCTCTTCGACCGCCATGTTGCCCGGCCGATCGAGACCCTGGCCGGGGGGCTGCGCACCGGGCAGGCGCCCACAGGCGAGGAGGCGCAGTATCTGGGCGATCTCGGCCCCGCCGCGCGCGACGCCGCCGAGGCGCGGGCGCGGTCGGCCGAGGCGCTGGCGCAGGCGCTCAAGGACCATGCCGCCGAACAGGCGCATGAGATGGCGGTGCTGGAAAGCATCCTGTCGGATTTCGGCGCCGGCGCGGTGATGAGCGATGCGGCCGGGCGGGTGGTCTTCTACAACGCCGCCGCCGCCCGGATGCTGCCTGGCCTCGGGCTGGATCGTCCGCTGGAACGGCATCTGCGCCGGGGGCCACTGCTGGCGGCGCGGGCGCGGCTGGACGGGCAGGGGATCGAGGCCACCGACCTGACGGCGCTGACCGTGACCGGCGGGCGGCTGGCGGGGCGGATGCGGCTGCTGGATCACGGCACGCTGCTGATCCTGCGCGACCATCCCGCCGACCGGGCGGATGCCCGCGCGTCGATCGAGGCGCTGCGCCGCCATGCCGCGACGCTGGTGCCGATGCTGGGCGCGCTGGATGGGCCGATCCCGCCGGCGCTGGCCGAGGCGATCCGGGTCGAGGGGCAGGGGCTGGCCGCCGCCACCCGCGCGCTGTCCGAGGCCTCGGCCCGCGCCCTGCCCACGGCCCGCGCGCTGCTGCCGGAACTGGCCACCGGGCTTTTCGCCGATGCCCTGCCGCTGATCGCGGTGCAGGCCGAGGCGGGGCCGGTCAATGCGCTGCTGCGCGATCTCGACCGCAGCCTGCGGGCCGAAGGGCATGATCCGCAATTGCGCGTCGATGCCGAAGATCCCGAGGAAGTGCGCCTCTTGCTGGAATGGCAAGGTGCGGCGCTGCCGATGGACCGGCTGGAGGACTGGCTGGCCCGCGCGCCTGATCCCGACCAGCCCGACCAATCCGGTGCCGACCTGCTGGCGGCGCAGGGCACCGGCATCTGGGCCGAGCGCGCTGCCGATGGCAAGGCACGGCTGGTCCTGCCGCTGGCGCGGGCGGCGGGCGCGGATGCGTCGGGCGGGCTGACCTATGATTTCGCGCTGGCCGGGCGGGGTGCGGCCTCGACCCGGCTGTCGGACCTGACCTGCGTGGTCTTCGACACCGAGACGACGGGCCTGACCGACAGCGACCGCATCCTGCAGATCGCGGGCCTGCGTATTGCCGGCGGCCGGCTGACCGGCGAGAGGTTCGAGACATTGGTTCAGCCCGGCCGCCCGATCCCCGCCGCCTCGACCCGCATCCACGGCATCACCGATGCGATGGTCGCGGATGCCCCCCTGAAGGCCGCGGCCCTGACGGCCTTCCAGCATTTCTGCGACGAGGCCACGCTGGTCGCCCATAACGCGCCCTTCGACATGGGCTTCCTGCGCCGCGCCGCGCCCGAGACCGGGGCGCATTTCACCAACCCGGTGCTGGACACGGTGCTGCTGTCCGCGATGCTCTGGGGGCAGTCGGCCGATCACTCGCTGGATGCGCTCTGCGCCCGGCTGGACATCGCCATCCCGCCCGAGCTGCGCCATACCGCCATGGGCGATGCGCAGGCGACGGCCTCGGCCTTCCTGCGAATGGTGCCGGCGCTGGCGGCGAAGGGGATCGAGCGGTTCGAGGATGTGCTGGAGGAAGCCCGGAAACATCGCCGGTTGATCGGCGATGTGAACTCAGGATCAGATGGTTAGGATGATAACCTAAAGTTCTACCTGAGGTTGGTAGGGATCGACCGGCAGCTGCCGGCGCTCGGGTGCGGGCGCGCCCTCGGGCGTGCCCCGGCCAAAGCCGCGCAGGCTTTCCCCGATCGGCGGCGGCGGCGGGGCATCGGCCTTGCGGCGGATGATGATGTCGCCGTTTTCCAGCCGCTCGGGCGTCTGGTAGTTCGAGATGTCATCGACCAGCGTCGAGAGGTCGGTCATTACCGGCCCCAGCATCGACAAAGCGCCGCCCAAATCGCGCGACAGCCCGTCGATCTCGGGCGCCATGTCGTTCAGCAGGTTGTCGAGGAACATCCCCATCCCGCGCTCGATCAGGTCGCCGCCCTCGGCCATGGAGCCACCGGCATCGGGGGCAGGCGCGCCGGGGGCCTCGTCGGCCAGCGGCGGGGTGTATTGGTAATCCGGCGCCGGAAGATCGGGCGCGTTCTCCTGCTGGGCCAGCGCGAAGGGCGCAGCGGCCAGAAGGGCGATCACGGGCAGGGCGTAGATGCGTTTCATCCGCCGAATGTGGGGGCTGAGCGGCGCTGGCGCAAGTCGCAAGGCTGCGACAGGTCAGCCCAGCCTTGCGGCGCGGGCGATCTGTGCCTCGGTAATGCCGTGGCGGGGGCCAAAACGGCGGCGGGCGGCGATCAGTCGCGGATCGTCGGGCGGCAGGCCAAGCGTTGTCATGAATTCGGCCCGCTGCGCGCCCTTCAGCGCCTCGCGATCGATGGCGGTGCCAAGCGCGCGGTCGATCACCTCGCCGCCGGGCGAGACATGGAACCAGCGCGAGAAGTCGCGGAAATGGTGCTGGTTGTGCAGCGCGGTCACATGGCGCTCGGCGGCGGTTTTCTTGACCGGCAGATGGGCGGTGGCATGGAACCACTCATAGGCCAAAAAGGTGCCGACGCCGCCCACAAGGATCACCGCCGCGCCGACCTGCCAGCCGAGGTCGGGGAACAGCAGCCCGCCGATCGCGCTGGCGATCAGGTAGTGCGTGCCGAGCATCGGCAGGGCGATCCACCACGGCACGAAGAACAGCCCGGGCACGGTCGGAAAATCGTGATGGCCGTAATGCGCCTGATACATCAGGTCAAAGCGCCATTGCGTGCGCGGCGGCGGCAGGTGGAACAGGAAACGGTGCATCCCGTATTCGTTCACGAATTGCAGCGCCACGCCGAGCGGCACCAAGAGCCACAGCCAGAGCGGACCGGCTGCGGTGATCACCAGACCGGCGAGGAAGGCCAGCGCCATCACCAGAATCGCCCAGTGGCTGGCCAGCAGACGCAGACGGCTCATCCTGCGGGGACCTGCTGCATGTTGCGGAACTGCTCCCAGGCTTCCGTCAGGCGGCGGGTGCGGGCCTCGGCCAGACGCACGGCCTCGGGCGGCAGGCCGCGGGCGATGGCGCGGTCGGGATGGGCCTCGCGGATCAGCGAGCGATAGCGTTTGCGCGCCTCGGGCAGGGGCGTGTCGGGGGCGAGGCCCAGCACCTCGCAGGGGGCGCAGCCGCGATTGGGGTCATGGCGCATGCGGATGGCGGCGATGCGCGCCGGGGTGAGGCCGAAGATGCGGCCCACCTCGTCGATGAACGCCACTTCCGCCTGATGCAGCCCGCCATCGGCCAGCGCGATGATGAACAGCCCCTCGATCACGTCCAGAAGCACCGGATCGGCGGGCGGGAACATGGCGGCGATGCGCCGCGCCCATGCGTCGTATCCGGCCACGTCCTGCCGGGCGAGATCGAAGACCCGGGCGGCGTTCTTTTCCTCGGCGCGCGGGATGACGAAGAGCCGGCGGAAGGCGGCCACCTCGGATTTCGCCACCGCGCCATCGGCCTTGGCGAGTTTTGCGCCCAGGGCGATGATGGCGATCGAGAAGGCCACCGAGCGTTCCGGCGCCACCGAGGCCGGGCGCGGCGACAGCATCGCCGCCAGCCGGTCGGCGATTCGCTGCCAGAAGCTGCGGGGCTTCGGCAGTTCGGGGGCGTCGAGTGGCGGTATCACCTGATCCATCATCGGGGCAGATTATCGTGCTTCGGCGCAGGGGGCCAGCGGGTCACAGTTGGCCCATCAGGATCAGCGCCTGACCGCACCAATAGGCAGGCCAGAGCGTCAGGGCCAAGAGGCGGCGCGGCGCGACGAAGAGATGGATGGCGAGGAGCAGGTCCGAGAGGACGAACAACCCCGCGCCGATGCGGGTGAGGGTCTGGTCCGGCGGCAGGCTCAGCGCCGCCAGCGCCATCAGCGAGATGATGAGCACATAGGCCCGGACCGGCCAGCGCAACCCGCCCGTGCGCGGGATCAGCCAGAATTCGGTCGAGATCGCCAGCGCCAGCATGACCAGCCCCAGGGGCCAGATCTGTCCGACGCCCGCTGGCGTCCACATCATCAGGATATAGGCCAGATGCCCGGCGGCAAAGGCGCCCATGCCGGCCAGAAAGGCGGGCTGGCCGGGGCGCGACAGGGCGAAATCGCCAGCAGCGCCGAGGGCGAGGCCGGCGATCAGCAAGGGCGGCGCGTCTGCCAGCAGGGCGGTGAGGGCCAGAAGCGCGGTCGCGGCGGTCTTGGCGATGCTGCCGGCCCAAGACGGCGCGGCCCCGGCATGGCGCAGCCCGTAGATCGCGGCAAAGCCGGCGGCGAGCCAGATCACGCGGCGAGGTCCTTGCCCATGAAGATCAGGTCGTGGAAGGTGCCGAACTTCCAGCCCGCCGCCGGGATGCGGCCCCAATGGGCATAGCCCATGCGGTCGTGGAACCGCACCGAACCCTCGTTGCTGGCGGTGATGGCGCCGATCATCAGCCGGTGGCCGGCGGCGCGGGCGTGATCTTCCAGCGCGATCATCAGCGCGCGGCCTGTCCCTGTGCCCCGCGCCTCGGGTGCGACATGGATGGTGTGCTCCATGGAACGCGCATAGCCGCCGCCGCCGCGAAACTGGGCATAGCTGGCAAAGCCGATGATCGCGCCATCGGCCTCCATGACCAGATGCGCAAAGCCCTGTCTCTGACGCTCGGCGATGATCGCCGCAATCTCGGCCTCGCCGCGCTCGGTCGGCCAGAAGGTGATGGCGGTGTCGCGGATGATCGGGTTCCAGATCGCGGCGATGGCAGCGGCATCCTCGGCGCGGCTGTCGCGGATCACAGGCTGACCTCGCCCTGGTAGCTGACGATCCGGGCCGAGAGGCCAAGGGGGCCGGTGGTCTCGGTGATGCGCGGATCGGTGAGCGCCAGCGTGGGCGGGTTCGGATGCGAGAGCGTCAGTGCGGTCAGGCGCAGGCTCTGCTCGGGCATCCGGCTGGTCGGATGCGGGCCATCGCCCCAGTCGATCAGCAGGGGCGCGATGCCATTCGCAGCCGAGACCCCGCTGTCGGGAATGGCGATGCGCCAGCTGAGGTCGCCCCGGCTCGCCTCGCTGATCGTGCTGCCCTCGGGTGCGGTCAGCGGGCTGCTGCGGGCGACCCAGGCCACCAGTCGCGGCGGGCCGCTGAAGTGATCCAGTCCGAACCAGCGGGGCCGCGACGGGGCCGGGGCCTCGGGGTCGATTGCGATGACTTCCAGGTATTCGCGCCCGCCCAAGTGCCACAGCGCATTATGCGTGCCCATCAGCGGGTGCTTGCCGCCGGGCAGGGGCGGGGTGCCGAGCCGGGCGGTCAGCCAGTCCACCCCCTCGGCCAGCGTTTCGGCGGCGATGACGATGTGGTCGAGGGCCAGCGCGGTCATCAGCCTCAGCCCCGATGCGCCCCGGCAGCCAGTTCGGACACGAAGCCCAGAATTTCGGGCACCGGGCGGCCTTCGCCGATCATCTTGACGATGGCGCTGCCAACCACGCAGCCATCGGCGACGCTGGCCACGGATTCTGCCGCCTCGGGGGTCGAGATGCCGAAGCCCACCACGACCGGCAGGCCGGCGGCGGCGCGGATGCGGGCGACCTCGGGGGCCACTTCGGCGGCATTGGCGGCGGGGCCGCCGGTGATGCCGGTGACAGAGACGTAGTAGACGAAGCCGCTCGTATTCTTCACCACGGCGGGCAGGCGGCGGTCATCGGTGGTGGGGGTGGCGAGGCGGATGAAATTGAGCCCGGCCTTGCCGGCGGGGATGCAGAGTTCTGCATCTTCCTCGGGCGGCAGATCGACGACGATCAGGCCGTCGACACCGGCCTCGACCGCCTCTTCGAGAAAGCGATCGACTCCGCCGCGCCTTGCATAGATCGGGTTGTAATAGCCCATCAGCACGACGGGCGTGGTGGTGTCGGTCTTGCGGAATTCGCGCAGCATCGCGAGCGTGCGGGTGACGCTGCCCCCCGCCGCCAGTGCCCGCTGGCCGGCGTGCTGGATCGTGGGGCCATCGGCCATCGGGTCGGTGAAGGGCATGCCCAGTTCGATGATGTCGACGCCGGCGCCGGGCAGGCCGCGCAGGATCTCGGCGGTGGTCGCCTCGTCGGGGTCCGAGGCCATGATATAGGCCACGAAAGCCTTTTTGCCCTCGGCCTTGAGCCGCGCGAAAGTGTCGTCGATTCTGGTCATATCCCGCCCCGTCTTGTCCGGCTGTTAGCACTAGCTTCTCTGAGCCTGCGGTGCAATGCGGCGGACAGGAGACCCGGCCCGGAATCCAGCGCGAAGCGCGCCGGGCCAGCGGACGACCGCCCTCCGGGCGTCCGCTTTGGTGACGGTCAGAGCTGAACAGCTGTTCGATGTGGTGGCGCCATAAAGCGCCTGCATCCAACCGCCTCAGCGGAAGCCCGCTGTCGCCCGATGCCCCTCTGCCGCGCCTATTGCGGCTCGGTCATGATCATCCAGCTGGTTCCAAAGCGGTCCGTGACCATGCCGAAGGCGGGCGAGAAGAAAGTCGGGCCGACCTCCATCGCGATCCGCTGCGCATCCGCCTTCAGCGCGTCGAAGACCCGGTTCACCTCGGCGGGCGAGGGCAACGAGATCGCCACCGAGGCCCCGGCCATGCGCTCGCCGCCGAATTGCGGCGGCATGTCGGCGCCCATCAGCAACCCGCCATCGGGCAGAGTGACCGATCCGTGCATGATCCAGCCCGCCTGCTCGGGCGGCAGGCTCGGCATCCCGTCGCCCGGCGGCATGTCCGAGAAGGGCATCAGCTCCAGCGTGCCGTCGAAGATCTCGGCATAGGTGGTGAAGGCCGGGCGGCATTCGCCCTGAAAAGAGAGATAGGGGATGAACTGCATGAGAGGATCCTTTCCGCCGTCAGGCTGGACTTGTGCCCGCCCCGGCTCTAAGTAACCGCCGAATTCAGGAAAGGTTGCAATCATGGGCTTTCGCATGGGGATCGTCGGGCTGCCGAATGTCGGCAAGTCGACGCTGTTCAACGCGCTGACGAAAACCGCCGCCGCGCAGGCTGCGAATTTCCCCTTCTGCACCATCGAGCCGAACGTGGGCGAGGTGGCGGTGCCCGACCCGCGGCTGGACAAGCTGGCGGCGATTGCCACCTCGAAACAGATCATCCCGACGCGGATCACCTTCGTTGACATCGCCGGTCTGGTGAAGGGCGCCAGCAAGGGCGAGGGGCTTGGCAACCAGTTCCTCGCCAATATCCGCGAGGTCGATGCCATCGCCCATGTGCTGCGCTGCTTCGAGGATGGCGACGTCACCCATGTCGAGGGCCGCGTTGACCCGATCGCCGATGCAGAGGTGATCGAGACCGAGCTGATGATCGCCGACATGGAATCGATCGAGCGTCGTCTGGCCAACCTGCAGCGCAAGCTGAAGGGCGGCGACAAGGAGGCGGCGGCGCAGGAAAAGCTGATGAAGGCGGCGCTGGTGGCGCTGGAGGCCGGTCAGCCCGCGCGCACCGTCAAGGTCGATGACGAGGACCGCAAGGCCTGGAACATGCTGCAGCTGCTGACCGCCAAGCCCGTGCTTTACGTCTGCAATGTCGAGGAAGAGAACGCGGCCAAGGGCAACAGCCAGTCGGCCCGCGTGGCCGAGATGGCGGCGGCGCAAGGCAATGGCTCGGTGGTGATCTCGGCCAAGATCGAGGAAGAGATCAGCCAGTTGCCCGCCGATGAGCAGGAGATGTTCCTCGGCGAGATGGGGCTGGAAGAGGCCGGGCTGGATCGCCTGATCCGCGCCGCCTATGACCTTCTGGGCCTGCAGACCTATTTCACCGTCGGCCCGAAAGAGGCCCGGGCCTGGACCATCCGCAAGGGCACGCTGGCGCCGCAGGCGGCAGGCGAGATCCATGGCGATTTCGAGAAGGGTTTTATCAGGGCCGAAACCATCGCCTATCTCGACTACGTTGCCGGGAATGGCGAGGCGGGGGCGCGCGAGGCCGGCAAGCTGCGCGTCGAGGGCAAGACCTACGAGGTCAAGGACGGCGACGTCCTGCATTTCCTCTTCAGCGGCTGATCCTCGCCCTCCTTCGACCTATGTCCCATAGGGTGCGGCGCATTGCGCCTCGCCCCGTTGCGCCCGCATTTGCTATGGTTTCCCTGGGGAGGAACCATCCTTATGCGCAAATCCCATGCCGATTTCGTGGCCGAGCAGTCGCAATCCGCCAGCGCGGCTTCGGCGCTGGTCAGCTCGTGGCGCCGGTCGTTGGTGAAATACGGACTCGACCCGGCGGCGACGCGGCTGCCGGCGCGGGTGCTGGGGTCGGAACTTGCCGGGCGGCGCGAGGCGATGGACCTGCTCATGCATGTCGCCCATCCGCAACTCGATCAGTTGTTCGAACTGGTCGGCCTCTCGGGCTGCAACGTGCTTCTGACCGATGCCGAGGGGCTGGTTCTGGCGCAGCGGGTGCGCGACGGCGATGCGGCGCAATTCGCCGGTTGGGGCCTCAGCGAAGGGTTCGACTGGTCCGAGGCGGCGCAGGGCACCAATGGCATCGGCACCTGCCTGGCCGAGGGCAGGGCGCTGACCATCACCCGCGACGAGCATTTCCACACCCGCAACACCGCCATGTCCTGCATGGATGCACCGATCTGGGGCCCGGACGGGCGGCTGATCGCGGCGCTGGATGTCAGTTCGGTCCGCCCGGTGCAGGCCGATGACTATAACCGGCTGATCGCGGCGCAGGTGGGGCAGGCGGCGGCCTCGATCGAGGCGCTGCTGTTCCGCGCAAGTTTCCCCTCGGCCCGCATCGTGCTGGCCTCTGAGGAGCGGCTTGCCCAACATCTTTCGGGCGGCGCGGCGCTGATCGCGGTCGACGAGGATGACCTGACCATCGGCGCCACCCGCGCCGCCCGCAAGCTGCTGGGCCTGCCGCGCGAGGGCGAGATCCGGCCGCGCCCGGCCTCGGATGTGCTTCAGCGCGACGAGGGGATGCGGGGGTTCGACAAGGGCGAGCGCGCGGCGATTGCGCGGGCGCTGGCGCGGGCCGACGGCAATGCCTCGGCGGCGGCGCGGGCACTGGGGATCGGGCGGGCGACGCTTTATCGCCGGATGGCAAAACTGGGCTTCGAGCAGAAATAAGCGGGTGACTGTCTCGCCCGTGAGACAGTCGCCCGGTCTCGCCCAAGACCCCCGGATTGTGCGAATCCGCCGCTCTGGCACCTTCCTTCCATCACCGGCGCGAGGCCGCCGGCGGAATCCTGAGGAGGAGATTTTAAGCATGGCCAACGATCAATCACCGCATTTCCAGGGCGCGACCGCGATTCCCTTTGCCCCGCGCTATGACAACTTCATCGGCGGCAAATGGGTCGCCCCGCGTGACGGGCGCTATTTCACCAACACGACCCCGATCACCGGCGGCGGCGTGGGCGAGATCGCCCGCTCGAGTGCGGCCGATATCGAGCTGGCGCTGGACGCCGCCCATGCCGCCAAGGACAAATGGGGCGCCACCTCGACCACCGAACGGTCGAACCTGCTGCTGAAGATCGCCGATCGGATGGAAGCCAATCTCGAGCGTCTGGCGATTGCCGAGACCTGGGACAATGGCAAGCCGATCCGCGAGACCATGGCCGCCGATGTGCCGCTGGCCATCGACCATTTCCGCTATTTCGCCGGCGTGTTGCGGGCGCAGGAGGGCGGGATTTCCGAGATCGACCACGACACCATCGCCTATCACTTCCACGAGCCGCTTGGCGTCGTCGGACAGATCATCCCGTGGAACTTCCCGCTGCTGATGGCGGCGTGGAAGCTGGCCCCGGCACTGGCCGCCGGCAATTGCGTGGTGATGAAGCCGGCCGAACAGACCCCGGCCAGCATACTCGTGTTCATGGACGTGATCGCCGACATCCTGCCGACGGGTGTGCTGAACATCGTGAACGGTTTCGGCCTCGAGGCCGGGAAGCCGCTTGCCTCGAACCCGCGCATCTCGAAGATCGCCTTCACCGGCGAGACGACGACCGGCCGGCTGATCATGCAATACGCCTCGGAAAACCTGATCCCGGTGACGCTGGAACTGGGCGGCAAGTCGCCCAACATCTTCTTCGACGATGTGGCGCGTGAGGATGACGATTTCTTCGACAAGGCGCTGGAAGGCTTCACCATGTTCGCGCTGAACCAGGGCGAGGTCTGCACCTGCCCGTCGCGCGCACTGATCCAGGAATCGATCTATGACCGCTTCATGGAGCGCGCCATCAAGCGTGTCGAGGCGATCCGTCAGGGCGATCCGCGCGCGCTGGAGACGATGATCGGGGCGCAGGCCTCGGGCGAGCAGAAGGAAAAGATCCTTTCCTATATCGACATCGGCCGGAAAGAGGGGGCGGAACTGCTGACCGGGGGCGCCGCCGCCGATCACGGGGGCGAGCTCAGCAGCGGCTATTATGTCCAGCCGACCGTCTTCCGTGGCAACAACAAGATGCGCATCTTCCAGGAAGAGATCTTCGGTCCGGTGCTGTCGGTCACGACCTTCAAGACCAAGGAAGAGGCGCTCGAGATCGCCAATGACACGCTTTACGGTCTGGGTGCCGGTGTCTGGTCGCGGGATGTAAACACCTGCTACCGCTTTGGCCGCGCCATTCAGGCGGGCCGGGTCTGGACCAACTGCTACCACGCCTATCCGGCCCATGCGGCCTTCGGCGGCTACAAGCAGTCCGGCATCGGGCGCGAGAACCACAAGATGATGCTCGACCACTACCAGCAGACCAAGAACATGCTGGTCAGCTATAGCCCGAAGAAGCTGGGCTTCTTCTGAGCCACGGGACAGGATGGGGGCCGCGCGGCCCCCATTCCAGTTTGGGAGGAAAGCCATGTCGACAGTCACCGCCACGCCCGCCGCGCTGGATCTGCTGGCCGAGATCGTCGCCGATCATGGCCCGGTGATGTTCCACCAGTCGGGCGGCTGCTGCGACGGGTCTTCGCCCATGTGCTATGCGCAGGGCGAGTTTCGCCTGTCCGAGCGCGACGTGAAGATCGGCGAGATCGGCGGCGCGCCCTTCTATATCTCCGCGAGCCAGCACGAGGCGTGGAAGCACACCGATCTGATCATCGACGTGGTGGCTGGACGCGGCGGGATGTTCAGCCTCGACAATGGCCGCGAGCGGCGGTTCCTGACCCGCTCGGAGATTTGCGGCATCTGAGGGTGCGTCAGCCCTGTGCCAAGGCGCCTGCCGCTGCTGCGCGGATCGCGCGGGTCAACGGCTTCAAGGCGTTTGCCGTCACCCGCGCCACCTGCCAGTGCAGGGCGATGTCGAGCGCGGTGCCGGGTATCAGCGGGACAAGCCGCCCCGCTGCCAGGTCATCCCCGATCAGCACATCCGGGTTCATCCCCCAGCCCATCCCCAACCGGGTCGCCGCCGCAAAAGCCTCCGTCGAGGGCACGAGATGGGTGGGCGGGCTGATCCGCCGTCCCGTCACCTGCATGAGCCAGCGCGATTGCAGCGCGTCCTTGGTGTTGAAGGTCAGCAGCGGCGCTTGCGCCAGCGCCTGGGGCGTCACGCCAGCGGTGAAATGCCGGGCGATGAAATCCGGGCTGGCCACCGCCTGGTAGCGCATGGCGCCAAGCGACAGGCTGTCGCAGCCGGGCAGGGGGCCGGGCTGGGCGGTAATGGCGGCGGCGACCTGGCCGGCACGCAGCCATTGATCGGCATGGTCCTGATCGTCGATGACCAGGTCCAAGAGGCCTGGTGCCGCCGCCAGCGCCGGCATGGCCCAGCTGGCGAGACTGTCGGCATTCACCGCGACGCGGATCAGCGGCACGGCACCCGTGCCGTCCTCGCCCAGTTCCGACTCCAAGAGGCGCACCCGATCGAAATGGGCGATCAGCCGCGCCCCGGCCTCGGTCGGCACGGGCGGCGGTCCGCGATGGACCAGCACCACGCCCATGCGATCCTCGAGCCCGCGGATGCGTTGCGAGATGGCCGATTGCGTGACGCCAAGTGCCGAGGCCGCACCCTCGAACGAGCCGCGACGGATGACCTGGGCGAGGGCAGCAAGGGCAGGGTAGTCGAGCATGGGGTGATAAGTCTGGCTAATGCTGATGCAGATGAATGAATTTCACTTATGTGACGCCGCATGGCAAGAGGCTTTGCAAGCAAAGGAAAGACCGCCATGCACGCCTATCTCACCGGATTTGCCACGGGACTGTCACTGATCGTTGCCATCGGGGCGCAGAACGCCTTCGTGCTGAAGCAGGGCCTGCTGAGGCAGCATGTCTTTGCCGTCTGCCTGTTCTGCGCGGCCTCGGACGCCCTGCTGATCGCGCTTGGTGTCAGCGGCATGGGCAAGATCGCAGAACTGGCGCCCTGGGCGATGGTGGCGATGAAATACGGCGGCGCGGCCTTCCTGATCTGGTATGGCGCGCGGGCCTTTCTGGCGGCCTCGCGCGGGGGCGAGGCGCTGCAGGCGCGGGCCAATGGCGCGGGGGCGGGGCTGGCCGCGACGCTGGCGACCATCGCCATGCTGACCTGGGCCAACCCGCATGTCTATCTGGACACGGTGTTCCTCTTGGGCGCGGTCTCGGCCAAGTTCACCCAGAAAACCGCCTTCGCCGCCGGCGCCATCACCGGCTCTTTCGCCTTCTTCTTTGCGCTCGGCTATGGCGCAAGGCTGCTGGCCCCGGTCTTCGCCCGGCCGCGCTCGTGGCAGGTGCTGGAATTCGCCATCGGCTGCATCATGTGGGCCATCGCCGCCAAGCTGCTGTTGGGGTAGTAGGCCAGTGCGGCCCACAAGCGATCCTGCTTGCGCCCGGATTGGAATGCGTTCATTTGCAGATGATGCAACTCGACACGAGCACACGGCAAGACCTGCAGGGCATCGGCTGGATGCTGCTGACCGGGCTGTGCTTTGTCGCGGTGAACGGCATCGTGCGCGGGCTCGAGGGCGCGCTGCCCGCCCCGCAGGCGGCCTTCATCCGCTTTCTCTTCGGGCTGGCTTTCCTGCTGCCGGTGATCGTGCCGACGCTGAAGCAAGGCTTTCCCGCTGATGTCTGGCGGCTGTTCCTTCTGCGCGGCGCGCTGCATGTCGCGGCGGTGATCGCCTGGTTCTATGCCATGTCGCGGATCACCGTGGCTGAGGTGACGGCCATCGGCTTCCTGAACCCGATCATGGTGACCATCGGCGCGGCGCTGATCTTTGGCGAGAAGCTGGCGGTCCGCCGTATCCTTGCCATCGCGGTCGCGCTGGTCGGCGCGCTGGTGGTGCTGCGTCCGGGCCTGAGGCCGATGGATCCCGGCCACCTGTCGCAGGTGGCGGCGGCGGTCTGTTTCGGCCTCTCCTATCTCATCGCCAAGCAACTGGCCGAGCGCGTGCCGGCGACGGTGGTGGTGGCGATGATGTCGCTGACCGTCTCGATCGGGCTGGCACCGCTGGCGCTGATGGACTGGGTGCCGCCGACGCTGGAGCAGATCGCCTGGCTGGGGCTGGTTGCGGTCTTTGCCACCGCCGGGCATTACACCATGACCCGCGCCTTTGCCGCAGCCCCCCTGACCGTGACCCAGCCCGTCACCTTCCTGCAACTGGTCTGGGCCAGCCTTCTGGGCGTCTTCGTCTTCGGCGAGCCGGTCGATGCCTGGGTGCTCGTGGGCGGTGCGATGATGATCGGGGCAATCAGCTATATCACCTGGCGCGAGGCGCGGGTGCGGGCCCGCACCGTCACCCCGCCGGTGAACGCCACCAAGGCGTAATCCCTACTCCGCGCAGACCCCCATGGCGCTGGCGAAGGGCTGGTCGCTGAGCGCCATCTCGCCCGCGTCGATCTGGATCGGGCGGAAGGGCGGCATGTCCTGAATGGCAGGCTGCACCTGCGTCAGGCGGTAGCAGCCGGTATAGACCGTTTCCGTGCCATCTGTCGCGGTGGCCCGCAACGCCACCGGCACGGACGAATGGATGCTGCCTGTCGCGCCCTCGGACTGGACTTCGCCGACGCGCAGTTTGACGCTGTCGGTCCCGGCATAGCCATCACGGAACCCCGGATAGTCGGGCGCATCGTCGGGATCGTAATAGCTCCAGGCGCGCAGGTATTCGTGGCGGTCGATGGCATTGTAGAACGAGATCACCACGCTTTCGGGCGAGGAGCGGTCGTCCATGAAGACATTGGGCTGTGTCTCGGCCAGCGCCGGACCGGAGAGCGCGATGAGAAGCAAGGCGGGCAGGGTGCGAGGCATGAGACCTCCTTTGCGCGGGCAAAACCAGATGCCGCCAGCCTGACGGGCCAGCGGCAAAGGTTCAATGCACAGCTGCGGGAGGAGCGCCCTAGCGGTTCGGCCAAAGGGCCGCGTGGCGGTTCACGTCCTTGTAGAGCAGATAGCGGAACGGCCCCGGACCGCCGGCATAGCAGGCCTGCGGGCAGAAGGCGCGCAGCCACATGAAATCGCCGGGGCCGACCTCGACCCAGTCGCGGTTCAGGCGATAGACCGCCTTGCCCTCGAGGACGAACAGCCCGTGCTCCATCACATGGGTCTCGGCAAAGGGGATGCTGCCGCCGGGCTGAAGGGTGACGATGGTGACATGCATGTCATGGCGCAGGTCGGTCGGGTCGACGAAGCGGGTCGTGGCCCATGCGCCGTTGGTGTCGGGCATGGCGTTGGGGGGGACGTCCTGTTCCTGCGTCACGATCACATCGGGCTTGCCGATGCCCGGTGCCGGCTGCCAGCGCTTGCGCCACCAGTGAAAGCCGGTCTTGCCATCTGTCGCATTGCGCAGCGACCATGCGGTCCCGGCGGGGATATAGGCATAGCCGCCCGGCGTCAGGACGTGATCCTTGCCGTCGATGGTGGCGCGCAATTCGCCATCGGTGACGAACAGCACATGCTGCACCTCGGGATCGCCATCGGGCGCATCGCTGCCGCCGCCCGGTGCCAGTTCGACGATGTACTGGCTGAAGGTCTCGGCAAAACCCGAGAGCGGCCGGGCGATCATCCACATGCGCATCCCGTCCCAGCCCGGCAGATAGCTGGTGACGATATCGCGCATGGTGCTGCGCGGAATGACGGCATAGGCCTCGGTAAAGACGGCGGTGTCGGTGGTCAGGTCGGTCTGCGGCGGCAGGCCGGCGATCGGGCCGGTATAGGTGCGGGTCGGGGGGGTGGTGGTCATTTCAGGGCCTCGTGCAGGCGAAGTTCGGCGATGCGCATGACCTGACGTTCGGCCTCGGCGCGTTCGGTGGCGGTGTCGTTCTCGACCCGGCGGGCCATGGCGCGCTGGATGCCCGCCTTGTCATGGTCGCGCACGGCAATGATGAAGGGGAATCCGTGCTTGGCGGTATAGGCGTCGTTCATTCGGGTGAATTCGGCCTTCTCGTCGTCGGTCAGCGCGTCAAGACCCGCACTGGCCTGTTCCGAGGTGCTTTCGGCGGTCAACCGTTTCGCTGCTGCCAGCTTGCCGGCAAGATCGGGGTGGGCGATCAGCACGCCAAGCCGTTCCTCGTCGCTGGCGCTGCGGAAGACCTGCGCCATGCGGGCGGCCAGACCCTCGGCGCTGTCATGGACCGCGCCCAACTCACCCTCCCAGACCCGTTCGGCGATGAAGGGCGAATGCTCGTAGATGCCGCCGAAGGCCTGCACGAAGGCATCGCGCTCCAGTTGCGAAGGGCGCGGGCGCGGCTGGTAGGGATGTTCGCGCGCCCAGTGCCGGGCGATGTCGAGGCGAGAGGCGAACCAGACCCCTTCATGGCTGCGGGCATGGTCCAGGAACTGCTGGATCGCCTTGGCCCGGCCCGGACGCCCGGCCAGACGGCAATGCAGCCCGATCGACATCATCTTCGGCGCCCCCGCCGCGCCCTCGGCATAAAGCACGTCGAAGCTGTCGCGCAGGTAATCGAAGAACTCGACCCCGGTGCCGAAGCCCTGACCGGAGGAGAAGCGCATGTCATTGGCGTCCATCGTATAGGGCACCATCAGCTGCGGCTTGCCCTTGTGGACATGCCAATAGGGCAGGTCGTCGGCGATGGTGTCGGCCAGATATTCGAACCCGCCTTCCTCGCAGCCAAGCGCCACCGTGTTCATCGAGGTGCGGCCCTGATAGAAGCCGTGCGGCCGCTCGCCCGTGACCTCGGTATGGATGCGGATGGCCTCGGCGATATGCTCGGCCTCCACCTCGGCGGGGATGTTGCGATAGTCGATCCATTTCAGCCCGTGGGTGGCGATCTCCCAGCCAGCGGCCTGCATGGCCTCGACCTGCCCGGGGCTGCGCTGCAGCGCATGGGCGACGCCGTAGACGGTGACGGGAATGTCCTTCAGCATCCGGTGCAGCCGCCAGAAGCCGGCGCGGGCGCCATAGTCGTAGATCGATTCCATGTTCCAGTGCCGCTGGCCGGGCCAGGGCTGGGCGCCGATGATCTCGGACAGAAAGGCCTCCGAGGCCGCGTCGCCATGCTCGATGCTGTTCTCGCCGCCCTCTTCGTAATTGACGACGATCTGCACGGCGATCCGCGCGCCGCCCGGCCATTTCGGATCGGGGGTCTGTTCGCCATATCCTCGCAGGTCGCGGCTGTAGCGCATGGGGCGGGCTCCTTGCTGATGTCTGCCAGAAGAAAGCCGCGCCGGGCAGGGCTTTGCAATCCCGCGAATGCCGAATTCACTATCAATGAAACGGAGAGGATGGTTACGGGCTGCCCTAGTCAGGCGCCTTGATCCGCTCGATCCGAAAATGCCGGCGCGGGCTGAAACCGCGCCAGACCCATGCGTCACTGGTCGGCAAGGGCAGGCGCCATTGCCTGCGGGGCAGGACCGTCAGCCGCCAAGTCCCGTCCCGATCGAGGCTGAATTCGATCTTGCCCGGTCCGGTGACTTCAGCACCCTGCCAGAGCGCGGTATCATAGGGTGCCCCGAGCGATGCGCGGTCGAGGATATGCAGGAAGCTGTCGGTCAGCGTGATTGACACGACTTCTTCGAAGGGATTGCCATCATTGGTGACGAACAGATAGCCGGTGATCGGATCGTGGCGATCCAGAGCGAAAGCCGCTCTCATCCAGACCCCTGCAAGTTCGACCTCATGCCCGTCCAGAAACAGTCGACCGCGCGGGATCTCGCCAGAAATCGGTGTGAAGTTGAGCTGATCTGCCAACAACGCTTTCATGAGATTGCCACGCGCTAGAAGAACAGACTGACGCCGAAGGCGCCTGCAACCGCGCCGGCGAAGGCGCCGACGCTGGAACATATTGGCGCGCCGGGACCACAAAATAATCCGGCAGCGGCCCCGCCCGCAAGGCCGCCCAGAACACCGCCACCCAGCACCGCGCCTTCCTCTATCGCGGCCGCACCCTTGTCCTCGGCCGAGGCGACGTTATAAACCGCCACGCCAAGCGACAGGATCAGCAGGCCGCGTCCGGCGCGCGACAGGCGGCGCATCAGCGCATTGACGCTCGCGCGCGACTTTCCAGAGCTTTCGACTACGGCGCGCAGGACGGCATCACGTTGTCCTGAAGGCAGTTGGTCAAAATTTGCTTTGTTGCCATAGAGCTGCATGGTTTTTTCCTGCAGCAGGGTCGCCAGCGATTTGCCCTTGGCTTTCAGGGATTCGGCGAAGGCTCGGCCAACGGGCGTACTGCGTCCCCGGATGAGATCAAGGATCACGTTGCGCTGTTCGCTTGCCAGGCGCGCGGCTTGGTCCCAGGTCAAGCGGCCTGCCCGGACTTCCGCCTTCATTTCGCGTGACATCTCGGCGATCATCCGGGCGTATCGCTCTCGCAGCGACGCATCCCAACCCAAACCGGCACCCGCCGCCGCCACGGTTCCTCTCAGCGTGGAAATCTCGCGGTCGAAATCGGCTTCGGTCGTCATGTCGGGTCAACCATGTCACAAGGAACGAATACGTTCGCAGAATAGGGGCGAGCGCGTGGCGGGGTCAATCACGGACCCTTGCCATGCCTGCAAAACAAGCCTATATCGCGCCCAAGTCAAACGGGCGACATGGTCAGAACAGACCGCTGAAACTTGGGTCGGGCAGATTGCCGCGACCCTTTGTCATTCCCGGGAGACGCCAAAGACCGGCGGAGCCAACCGCATGGCCAGACACAACATTGTAAAGGAAACGGATACACATGGCTGAAAAAGCGACCATGGAAGACTTCGAGGCGATGCTGAATGAAAGCCTCGACATGGACACGCCCGACGAGGGCAGCGTTGTCAAGGGCAAGGTCATCGCCATCGAGGCGGGCCAGGCCATCATCGATGTCGGCTACAAGATGGAAGGCCGCGTCGATCTGAAAGAATTCGCAAATCCCGGCGAAGAAGCCAGCATCAAGGTTGGCGACGAAGTCGAGGTCTATCTGGACCGCGTGGAAAATGCCCGCGGCGAAGCCTCGATCTCGCGCGAGAAAGCCCGCCGCGAGGAAGCCTGGGATCGTCTGGAAAAAGCCTATGCCGATGAAGAGCGCGTCGAAGGCGCCATCTTCGGTCGCGTCAAGGGCGGCTTCACCGTCGATCTGGGCGGTGCCGTGGCCTTCCTGCCCGGTTCGCAGGTCGATGTCCGCCCGGTGCGCGATGCCGGCCCGCTGATGGGTCTGAAGCAGCCGTTCCAGATCCTGAAAATGGACCGTCGCCGCGGCAATATCGTCGTGTCGCGCCGCGCCATCCTGGAAGAGAGCCGCGCCGAACAGCGCGCCGAAGTCATCGCGAACCTGACCGAAGGTCAGACGGTCGACGGCGTGGTCAAGAACATCACCGAATACGGCGCTTTCGTCGATCTGGGCGGTGTTGACGGCCTCTTGCACGTCACCGACATGGCCTGGCGCCGCGTCAACCACCCGTCCGAGATCCTGTCGATCGGCGAGACCGTCAAGGTCCAGGTCGTCAAGATCAACAAGGACAGCCACCGCATCAGCCTGGGCATGAAGCAGCTGCAGGCCGATCCGTGGGATACCGTGATCGAGAAATTCCCGATCGGTTCGGTGCATTCGGGTCGCGTGACCAACATCACCGATTACGGCGCGTTCGTTGAACTGGCCGCCGGTGTCGAGGGCCTGGTCCACGTTTCGGAAATGAGCTGGACCAAGAAGAACGTCCATCCGGGCAAGATCGTCTCGACCTCGCAAGAGGTTGACGTGATGGTTCTGGAAATCGACGAAGCCAAGCGCCGCGTGTCGCTGGGTCTGAAGCAGACGCAGCGCAACCCGTGGGAAGTCTTCGCCGAGACCCACCCGGCCGGCACCCAGATCGAAGGCGAAGTGAAGTCGATCACCGAATTCGGCCTGTTCATCGGGCTCGAGGGCGACATCGACGGCATGGTTCACCTGTCGGACATCAGCTGGGATGCCCGTGGCGAAGACGCGATCCAGGACTTCCGCAAGGGCGACGTGGTGAAAGCCGTTGTCCAGGACGTGGATATCGACAAGGAACGCATCTCGCTGTCGATCAAGGCGCTTGAAAACGACAACATGGCCGAGGCCGTGGATGGCGTGAAGCGCGGCACGATCGTCACCGCAGAAGTGACCTCGATCGAGGAAGGCGGGATCGAAGTGGAGTATAACGGCGTGAAGTCGTTCATCCGCCGCAGCGATCTGGCCCGCGACCGTCAGGACCAGCGCCCCGAGCGCTTCCAGGTCGGTGACAAGGTTGATGCCCGTGTGACCAATATCGACACCAAGACCCGCCGTCTGGGTCTGTCGATCAAGGCCCGCGAGATCGCCGAAGAGAAAGAGGCGATCGACCAGTACGGCAGCTCGGATTCGGGTGCCTCGCTGGGTGACATCCTCGGCGCCGCGCTGAACCGCAACAACTAAGCGGACGGCGGTACGCCACGAGACCTGGCCCCGTCCCTGCAGATCGCAGGGGCGGGGCTTTTCGTTGGCGGGGCGGTTGAGTTTGCTCAGGCCGGGCGGTGCATGGCCTTGCGCGCCTCATCGACCTCGGGCCGGATCGCGCAGTCCGTGGCGTGATCGTTGATCAGCCCCATCGCCTGCATGAAGGCGTAGACCGTGGTGGGGCCGACGAACTTCCATCCCCGCTTGCGCAGCTCCTTCGACAGCTTTTCGGAGGCTGGCGAGGTGGAGCGGCTTTGGGGTGACGCCTCGTTCTCCTCTGGTTCGAACCGCCAGAGAAACGCGGCCAACGAGCCCTCGGTCTCAACCATGTCACAGGCGCGCCGGGCATTGTTGACCACGGCCTCGATCTTGCCGCGATGCCGGACGATGCCGGCATCCGCCATCAGCTGCGCCACGTCGGTTTCGTCGAACAGCGCCACCTTGCGGAAGTCGAAGCCGGCAAAGGCAGCGCGGAAGTTCTCGCGCTTGGCGAGGATCGTGCGCCAGCTGAGGCCCGACTGGAAGCTTTCGAGGCACAGTTTCTCGAACAGCCTGATGTCGTCCAAGACGGGAAAGCCCCATTCGCGGTCGTGATAGGCGAAGAACTCGGGGGCTGCGGCGCACCAGCGGCAGCGCGGGCGGCCGTCCGGGCCGGGGATGGTGCCACTCATGCCGGCAGCTTCAGGAAATCCAGCGCGGGCACCGTGCGCTTCGGATCGATCTCATGGGTTTCGGCGCTCACGATCCCCTGCGTGACGAAGGGGTCAGCGGCGATCCGGGCGTCGTGATCGGCCCGGCTTTCGCCAGCGGCAAGGATCGCGCCTCCGGCATTGGGCGCGAGCGCGCCGACGCAGAGGAAGGCGCCATCGGCAAAGCCCTGGGCGATCCAGTCATTATGTGCCGCCATGAATTCAGGCGCCACGGCACCATTACCGGCGAATTTCAACAGGGTGACAAACATCGGCGCTCCTCTCGGTCAGCGGGCGGGGGCGAGGTCGGGCAGCGTGGCGAGCCAGTGATCGATGCCCTCCACCTCGCGGGGAATGATGGTTTCATCACGCAGGGACGAGGCCATCACTGCCACGCCCTGGGACCAGACCAACAGATGCAGCGCCAAGGCCTCGCTGCGCTCGCCCGCGCCAAGCGCCCGGAACTGGCGGACGAGCCAGTCGCGGAAGAGGCCGAAGACCTCGGCCGCGCGATCCTGCGCGACGTGATCAAGCTTGGCGAGTTCCAGGGACAGCGTGCCGACCGGGCAGCCGAAGGCCATTATCTTGGCGCGATTGGCGATCAGAAGGCGGATGAAGGACAGGATGCGGGCGCGCGGGTCGACGCCCTCGGCCTGCCAGCCGTCGAGCATGGCGCGCGTCTTCTCGATGCGGCGGGTGATCACAGCCTCAAGAATATCGTCTTTGGTCTTGAAATGGTGATAGAAATTTCCGCGCGAGATGCCGAGCGCTGCGGCGATCTCGGCAAAGGATGTCGCCTCGTATCCGCCCTCGTAGAAGAGCAAATCCGCCTGTTCGACAATCAACTCGCGCGTGGTGGGCGTTGGCATGTTAGGTCATCTGTCCTAGTTCACATCGATTTCTAGGACGGATGACCTAATTCGTCAATGCCCATGCCGGAGCGGCACGTCGCAGCAACCTCTGGCCCGCCTGCCGCGCAATCGTGCCCGACTGGCCGCGCGCCCGGACCCTGGCCTTTGACGGGCTTGCAAGCGACTTTCGGCCCCGGTCGGAAAAGACGGGCATATCAAACCGATGCAACCAAATGACTTGTCTTGCGTTGGGCGCTATACTCGTGCGAACGGTGGGCCAAGCACCGACCGTCCGTCCTCGTGGTCCAGGCTATTTGCAGGTAGAAAACATGATCCGGTCAGAACTGATCCAGAAGATCGCCGAAGAGAACCCCCACCTGTTCCGCCGTGATGTCGAGAGGATCGTCAACACGGTGTTCGAAGAGATCGTCGATGCCATGGCGCGCGGCGACCGGGTCGAGCTGCGCGGTTTTGGTGCGTTTTCGGTCAAGCAGCGTGACGCCCGCACCGGCCGCAACCCGCGCACCGGTGATGCGGTCGATGTCGAGGAAAAGCATGTCCCCTTCTTCAAGACCGGCAAGCTGTTGCGTGACCGGTTGAACGGCGAGGCCTGATCGCCGTAGAAAGGCCGCGCGCGCCCGGACCTTCCGGGCCGGAAGAAGGGATACCAGATGCGCTTTATCCGCCTGCTTTTCGTCGCCGTGCTGGCCATCGTTCTGATCGCCATCGCGCTCGCCAACCGCGAGATGGTGACGCTGACCGCCTTCCCGGCGAATTTCGGCCAATACCTGGGCGGCACATGGTCGATCAGCCTGCCGCTGTTCCTGGTGATCTTTCTGGCGATCCTCTTCGGCGTGGTGATCGGGCTGATCTGGGAATGGCTGCGCGAGGCGCATATCCGCCGCGAATCGCGCCAGCGCGCCAGCCAGGTCGCCCAGCTGGAACGCGAGGTCGGCAATCTGCGTGATCGCCATGCCGGCCCGCGCGACGAGGTTCTGGCCATCGTCGACGGCCCGCGCGCCGCGACGAGCACCGGCAACCCGCCGCGCCCCATCGCCTCGCCCTCGCCTGCGCCGGGAACCACGCTGCCGAGCCCCGGCGGACGTTGAATGGCCCAGGTCAAGATCTGCGGCCTCAGCCAGCCCGAACATGTCGCGGCGGCGGTCGAGGCGGGGGCGCGCTATCTGGGTTTTGTCTTCTTCCCGAAATCCCCGCGCGCCGTCAGTCCTGACGAGGCCGCCCGGCTGATGCAGGACATCCCCGCCGGCATCGCCCGCGTCGGGCTGTTCGTCGATCCCGATGATGCGCTGCTGACCGGGACGCTGGCGGTCGCGCCGCTCTACATGATCCAGCTGCACGGCAAGGAAAGCCCCGCCCGGGTGGCCGAGATCAAGGCGTTGACCGGGCTGCCGGTGATGAAGGCCCTCGGCGTGGCCGGGCCCGAGGACTTGGAAGCGCTCTGGGATTACGGCCTCGTTGCCGACATGCTTCTGGTCGATGCCAAGGCGCCCAAGGACGCGGTGCTGCCCGGCGGCAATGGTCTGGCCTTTGACTGGCGGCTTCTGACCGGGCGCAAATGGCTGAAGCCCTGGCTGCTGGCGGGCGGGCTGACGCCTGAGAATGTGGCCGAGGCGATCCGCCTCACCGGCGCAGCCGGGGTCGATGTCTCCTCGGGCGTCGAAACCGCGCCGGGGCAGAAGGACAGCGACCTGATCCGCGATTTCATCGCGGCCGCCTCGTGAGCCGGCCGGTGATCTGGCGCGAGGCCCGGCGCGAAGACGTGCCCGCCATCGTTGCCATGCTTTCCGATGACATGCTGGGCAAGTCCCGCGAAAGTGCCGATATGAGCCCCTACCTGACCGCCTTCGACGCCATGCGGGCCGAGGGCGGCAACCAGATCATCGTCGGCGATGACGCGGGCGAGGTGATGGCCTGCTATCAGCTGACCTTCATCACCGGCCTGTCGCTGACCGCTGCCCGTCGCGCCCTTCTGGAGGGCGTGCGCGTCGCCGCCAGCCATCGCGGGCAGGGGATCGGCGAGGCGATGATGCAGGATGCCGAGAACCGCGCCCGCGCCGCCGGCTGCAGCCTGATCCAGTTCACCACCAACAAGGCGCGCACCGACGCACACCGCTTCTATGACCGCATGGGCTTCACCCCGTCCCATATCGGCTATAAGAAGTCCCTCTAGGTTTCTTTCTCGCCCAGATATCCAAGTCCAGCACCGAAAAGGCAGCGCCATGGCCGATGATCTCGTGAACAGCTTCAAGAACGGCCCGGACGAGCAGGGGCGCTTTGGCATCTATGGCGGCCGCTTCGTCAGCGAGACGCTGATGCCGCTGATCCTTGACCTCGAGGCCGAATACGAGCGCGCCAAGACCGATGCGAGCTTCTGGGCGCAGATGGACGATCTCTGGACCCATTACGTCGGCCGGCCCTCGCCGCTCTATCATGCCGAACGCCTGTCGGATCATCTGGGCGGCGCCAAGATCTACATGAAGCGCGACGAGCTGAACCATACCGGCGCGCACAAGATCAACAACGTGCTGGGCCAGATTCTGCTGGCGATGCGCATGGGCAAGACCCGGATCATCGCCGAAACCGGGGCAGGGCAGCATGGCGTGGCAACCGCCACGGTCTGCGCCCGCTTCGGGCTGAAATGCGTCGTCTACATGGGCGCGCATGATGTCGAGCGGCAGGCGCCGAACGTGTTCCGGATGCGGCTTCTGGGGGCCGAGGTGGTGCCGGTCACGTCGGGCCGTGGCACGCTGAAGGACGCGATGAACGATGCGCTGCGCGATTGGGTCACCAATGTGCGCGACACCTTCTACTGCATCGGCACCGTCGCCGGTCCGCATCCCTATCCGGCCATGGTGCGCGACTTCCAGTCGATCATCGGCAAGGAGACCAAGGAACAGATCCTGTCGCGTGAGGGTCGTCTGCCCGACACGCTGGTCGCGGCCATCGGCGGCGGCTCGAATGCGATGGGGCTGTTCTATCCCTTCCTCGACGACAAATCCGTCCGGATCATCGGCGTCGAGGCCGGCGGCAAGGGCGTCGATGACCGGATGCAGCATTGCGCCAGCCTGACCGGCGGGCGCGCCGGCGTGCTGCATGGCAACCGCACCTATCTGCTGCAGGACAGCGAGGGCCAGATCCTCGAGGGCCATTCGATCAGCGCCGGTCTGGACTATCCCGGCATCGGGCCGGAACATGCCTGGCTGAAGGACCAGATGCGCGCCGATTATGTCTCGATCACCGATGACGAGGCGCTGGCGGCCTTCCAGCTTTGCTGCGCGACCGAGGGCATCATCCCGGCGCTGGAGCCCAGCCATGCGCTGGCCCATGTGGCGAAGATCGCCCCCGATCTGCCCAAGGACCATCTGATCGTGATGAACATGTGCGGGCGCGGCGACAAGGACATCTTCACCGTCGCCAAGCACCTCGGCGTCGACATCAAGACCTGAGCGGCCGGTTAACCATTCTGACGTTTCCGTGAGGAGGCCGAACCCCCGCTGATCCGGGGCGTTCTCTTGCCAGCAACCTTACTGGAGGCATGAAGAATGCTGACGAAGCACATGAAATTGGCCATGATTCTGACGGCCGCGATGAGCACCAGCGCATTGGCGCAGACCGCGACCGAGGTCGAGACCCCCGATGGTCAGACCGTGGTCGTCCCCGGTGCCGCGGTCGAATCCGACGGTGTGTCGCCGATCGCCACCGTGGTCGAGTCGGACTATCCGGTGTTCAACCAGGACGCCAATGACGAGGCCATCGCCGAGACGCTGATCGCCCAGGGCTTCAGCGACATCTACATCCTGCGCGACGGCTCGCTGATGACCGTCACCGCCACCCGCGACGGCGATGACATCAAGCTGGTCTACAACCTGGTCGAGGGTCGCCTGATCGAGGTGAATGGCGAGCGCGTCCTGACCGAGGAAGAGCGCACGCTGGACCCGTCGCCCGATGCCGAGCAGCCCACCGCGACCGAGGAAGCCCCGACCGAACCCGCCGAAGAGGCGACTGAGGAAGGTGCGACGGACGAGGCCACCGATGGCGCCACCGACGGCGCGACCGATGAGGGTGCGACCGATGGTGCGACTGACGATGGCGCGACCGATGCACCCGATGCCGACACCGGTACCGATGCTAGCACCGACACCGGCACGGATTCGGGCACCGATGACGCCACCGATTCTGGCACCGACTCGGGCGCTGACTCGGGCGCCGATTCCGGTTCGGATTCGGGCTCGGACGGCGGTTCGGACGGCACCGGCGGCTCGGACAGCGATGGCACCAACGGCTGATTTCGGCCTGACCTGATCCATTGAACCGGAACGGCCGGGGCGAACCTCTCGCCCCGGCCGTTTTCCTTGGCACTTGGTCAAGCCCAGCATTTGCCGGGATTTCGCGCCGCGCACAGGCCTAAACTTCCGTTTAGGGCCGCCGCATAAACGCTTGGCCAGCATCCCTAAACCCGCCTCGGATGGACTGTCTCCCGTCGCGGTGGCCAGTTGCTCTCACGGCGATCGCCAGGGTGGCGAAGCCCATATTCTCGGAGAGACAGAATGATCGGAAAGAAGAAGCAAAGGCTGCTTGCGGGTGTCGCGGCCTCTGTGCTGATCGCAGGGGCCGGCTATGCGACGCCGATGCCGCGCAATTTGGTTATGCCGACGGATGCTTCCGGGCCGGGGCAGATCTGGCTGGCTGCGGCGGGCGAGGACGAGATTGTTCCGGAAATTCCCGACGAGAATGAACCCTCCGATGTGACCGAGATCGATGTGGACGTCATCGAGGGCGGCGTGATCGAGGAAGACGGAGACGGAACGATCGCGGTCGAGGTCGATGGCGACGATGACGGGATCGATCCCGAACTGGGCGATCCTGCGGACGGCTTCGTTGATACCACCGACGGTTTCGTCGAGACGATGGACGAAACCGCAGATCCCGCGGACGGGTTCATCGACACCTCCGACGGATTCGTTGAGCCGACGGACGACAGCGTCATGCAAATGGACGATTCCGGCGATATCCCCAAGGAATGGCTGAGACGCGAGGTCGGGGCGGATGAGCAGGCAGGGTATCAGTCTGGCTCGGTCTCCAATGATGACCTGCCGGCCGCGTTCCTCCGTCTCAAGACGGAAGATCTCAGCCACTAACTGTGCTGAAAAGGCAGATTGACGCTGTCTTTCCCGATCAACAGACTCGGGAAAATTTCAACGCCGGGGCACGAACTTGCCCCGGTTCTTCCGTTGGGACCGGAGGTAACATGAAACGTTGGTTCTGCGTCTTGGCTTCCTTGATGGCGACAATGGTGGCGACGCCGGCGCTGGCACAGGCCGGCGACAACCGCCTGAGCAGCCAGGTCGTTTCGCAACTGCGCGATCAGGGATATGACGAGATCGAGGCCTCGCGCACATGGCTGGGCCGGCTGCGCTTCACGGCGGAACGCGGCGACATGCACCGCGAGATCGTCATCAATCCGAAGACCGGCGAGATCCTGCGCGACCTGCGCAGCAATTTCAGCCAGCTGGCCTCGGACGACCATGATGATGAAACGGGGGGCGAGGAGACCCACCGCCTCAGGGATGGCAGTGATGTCGAGGCGGTCGGGCAGGAAGACGAGACTGGTGCGATCGGGATGACACGCGACCTCGAGGCATCGATCGAAGATGGAATCGATCTGACGGAGCCCAAATGAGGTCGAGAACGTCCGGCTTGCGCAGGTTCCTGACCAGAAAGCGGTTGGGCCTGACACTGCTTTTGTTGTTCCAGGTTCTCTGCGCCGCTGTTTTCATCGCGGATATCCTGTCCTCGGTGATCGGGCTGGAAACCAGACCGCTCAGCTGGCGGTCCCGCGAGATGCTGGAACTGGGGGCCGCTCTTGGTCTGGTGATCGGGATCGCGCTGGGGGCCTGGGCGCTGCGCATGGCCGTGGCCGAACGCAACGCGGTCGAGGAACGGCTGCGCCGGGCTTCGGGCGCGTTTGCCGAGATCCTGAACCAGCGCTTTGCCGAATGGCGGCTGACCCCGGCCGAACGCGATGTGGCGATGTTCGCGATCAAGGGCATGTCCACGGCCGAGATCGCGACCCTGCGCGAGACTTCGGACGGAACGGTGAAGGCGCAGACCAACGCGATCTATCGCAAGGCCGGCGTCAGTGGCCGGACGCAGCTGTTGAGCCTTTTCATCGAAGAGTTGATGCGCGACGACGACCCGCTTAGCCTGGGCAAGCCTGCCTCCGAGGCTGCGGGAAACCCCTCCCGCAGCGTCGCCTGAGATACCTGCCGTCCGATCCCGGAATTTGGGGATGCGGTCTTGTCCTCGGACTGGACCGACGCGCCCTGGGTGTGATTCTTCACGGCAGCGCCGCAACGCCCGGCGAAGGCCGAAGACAGTCGATGACCCCGCACCTTGCCAGTTCATCTGTGGGCAATGAACGGCCAAACCCCCAGGGTTCACCCGGAATCCGCTCCCGCAAAGGCCGGAACCGAACACTAATCTTAAGTTTATTGGCCGAATTTCCGACCGTCGACCAATAGCGGGGTCCGCGACAGCCTGCCTAGTCTTGCCCATGCCGGGATGACCCGGCCCGCGAAAAAGAAGGAGCGAGACGATGCGCAGGATTTTGACCCTTACCACCGCACTGCTGACCGCCGGACTGGTCGGTGGCGTGACGGCGGCCTCGGCCCAGACCATGAACACCGACAACGCTGTCCGGTCGCTGACCGATCAGGGATTCACCAATATCGAGGTGAAGCGCGACGATGGCCGGCTGGAGATCGAGGGCTGGCGCGGCGAGGAAAAGCTGGAAGTGACCTATGACCCGGCCACCGGCGCGGTGGTGAAGCAGGAACGCGAGCGCGTGCCGGGCGGCAAGGCGGCGGATGACCGCGACGACTGGTACGATGATCGCGATGACCGGGATGATCGCGATGATCGGGATGATCGTGACGATGACCGCGATGACGACCGCGATGATCGCGATGACGACCGGGATGATCGCGACGACCATGACGACCGGGACGATGACCGCGATGATCGCGACGACGACCGGGGCGATCATGACGACCGCGATGACCGCGATGATGACCGCAACGACCGGGATGACGACCGGGATGACGACCGGGACTGAGCGCGGCAGAGCGATGATCCGGCGGCAACAGGCCTGCCGTTCCGGATCGAGACTTGCGGCAGAACCTGTCAGAGCAGAGAATGGAGAGGGGCGGCGCCTGCCGCCCCGATCCTTCACCAGACGAGGATACCGAGCGTGAGGCGGCACAAGACCATTTTGACCGGCATGAAGGCTCTGTCTCTGGCCGTGGCGCTGGCGCTTCCGCCGGCGCAGCTGGTGGCGGCACCGCCGGATGTCGCGGCGCAGGTGAGCCAGCAGCTGCGGGCACAGGGCTATCGCCAGATCGAGGTGCGGCGCACCCTTCTGGGCAAGGTCGTCGTCACCGCGCGCGGCAACGGGCATGAGCGTGAGATCGTCATCGACCCGCGCAACGGGGCGCTGCTGCGCGATCTGGTGCGCGAGGATAACGGCGGCGACCACGGTGTCAGCATCGCCCGGGTCGGCGACCGCGGAGATGACGACGGCGAGGACGACGACGGCAAGGACGACGACAAGGATGACGGCGACGACAGTTCCGGGTCCGGCAGCGGCGGTGACGACGGCGAGGATGACGACCGTTCCGGCTCGGGCAGCGGTGGCGGCGATGACGACGACCGTTCCGGTTCCGGCGGCGGTGGCGACAGCGACAGCGACAGTGACAGCGACAGTGACAGCGACGATGGGGACGATGACTGACCGGGTCTCCTCATCGGGCCACCTGCTGAAGCACGCCCCCCTGATCGCGATCCTGGCGTTGCAATCGCTCTGCGCGATCTACCTGGTCCGCGACATGGTGCTGTCGGTGCTGGGCATCTATTACGAGCCGCTGGCCTGGGAATACCTGGAATATCTTGATATTGGCGCGGCGCTGGGGCTGATCGCCGGCATCGCGCTTGGCGGGCACATGCTGGTTCAATCCCTGCGCCAGCGCCAGCGGGCCGAGGAAAAGCTGCGCCGGGCGCGTACCGCCTTCGCCGATCTGGCGCTGGAGCGCTTTGCCGACTGGGGCCTGTCACCGGCCGAGCGCGAGGTGGCGCTGTTCTCGATCAAGGGCCTGTCGGTGGCCGAGATCGCCGGGCTGCGCGGCACCTCGGAGGGCACGATCAAGGCGCAGGCGGTGGCGGTCTACCGCAAGGCCGGGGTCGCCAACCGCCACCAGCTGCTGAGCCTCTTCATCGAGGACATGTTCGACCCCGACCTGATGCCCGCCGCCGTTTCAGCGCCGGATCGGGCCGCGATCAGCGCCGCAGCACCAGAACATTCATGACCGATTCCAGGTAGGGGTCGGGAAAGAGGATCCGCCCGCGGTCCGCGCCGGTGAGTTCCACCACGCCAACCTCGGGCAGCATCTGCACATCACTGCTGCCGTCCACCACCTCGGGCAGATCGGCATAGGGGATCGGCTCGCGGTCCCAGGTATAGCCGGTGCCGACATAGATCAGCCGGCCCTCCCGCTCGAACAGCTTGCCCTTGGTCCGCTGCGAGCCGGTCAGTTTCTGGAACCCGCCCTGATCGTCGGCGCGGCAGGCGAAGGGCTGGTAGATGGTCAGGGCCAGGCCGCCGCCCACCTTCATCATCTGGCAGGACCAGTCCCCCGGCATCGCTGCCAGCGCCTCGGCCGCCGGCATTGGCGCGCCGCGCAGGGCGGGCAGCAGCCGGTCCAGATCGCCGGGCGCGGCATCGGCCATCGCCTGCCGCAGCGCCGCGCCATAGGCGCGATCGGCGCCGTTGAGCCGGCGCAGGTCATCGGCGCGCAGGGTCGAGCCATCGGGCAGTTGCCGCTGCGTCTGGTCCTCGGCGACAGCGGCCTCGGGGTTGGCATCGCCCGAGGATTGGGCATGGGCGGGTGCAGCCAGCGCGGCCAGCAGGGCGAGGGCGGTCAGGCGGGGCATGTCAGTCCTCCGGGTGGGGTCCCGGTTCAACCGCATGGGCCTTCAGCAGTTCCAGCGGCACGATATCAACTGCCCGTGCATGGGTCGCCTCGAGCACCACCTTGGGGGCGGCGAACTCCTCGGCCGCCTGCAGGAAGCGTGCGGCGCAGAGGCACCAGCGGTCGCCCGGCTTCAGCCCGGCGAAACGGTATTCGGGCCGGGGTGTCGACAGGTCGTTGCCCAAGTATTTCGACAGCGCGAGGAATTCGGCAGTGACCACGACGCAGACCGTGTGGCTGCCCGCATCCTCGGGGCCGGTATTGCAGCAGCTGTCCCGGTAGAAGCCGGTCAGCGGATCGCTGGAACAGGGGTGCAACTCGCCGCCCAGCACGTTGACGGATGGGTGTTTCATGCTGCGAGGCTACCCCGCCACCGCCCTGCCGCCAAGGGATCAATGTGGCCGAGGCTGCCAGTCGACCCAACGGCCATGGAAATCCGCGCGCGCCAGCGACCAGCCATGAAACGCCCCGTCCCAGAGCCGCAATTGCAGCGCCGCGCCGCGCCCGCCATCCGCCTCCATCGACAGATGGGCCAGGGGTGCATTCACGGATGCCCGCGCCCCCGCCGCCTGCAGGCTGGCTTCGCAAGCCGCCTGCGTCTCGGGCGGGAAATATTGCCAGGCGACGGTGTGATAGACCAAGCGCAGCCGCCCGGGCGCGGGGTCTACCAGCCGCGCCTGCAGCCAGCCGGCGGCATCGCCCTCATGGACCGGCACCGGATGCACCTTGGCAACCGCCAGCGCCGCCCGCAGCCGGGCCAGCCGTTCCGGTTGATCGGCCCAGCAATAGGCCAGGAGACGCTCGGCGCCCGTCACCGGATCGACGGGCCGCAGGTCGACACCTTCGGCGGCAGCAACCACAAACTCTGTCTCGGGGAACTCTCCGGTCCACCGAGGCGAAAGCACAACTTCACCTGGCAGAAATATCTCGGGGGTTGCCGATTGGTGCGCCACTGGTTCGAGAACCAATCGGCGACGGGCAGCGCCCCGGTCCGGCGCCAGCCGATAGCGCGCGAAATTCAGGTTCAGCCCCGCCGAAGCCCCCAGTTCCAAGAGTTCGAAGGGCAGGGGATGCAACCCGGTCAGAAACCGCGCCGCCGCGATCAGGACGGCCGAGCGCCCGACCTCGTTCGTCTGAGGCGGGCTGTCGAGCCAGTCCAGCACCAGCGCCTCATGCGCGGCTATGGCGGCCAGCATGGTCTCGACCGGCGGATCGCCCACCGCATAGGCGGCGGCGAGCGCCGGTGTGCGACCCGAGAGGACCAGGTGATGCAGCGCCCCGGCCAGCCGCAAGGGCACCGAAGCCCCGCGCGACGAGGCATCGCCCGGCCAGCCCAGCACCCGCGCCGCCACCGGCCCCTGAGAAACCTGCAGCGCCGTGCCAAGCCGCTCGACCACCCGCGCCGTCAGTTCCGATCCGAGCGTGCGGCAGGAGACCGCCTGATCGGCAAAGGCGCTGCGGACCGTCACCGGAAGCGATCGGCCAGCGATTTCAGCCTGTCGCCGAAGCTCTGCGGCGCCTCGGGAGCCTCGGGTTCGGCAGGCTTTGGCGGGGCAGGGGTCTTCCCCTCCGCCGCAGGCTTCGCCGCCGCCTCGTCATTCCGCGAGGGTGCCACGCGTCGCGCCACGGCATTCTGGAACCGCCCGCCATCGCCCGCCGCCAGATCGGCCGCACCGTCCGAGATGCCGCGCAGCAGGTCATCGAGCCCGTCCTGCTCGGCCTTGGCGAAATCCGACAGCACGTAGCCTGCCACGCGGTCCTTGTGCCCCGGATGGCCGATCCCCAGCCGCACCCGGCCATAGTCGGCGCCGAGATGCTGGTGGATCGAGCGCAGCCCGTTATGCCCGGCATGGCCGCCGCCCTGCTTCACCCGGCATTTGCCCGGCGCAAGGTCCAGCTCGTCATGGAAGACCACCACATCCGCCGGCTCCAGCTTCAGATAGCGCATCGCCTCGCCCACGGATTGCCCCGAGAGATTCATGAAGGTCTGCGGCTTCAACAGCGCCACCCGCTCGGACCCCAGCCGGCCTTCAGAGAACAGCCCCTGGAAGCGCGGCTTCCACGGGCCGAAGCCGTGATCCCCGGCGATCCGGTCCAGCGCCATGAAGCCGATATTGTGGCGGTTCGCGGCATATTTCGCGCCGGGATTGCCCAGCCCCACGAACAGTTTCATCCAAACCTCCGGCCCCGGTCGCGGGGCAATTCACATCCGTCCCTTGCAGCGGACCTCGCCCGTTACTAAGACTCTGTCAACCTTTCGCGTCTATGCCTTTGGACCTCGACCCGGGGCGAATCGTGCGGAACGGACAATCAGGCAAGGAAGACAGATGAGCAATCCGGCAGAAATCTACATGAACACCCTTGTCCCCATGGTCGTCGAACAGACCTCGCGCGGGGAACGGGCCTATGACATCTTCTCGCGCCTGCTGAAGGAACGGATCATCTTCGTGGCGGGTCCCGTGCATGACGGCATGGCCACGCTGATCTCGGCGCAGCTTTTGTTTCTCGAGGCGGAAAACCCCTCGAAGGACATCAGCATGTACATCAACAGCCCCGGGGGTGTCGTGACCTCGGGCCTGTCGATCTATGACACGATGCAATACATCCGCCCGCGCGTCTCGACGCTGGTGGTGGGTCAGGCCTCGTCGATGGGCTCGCTTCTGCTGACGGCGGGCGAGAAGGGGTTGCGCTATTCGCTGCCGAACAGCCGGATCATGGTGCACCAGCCCTCGGGCGGCTTCCGCGGCACGGCGACCGATCTGCTGATCCAGGCCAAGGAGACCGAAAGCCTGAAGCGGCGGCTGAACGAGATCTATGTCAAGCATACCGGCCGCACCCTGGAAGAGGTCGAGACCGCGCTGGACCGCGACAGCTACATGTCGCCGGAAGAGGCGAAGGACTGGGGCCTGATCGACGAGGTTCTGGCGCCGCGCGGCAAGGCCGAACCCGAGAAGAAATAGGCCCGAATGCTCGACGTATTGGGGATTGTGACGCGACGCGGCGAACCCTAACATAGACGCAAGGCCCGGCCCGGTCGTTCTGCGGGCCGGTCGGGGGCAATTCGGGCGGATCAGGATCCGCCTGCACGGGCCAAGGGGCGGGGGTGCCCCGAGGCGATGGAAGGAATAAAGTCGATGGCCAACCAGTCCGGCGGAGACAGCAAGAACACGCTCTATTGCAGCTTCTGCGGCAAGAGCCAGCACGAGGTGCGCAAGCTGATTGCGGGCCCGACCGTCTTCATCTGCGACGAATGTGTCGAACTGTGCATGGATATCATCCGCGAGGAAACCAAGTCCTCGGGGCTGAAATCGGGCGAGGGCGTGCCCACCCCGCGCGAGATCTGCGCGGTTCTGGATGATTACGTCATCGGCCAGGAACATGCCAAGCGCGTGCTCTCGGTCGCGGTGCACAACCATTACAAGCGGCTGAACCACGGCTCGAAATCGGATATCGAGCTGGCGAAGTCGAACATCCTGCTGATCGGCCCGACGGGCTGCGGCAAGACCCTGCTGGCGCAGACGCTGGCGCGCATCCTCGATGTGCCCTTCACCATGGCCGATGCGACGACACTGACCGAAGCCGGCTATGTCGGCGAGGATGTGGAAAACATCATCCTGAAGCTGCTGCAGGCGTCGGAATACAATGTCGAGCGGGCGCAGCGCGGCATCGTCTATATCGACGAAGTGGACAAGATCACCCGCAAATCCGACAACCCCTCGATCACCCGCGATGTTTCGGGCGAGGGCGTGCAGCAGGCTCTGCTGAAGATCATGGAGGGCACGGTCGCCTCGGTGCCGCCGCAGGGCGGGCGCAAGCATCCGCAGCAGGAATTCCTGCAGGTGGACACGACCAATATCCTCTTCATCTGCGGCGGCGCCTTTGCCGGGCTGGAGCGGATCATCCAGCAGCGCAACAAGGGCAGCGCCATGGGCTTCGGCGCGGCGGTCAAGGAAAACGACGATCGCGGCGTGGGCGAGACCTTCAAGGAGCTCGAGCCCGCGGATCTGCTGAAATTCGGCCTGATCCCGGAATTCGTCGGCCGCCTGCCGGTCATCGCCACGCTGACCGATCTGGACGAAGAGGCGCTGATCATCATCCTGACCAAGCCCAAGAACGCCCTGGTCAAGCAGTATCAGCGGCTGTTCGATCTGGAGAACGTGCAGCTGACCTTTACCGAGGATGCGCTGACCGCCATCGCCAAGCGCGCCATCCAGCGCAAGACCGGCGCACGGGGCCTGCGCTCGATCATGGAAGACATCCTCTTGGATACCATGTTCGAACTGCCCGGCCTGACCAGCGTGGAAGAGGTGGTGGTGAACGAGGAGGCGGTCGACAACCCCGCCGCCAAGCCGCTTCTGATCCATGCCGACCAGAAAAAGGAAACCGCGACCGCCGGCTGAGGCTGGGGGGCGGACGAGATACAGGGGGCCGCCGCAGGGCGGCCCTTTTTCGTGAGTGATGCGGGTGGGAGGTTGCGGGGCCGGGAGGGGAATGTTTGCTCGTGGCCCATCGGCGACATCAATGTCTTATGCGACATCGGGAAAGCTGCGTTGCCGTGCACCGCTTGAGCTTGTTTACTGATGTGCGTCAGCTAGAATCCTAATCAGCCACTTAAATATCAGAATGCACTATTTTGTGCGATCAATATCAGCGAATAGGCAAAGGGAGCACAGATAAACGTGACAATCAAGATGAGAGATTTGAACACCGGTTTTTCATATCGCTCTTCGTGGACCGGCTACGCTAAGGGTCGGGGTCTCAATATCATTAACGCCCCTATTTTACACAGCGCGCGCATAAACTCCCAACAGCTCTATCAGGACCCTTTCAAGGGATCTCGGCACGGTTTCTCAAAAAAATATGAGCAATTTATAGAAGCTCTTAAGTCAAGTGAACATGCTATCGTCCGCCATGGTGGAAAAGACGAAAACCAAGAGCTGTTTGGGTCGGGTAAGTTGATTGCCGTCTACGAGATTCATTCCTACGAAATTGACGAAAGCGGTGGCGTCCAGATTCAGCTTGGCAAGCGCATCGCGTTTTAAACGCCCGGAATGCCGATGTGGAATGTGCGAGATTTTTTGCGGAGACCAATAGCGACTTCGTCCCGCGTTGCCAGCCTTCATATCCAGCTTCCGAAGATTTCTTGGAGAGCTTCTGCTCTATAAGGCGTCAAAGATCCCGTATATCTCGACTACGCACATCATATGCATTGAAGAACTGGGTCGCACAGCGGTGTTTGGGAGAAAGCAATGATCCGACGCATATCCTCGGGCGGTGTCTACGAGCAGAAGATCGGCTACTGCCGGGCGGTGGTGGCCAATGGCATGGTCCATGTCGCGGGCACGGTGGCCACGGGCGATCCGGTGCCTGAAAACGTGGTCGATCAATGCCGCTCGGCGCTGGACGTGATCGGGCGGGCGCTGGCCGAGGCCGGATCGGGTTTCGACCAAGTGATCCGCGTCACCTACATGCTGCCCGACCGGGCCGATTTCGAACCCTGCTGGCCCGTTCTGGCCGAGACCTTTGGTCCCAATCCGCCAGCGGCGACGATGATCGAATGCGGGCTGATCGATCCGAAATACCGCATCGAGATCGAGGTGACGGCGCTGCTGCCAAAGTGAACCCGGAAGGTCGCAGGCACCGGCTCGGCTCTGGACCTTTGGCTGTGATTGCGCCATACCAAACGGGATATTCCTTGGAGCATCCGACCCATGTCCGTGAAATCCCTCGCGCTTCGCTTTTTCACCTGGTGGAACAGCGAAACCTGGAACACGCAATTCTGGACCTGGCGCTATGGCCAGAAGGTGGGCGAGGACAGCCAGGGCAATATCTTCTACCAGGACAAGACCGGCGCGCGTCGTTGGGTGATCTATAACGGCGAGGCCGAGGCCAGCCGGGTCGATCCCGAATGGCATGGCTGGCTGCACCACACCTGGGCCGAGCCGCCGACCAAGGCGCCCCTGCCGCACCGCCCCTGGGAAAAGCCGCATCTGCCGAACCTGACCGGTACGGGCGAGGCCTATCGTCCCGATGGCTCGATCTATCGCACGGATCCCGCCAAGCGCAGCGATTACGACGCCTGGCAGCCGGAATAAGATGTCTGCTTCCGCCGAGCATCGGGCCGAGCTGATCGCCGGCGCGGCTGTTCTGGCCGTGGCGCTGGGGTTTCTGCTCTGGTCCCTCGGACGCGACGCGCTTCCGGGCGGCGGAGGCGGCTATGACCTGACGGCCTCGTTTCCCGATGTGGACGGGGTCGAGGTCGGCACCGAGGTGCGGCTGGCCGGCGTCCGTGTCGGTCGTGTGACCGAGATCAACCTGAACCCGCAGACCTATATGGCCGATGCGGTGATCCGCGTGCCCGAGGATGTGCTTCTGCCTGCCGACAGCGCTGCGCTGATCCAGTCCGACGGGTTGCTGGGCGGGGCCTATATCCAGCTTCAGCCCGGCGGCAGCATGGACAACCTCGCCCCCGGGGACGAGATCGAGGATGTGCAGGGCGCTGTCAGCCTGATTTCGCTGATGATGAAATTCGTCGACAGCCAGGCCAGCGATGGCGAAGGCGACAGCGAGGCCAGCCAATGATCCGCCGTTTCGCCCTTCTTTCCGCCGCGCTTGCCGCCCTGAGCCTGCCCGTAGCTGCGCAGGAAGTCGCGCGCGGGAATGGCGCGCTGTTGCGCGGGCTCGACAAGGTGTCGGGCCAGACCACCGACCTGATGGTCGCCGTGGGCGAGGCCGCGCGCTATGGCCGGCTCGAGGTGCGCCTGGGGGAATGCCGCTATCCGGCGGGCGACCCCAGTTCGGATGCCTATGCGCAGCTGAGCATCACCGACACCAGCGAGAACACCACCATCTTCAGCGGCTGGATGATCGCTTCGTCGCCCGCGCTTTCGGCGCTGGACGATGCCCGCTACGATGTCTGGGTGATCTCCTGCCAGAGCTGATCGGCTGACAGAAGAGGTCGCGCAGTCATTTCGGCCTGATGCTTCAGTGCCTGTGCCAATTGCCGGCGATAGCTGGCGCGGGGGATCTCGGTCCCGCCCATGCGCGCCAGATGCGGCGTCAGGAATTGCGTGTCGAACAGCGTGAAGCCGCAGCGCGACAGGTGTGACGAGATCCAGATCAGCGCCATTTTCGAGCCATTGGTCCGGGCCGAGACCATGGATTCGCCGAAGAAGGCCGACCCCAGTGTGACCCCGAAGACGCCGCCGGCGAAACGCCCGTCATGGCGCACCTCCAGCGCGGCGGCATGGCCCGCCTGGTGCAACTGGCTGTAAAGCTCGGAGAGCGGCGCGTTGATCCAGGTCTCGTCCCGCGCAGCGCAGGCAGCCACAACGGCATCGAAATCGCCATCGAGATGCGCCGACCAGCCGCCGCGCCTCAGATCCCTGAGCAGCGAACGCGAGGCATGGACGCCGCCCACCGGCAGGACGCCCCGGCGCAGCGGATCGAACCAGTGCAGCGTCGGGTCGTCGGCGCTGGCGGCCATCGGGAAAATGCCCTGGGCATAGCCCGCCAGCAATTGCCGTGGCGTCAGCACCTCAGCCGTAATGCTTGTCCAGCCAGCGTTCCAGCCAGTGGATCGAGTAATTGCCGGCGAGGATGTCGGGCTCTTGCAGCAGCGCGTCAAAGAGCGGCACGGTGGTGTCCACCCCGTCCACGATCAGCTCGCCAAGCGCGCGGGACAGCCGGGCCAGCGCCTCGGGCCGGTCGCGGCCATGGACGATCAGCTTGCCGATCAGGCTGTCGTAATAGGGCGGGATGCGGTAGCCGTCATAGATGGCGCTGTCCATCCGCACGCCCAGACCGCCCGGCGCGTGATACTGGCTGATCCGGCCGGGGCTGGGAGTGAAGCCCGGCACCTTCTCGGCATTGATCCGCACCTCGATGGCATGGCCGTTGATCTTAAGATCGTCCTGAGTAAATTCCATTTCCTCGCCGGCGGCGACGAGGATCTGCTGGCGCACCAGGTCGACGCCGAAGATGGCTTCCGTCACCGGATGTTCCACCTGCAGGCGCGTGTTCATCTCGATGAAATAGAACTCGCCATCCTCATAAAGGAATTCGATCGTGCCGGCGCCGGCATACTGGATCTTGGCCACGGCATCGGCACAGATCTTGCCGATCCGGGCGCGTTCTTCCGGGGTGATGGCCGGGCCGGGAGCCTCTTCCAGCACCTTCTGGTGACGCCGTTGCAGCGAACAGTCGCGCTCGCCCAGATGCACGGCCTTGCCACGGCCATCGCCGAAGACCTGGATCTCGATATGGCGCGGGCGCTGCAGGTATTTCTCGATATAGACATCAGGGTTGCCAAAGGCCGCCTTGGCCTCGGCGCGGGCGGTGCGGAAGGCGACCTCGAGGCCCTTCTCGTCCTGCGCCACCTTCATGCCGCGACCACCGCCGCCCGCCGTGGCCTTGATGATGACCGGATAGCCGATCTCCTGCGCCACGGCCTTGGCGGTCTCCATGTCATCGACGCCGCCGGCCGAGCCGGGAACCACCGGAATGCCAAGCTCCTTGGCGGTTTCCTTGGCGGTGATCTTGTCGCCCATGATGCGAATGTGCTCGGCGCGGGGGCCGATGAAGGTGATACCGTGATCTTCCAGCATCTGCACGAAATTGGCGTTCTCCGACAGGAAGCCATAGCCCGGATGGATCGCCTGCGCCCCGGTGATCTCGCAGGCCGAGATGATCGCGGGCATCGACAGGTAGCTGTCGGTCGAGGGCGCCGGGCCGATGCAGACCGATTCGTCGGCCATGCGCACATGCATCGCGTCGCTATCGGCGGTGGAGTGCACGGCGACGGACTGAATGCCCATCTCGCGGCAGGCGCGGATCACGCGCAGGGCGATCTCGCCCCGGTTGGCGATCAGGATCTTGTCGAACATCAGGGCCTCACTCGACGACCATCAGGGGCGCGCCGAACTCGACCGGGTTGCCATCGTCGACGAGGATGCGCTTCACCGTGCCGGCGCGGGGCGAGGGGATGTGGTTCATCGTCTTCATCGCCTCGACGATCATCAGCGTGTCGCCCTCGGCGACCTGCTGGCCAATGGTGACGAAGGGCGCGGCACCCGGCTCGGCCGACAGGTAGGCGGTGCCGACCATGGGCGAGGTGACGACGCCGGGCAGGCTGGCCGGATCATCGCTGGAGGCCACGGGGGCAGCACCTGCCGCCGGGGCGGCAGCGGCCGCCATCGGCGCGGCGGCGGGGGCATAGGCGGGGGCGGCGGCCTGGACCACCACCTGCTTGCCCTGCTTGGACAGGCTGACGGTCAGGCGGTCATGCTCGCCATATTCCCGCTTGACCGAAAGCTCGCTCAACTCGCTGGCGTTCAGAAGCTCGGCCAGGGACTGGATGAAGGCCAGGTCGCCCTCGTGATGCTTGCTTTCTTTGGAGTCGTTGCTCATGCGGACCTCTGCCGTGTGTATCATGCCGCCCCTGTTTCCGGTCGCGGCGGTTCAGTCGCTTATAGCCGCTTCGATGACCCAAGGGGAAGGGATAACGGGCCGCTTCCGCTAGTGTTCTCGGTCGGCGCGGGCGGCGGCGCTCAATCGGGCGGCGCGCTGCCCGATTTCATCGCGCCAGGCGAGCCGTTCCAGCCAATGCGCGGGAAAGCCGGACGCGCCCCAGATCGCCCCGGCAAACTGGCCGGTGACGGCGGCGACCGTATCGGCGTCCTCGCCCAGATTGGCCGCCAGAAGCACCGCCTCGGCAGCCGTATTTGCGCGATCCACCGACCAGAGCGCGGCCTCGAGCGTATGGACCACATAGCCCGTCGAGCGGATCTGGTCGCGCGATTTTCGCGTGAACGCGCCGCTGCGAAACTCGCCGATCTGTGTTCCGAAGGGGGTTGGTGCATCGGCCAGCGCGGCGGCAAGATCACGTCCCTCTGCGAGGGCGATCAGCACATGGGCCATCAGATGCGCGGCATCGAGGCATTCAGCCGCCGCATGGGTGGTCCGACATTGGACCTCGGCTGCATGACAGGCCAAGGCGGGGTTGTGGTGCCAGCGGATCGCAACCGGGGCAAGGCGCATGATCGCGCCGTTTCCGGCGCTGTCGGGGGCGCTGCTGCCGGCCAGCGGCTCGCCATCCGCAAGGAAGCGGCCGATCGCGCTGCGGGTGGTGATGCCGATATCGAAGCAGCGGCCGGTGACGCTGTTCTCGCCCTGCTGCCACCAGCGGGCAAAGCGCCGCATCAGGTCGGCGGGATCGAAGCTGCCATCCGCTCCGGCGGTGGCGATCAGGCCATCGGCAAGGCACAGCGCCATGGACATGTCGTCGGTCCATTGACCGGGGGCCAATCCGAAGGGCCCGCCGCCGATTATGTCGGTCAGCTGCGGCTTGCTGTCGCGGGCCGAGAATTCCAACGTGGTGCCAAGCGCATCGCCGATGGCGAGGCCGATCAGCATGCCGGCCAGTCGATCCTCTGCGATCACGGCGCGGTCGTCCGGCTCATTGCTGGCGCGCATTTCTTTCCTCGATCCCCGATTTGCCTTCGCGGCGGGCAAGTTCTGCCTCGACATCGGCCAGCGTCAGATCGCGCGCCGCCAGCATGACGAGGAGGTGATAGAGCACGTCCGCCGCTTCCGAGGTCAGCCGGGCGCGGTCGCCCTTCACCGCCTCGATGATCGCCTCGATCGATTCCTCGCCGAATTTCTCGGCGCATTTCTCCGGGCCTTGGGCCAGCAGTTTGGCGGTCCAGCTCGTGTCCGGGTCGGCACCCTTGCGCGCGGCGATGGTTGCGGCGAGGCGGTCGAGCGCGCTCATGTCAGCCTCATCGGGATGCCGGCGGCGGCCATATGGGCCTTGGCCTCGGCAATGGAGAAGGTGCCGAAATGGAAGATCGATGCGGCCAGCACCGCGCTGGCATGGCCCTCGGTCACACCCTCGACCAGGTGATCCAGCGTGCCGACCCCGCCCGAGGCGATGACCGGGATGCCGACGGCATCGGAAATCGCCCGCGTCAGCGGCAGGTTATAGCCCGCTTTGGTGCCGTCGCGGTCCATGCTGGTCAGCAGGATCTCGCCCGCGCCCTTGGCCTCGGCAAGACGGGCGAATTCCACCGCATCGATGCCGGTGGGTTTGCGCCCGCCATGGGTGAAGATCTCCCATTTGCCCGGTGCTACGGTCTTGGCGTCGACGGCCACGACGATGCACTGGCTGCCGAAGCGGTCGGCGGCCTCGGCCACCACATCTGGGTTGGCGACGGCGGCCGAGTTGAAGCTGACCTTGTCGGCCCCGGCCAGCAGCAGCGCGCGCACATCCTGATGACTGCGCACCCCGCCGCCCACGGTCAGCGGCACGAAGCATTGCTCGGCGGTGCGTGTCACCAGATCGAACATGGTGCCGCGGTTTTCATGGGTGGCATGGATGTCGAGGAAACAGATCTCGTCCGCGCCGGCGGCGTCATAGGCACGGGCGGCCTCGACCGGGTCGCCGGCATCGACGAGATCGACGAAATTGACGCCCTTGACCACGCGGCCATCGGCGACATCGAGACAGGGGATGATGCGCGTCTTCAGCATGGCGCGGTCATAGCGCGCATTCACTGGCCGGGGAAGGGGGGCGCTGCCCCGTCGCCGTCCCGGCGACTCCCCGGGATATTTCTGCCAAGATGAAGGACGCGATCAGCGAAGCGACCTCAGCGCCTCGGACAGATCGATGGCACCGTCGTAAAGCGCGCGGCCCGAGATGGCGCCGGCGATGATCCGGGTGTCGTGCAGCGCCTTCAGATCGGCCATGGAGGAAACCCCGCCCGAGGCGATGACCGGGATGGTGACGGCGCGGGCCAGCGCCTCGGTCGCTGCGACATTCGGGCCCTGCATGGCGCCGTCACGGTCGATATCGGTATAGATGATCGCGGCGACGCCCGCGTCCTGGAACTGCCGGGCCAGATCGGTGACCATGACATTGGTTTCCTCGGCCCAGCCCCGGGTGGCCACGCGGCCATTGCGGGCATCGATGCCGACGGCGATCTTGCCGGGGAAGGCCATCGCCGCCTCGCGCACCAGGTCGGGCTGTTCGACCGCGACGGTGCCGAGGATGACGCGGGCGAGGCCCTTCTCAATCCAGCCCTCGATCGTCGCCATGTCGCGGATGCCGCCGCCCAGCTGCGCCGGGATGCTTGTCGCCTTCAAAATGGCCTCGACCGCCGCGCCGTTCACCGGCTTGCCGGCAAAGGCCCCGTTCAAATCGACGAGGTGCAGCCATTCGGCCCCGGCTTCCTGAAAGGCCAGTGCCTGCGCCGCAGGATCGGTGCCGAAGACGGTCGCCGCCTCCATCTCGCCGCGCAACAGGCGCACGCAGTTTCCGTCCTTCAGGTCGATGGCGGGATAGAGGATCATGGGGGACTCCGGCTGCTTCGCGGCGGGTGTGGCACAGGCGCGCCGGAAGGTGAAGGGCCGGACCCCACGTCATGCTTGATCGGTGGCGGGTGCCCGCGCATGATCCGCGGCAGATCATTTCCTGAGGAGGGGAAATAGCCCGATGAAGACCTTTGCTTTGGCCGCCGCCTTTGCCCTTGCCGCGGTTGCCGCCCATGCCGACCCGATCGAAGGTGTCTGGCAGACCCAGCCCGATGACGGCGCCTTTGCCCATGTGACCATCGCCCCTTGCGGCAATGCCTATTGCGGCACCATCACCCGCGCCTTCAAGGACAAGGCCGAATATGCCTCGCCGAATGTCGGCAAGCAGATCGTGCGCAGCATGGTCGCCAAGGGCGACGGCAATTACGAGGGTCAGGTTTGGCGCCCGGCGAATGACAAGGTCTATAACGGCAAGGCCACGGTCAGCGGCAACCAGATGAGCCTCGCGGGCTGCGTCGCCGGCGGGCTGATCTGCAAGAGCCAGACCTGGGTGAAAATCCAGTAATCGCGGCCAGCGATCCTGACCGACGGCCCCCGCTTCGGGGGCCGTTTTGCTTTCCGGAGCGAGCGAATTGCGGCAGACTCGCCTTGCACGGGTCGGCGATCTGCGAGACATGACCGTTAAGGACCGCCCGTTCGGGGCGGGGTGTAACGAGGGAGTGTTTCATGGGGCTCATCGGGATTTTCCTGTCGCTTGGCCTGCTGATGTACCTGGCCTATCGCGGCATCAACGTGCTGATCCTCGCGCCGCTGCTGGCGCTGTTGGCGACACTGATGGCGGGCGATCTACCGCTGCTGGCGACCTATACGCAGGTCTTCATGAAGGCGCTTGGCGGCTATGTCGTGCTCTATTTCCCGCTGTTCCTTCTGGGCGCGATCTTCGGGAAGGTGATGGCCGACAGCGGCTCGGCCCGGGTCATTGCCGAGAAGATCGTCGAGCGGGTCGGCGCCGGTCAGGCGATCACCGCCGTGGTGCTGGCCTGCGGCGTGCTGACCTATGGCGGGGTGTCGCTGTTCGTGGTGGCCTTCGCCATCTATCCCATCGCCAATGCGCTGTTCCGCCGCGCGGATATTCCAAAGCGCCTGTTGCCCGCGACCATCGCGCTGGGGTCCTTCACCTTCACCATGACCGCGCTGCCCGGCACGCCGGCGATCCAGAACGCCATTCCAATGCCCTTCTTCGGCACCAATGCCTTTGCCGCGCCGCTTCTGGGCACGCTGGCGGGTGCGATCATGATCGCCGGGGGGATCCTGTGGCTCAATCGCCGCGCGGCCTGGGCGGGGACCGAGGGCTATGGCACCCATCCGCGCATGGCGGCTGACAGTTCGCTGTCCGACGATGCGACGCTGCCGGGCTTTGCGCTGGCCATCGCGCCGGTGGTGCTGGTGATTCTGTTGAACGCGAGTTTCACCTATCTGGTGATCCCGAACATGGAAACGGCCTACCTGGCACAGCCCGAATATGGCGCGACCACGATCGCTTCCGTCGCCGGCATCTGGGCGATCATCGTGGCGCTGCTGGCGGCGATCCTTCTGGCGCTGGCGCTGAACTGGTCGCGCTTCACCGAGGTGAAGGAGACGGTGAACGCCGGCACCATGGGCTCGCTGCTGCCGATCTTCAACACCGCCTCGGAAGTGGGTTACGGCGCCGTCATCGCCAGCCTGCCGGCCTTTGCCATCATCCGCGATGCGGTGCTGGGGCTTTTCCCCGACAACCCGGTCGCCTCGCTGGCGGTGGCGGTGAACGTGCTGGCGGGGATCACCGGCTCGGCCTCGGGCGGCATGTCCATCGCGCTGAATGCGCTTGGCGAGCAGTTTGCCCAGATGGGGCAAGCGCAGGGGATCAGCATGGAACTGATGCACCGGGTGACGGCGCTGTCGTCAGGTGGGTTCGACGCGCTGCCCCATAACGGGGCGGTCATCACGCTGCTGGGGATTTGCGGGCTGACGCACAGGCAAAGCTATGCTGATATCTTCGTCGTCGCCGTGGCGATTCCGGTCCTTGCGACCATCTGCGTGATTCTGCTCGGCTCGGTCTAGTTCCGGCGGGCAAGCGAAAGGGCTGCCCATGTCGAACAAGGTCGTTTCCGCCCGCGATGCCGCGGCGCTGGTTCATTCCGGCGATACCGTCACCACCTCGGGCTTCGTGGGCGCGGGCGTGCCGGATGGGCTGCTGAAGGCGCTTGGCGACCGTTTCGCAGAAGACGGTGAGCCGCGCGACCTGACCCTGCTCTTTGCCGCCGGGCAGGGTGATGGCAAGGGGCGCGGGCTGGACCGGCTGGCCGCGCCCGGGCTGGTCAAACGGGTGATCGGCGGGCATTGGGGGCTGATCCCCAAGCTCGGCGCCATGGCCGTCCGGGGCGAGATCGAGGGCTGGAACTTTCCGCAGGGCGTCATCAGCCATTTGTTCCGCGACATCGCGGCAGGCAAGCCCGGCACCATCAGCCATGTCGGGCTGGAGACCTTTGTCGATCCGCGTCTCGGTGGCGGTCGGGTCAGCGCGGCGGCTCGGGATGATCTGGTCGAACTGATCCAGATTGGCGGGGTCGAGCGGCTGTTCTATCACGCCCTGCCGATCCATGTGGCGCTGCTGCGCGGCTCGACCGCCGACGAGCGCGGCAATATCACAATGGAGCGCGAGGCGCTGATCCTCGACAATCTCGCGCAGGCGATGGCGGCGCGGAACTCGGGCGGGGTGGTGATCGTGCAGGTCGACCAGATCGTCTCGGGCGGCAGCCTGCCCGCGCGCGAGGTGGTCATCCCCGGCGCGCTGGTCGATGCCGTGGTGCAGGCCCCGGCGGAACTGCACCCGCAGACCTATGCCAGCCAGTATAACCGTTATTTCACCGGCCGCTACCGCGCGCCCGAGGGTGGGGCGGCACCGATGGCGCTGGACCTGCGCAAGGTCATCGCCCGGCGCTGCGCCTTCGAGCTGCCCATCGGCGGGGTGGTCAATCTGGGCATCGGCATGCCCGAAGGCGTCTCGGCGGTGGCGGCGGAAGAGGGGCTTCTGTCCCATGTCACCCTGACCGCCGAGCCGGGGGTGATCGGCGGCCAGCCGGCCTCGGGTCTGGATTTCGGCGCGGCGATCAATACCGAGGCGATCATCGCCCAGAACCAGCAATTCGACTTCTACGATGGCGGCGGGCTGGACATGACCTGCCTTGGCATGGCCGAGGTCGATGGGCAGGGCAACGTGAATGTCAGCCGCTTCGGGCCGAAGCTCGCGGGTGCGGGCGGCTTCATCAACATCAGCCAGAACGCCCGCCGCGTGGTCTTTGCCGGCACCTTCAGGGCGGGCGGGCTGGCCGCGCGGATCGGCGATGGCCGACTGGAGATTGACACCGAGGGCCGGTCGCGGAAATTCATCGAGGCGGTCGAGCAGATCACCTTCTCGGGCGCGCGGGCGGGCCGCCTGCGCCAGCCGGTGATGTTCGTGACCGAGCGCTGCGTCTTCGAGTTGCGCCCCGACGGGGTGCACCTGACCGAGATCGCGCCGGGCGTCGATGCCGGACGGGATATCCTGTCGCAAATGGGTTTCGCCCCGATCGTGGGGGAACCCCTGCCGATGGACCCGCGCATCTTCACCGACGCGCCAATGGGCCTGCGCGAGGAGATGCTGGAGATCCCGCTCACGCGCCGCATCCACCTGGACCCCGACCGGCAGATCCTGTTCATCAACCTCGCCCGCATGGCGATCCGCGACGCGGGCGACGTGGCGGCGGTGAAGCAGGCTGTGGAACAGGCGGTGGCGGGCCTCGGCCACCGGGTCGATGCGGTGGTGAACTACGACTTCACCCGCATCGACGAGCGCATCCAGCATGACTGGGCGGCGATGGTCGGCGATCTCGAGGACCGGCTTTACGGGCGGGTGACGCGCTATTCCGGCTCGGCCTTCCTGCGTCGCCGCTTGGGCGAGACGCTGGAGGCGCGGCGGCGCACCACCATCTATGAAAGCGAGGCGGCGGCGCGGGCAGCCTTGCGCGAGGGCTGAGCCTCACGCGGAAGTGAGCCGCAACGCGACCTCTGGTTGAGGGGCAGGGCGCAGATTTCGGGCTATCATCCCCGAAAGCCGGAGTGACGCCCATGCCCCAGACATCCGCCGTCATCGCCTTCCTCGCCTGCCTTCTGGCCCTGCCCGCCGCCGCGCAGGATCGGCGCTACAGCCATTGCATCGCCATCGCCGAGGCCGCGCCGGGGATCGACTATCTGCACCAGGCAAGCTGGACCGACCCGGTGCCCGAACGCAGCCTGCGCATCAGCTATGTCGGCCATTCGATGTTCCTGATCCAGAGCGAGGGCGGCGTGGACATCGTTACCGACTATAACGGTTATCTGGGTCCGACTGATTTCCGCCCCGATGCAGTGACGATGAATCGTGCACATTCAAGCCATTGGTCGGAAAATCTCGACGGAATCGAGCATGTGTTCCGCGGCTGGTCAGACCAGTTCGGCATCGGTGCGGATCATCATGCCGAGTTGGGAGACGTGCTGATCCGCAATGTCACCACCGATATCCGCAGCTTTGGCGCGGTCGAGGAGAACGGCAATTCCATCTTCGTCTTCGAGCTGGCCAATCTCTGCGTCGCCCATCTGGGCCATCTGCATCAGGAGCCGAGCGACGCCCAATATGCCGCGCTTGGCCGGGTGGATGTGCTGATGGTGCCGGTCGATGGCAGCATGACCATGGCGCAATCGGTTATGATGCGCGTGGTCGAGCGGCTGCACAGTTCGCTGGTCATCCCGATGCACTGGTTCAACGATGGCCGGCTCGAGGCGTTTCTGGCCGGCATGTCGGGCGAGTTCCGGGTCGAGCGGCCGGGGATCAGCGAGGTGACGGTTTCGCTTGGCACCCTGCCGCCGCAGCCGACGATCCTGGTGCTGGAGCCGCAGGGGCTGGTGGAGTGAGGCACGGTTCGCCCGCAATCCCGGCCCGGGAGCAAGGGCGAAGCCCGCCGGGCCAGCGCCGGCCCGTCCCCCGGGCAGGCGCTTTGGTGCCGCTGGTCCTGCGTTCAGGCAGAAGAGGGGCTTGGCACCATAAAGCACATCGTTCCGGCCCCTGCAGCGCCTACCCACGGGCCGGCGCTGGCCCTGTGGTCCGCTGTCAGCTGCGCCACTGCGACACGCAGGGGATCTTCTCCCGGTCCGCGCGCTCGGCATATTTCCGGGCGATCTCCTGCACCTCGGCCAGAAGCCCGTCCTGAAGCTTGATCGGCTCCAGCCCCAGTCCGAGGAAACGGTCATTGGCGACGTGTAGATCGTTCTCGTCGGCCTCGTTCCGCGGGTTCTTCAGGAAGGCTACCTCGGCCCCGGTCTGATCGGCGATCATCTGCGCCAGATCGCGGACCCGGTGGGTCTCGGTCATCTGGTTCAGGATATTCACCCGCTCGCCCTTCTGCGGCGGGTTCATCAGCGCCAGCTCGATGCAGCGGCAGGTGTCCTGAATGTGGATGAAGGCGCGGGTCTGGCCGCCCGTGCCATGGACGGTCAGCGGATAGTTCACCGCCGCCTGCATCAGGAAACGGTTCAGCACCGTGCCGTAATCGCCGTCATAGTCGAAACGGTTGATCAGCCGTTCATCCAGCCGGGTCTCTTCGGTCTGGGTGCCCCAGACGATGCCCTGATGCAGGTCGGTGATCCGCACCCCGTCATTCTTGTTATAATAGAAGAAGAACAGCTGATCCTGCGTCTTGGTCATGTGGTAGATCGAGCCGGGATTCGCCGGATAGAGGATCTCCTGCCGGTGAGGTCCGTTCTCGGTTTCCACCATAACATCCAGATAACCCTCGGGAATTTTCATCCCCGCCGTGCCGTAGCCATAGACCCCCATCGTGCCCAGGTGGACCAGGTGGATGTCCTGCCCGGACTCGACGATGGCGGCCAGCACGTCATTGGTGGCGTTCAGGTTGTTGTTGACGGTGTAACGCTTGTGCCAGCTCGATTTCATCGAATAGGGCGCGGCGCGCTGTTCGGCGAAATGGATCACCGCATCGGGCTTTTCCTCGCGCAAGAGCGTCAGCAGGCGGTGGTAATGCTCGCCCACGGTAAAATTCTCGAACCGGATCTCGCGACCGGTGAGTTCCTTCCACGCCCGGATGCGCTCGCCCAGGGGGCGGATCGGGGTCAGCGAGCTGACCTCAAGCTCGACATCGATCTTGCGGCGCGAGAGGTTGTCGACGATCACCACGTCATGGCCGCGGGCCGAGAGATGCAGGGCCGAGGGCCAGCCGCAAAAGCCGTCGCCGCCGAGGATAACAATCTTCATGAATGGGGTTCCTTGTTCAACCGGGCGGGTCTCGGGGACCGATGGGGCAAGGCAAAGGGCAATGCGCAAGGCTCCGGCTGTGGTGCTGGGGAATGCTTATCGCCGCGGTCCGGGCACCGCAACCTCGGCAGCCGGGCCGGTGGCCCGCTGCGCAAAATATCGCAAATCTGTCATCTTTCCCGGCTAGAGCCGGTCCGAACCACGCGGCGCGATCAGCCGGGCCAGCACCCCGTCGCGGGTGACGCGACCGCCGCCCTCGACCGGCAGCGAGGCGTGTTCGGCCAGCCGCCCCATCACCTCGCGCACCGGCAGGTCGCGGGGCAGCGGGTCCCCCTCGGCTTCGCCCGGTTCGACCATGTCCTCGGCGGTCAACACGCCAAGCGGGTTCATATGGGCGACGAAATCGGCGACATAGCCATTGACAGGGTTGGCGATGATCTCGCGCGCGGTGCCGATCTGGACGATGCGCCCGCCCTCCATCAGGGCGATGCGATTGCCCAGCTTGAAGGCCTCATCGAGGTCATGGCTGACGAAGACGATGGTGCGCCGGGTCTTGGCCTGCAACTCCAGCAATTCATCCTGCAGCCGGGTGCGGATCAGCGGGTCCAGCGCCGAGAACGGCTCGTCCATCAACAGGATCGGCGCCTCGGTGGCGAAGGCGCGAGCCAGACCCACGCGCTGCTGCATCCCGCCCGAAAGATCGCCCACCTTGCGATCGGCCCAATCGGTCAGTCCGACGGTGGCCAGTTGCCGGTCCACCTTCTCGGCGCGCTCGGCGGGCGAGAGACCGGCCAGTTCCAGCCCCAGCCCGACATTCTCGCGCACGGTGCGCCAGGGCAAAAGGCCGAATTGCTGGAAGACCATCGCCACCTGACGCAGGCGGATGTCGCGCAGCGCCCGCTTGCCCGCGCCAGTGACCGAGGTCATGCCCTGGTCGGTGCGCACCCGCACCTCGCCCCGGCAGACATCGTTCAGCGCATTGACCGCGCGGAGCAGCGTGGACTTGCCCGAGCCCGAGAGGCCCATCAGCACCAGGATCTCGCCCTGCTTGACCTCGAGGCTGCAATCATGCACGCCCAGCACCTGCCCGGTCTCGGCCTTGATCGGCCCGCGCTCCAGCCCCTGATCCATCAGCGGCAGGGCGCTTTCGGGCCTGTCGCCGAAGACGATGCAGACCCGGTCGAATTCGACGGCATTCTCGCCCATCCCGGTCATCACCGATCCTCCATCCGCAGCATCCGGTCCAGCATGATCGCCACGATCACGATGATGAAACCGGATTCGAAGCCAAGCGCCGTGTTCACGCTGTTCAGCGCCCGGACCACCGGCACGCCCAGCCCCGATGCGCCGACCAGCGCGGCAATGACGACCATCGACAGCGACAGCATGATGGTCTGGTTCAGCCCCGCCATGATCTGCGGCAGGGCGCTTGGCAGTTCCACCTTCCACAAGAGTTGCCGCGGTGTGGCGCCAAAGGCGGTGGCGGCCTCGATCAGCGACATCGGGGTGGAGGAGATGCCCAGATGGGTCAGCCGGATCGGCGCGGGCAGGACAAAGATCACCGTGGCGATCAGTCCCGGCACCATGCCGATGCCGAAGAAGACGATCGCGGGGATCAGGTAGACGAAGGTGGGCAGCGTCTGCATCAGGTCAAGGACCGGCCGCACCCAGGCATAGAGCCTTGGTCGATGCGCGACCGCGATGCCAATGGGCACCCCCACCGCCATGCAGACCACGCAGGCAGACAGGACCAGCGTCAGCGACTGCATGGTCTCTTCCCAGTAATCCTGGTTGAGGATGAAGAGGAGGCCCAGCAACACCAAGAGGCAGGTCTTCCAGTTCTTCTGCAGGAACCAGGTCAGCGCTACGAAGACCCCGATCAGCACGAAGGGATGCGGCGTTTCCAACAGCCAGAGGATGCCGGCGATGAGCGCGTTCAGCCCGTCCGAGATGGCCTGAAACAGCCAAGCGGCATGGGCGTTCAGCCAGTCGAAAACCGCCTTTGCCCCCTTGCCGACCGGGATCTTGTGATCGGTCACCAGATTGGTCAGTTGCTCCATTCAGCGCGCCTTTTCATCTCTGTCCCGTTCGGTGTTGTGCCGTCAGTCTGTCAGGTGTGCGGCCAGATCACTGGCAACCTGCTGCGGCTGTTCCCAGAAGATATTATGCCCGGCCCCGGCATAGGTGCGATGGTCAGCCTTGGGCAGGGCCGCCTTGACCCAGTCCTGACTTTCAGGCCCGAAAAGCGGGTCCTGATCGCCCCACATCACCGTCACCGGGGCGGTGATGCGCGGGGCAAGCAGGCTCCAGTCCAGCATGGTCAGCCCCTGCAGCACGCCCATCCAGACTTGCTTCGGCACGGCGGCACCCTCGGCCCGCTCGATATCGAGAAACGCGTCCGGGACCGGGTTGGGGTTCGAAAACCAGTCCCGCATGAACTGGCTGTCGGGATCGATGGTGGCGGGCAGGGCGGGGACGTTCTCCCACAGCCATTGGGTCGGCTCGGCGGGCATTTTCACGGTGGTCGAGATCAGCACCAGCCGGTTCACCCGCTCGGGCTCGGTCGCCGCCAGATAGGCCGAGGTGATCGAGCCGAGCGAATGACCGATCAGGTCGGCGGGTTCGATCCCCAGGCCGTCCAGCGTGCGACCTACGTCATGAGCCAGACTGTCCGGCGCATAGCAGCAGTCGGGCGCGGAAGATGCGCCATGCCCGCGCAGGTCCAGCGCGAGGATGCGCCGGCCGGGCAGGGCCTCGGCCAGCGCCGGCGCCATCAGCGACCAGCTGCGGCTGTTGTCGGTATAGCCGTGGATCAGCACGATGGGCGTGCCGATCGCCGCGGCCGGATCGGCGCCAAGCTCCACATAGCCGGCGACAAGCCCATCGCCCAGATCGACGGATTGGCGGGCTGCGTTCCAGCCCGCCTGATCCGGCACCTCGGCCCATGCAGTTGCCGGCAGCGGCACAGCCAGCGCCACCGCAAGCCATGCCGCGCGCCGGATCATCCGGCCAGCGCCTCGGTCAGCGCCGCCTTGGCATCGCCGCCGTCGAAGGTGGTCACGCCGTCGAGCCAAGGGGTGGCGGCATCGGGATTGGCGGTCAGCCAGTCCTTGGCGGCATCGGCCGGGTCGGCACCGTCATTCAGGATCTTGCCCATCACCTCGTTCTCCAGCGCCAGGGTGAATTCCAGGTTCTGCAGGAATTTCCCGACATTGGGGCATGCCGCGACATAGCCGGCGCGGGTATTCGTCGCCACCTCGGCACCGCCGAGGTTGGGGCCGAAGACCTCGTCGCCGCCTTCCAGATAGGTCAGTTCATGCGCGGCGTTCATCGGATGGGGTTCCCAGCCCAGAAAGACGATCGGCTGGCTGGCCTGATCGGCGCGTGTGACCTGCGCCAGCATCCCCTGTTCGCTCGACTCGACCACCTCGAAGGTGCCCAGACCGAACTTGTCCCCGGCCACCATGTCGAGCAGCAGGCGGTTGCCGTCATTGCCCGGCTCGATGCCATAGATCTTGCCGTCCAGCGCATCCTTGTGCTCGGCGATCTTCTCGAAACTGTCGATGCCCAGGTCCTTGCCGGCCTTGTTGGTGGCCAGCGTGTATTTCGCGCCCGTCAGGTTGGTGCGCACCGTGTCGACCGTGCCCGCATCGCGGTAGGGGGCGATGTCGGCCTCCATCGTCGGCATCCAGTTGCCAAGGAACACGTCCACATCATCCGTCGACAGCGCCGTGTAAGTCACCGGCACCGACAGGACCTTGATCTCGGTATCATAGCCGAGCGCCTGCAGGATCGTCGTCGCCACCGCCGTGGTGGCGGTGATGTCGGTCCAGCCGACATCCGAGAAGACGATGGATTTGCAGTCCTCGGCTTCCTGCGACAGCGCCGGGCCGGCCAGTGCGGTGGCGGCCAGTGCGGCGGCGATGATGCGGGTGAGTGTCATGTTTATCTCCCTGTTTTGTTGATTGACCAGTCAATTAAAAACCTGATACGCGCTAAAGACGCAACTTTTTTCTTAAGCGAGGGGTGTGATCCCATGCCCAAGCTCGGGGCCGAGCCTATCCGAAAAGCCGCGCTGATCAACGCGGCAATTGCGGCCGTGGGCCGCGCGGGCAGTCTTGATGTGACGGTGGCCCAGATCGCCCGCGAGGCCGGCATGTCCTCGGCGCTGGCGCATCATTATTTCGGCTCGAAGGACCAGATGTTCCTTGCCGCGATGCGCCATGTGCTGAACGGATACCGCGATTCGGTGCGCGAGCGGTTGCCGGCGGTGGCGCCGCGCAAGCGGCTGGACGCGATCATCGCCGCCAGCTTCGACGAGCCGAACTTTCACCAGGAGGTGATCAGCGCCTGGCTGAACTTCTATGCGCTGTCGCGGGTGAACGATCAGGCCGCGCGGCTGCTGACGGTCTATCACCGCCGGCTGCGCTCGAACCTTCTGGTGGCCTTGCGACCGCTGACCGACCGGCCCGAGCGCGTGGCCGACACGCTGGCGGCGCTGATCGACGGGGTTTACCTGCGCGCCGCCCTTGGCCGTGGCCCTGCCGATGGCGCGGCGGCGATCCGCATGATCGATGATTATCTGAACGAGATCCTGAAATGACCATTGAGACCCAGCCCAGGGCCAGCCTCTACATCGACGGCGCCTTTGTCGAGGGGCAGGGCGCCGCCCTGCCGGTGCTGTTCCCCTATGACGGCAGCCAGATCGCGCTGTTGCACGAGGCGAGCGTTGCGCAGGTGGCCGAGGCTTGCGCCGCCGCCAGCCGCGCCCAGCCCGCATGGGCGGCGCTGGCCCCGGTGGAGCGTGGCCGGGTGCTGCAACGCGCGGCGGCGATCATCCGGGAACGCAACGAAGAACTGTCGATGCTCGAGACGCTGGACACCGGCAAGCCGCTGCAGGAAACGCTGGTGGCGGATTGGGAATCCGGGGCGGCGGCGCTGGAGTATTTCGGCGGGTTGGCGGCGACGCTGACCGGCCAGATGATTCCGCTTGGCCGCGACTGGGTCTATACCATCCGCGAGCCGCTTGGCCTCTGCGCCGGGATCGGGGCGTGGAACTATCCCAGCCAGATCGCCTGCTGGAAATCGGCCCCGGCGCTGGTCATGGGCAATGCCATGGTCTTCAAACCTTCCGAGGAAACCCCGCTCGGCGCGCTGAAACTTGCCGAGATCTTCACCGAGGCCGGGCTGCCCGCCGGGCTTTTCAACGTGGTGCAGGGGCGCGGCGCGGTGGGCGCGGCGCTGACCACGGATGCGCGGGTGGCCAAGGTCTCGCTGACCGGCTCGGTCGCCACCGGCCAGCGCGTCTATGCCGCCGCCGCCGAGGGACTGCGCCACGTGACGCTGGAACTGGGCGGCAAGTCGCCGCTGATCGTCTTCGACGATGCCGATCTCGAGGCCGCTGTCGGCGCCGCGATCATGGCGAACTTCTATTCCTCGGGCCAGGTCTGCTCGAACGGCACGCGGGTCTTCGTACAGGAGGGCATCCGCGAGCGGTTCCTGGACTGTCTGGCCGAACGTATCGCCACCGTCCGCATCGGCGACCCGCGCGACCCGCAAACGCAGTTCGGCCCGATCATCAATGCCGCGCAGGCCGCCAAGATCCGCGAGGCGATTGCCGCCGGTCAGGCCGAGGGCGCGCGGCTGGTGGCGGGCGGCCCGGGCGAGGGAGCCTTTGTTCCGCCGACGGTGTTTGCCGACGCCACCGATGAGATGGCGATTGCCCGCGAGGAAATCTTTGGCCCGGTGCTGACCGCGCTGAGTTTCAGCGACGAGGACGAGGTGATCGCCCGCGCCAATGCCACGCCCTATGGTCTTGCCGCCGGGGTCTTTACCCGCGATCTTTCCCGTGGCCATCGCGTCGCGGCGCGGCTCGAGGCCGGGACCTGCTGGATCAACGCCTATAACCTCACCCCGGTCGAGGCGCCCTTTGGCGGGGTGAAGCTCTCGGGTCTGGGACGCGAGAATTCCGCCGCCGCCATCGAGCATTACTCGCAGGTGAAATCGGTCTATGTCGGCATGGGGGGCGTCGATGCGCCCTACTGAGCCGATCACCGTCTGGGGCCGCGCCGACAGTTCCAATGTTCAGGCGGTCATGTGGGGCGCGGCCGAGCTGGGCCTGCCGGTCAACCGCATCGATGCGGGCCATCGCTTCGGCAAGCTGGACACGGCCGACTACCGGGCGATGAACCCGCATGGCCGGGTGCCGACGCTGAAGGACGGCGATCTGGTGCTGTGGGAAAGCTGCGCCATCCTGCGCTATCTCGCCAGCCGCTATGGCGATGGCGGGGCCTTCTGGCCGGCCGATCCGGTGGCGCGGGCGCGGGTGGACATGTGGGCCGAATGGGCCAAGCACGAGGGCGCCAACCATTTCACCTACCCGGTCTTCTGGCTTTCCGTCCGCACCCCCGAGGCCGAGCGGGACGCCAAGCAACTGGACACCAATATCGCCCGGTGGGAACAGTCGCTCGACATGATCGAGGCGCAGCTCAACCAGCACGACTGGCTGACCGGGCCGGACTTCACCCTCGCCGACATCATCGCCGGCCACTATCTCTATCGCTGGTTCACGCTGGACCTGCCGCGCCGACCGCGCCCGGTGGTCGAGGGCTGGTATGCACGGTTGCAGGACCGCCCGGCCTATCGCCAGCATGTGATGGTCTCCTATGACGCGTTGAGGGCATGATGGCAGAGGCGGATTATGTCATCGTCGGCGCCGGTTCGGCCGGTTGTGCGCTGGCCTATCGGCTGGTTCAGGCCGGGCGTTCGGTCGCGCTGATCGAGTTCGGCGGCACCGATTACGGCCCCTTCATCCAGATGCCGGGCGCGCTCAGCTATCCGATGAACATGGCGCGCTATGACTGGGGTTTCTCGTCCGAGCCCGAGCCGCATCTCGGCAATCGCCGACTGGCGACGCCGCGCGGCAAGGTGCTGGGCGGGTCCTCCTCGATCAACGGCATGGTCTTCGTGCGCGGCAACCGCGCCGATTTCGACCATTGGGCCGACAGCGGGGCGGAGGGCTGGGACTATGCCCACGTGCTGCCCTATTTCAAACGCATGGAGACATGGCACGGCGGCAACGGTCCCTCGGACTATCGCGGCACCGACGGCCCGCTGCATGTGACGCGCGGCCCGCGCAAGAACCCGCTGTTCGATGCATTCATCTCGGCGGGGGAACAGGCCGGCTACCCGCTGACCCCCGACTATAACGGCGCCGAGCAGGAGGGGTTCGGGCCGATGGAGGCGACCATCTGGAACGGTCGCCGCTGGTCAGCCGCCAATGCCTATCTGCGCCCGGCGATGCGCTCGGGGCGGCTGCAGGTGATCACCGGCTTCGCCCGGCGCGTGGTGTTCGAGGGGGATCGGGCTGTGGGCGTCGAGCTGACCCGCCGTCGCCGGACCGAGGTGATCCGCGCGCGGGCCGAGGTGATCCTGTCGGCCAGTTCGATCAACACCCCGAAACTGCTGATGCTTTCGGGCATCGGCCCGGCCGCGCATCTGAAGGATCACGGCATCGCGCTGCGCGCCGACCGGCCGGGGGTCGGCGCGAACCTGCAGGACCATCTCGAGATCTACATGCAATACCGCGCCACCAAGCCGGTCACGCTGTTCTCCTATTACAACTTTTTCGGCAAGGGCCGGGTCGGTGCCGAATGGCTGTTGCGGCGAACCGGTCTTGGCGCCTCGAACCAGTTCGAAAGCTGCGGCTTCATCCGCTCGTCGGACCAGGTGGATTATCCCGATATCCAGTACCATTTCCTGCCCCTGGCCGTGCGCTATGACGGCAAGGCGGCGGCCGAGGGGCATGGGTTTCAGGCCCATGTCGGGCCGATGCGGTCGAAATCGCGCGGCACGGTGCGGCTGGTCTCGGGCGATCCCGAGACCGCGCCCGAGATCCGCTTCAACTACATGTCCCATCCCGATGACTGGACCGAGTTCCGCGCCTGCGTCCGCCTGACCCGCGAGATCTTCGGTCAATCGGCCTTTGACGACTATCGCGGCGACGAGATCCAGCCGGGCGCGGCGGTCACGACCGATGCCCAGATCGACGCCTTCATCCGCGAGCACGCCGAATCGGCCTATCACCCCTGCGGCACCGCGCGGGTGGGTTCGTCAGATGATCCGGATGCGGTGGTCGATCCCGAGTTGCGGGTGATCGGCGTCAAGGGGCTCAGGGTGGCCGACAGCTCGATCTTCCCGCGGATCACCAATGGCAACCTGAATGCGCCCTCGATCATGACCGGCGAGAAGGCGGCCGATCACATCCTGGGGCAGGGGATGCTGGCACCGTCGAACCTCTGAGGGCGCGCGCGGCTTTACCTGATCTTAATCCGGCTGTGCGAAGACGGTGGCAGGGGCGGGGGCGCACTCCCCGCACCCTTCGAAGCGAGGCACCCCACGGCCCCCGGTTCCCCCTCGGGGGCTCTCGTGGGGTGACCTTTCTTCTGCGTGGCTTCAGCCGCCGGTATGGCTCATGTGGCGGCTGACCTGGCCGGCGACGGTCTGGCGGGAATAGTCGAAATCATGGCCCTTGGGCTTGCGAGTGATCGCCTCGCGGATCGCCGCAACCAGCGCCGCGTCATCGTTGCTGGCGCGCAGGGGCGCGCGCAGGTCGGCGCGGTCTTCCTGTCCGAGGCACATGTAAAGCTCGCCGGTGCAGGTCACTCGCACCCGGTTGCAGCTTTCGCAGAAATTATGCGTCAGCGGCGTGATGAAGCCGATCTTCTGCCCGCTCTCCTGCAGCCGGACATAGCGGGCCGGCCCGCCGGTCCGCTCGGCCAGATCGATCAGGGTAAAGCGTTCGGCCAGCCGGGTCCGCAGGTCCGACAGCGGCCAATATTGGTCCAGCCGCTGTTCCTCGCCCATCTCGCCCATCGGCATGACCTCGATGAAGGTCAGGTCGTGGTCGTTCTCGGCGCACCATGCGACCAGATCGAACAGTTCCGGTTCGTTGAAACCCTTCAGCGCCACGGCATTGATCTTGACCCGCATCCCGGCGCGCTTGGCCGCCTCGATGCCGTCCAGAACCTGCGCCAGCCGGCCCCAGCGGGTGATGGCGGCGAACTTGTCGGGGTCGAGCGTATCCAGCGAGACATTGATCCGCCGCACGCCGCAATCGACCAGCTCACCCGCGAAACGCGCCAGCTGGCTGCCGTTGGTGGTCAGGGTCAGCTCGTCCAGACCCTCGCCCAGGTGGCGCGAGGCTTGGCGGAAGAAATCCATGATGCCGCGCCGGACCAGCGGTTCTCCGCCGGTGATGCGCAGCTTGCGGACACCCAAGCCGATGAAGGCCGAACAGAGCCGGTCCAGCTCTTCCAGCGTCAGCAGTTCCTTTTTCGGCAGGAACTGCATGTGCTCGGTCATGCAATAGGTGCAGCGGAAATCGCAGCGATCGGTGACCGACACCCGAAGATAGGTGATCGGGCGGGCAAAGGGATCGATCAGCGGCATCATGTCCATAAGCTGACATGTAGTCGCGTGGCAGGCTTGGCACAAGGTTCCGCCGATGACGCAGCCGCCAGTGGACGCTTTGCCGCGGCACATCTAGGCTGCCGGCAAAACACTCTGGAGGAGGTTACAGATGACCCCGTTCCGCACCCTGCTGCTGCTGACGCCGGCGATCGCGCTGGCCGGTTGCACCGGTCTGCAAAGCACCACCGCATCCCGCCCGGTCGGCACCGCGACCACCACGGCAAAGACCGACGCCCCGGTCGATGCCGCCACCGCCGCCAAGATCGAGGCCGCCGCCGCCATCACCCGCGCGCCCGCCCCGCGCCCGGCCGCGCGGGCCAGTGCCGCCTCGCTGAACACCACCACCACCGAACAGCGCGCCGCCGCCGCCGCGCCGTCAGCCGAAGCGGAAACCAAGCTGGGCAGCACCGTGGCCTCGCTTGGCGATGCGACCGAGCCCGGCTTCTGGATCAAGACCCCGCTGGTCAAGTCGCGCGGCGTCGGGCGGATCGTCAACCCGGCCAATGGCAAATCCGCCAAGGTCGATCTGATCCCGCTGGATGGCCCGGCCAGCGCCGGCTCTCAGGTCTCGCTGCCCGCGCTGCAATTGCTAGGCGTGTCGCTGACCGACCTGCCGACGCTCGAGGTGTTCAAGTCCTAGGACGCCTCGCCCGGAACCAGCCGCCCGGCCTCGCGCCGGGCGAAGGGTTTCATCTGCGCCCCGTGTTCGTCCAGAAACGCCCGCACGCGCGGCGCGTCGCGTTTCGACAGGTCCCGCAGCCACCAGGCGATGGCCTTCTGGATGAACCACTCGCGGTCATCCACCATCCCCCCCGCCCAGCCCAGCACCCGCTCGCGCCGGGTCAGGTCATCGGGCTTGGGGTTGTTCATCTTCGCCCAGGGCAGGGTGCCGACCAGCGCCGCCCGACGGGTCCAGATGTGGTCCGAGCGGGTCCAGCCCTCGACCTGATCCAGCCGTTCGGGATGGGCGACCAGCCGGCGCGAGGCCGCCGACATGGCGTGATCGGCCAGCGCCCAGCCATCGAAATCGGGCACCCAACTGGCGAGCAGTTCCCAGACCGCGCCGTCATCGGGCAGCCGCGCCTGCGTCAGCAGTTTTGCCGCCGCCACCCGCGCCTCGTGGACATTGCTTTTCCACAGCGCATCGGCCAGCGCCACGCGGCCCGCCAGGTCGCGCGCCGCCCGCCATTCGGCCACCAGCACCTCGACCGCTGGCACCGGCACGCCGAGATAGGGGCGCTCGGCCTTGTGATAGGCGGCCATCTCGGCGGCCTTCTGCGGATCGGCCAGCGCGGTCAGCGCGTTCAACTCGTCCATCGGGATCTCCTTCTTCGCCCGGTTCTAGGAACTGCGTCACCCCGCCGCAAGAAGGTGGTGGCGGGTGCCGGGTGCTAGCGGTAAAAGAGCCGCGCAATCACGAGGAATCCCCATGTCCCACGGAACCGACCCCCGCCCGATGACCGCCCGCCGCTCGGGCCCGCTGACCGGCGAAGCACAGGTGCCGGGCGACAAGTCGATCAGCCACCGCGCGCTGATCCTTGGCGCGCTGTCGGTGGGCGAGACCCGGATCACCGGCCTCTTGGAAGGCGAGGACGTGCTGGACACCGCCAAGGCCATGCGCGCTTTCGGTGCTGACGTTCAGCGCGTGGGCGAGGGCGAGTGGGTCGTCCACGGCGTCGGCGTCGGCGGCTTTGCCGAGCCCGAGGGGGTGATCGATTGCGGCAACTCGGGAACCGGCGTCCGGCTGATCATGGGGGCGATGGCGACCACGCCGATCACCGCCACGTTCACCGGCGATGTCAGCCTGTCCAAGCGCCCGATGGGCCGCGTCACCGATCCGCTGGCGCTGTTCGGCAGCCAGATCACCGCGCGCGAGGGCGGGCGGTTGCCCGTGACCATCACCGGCGCGCTCGATCCGCTGCCGGTCCGCTACAAGACCCCGGTCGCATCGGCCCAGATCAAGTCTGCGGTGCTTCTGGCCGGGCTGAACGCCCCGGGCGAGACCGTGGTGATCGAGGCGGAGCCGACCCGCGACCATTCCGAGCGGATGCTGGCCGGCTTTGGCGCGACCATCCGTACCGAGAAGACCGAGGAAGGCCATGTCATCACCCTGACCGGGCGGCCGGAACTCAAGGGTCAGCCTGTCGCGGTGCCGCGCGACCCCTCCAGCGCGGCCTTCCCGGTGGCGGCGGCGCTGATTGTGCCGGGGTCTGAAATCCGCGTGCCGGGCGTCAGCCGCAATCCGACGCGGGACGGGCTTTACGTCACGCTGCTCGAGATGGGCGCGGACATCACCTTCGAGAACCCGCGCGAGGAAGGCGGCGAGCCGGTGGCCGATCTGCTGGTGCGCCACGGCCCGCTGAAGGGCGTCGAGGTGCCCGCCGATCGCGCCGCCAGCATGATCGACGAATTCCCGATCCTCTCGGTCATCGCCAGTTTTGCCGAAGGCAAGTCGGTGATGAACGGGGTGGCGGAGTTGCGGGTCAAGGAAAGCGACCGGATCGATGCGATGGCGCGGGGTCTTGAAGCCAATGGCGTCACCGTCGAGGAAACCCCGGACAGCATGACCGTCCATGGCGCGCCGCGCGTGCCGGGCGGCGCCAGCGCGGTCACGCATCTGGATCACCGCATCGCCATGTCCTTCCTTGTTCTGGGCCTCGCCACCGATCAGCCGGTCAGCGTCGATGACGGCAGCCCGATCATGACCTCGTTCCCCGATTTCATCCCGCTGATGCAGGGCCTCGGCGCCGATCTGGGCTGAGGATCAGTCGGTCTCGACATCGACCGAGCCGGCCGAGCGTCGGCGCACCCGGCCATCCACCTTGGCCTCGATATTGTTGCCGTCGGGGTCCAGCAGGTACGCGGCGTAGTAATCGGGGTGATAGTCGCGCAGCCCCGGCGGGCCATTGTCGCGCCCGCCGTTTGCCAGACCTGCGGCGTGGAAGCGATCCACTGCCGCGCGGTCTGCGGCCTGCAGGGCGATATGGACCTGCGAGACGATCTGCCGCGAGCCGGCGACATCGATGTAAAGCTCGTCGAGCTCCATCCAGTCGCGCCCGACATGGGCATGGTCCGCCACGCCCAGTGCTTCGAAAATCGCTGTGTAAAATTCAACCGACCTGTCGAAATCGCTGACCCGCAGATGAACATGGTCGATCAACCGGCCCTGATGGTAACGCATGGTGACCTCCACCGAGGAAACGCAGCAGGAGAGGTGGCGGTTCGGTTGATAAATCGCAATGAGGGGCGGCGATTCCCGGGGATATCGACGCAAAAGAGAAGAATTTTCTCTCAGATACTCGACAGCAGGATGCTGGTCTCGCTGTTCATCACCCCGTCGACCAGCCGCACCTCGCGCAGGATGCGGTCGAATTCGGTCAGGTTCTCGACCACGATCTCGGCCACCAGATCCCATTTGCCGCTGGTGGTGTGCAGCGTGTGCAGCTCGGGCAGGCCGCGCAGACGGTTGATGACATGGCTGGTGTTGCGGCCCGCCACCTCGATCATCATCACCGCGCGCACGGCATTGTCGTCGTAATCCTCGCGCACGCGGGCGGTGAACCCGAGAAGCGCGCCCGAGGATAACAGGCGGTCCAGCCGGGTCTGCACCGTCCCGCGCGAGACATCCATGATCTCGGCCAGCTTGGCCACCGGGGCGCGGCCGTCCTTGCGTAACAGCGCGATCAACTGGCGGTCGAGATCGTCGAAAATCGGCTTGGCAGCGCTGCGGTGCATGCGGGTTTCCTGCAATTTGTACAGACAACGCCCGCAATATGCACAGCAAACCCGCGAAAATCCATCAGGTTCGATATGTCGCCTGCAATCTGCGTGGTGGATGATAGGCGTAACCCGAGAAAGAGACCCAAGATGACCGCCCCCAAACCCTCTGAACTGGCCTTCGTGCCCTTCGTCAGCGTCGAGAACATGATGCGGCTGGTGAACCGGATCGGCGTGGCCGAGATGCTCTCCGGTCTGGCCGGCTATATCGAGGATGATTTCCGCCGGTGGGAGCTGTTCGACAAGACCCCCCGCGTCGCCGCCCATTCCAAGGAAGGCGTGATCGAACTGATGCCCACCTCGGATGGCGAGACCTATGGCTTCAAATACGTGAACGGCCATCCCAAGAACACCCGCGAGGGGCTGCAGACCGTCACTGCCTTCGGCCTACTGGCCGATGTGGCGACCGGCTACCCGGTGCTTCTGACCGAGATGACGCTGCTGACCGCCTTGCGCACGGCCGCGACCTCGGCGCTGGTGGCCAAATACCTGGCGCCCGAAGGGGCCGATACCATGGCGCTGATCGGCAATGGCGCGCAATCCGAGTTCCAGGCGCTGGCGATGCAGGCGATCTGCGGCGTGACCAAGCTGCGGCTTTACGACATCGACCCGCGCGCCACCGCCAAGGCGATGCGCAACCTGGCCGGTCGGGGCTTTGAACTGACCGCCTGCAAGACCGCGGAAGAGGCCATCCTGGGCGCGCAGATCATCACCACCTGCACCGCCGACAAGCAATATGCCACGATCCTCAGCGACAACATGGTCGGGGCAGGCGTCCATATCAACGCCATCGGCGGCGACTGCCCGGGCAAGACGGAACTGCATCCGGGTATTCTGACCCGTTCGGATGTGTTCGTCGAATATCCGCCGCAGACCCGGATCGAGGGCGAGATCCAGCAGATGCCCGAGGATTTCCCTGTGACCGAATTCTGGCAGGTCGTCAGCGGCACCGCCCAAGGCCGCCGCGATGCACGCCAGATCACACTTTTCGACGGCGTGGGCTTTGCCACCGAGGATTTTTCGGCCCTGCGATATATCCGCGATCAGTTGCAGGGGACCGGGCTTTACCAGGAGCTGGACCTCTTGGCCGACCCCGATGATCCGCGCGACCTCTTCGGGATGCTGACCCGGGCCGAGGACAAGGCGGCTTAGGCCGCCTTCGGGTCAGTCGAATTCGCCGGTGAGATATGCTCGAAAGTTGGTGACGCTTGATCAGGCGGCAGCTTGAATGTGGCGGACGCCGTCGCGGAACTCAACCC